>NZ_JBITSN010000001.1:0-695188 GCF_044540975.1 Streptomyces sp. NPDC085927
GAGATCGGCATGGGCGACAACATCTGGCTCGGCGACCGCGACGCGGTCCGCACCCCCATGCAGTGGACCCCCGACCGCAACGCCGGCTTCTCGTCGTCGGACCCGGGGCGGCTGTTCCTGCCCACGATCATGGATCCGGTCCACGGCTACCAGGTCACCAACGTCGAGGCGTCCATGGCCTCCCCGTCGTCGCTGCTGCACTGGACCCGCCGGATGATCGAGATCCGCAAGCAGAACCCCGCCTTCGGCCTGGGCACCTACACCGAACTGCCGTCGACGAATCCCGCCGTCCTCGCCTTCCTGCGGGAGTACGAGGACGACCTGGTGCTCTGCGTCAACAACTTCTCCCGTTTCGCGCAGCCCACCGAGCTCGATCTGAGCGCCTTCGAGGGACGTCATCCGGTCGAGCTGTTCGGCGGGGTGCGCTTCCCGGCCGTGGGTGAACTGCCGTATCTGCTGACCCTGGGAGGCCACGGCTTCTACTGGTTCCGGCTCCGCAGGGACGCCGCGTAGAACCCGGGGCGGGGCGGTTTCTCCCGCCCCGCCCGGGGCACGCATCAGTAACACCCCGACGACCCGGGGAAAGGACGCGACTCCATGCCGGAAGCCGTCATACGTACCGTCGCACCCCCGCCCGGCCTCCTTGCCTCACTGGACCCACTGCTCAGGGAGTGGCTGCCGCGACAACGCTGGTTCGCGGGCAAGGGACGCCCGGTCACCGGGTTCACCCTGGTCGCAGCCACCGAGCTGCTGCCGCCCGGTGCCAGGCTGGGCCTCTACCACCTGCTCGTCCGTGCTCACCAGCCTGACCCGTCCGGCCCGTTCGGCTCCTCCGCCCCTGGGGGCGGAGGGGCCCACCCCGGCGACTGCTACCAGCTGCTGATCGGCGTGCGCGAGGCGCTGCCGCCCCGGCTGGCGCCCGCGCTGATCGGGCATGTGAGCGGGGGCCCGCTCGCCGGACGGACGGTCTACGAGGCCCTGCACGACGCCCGGCCCGCCGAACTGCTCCTGGAGGCCCTGCGGAGCCGGGCCCGGATCGGCGGGCTGCGCTTCGAGCGGGACCCGGGGCAGGAGATCCGGCCCGGTCTGGTGCCGCGCCTGATGACGGTCGAGCAGTCGAACTCGTCCGTCGTCTACGGAGATACGTTCATCCTGAAGCTGCTGCGCCGGATCGTGCCCGGGATCAACCCCGATCTGGAGCTGCCGCTGGCGCTGGCCCGCGAGGGCTGCCCGCGGGTGCCGCCGCCCACGGCGTGGCTGGTCGCGGACCCTGACCCGGCCGATCCCGGCGAGACCCATGTGCTGGGCGTGCTCCAGCCGTTCGTGCAGGGCGCGACGGACGGGTGGGAGCTGGCACTGCGGGAGCTGGCCAAGGGCGAGGACTTCGTCGCCGAGGCACGGGCGCTGGGGCGGGCCACCGCCGAGGTGCACACCGCGCTGGCCCGCGCGCTGCCCACGGTCACCCTGGGCCACAGCCGGCTGCGGACCATGGTCGCCGGCATGACCGAGCGGCTGGCGGCGGCCGTCCGGGCGGTGCCAGCGCTGCGGCCGTACGCGACCGGTCTCGGCTCGGCGTACACCGCCCTGGAGGACCTGGCCGCCGAGGGGCAGACCTGGACCGCCCAGCGGATCCACGGCGATCTGCATCTCGGCCAGTGCCTGCGGTCCCCGGCCGGCAAGTGGTCGCTGATCGACTTCGAGGGCGAACCGGCCCGGCCGCTCACCGAGCGGCGGATGCCGCAGCCCGTGGTCCGGGACGTGGCCGCCATGCTGCGGTCCTTCGACTACGCGGCCCGCTCCGCGGACCCGCCGCAGCCGGACTGGGCCGAGCACTGCCGGGCGGCGTACTGCTCCGGCTACGCGGAGGCGGCGGGCACGGATCCGCGCACCGATCCCGTGATGCTGCGTGCGTACGAGACGGACAAGGCCGTCTACGAGGTGCTGTACGAGGCCCGGCACCGGCCTCAGTGGCTTCCGGTCCCGTTGGCGGCGGTGCGCAGACTCGCCGGACCCGACCGGACCTGACCCGACCCACCCGACCTTCCCTCAGGAGGCTCCGTCCGTGACCCCCCGCCCCGAGTCCAGCGGTTCGCATCCGGAGCAGCCGGCCGAGCAGCGGCCCGCCGAGCCGCCGACGGCCGCGCGGAAGAAGAAACCCGCGGCAGTCGCGGCAGCCGAGGCGGCCGAGGCGATACCCGAGAAGGGCGCCACGAAGAAGGGCGCTTCGAAACAGGGCAAGACGAAGAAGGCCGGGGCCGTGCAGGTGCGGGCCTCCGGGACGCGCCCGGCGGCCGGGCAGCCCGCCCCGCCGGAGGCAGAGCTCGCGGTCTCCCCCGCTCTCGGCCCCGCCGACCGGGAGCGGCTGCTGGACGGCACGCACCACGATCCGCACGCGGTGCTGGGCGCGCACCCGGTGCCCGGCGGGGTCGTCTTCCGGGCGTTCAAGCCGTACGCCCTGGCCGTCACCGTGGTGTCCGGGGGCCTCACCGTCGAGCTGCACGACGACGGGGGCGGGTTCTTCTCGGCGCTGCTGCCGCTGCGGGAGGCCCCGGCGTACCGGCTGCTCGTGGCGTACGAGGGGACGGTGCGGGAGGTCGAGGACGCGTACCGGCTGCTGCCCACGCTCGGCGAGCTGGATCTGCATCTGATCGGCGAGGGACGGCACGAGGAACTGTGGACGGCGCTCGGCGCGCACCCCATGACCCACCAGGGGGTGACCGGCACCCGGTTCGCGGTGTGGGCGCCGAACGCGCGCGGGGTGCGGGTGGCGGGCGGCTTCAACTTCTGGGACGGCACCGGGTACCCCATGCGGTCGCTGGGCTCCTGTGGGGTGTGGGAGCTGTTCGTGCCGGGGGTCGGGGAGGGCGAGCTGTACAAGTTCGAGATCACCCGGCCCGACGGTTCGAAGACCCTGCGCGCCGACCCGATGGCGCGGCGCACGGAGGTCCCGCCGGCCACCTCGTCCGTCGTCACGTCCTCGCGGTACGCGTGGAGGGATGCCGAGTGGCTGGCGCGCCGTGCCGAAGTGCCCGTGCACGAGGCGCCGTTCTCGGTGTACGAGGTGCACCTGCCGTCGTGGCGACCGGGGCTGACGTACCGCCAACTGGCGGAGCAGCTGCCCGCGTACGTCAAGGACCTCGGTTTCACGCACGTCGAGCTGATGCCGGTCGCCGAGCATCCCTACGGCCCGTCCTGGGGCTACCAGGTCACCGGTTTCTACGCGCCCACGGCCCGCCTCGGCACCCCGGACGACTTCAAGTACCTGGTCGACGCCCTGCACCGGGCCGGGATCGGGGTGATCATGGACTGGGTGCCGGCGCACTTCCCGCGGGACGAGTGGGCGCTGGCCGAGTTCGACGGACGGCCGCTGTACGAGCACGCGGATCCGCTGCGGGCCGCCCATCCCGACTGGGGGACCCTGGAGTTCGACTTCGGGCGGCGCGAGGTGCGCAACTTCCTGGTGGCCAACGCCCTGTACTGGTGCGAGGAGTTCCACATCGACGGGCTGCGCGTGGACGCCGTCGCCTCCATGCTGTACCTCGACTACTCGCGCGAGCCCGGCCAGTGGACGCCGAACGAACGCGGCGGCCGGGAGAACCTGGACGCGGTGGCGTTCCTGCAGGAGATGAACGCGACGGTGTACCGCAGGGTGCCCGGCGTGGTGACGGTCGCGGAGGAGTCCACGGCCTGGGACGGCGTCACCCGTGCCACCCATCACGAGGGCCCGAGCGGTTTCGGCGGGCTCGGCTTCGGGCTGAAGTGGAACATGGGCTGGATGCACGACTCCCTGCAGTACATGAGCCACGAGCCGGTCCACCGCACGTACCACCACCACGAGATGACGTTCTCGATGGTGTACGCCTACAGCGAGAACTACGTGCTGCCGATCTCCCACGACGAGGTCGTGCACGGCAAGCGGTCGCTGGTGTCGAAGCTCCCCGGCGACTGGTGGCAGCAGCGCGCCGGCCTGCGCGCCTACCTCGGTTTCATGTGGGCCCATCCCGGCAAGCAACTGCTGTTCATGGGCCAGGAGTTCGCGCAGGGCGCCGAGTGGTCCGAGCAGCACGGACCGGACTGGTGGCTGCTGGACCCGGCCTACGGTGCCGAGGCCGACCACCGCGGGGTGCGCGACCTGGTGCGCGACCTCAACACCGTGTACCGGGACACCCCCGCGCTGTGGCGGCTGGACACCGAACCCTCCGGTTTCCGGTGGGTGGCCGGGGACGCGGCCGAGGACAACGTGATCGCGTTCCTGCGGTACGACCGGGACGGCACTCCGCTGCTCGCCGTGTCCCACTTCGCCCCCGTGGTCCGGCACGACTACCTGATCGGCGTCCCGGACGACGTGCCCGCCTGGCACGAGGTCCTGAACACCGACGCGGCCCGCTACGGCGGCGGCGACGTGGGCGGGCCCGACCCGGTCAAGCCGGAGCCGCAGGGGCGGCACGGGTTCCCGGCGAGCATCCGGCTGACCCTGCCACCCCTGGCGACGGTCTGGCTGCGCCCGGCCTGACCGGCGGGCGCCGGCACTGGCGCCGGCGCTACGCCAGGGTGTCGGCCAGCGGCTTCGGCAGCGGCTCGGTGTGCAGGACGCCGAGCCGCTGGGTGGCGCGGGTCAGCGCCACGTACAGGTCGCTGGTGCCGTAGCGCCCCGGTTCGGCCACGAGGACGGAGTCGAACTCCAGGCCCTTGGCCTGCCGCGGGTCGAGCAGCACGACCCTCTGCGTCAGGTCCGGTTCGGCACCCGCCGTGACCCCGTCCAGCCGGGCGGCCAGGGCGTGGTGCAGGTCGCGCGGGGCGATGACGGCGAGCCGGCCCGGCGGGGTGCCGTCCGGTCCGGGCGCGTCCTCGGGTGCCGGGGGCCCGGCGGTGAGTTCCGCGACGGCCTCGGCGACGGCGCCGGGCAGGTCGTCGGTGGCGCGGGCCCAGGGGCGTACGCCGGTGGAGCGGACCGAGCCGGGCGGCTCGAAACCGGGATGCTCGGCACGGACCACGGCCGCCGCGACGTTCATGATCTCGGCCGGGGTGCGGTAGTTGACGCCGAGCCGGGTGTGCTCCCAGCGGTCCTCGACGTACGGGGCGAGGATGTCCTCCCAGGAGCCGACCCCGCCCGCCTCCGACGTCTGCGCCGGGTCGCCGACCAGGGTCATCGAGCGGGTCGGGCTGCGCCGCATCAGCAGCCTCCAGGCCATCGGCGACAGTTCCTGCGCCTCGTCGACGATGATGTGGCCGAACGCCCAGGTGCGGTCGGCGGCGGCCCGTTCGGCGGCGCTGCGGTGGTCCTCCTCCTCGTGCCGCTCGGCGAAGCGTTCCGCGTCGATGATGTCGTGCGCGGACAGCACCTCGGAGGACTCGGGGTCGCCCTCCTCCTTGTCCTCGAACTCGAAGGTCCGCGACGCGTACGACACGTCCAGGACGCCCTGGGCGTACGCGATCTGCGTCCGCCGCTCCCGGTCGGCCCGCTCGCGCACCCACCGGTCGTCCTCGCCGAGGAGTTCGGCGGCCTCGTCGAGCAGCGGTACGTCGGCGACGGTCCAGTGCCGGGTCACCGGGCGGCGTACGGCGGCGGCGTCCTCGGCCGGCAGGAACTCCTCGGGGGCGGCGAGGAAGTCGGCGATCAGCCGCTGCGGGGTGATCCGGGGCCACAACCGGTCGATGGCGGACCACACTTCGGGGTTCTCGGCGAGTTCGTCGCGGATCTGGGTGATGTCGCTGGGGTCGAGCAGATTGCTGCCGTCGTACGGGTCGGTGCCGATGCGTTCGGCGACCATGTCGGTGAGCGCGTTGAGGATGTGGCCCTCGAAGTACTCGCGGGACGCGTTGTGCGGCAGCTTGGCGGCGCGGGTGCGTTCGCGGGCGACCCGCACCAGGCCGTCGTCCAGCATGAGGATCTCGCGGTCGTGCTCGATGGTGATCACCGGGTCGGGCAGCGTCTGCCGGCTGCGGACCACCTCGGTGAGGACGTCGGCCATGGCGGCCCGGCCCTTCACGGCGGCGGCCCCGGGGGTGTCCGCCCGGGTGGTCCTCACGCCGGGGAACAGCTCGCCGACGGTCGCGAGCAGCACTCCGGTCTCGCCGAGGCTGGGCAGCACCTCGCCGATGTAGCCGAGGAACGCCGGGTTGGGGCCGACGATCAGGACGGCGCGGCGGGCCAGCAGCTCGCGGTGCTCGTAGAGGAGGTAGGCGGCGCGGTGCAGGGCCACGGCGGTCTTGCCGGTGCCGGGGCCGCCCTCGACCACCAGCACGCCGCGGTGCGGGGCGCGGATGATGCGGTCCTGGTCGGCCTGGATGGTGCGGACGATGTCGCCCATGCGGCCGGTGCGCGCGGAGTTGAGCGCGGCGAGCAGCACGGCGTCGCCGGTCGGGTCCTCGTGGCCGGTACGGGTCTCGTCGCCGAGGTCGAGGATCTCGTCGTGCAGGGCGGTGACCGTGCGCCCCTCGGAGGTGATGTGCCGGCGGCGCCTCAGTCCCATCGGGGTGTGGCCGGTGGCCAGGTAGAACGGGCGGGCGACGTCGGCGCGCCAGTCGATGAGGACGGGGGTGCGCTCTGCGTCGTCGGCGCGCAGTCCGATCCGGCCGATGTGGTGGGTGGCGCCCGAGGAGAGGTCGATCCGGCCGAAGCACAGCGACCCGTCCACCGCGTTCAGCGCCGCGAGCAGCCCGGACCGCTCGGCGACGAGGATGTCCCGCTCCAGCCTGGCCTGCATGGGCGTGTTGCCCTGTCCGAGCGCGTCCGTGAGGGACACCTCGGTGTCACCGCGCAGGGCGTCCACGCGTGCGTACAGTCCGTCGATGAATTCCTGTTCCTGTCGGAATTCACGGTCCGGATATTCGCTGTTTGACAATTCGGCTCCCGCCCGGATATACTGTGCTCACTGAACTTCTCCGCGATTCAATCCTATTGAAGTCGCGAGTCAACGAATATACGCAAAAGAAACCCCCGGACGCAATTGCGTCCGGGGGTTTCTTTTGTACGGTGCCGGCTGCCGGTGCCGACCGCCCGCGCCGGGGGCGGCTCAGATCACCTCGCCCAGTTCCTCCAGCAGCCGCCGCCCGGGCCTGGCGCCCACCATCGACCGCAGCGGTTCCCCGTCCCGGAACACCATGAACGTCGGCATCGACAGCACCTTGTACGCGTTGGTGGTGGCCGGGTTGGCGTCCACGTTCAGCTGCACGACCTTCAGCCGCTCACCCTGCTCGGCGGCGAGCGCGCTCAGCACCGGCGCCATCTGTCGGCACGGCGGACACCAGTCGGCGGTGAACTCCACCAGCACCGGCAGTTCGGCCCCGATCACCTCCGTCGCGAAGTCCGCGTCGGTCACCTCGGTCACACCTTTCGCCCTGCTCATCCGTGCCGCCCTCCCAGTTCACACACCGGTTCCGGACCCCCCGGAACCTCAGCGTCGGTGGCCAGCTCGTCCCGCGCCCGTTCCGCCCGCGCCAGCTGCGCCCCGACGCCCGCCCGTACGGCCCGCAGCTCGCCGATGAGCGCGTCGAGTTCGTCCAGCTTGCGCCGGTAGACCGCGAGCGAGGCGGGGCACGAGTCGCCCTCGGGGTGCCCGGCCCGCAGGCACTCCACGAACGGCCGGGTCTCCTCCAGCCCGAACCCGAAGTCCTGGAGCGTCCGGATCTGCCGCAGCAGCTTCAGGTCGTCCTCGTCGTACGTCCGGTGGTTGTTGCCCGTACGCCGTGCGGGCAGCAGTCCCCGTGACTCGTAGTACCGCAGCGTCCGCGTGGTGGTCCCGGCGCGTGCGGCCAGCTCGCCGATTCGCATGCCGGTGAACGTACGCCTTGACGTCGGCGTCAGGGCAAGGCCGGGCGCGGTGGGACGGGACGGGACGGGACGGGAGAGCGAAAAGGGCCGAGCGGCCGGACTCACGGGGGAAGGAGTCCGGCCGCTCGGCGGCGGGGAAAGCGCTGGTGGGGCAGCGCTTGTGCAGCAGGAGGAAACAGCCCCGTCAGGCCTTGGCGAGTTCCTTCTCGCCCGCTCCGGGGACCTCGGCGCGGTCGGCGGGGCCGTCGTCGCCGTGGTCGTCCAGCAGGGTGGCCTCGTCGAAGGGCGCGGCACCGGAGAGGACCTGGTTCACCCGCTCCTTGTCGATCTCCTTGGTCCAGGTGCCGATCAGCACCGTGGCGACCGCGTTGCCCGCGAAGTTGGTCAGGGCGCGGGCCTCGCTCATCAGACGGTCGATGCCGACGATGAGGCCGATGCCGTCCACCAGGGCCGGCTTGTGCGACTGCAGACCGCCGGCCAGCGTCGCCAGGCCCGCACCGGAGACACCGGCGGCGCCCTTCGAGGCGACCAGCAGGAAGAGCAGCAGCGGGATCTGCTCGCTGATCGACATCGGCGTGCCCAGGGCGTCGGCGATGAACAGCGAGGCCATGGTCATGTAGATCATGGTGCCGTCGAGGTTGAAGGAGTAACCGGTCGGGACGGTGATGCCGACCACCGGCTTGCTGACGCCCAGGTGCTCCATCTTCGCGATGAGCCGCGGCAGCGCCGACTCGGACGAGGACGTGGACAGGATCAGCAGGAACTCACGGCCGAGGTACTTGAACAGGCTCCAGACGTTCAGACCCGCGACGATCCGCACCAGCGTACCGAGCACCACGAAGATGAACAGCACACAGGTGATGTAGAAGCCGAGCATCAGCACCGCGAGGCTCTTCAGCGCGTCCACGCCGGCGGAGCCGGTGACCGCGGCCATGGCACCGAACGCACCGACCGGGGCGGCCCACATGATCATGGCGAGGACCCGGAAGACCAGCCGCTGGATGTGCTCGATGCCGCGCAGGACCGGCTGGCCGGCCTTGCCCATGGCCTGCAGCGCGAAGCCGCACAGCAGGGCGATCAGCAGGGTCTGCAGGACCTCGCCCTGGGTGAAGGCGGAGACCATCGTGGTCGGGATGATGCCGAGCAGGAACTCGGTGGTGTCCTTGGCCTCCGCGTCGACCTGGGCCTGACCGGTCTCCTTGACCGCGTCGGTGACCGCGAGGCCCGTCCCGGGGTCGAGGATGTTGCCGACCACCAGGCCGATGCCGAGCGCGACCAGCGACATGATCAGGAAGTAGACCATGGCGATACCGCCGACGGCGCCGACCTTGGCGGCCTTCCGGACGGAGCCGATGCCCAGCACGATGGTGCAGAAGATGATGGGCGAGATCATCATCTTGATCAGGTTCACGAACCCGGTGCCGATCGGCTTCAGCTCGACCGCGAAGTCGGGTGCGATCAGACCGACGGCGATGCCGAGGGCGACCGCGATGATCACCGCGATGTAGAGATAGTGCGTGCGGTCCCGCTTCACTTCGGGAGCGGCAGGTGCCGTATCGGCTGTGCTGGTCACGGCGGCCTCCTTGACGACGTCGGCATCACCGGCGTGCGGCTCACGTCCGGGGGATGGGGGTTGGGGACAGCCGTGACTATGTCCTGCCTTGTGAGCGCGGTCACCCTTCCGTTCATTTAGTTCACGCTGCCGGAGATGCACACTGTCGGGATGCGCTTCGCCCTCCCCAGACCCCGCAGCCTCGCGGCCCAGCTCTTCGCCATGCAGGCGGTGCTGATAGCGGTCCTCGTGGTGGGGTACGCGCTGTTCAGCTACGTCGGCGACCGCAGCCAGGCGGAGGAGGCAGCGGGCCACCAGGCCACGGGAGTGGCCCTGTCGATCGCGGACTCGCCCTCGGTGCGGGAGTCGATCCGTACGGCCGATCCCTCGGCGACGCTCCAGCCGTACGCGCTGGCGGTGGTGCGCGACACCGACATCGACTTCGTCACGATCATGGATCCGCGGGGCATCCGCTGGACCCATCCCGACCCGGACCAGATCGGCCTGCCCTTCCGCGGCCACACCGCTGCCGCCCTCCGGGGCCACACCTTCACCGAGACGTACACCGGCACCCTGGGCCCGTCCGTGCGCGCGGTCGCCCCGGTCCTGGACGGCGACCGGATCGTCGGCCTGGTCAGCGCGGGCATCAGGGTCGAGGAGATCAGCCAGCGCGTGCAGGGCCAGCTGACCGCCCTGCTCGCGGCCGCGGCCGCCGCCCTGGCGCTCGGCGCGGTCGGCACGTACGTGATCAACGCGCGGCTGCGCCGGCACACCCACGGGATGAACGCGACCCAGCTCAGCCACATGCACGACTACCATCAGGCCGCGCTGCACGCCGTGCGCGAGGGGCTCCTGATGCTGGACGGGCAGTACAGGGTGGCGTTGATCAACGACGGCGGCAGGGAGCTGCTGGGTGTGGGGCCGAAGGAGGACGTGGTGGGCAGGCCGGTCACGGAACTCAGCCTTCCGGCACCTCTGACGGGCGCGCTGCTCGCCTCCCGGCCGCGGGTCGACGAGGTGCACCTGACGGCGGACCGGGTGCTGGTGGTGAACACCTCCCCGGTGTCGGGCGGTGAGCGGCGCGGTTCGGTGGTGACCCTGCGCGATGTGACCGAGCTCCAGTCCCTGACGGGCGAGCTGGACTCGGAGCGGGGCTTCACGCAGGCGCTGCGCTCCCAGGCGCACGAGGCGGCGAACCGGCTGCACACCGTCGTCTCGCTGATCGAGCTGGGCCGGGCCGAGGAGGCGGTGGACTTCGCGACCGCC
This sequence comes from Streptomyces sp. NPDC085927, assembly GCF_044540975.1. Taxonomy (NCBI): domain Bacteria; kingdom Bacillati; phylum Actinomycetota; class Actinomycetes; order Kitasatosporales; family Streptomycetaceae; genus Streptomyces; species Streptomyces sp. NPDC085927. The sequence goes on from NZ_JBITSN010000001.1 coordinate 10,593, forward strand.
GAGCTGGAACTGGCCCAGGCGCTCACCGACCAGGTGGTGGCGGCGGTGGGCGAACCGGTGCTGGCGGCGCTGCTGCTGGGCAAGACCGCCCAGGCCAACGAGCGGGGCGTGGAGCTGGTGGTCACGCCGGACAGCCGGCTGGACGACGGGCTGCTGCCGGACACCCTGCCCGCCCGGGACCTGGTCACCATCCTGGGCAACCTGATCGACAACGCGGTGGACGCGGCGCTGGGCGGCATCAGTCCCCGGGTGACGGTCACCGCCCTCACCGACGCCCGCGCGGAGCTGATCCTCCGGGTGTCCGACACCGGTCCGGGCGTGGACCCGGACCACACCGAGGCGGTCTTCGAGCAGGGCTTCACGACCAAGCCGTCGGGGCCGGGCGGGCGCGGGCTGGGCCTGGCGCTGGTACGGCAGGCGGTGAACCGGCACGGCGGCACGCTGACGGTGACGTCGGAGGAGGACGGCGGTGCCCGCTTCGAGGTACGCCTTCCGCTGCGGGCCGCCACCGCGGGCCGTGCGGTCGCTAACGGCTCGATGGCGGGCTCGGGCACGGGAGGCACGGCATGACCGGCAGGCCGCCCATCCGTGTCCTGGTGGTGGAGGACGACCCCGTCGCCGCCGACGCCCACGTGATGTACGTCGGCCGGGTGCCGGGGTTCGTCGCCGTCGGCAAGGCCGCCACGGGCGCCGAGGCCCGCCGGGTGCTGGAGCGCATCCCCGTCGACCTGCTCCTGCTCGACCTGCACCTGCCCGATGTGCACGGGTTGCAGCTGGCCCGGTCACTGCGGACCGCGGGGCATCACGCGGACGTCGTCGCGGTGACCTCGGCACGGGACCTCACGGTGGTGCGCGAGGGCGTGTCGCTGGGGGTCGTCCAGTACGTGCTGAAACCGTTCACCTTCGCGACGCTGCGGGACCGTCTGGTGCGGTACGCCGAGTTCCGGGCGGCCGTGGGCGAGGCCAGCGGCCAGGCCGAGGTGGACCGGGCGCTGGCCGCCCTGCGCGCCCCCGGACCGGCCGCCCTGCCCAAGGGCCTGAGCGCGCCGACCCTGGAACGGGTGACCCTGGTCCTGCGCGGCGCCGACGAGGGCCTGACGGCCAGCGGGGTGGCGGAGGCGGTGGGCATTTCCCGCATCACCGCCCGCCGCTACCTGGAGCATCTGGTGGACGCGGGCCGCGCGGGCCGGCGCCCCCAGTACGGGACCGTGGGGCGGCCCGAGTTGCAGTACCGGTGGGTGACGGGCCCGTAGGGCCGGCCGTACGCCGGGGCCGGCCAGAACGCGCAGGGCCGCACGCCGGGGCGATGCCTCGGGCACGGCCCCGGCGCGGAGGTCGTCGGACAGGGCGGGCGGGGCCGCCCGTCAGTAGACCGACTCGGCCTCGTCCATGCGGTCCTTCGGGACCGTCTTCAGTTCGGTGACGGCCTCCGCGAGCGGGACCATCACGACGTCGGTCCCGCGCAGCGCGGTCATCCGGCCGAACCGCTCCTGGTGCGCGGCCTCCACCGCGTGCCACCCGAAGCGCGTGGCGAGCACCCTGTCGTACGCGGTCGGTGTGCCGCCGCGCTGGATGTGGCCGAGGATGACCGGCCTGGCCTCCTTGCCGAGGCGCTGCTCCAGCTCGTGGGCCAGGGCCGTGCCGATGCCCTGGAAGCGCTCGTGGCCGAACTTGTCGATCTTGCCCTTGCCGTAGTCCATGGTGCCGTCGGCGGGATGGGCGCCCTCGGCGACGCAGATCACCGCGAACTTCTTGCCGCGGGCGAAGCGTTCCTCGACCATCTTCACCAACCGGGCCGGGTCGAAGGCCCGTTCGGGAAGGCAGATGCCGTGGGCGCCGGCGGCCATGCCGGACTCCAGGGCGATCCAGCCCGCGTGCCGGCCCATGACCTCGACGACCATGACCCGCTGGTGGGACTCGGCGGTGGTCTTGAGCCGGTCCATCGCCTCGGTGGCGACGCCGACGGCGGTGTCGAAGCCGAAGGTGCGGTCGGTGGAGGAGATGTCGTTGTCGATCGTCTTCGGCACGCCGACCACCGGCAGGCCGGCCTCCGACAGCATGTGCGCCGCGGTGAGCGTGCCCTCGCCGCCGATCGGGATGAGCGCGTCGATGCCGAAGTCGCGGATCATGTCCGAGGCGTTCTCACAGGCCTCGCGGAGCCGGTCGCGCTCCAGCCGGGAGGAGCCGAGTATGGTGCCGCCGCGGGCCAGGATGCCGCTGACCGCGTCGAGGTCGAGGGTGCGGTAGCGGCCGTCGAGCAGGCCCGCGTAGCCGTCCTCGAAGCCGATGACCTCGTCGCCGTAATTGTCGACCGCTCGGTGCACGACCGACCGGATCACTGCGTTCAGGCCGGGGCAGTCGCCGCCTGCGGTGAGAACTCCGATACGCATCGTGCAGTCGTCTCCTGGTCGCTGGGGATACCGGTGAGCCGTCTCCGATTGTTCCATGCCGCCCGACGCATCGCGGCCCCGTCCCTTCCCCGGGTCCCGGCTCCCCCGTCCCTCCCCGTCCCGCCGCCGTCCCGTCCTCCGTCCCCGGCTCTCTCGAGGGCACGTCCCGGCCGCCCCGTTCCCGCCGCGTGTCCCGGTCTCGTGCCCGGCCCCTCGGGCGGGCACCCCCACCTGCGCCGGAGGTACTGTCGAGGAGGATTCGCCCGCCCCGGCGGGCGGGTGCCGGCCGGCACCGGGAGGGCCCCGGTCCGCAGGGCCCGAAGCACCGCGAGACCCCGACGAAACGGAGCACGCGTGACCCGCAGTGTGTACGTCACCGGTATCGACCGTGGCGACGGCCGCCAGGTCGTCGAACTGGGAGTGATGGAACTCCTGACCCGGCAGGTCGACCGGGTGGGCGTCTTCCGTCCCCTGGTGCACGACGGTCCGGACCGCCTCTTCGAGCTGCTGCGTGCCCGCTACCGGCTCACCCAGGACCCGGCGACCGTCTACGGCATGGACTACCAGGAGGCGTCCGCCCTGCAGGCCGAACGCGGCCCCGACGAGCTGGTGTCGACGCTGGTCGACCGGTTCCACCTGGTCGCCCGCGAGTACGACGTCGTCCTCGTCCTCGGCACCGACTACGCCGACACCCAGTTCCCGGACGAGCTGTCCCTGAACGCCCGCCTGGCCAACGAGTTCGGCGCCTCGGTGATCCCGGTCGTGGGCGGCCGCAGGCAGACCTCCGAGTCGGTGCGCGACGAGACCCGCAACGCCTACCGCGCCTACCACACCCTGGGCTGCGACGTGCTCGCCATGGTGGTCAACCGGGTCGCCCGCGAGGACCGCGACGAGATCGCCGAGCGGCTCGCCCCCCGGCTGCCCGTGCCCTGCTACGTCGTTCCCGACGAACCCGCGCTCGCCGCCCCCACGGTGGCCCAGGTCGCCCACACCCTCGGCGCGAAGGTGGTGCTCGGCGACGACTCCGGACTGGCCCGCGACGCCCTGGACTTCGTCTTCGGCGGCGCCATGCTGCCCAACCTCCTCGCCGCCCTGACCCCCGGCTGCCTGGTCGTCACCCCGGGCGACCGTTCCGACCTGGTCGTCGGCACGCTGGCCGCGCACAGCGCCGGCACCCCGCCGATAGCCGGCGTGCTGCTCACCTTGGACGAGGTGCCCGGCGACCGCATCCTCACCCTCGCCGCCCGGCTCGCTCCCGGCACCCCCGTGCTGTCGGTGCCCGGCAACAGCTTCCCCACCGCCGAGCAGCTGTTCTCCCTGGAGGGGAAGCTGAACGCGGCCACCCCGCGCAAGGCGGAGACCGCGCTGGGCCTCTTCGAGCGGTACGCCGACACCGCCGAACTCACCCGGCGGGTCTCCGCACCCAGCAGCGACCGGGTGACGCCGATGATGTTCGAGCACAAGCTGCTCGAGCAGGCCCGTTCCGACCTCAGGCGGGTCGTCCTGCCCGAGGGCGACGAGGAGCGGGTGCTGCACGCGGCCGAGGTGCTGATGCGCCGGGGCGTGTGCGACCTCACCCTGCTCGGGCCGGTCGACCGCATCCGCAAGAAGGCCGCCGACCTGGGTATCGACCTCGGCGACACCCAGCTGATCGACCCGGCCGAATCCGAGCTGCGGGACGCCTTCGCCGAGAAGTACGCTGCCCTGCGCGCGCACCGGGGCGTCAGCGTCGAGCTGGCCTACGACGTCGTCTCGGACGTGAACTACTTCGGCACGCTGATGGTGCAGGAGGGATTCGCCGACGGCATGGTGTCCGGCTCGGTGCACTCCACGGCCGCGACCATCCGGCCGGCCTTCGAGATCATCAAGACCCGTGAGGACGCCTCCATCGTCTCCTCGGTGTTCTTCATGTGCCTGGCCGACCGGGTCCTGGTCTACGGCGACTGCGCGGTCAACCCCGACCCGGACGCCGAGCAGCTCGCCGACATCGCCGTGCAGTCGGCGGTCACGGCCGCGCGGTTCGGGGTGGAGCCGCGGATCGCGATGCTGTCGTACTCGACGGGCACGTCCGGCTCCGGCGCCGACGTCGACAAGGTGCGCGAGGCGACCGAGCTGGTCCGCGCGCGCCGCCCGGACCTCAGGATCGAGGGGCCGATCCAGTACGACGCGGCCGTGGAGCCGTCGGTCGCGGCGACCAAGCTGCCGGACTCCGAGGTCGCCGGCCAGGCGACCGTGCTGATCTTCCCCGACCTGAACACCGGCAACAACACCTACAAGGCCGTGCAGCGCTCGGCCGGGGCGGTCGCGGTCGGCCCGGTGCTCCAGGGTCTGCGCAAGCCGGTCAACGACCTGTCCCGGGGCGCCCTCGTCCAGGACATCGTGAACACCGTCGCCATCACGGCCATCCAGGCCCAGTCCCCCGCCGCCCCGGCCCCGAGCGAGAAGGCAGCCACCCAGTGAGTCCCCACCCGTCGCCCGCCACCACCCTGCCCGACGAGCTGCGCTCGGCCCCTCCTTCCCGTGTCCTCGTCCTCAACTCCGGCTCCTCGTCGGTGAAGTACCAGCTGCTGGAGATGAGCGACGGCAGCCGGCTCGCGTCCGGCCTGGTCGAGCGGATCGGCGAGCGGACCTCACTGGTCCGGCACACGCCGGCGGCGTCGGGCGGGGAGCCCAGGGAGCGGACCGGACCGGTCGCGGACCACGAGGCCGCACTGAAGGCGATGGCCGAGGAGCTGGGCGCCGACGGGCTGGGGCTCGACTCCCCCGCACTGGCCGCGATAGGGCACCGGGTGGTGCACGGCGGGATGCACTTCACCGAGCCGACCGTCATCGACGAAGCGGTCCTCGCCGAGATCGAACGGCTCATCCCGGTCGCCCCGCTGCACAACCCGGCCAACCTGACGGGCATCCGCACCGCGATGGCGCTGCGCCCGGACCTGCCGCAGGTCGCCGTCTTCGACACCTCCTTCCACACCACGATGCCGGAGTCCGCCGCCCGCTACGCGATCGACGTGCGGACCGCCGACGAGCACCGGATCCGCCGCTACGGCTTCCACGGCACCTCGCACGCGTACGTGTCCCGGGAGACGGCCCGGCTGCTCGGGAAGGCGCCCGAGGACGTGAACGTCATCGTGCTGCACCTGGGCAACGGGGCGTCGGCCTCGGCGGTGCGGGGCGGGAAGTGCGTGGACACCTCGATGGGGCTGACCCCGTTGGAAGGGCTCGTGATGGGTACCCGGTCGGGAGACATGGACCCGGCCGTCATCTTCCATTTGACGCGCGTCGGCGGAATGTCCGTCGACGAGATCGACACTCTTCTCAACAAGAAGAGCGGTCTGGTCGGCCTGTGCGGTGACAACGACATGCGCGAGATCCGCCGCCGGGTCGACGCGGGCGACGAAGAGGCGAAGCTCGCGTTCGACATCTACATTCACCGTCTGAAGAAGTACATCGGCGCCTATTACGCCGTTCTCGGCCGGGTGGACGCGGTGGCGTTCACCGCCGGGGTCGGCGAGAACGCCGCACCGGTGCGGGAGGCGGCCGTGGCGGGCCTGGCGGGGCTGGGCCTGGAGGTCGACGCCGAGCGCAACGGCGCGCGCGGCGCCGGGCCGCGGCTGGTCTCGCCCGAGGGTGCGCGGGTCGCGGTCGCCGTGGTACCGACGGACGAGGAAATGGAGATCGCCACACAGACCTATGCACTGATCGGAAAGCGCAATTGAGCAGCCGCTTCCTCATGTGTACCTTCCGCCAGACGGAATATTCCGGAGCGAAACAAACCGATAGGATCGCCCCATGCGCCGTTCCAAAATCGTCTGTACTCTCGGCCCCGCGGTCGACTCCCACGAGCAGCTCGTCGCCCTGATCGAAGCCGGCATGAACGTGGCCCGCTTCAACTTCAGCCACGGCTCGCACGCCGAGCACCAGGGCAGGTACGACAGGGTCCGTGCCGCCGCCAAGGAGACGGGCAGGGCCATCGGCGTCCTCGCCGACCTCCAGGGCCCGAAGATCCGGCTGGAGACCTTCGCCGAGGGTCCCGTCGAGCTGATGCGCGGTGACGAGTTCACCATCACCACCGAGGACGTCCCGGGCGACCGGACGATCTGCGGGACGACCTACAAGGGTCTGCCCGGTGATGTCTCCCGCGGCGACCAGGTACTGATCAACGACGGCAACGTCGAGCTGAAGGTGCTGGACGTCGAGGGCTGCCGGGTCAGGACGATCGTCATCGAGGGCGGTGTCATCTCCGACCACAAGGGCATCAACCTGCCCGGCACGGCCGTGAACGTGCCCGCGCTGTCCGAGAAGGACGTCGAGGACCTGCGGTTCGCGCTGCGCATGGGCTGCGACCTGGTCGCCCTGTCCTTCGTCCGGGACGCCAAGGACGTCGCCGACGTCCACCGCGTGATGGACGAGGAGGGCCGCCGGGTGCCCGTCATCGCCAAGGTGGAGAAGCCTCAGGCGGTGGAGAACATGGAGGACGTCGTGATGGCGTTCGACGGTGTGATGGTCGCCCGCGGTGACCTCGCCGTCGAGTATCCGCTCGAGAAGGTCCCGATGGTGCAGAAGCGCCTGATCGAGTTCTGCCGGCGCAACGCGAAGCCGGTGATCGTGGCGACCCAGATGATGGAGTCGATGATCACCAACTCCCGTCCGACCCGCGCCGAGGCCTCCGACGTGGCCAACGCGATCCTGGACGGCGCGGACGCGGTCATGCTGTCGGCCGAGTCGAGCGTGGGCGCGTACCCGATCGAGACCGTGCGGACGATGTCGAAGATCGTCCAGGCGGCCGAGCAGGAGCTGCTGTCCAAGGGCCTGCAGCCGCTGGTGCCCGGCAAGAAGCCGCGCACGCAGGGCGGTTCGGTGGCCCGTGCCGCCGCCGAGATCGCCGACTTCCTCGGCGGCAAGGGTCTGGTGGCCTTCACCCAGTCCGGCGACACCGCCCGCCGGCTGTCCCGCTACCGCGCGAGCCAGCCGATCCTGGCGTTCACCACCGACGAGTCCACCCGCAACCAGCTCACGCTCAGCTGGGGTGTGGAGCCGTACGTCGTGCCGTTCGTGAACAGCACGGACGAGATGGTCGACCTGGTCCAGCAGGAACTGGTCCGGCTGCACCGCTTCGACGAGGGTGACGTCGTGGTGATCACCGCCGGCTCCCCGCCCGGCGTCCCCGGCACCACCAACATGGTCCGCGTCCACCACATGGGCGGCCCCACCAGCTGACCCGGACCGCGCGTGCACGAACGCCGAGGGCGCCCCCCGGGAGAACGGGGGGCGCCCTCGGTGTTGTCCGCGGCTCGCGGAAGGGCTGTGGCGGGTGCACGGCCGGACGCCGCGGCCGGTGCTCAGTCGATGTACTGGCGCAGCCCGGGGATGTGCAGCGTTCCGCCGAACTGGCCGGCCTGCTGGACCGTCACATCCGTGAAGTAGATCAGGGGGATGTTGAGCGGCGGCGGGTTCTCCGGGTCGAAGGTGACCGGTATCAGCCCGAGCAGCTTGCCGGAGATGCTCTCCGTGTACATCACGGTGTCGCCGTCGCGGATGGTGGACGTCGACCCCTTGGCCGCCCGCACGTGGTGGGTCTTGCCGGACTGCTCGTCCTCGACCGTCTGGTGCAGGTCGCCGATGTCGGTGCCGTTGGAGACGACGTACTTCAGGACCTTCTTGATCTTGCCGCTCGCGGTCCGCACCTCGACGATGCCCTGGTAGTCGGCACCCTTCAGCGTCAGCGAGCTGGCGTTCAGGAACCACGGGTCCTCGGGCAGCAGGATCTTGTTGTCGACCCCGCCCTCGGCGTCGGTGGCGACCGGGCAGTCCTCGACGTCGGTCGTGGCGCTCTCGGAGGGGCTCGGCGAGGCGGTGGCCTCCGGGGTCGCGGTGGCCTCGTCGGCCTCCGCGGCGGGTTCCTCCGCCTCCCCGGCCTCCCCGGCCTCCCCGGCTGCCTCGTCCGCGGTGTCGGCGGGCTCCTCGGCGGCGTCCTCGGCGGCTTCGTCGCTCTTCCCGGCACCCTTCCCGGTGGTCTCCTCCGCCGTGTCCGCCTCGTCCTCGGTGGCGCTGCCCGCGGCGGACGCGGAGGCCGACGGGGTGGGACTCGCGGTCGCCTCGTCGGTCTTCCTGTCCTTCGGGGTGAGGAGGTCGGTGAGGGCGTCACCGACCTTCTCCAGGGCGTTGCGGTCGGTCTCCGAGGGGGACGGCTCGGGCTCCTCGGCCCCGTCGCCGGAGGCGTCGGAGGTGGCGGGCGCGGCCTCGTCCTTGCCGTCCTCGTCGTCGGAACCTGAATCCGGCGAAGAGGACGAGTTCCCGGAGGAGGAGTTCTTGCCCGTTGCCTTGTCCGCGCCCGCGTCCGTACCGGAGTCCTCGGCCGCGTCGCCGCCGGCGGAGGCCGAGGGGTCCGGTTCCGTGACGGGGGCCGTTTCGTCCGGGGAGGCCGTGTCACTCGCCGACGCGGACGGGCCGGCCGAGGAGGACGCGTTCTCCTCGGTGTCCTCCAGGGCCGCCACGCAGTCCTTGTACTCGTCGGCGGTCAGGCTCCTGGACTTCGGCTGCTCGTCGGCCTGGGCCAGTGTCGGCGTGAACCCCATGCCCATCAGGACCGCGGTCGGCATCGCCGCGAGGGCGATCGCCTTCCCGGCCGGCATGTGGAACCTGGTGAACAGCGGCTTGCGGGGGGCCGCGTGGCGCGGCCCCCTCCTGTCCGGGGTCAGGGCCGCGGCGGCGCTCCGGTCTCGCATCTCGTCAGCTGACACGGTGGCCCCTGTCGCGGTCCTCGATCCGGGCGTCGTCCGCCTCCCCGAGGTCGCCGGCCCCGTACGGAGGGTGCGGCTGTCCCGCCTCGCCCGCGGTGCCCTCGGGCGTGCCCCGGGGGATGTCCTTCCGGGCACCGTTGCCGGACGGTCCGCCGAAGAACTTCCAGCGCCCGCCCGCCTCGCTCTGCGGCTTGTCCGGCACCCAGGCCAGGGCCAGCGCACCGCCGATCATCGCGAGCAGGTAGCCGACCACGAAGCCACCTATGTTGGAGACCACGAGGGACACCAGGGCCAGAAGGATCGACGCCACACCGGCGAAGATCCGGGTGGCCTGCTGGAACCACATGGTCAGACCCAGCGTGATCAGCAGGACACCGATGATCAGAGAGCCTGCGCCGGCGGTCGTCGCCATGGCGATCGACATGTGGCCCAGCTGCAGCGTGGCGTAGGGGAAGTAGGCGATGGGCACCCCGCCGAGCAGGGTGAAAAAGCCCGCCCAGAACGGCCGGTGGCCCCGCCAGTCACGGAATCGCAGACGCAGCCGGGTGAAAGTCCCGGCGCTCTGGACCGGAGTCTCGGCACTCATGGAATACAGCTCCCTGGTCCGGTGAAATTACCTACCGGCTCGGCCTGGGGACGGAGAAGCCGGAAAATCTGAGTCTGTACGAACACCCGGGTACGAAGCACCGGGCTGGGGGTGCGGGGCGGAGAAGCGAAGCTTCTCCGCCCCACTCGGCCGCTCAGCCGGCCGAGGACGTCTCCGGAGCGGAGTCCGTCAGTAGCACTCCATCTTGGGGTCCCCGCCCAGACGCATCTTCAGGCCGCTGAGCTTGAACGTCCCGGCCGTGGTCGCCCACGCCGTCTGCTTGACCCCGTAGAGGTCGGCCGACTCCGCCTGCTGGGCGAAGCCGCCCGGCAGGGTGGTGGCCCCGTCCTTGTTCGCGGGACCGCGCGTCTTGTCCTTGATCGCGACACCGATGTCGATGTTCTTGAACTCCGCATCGGCGTCGAGCTGGGCGACGTCGATGTAGAGGTTCTTGGCCACGACCGGGTTCTTCTTGTCGTTGCCCGCCTCGAGACGGAGGTAGACCGTCTTCCCTATGAGGGGGATCTCCGTCTTGACCGACTGACACATCTTGGTGATCGTCGCGTCGTCGAACGACGAGATCGCGACCGGAACCTGCGTCTTGTTCTTGCCGTCGGTCGACGTGTAGACGCTGTCGATGCCGCCGTACTGGGCAAAGCCCTCGCCGTGCAGGTGATCGGCCGTCACCTTGAACTGCTGGCCGGAGACGCTGAACGACGCCGCGAGGGCGCCCTGCGCCAGGCCGACGCCCACCGCGGCCGTGGCGACCACGCTGGGCACCATGACCACGGCGAACCGCTTCCATCTGGTCCCGCCACGCACCTGGGACTCCATATTTCCTCCTTCTCGGACGTACATCTCCTGCTCTGACGCGCCGCCATTCGGCGGACCGCCGGGCAGGGATGGGAGAAGCACTACGTCCTCGGGAAGGAGAGCGCCGCGCTCGGCAGCGCACGAAGCGTCCGAATCACCGGCGATCACCCCCGAGCGACAACCACTGGTCGCGCCTGACACACATCACGCACAACCTGCCGGACAGGCTTCACCGGACGGGCGAAGACCCCCCTGTCCAAGAACCGGCTCCACTGCCACCGGTTCTGCCCGGTGGGGACCCGCGCCCGCGTCCCGACCGGATGTCGGGCACGGGCGATGGACCGAGCGTCGCCGATCGTGGTGCATTCTCGCCGCCCGCACAAGGGGGTTCATTACTTGCCAGTAACGACCGGATAACCGAGCGGCGACCCGCCGGTATCGGACGGCGACCCTGGGTGCCCTGGAGGGGGTTCACAAAGCAGTTGATCGGTGGACAGAATCCGACAGATCAACGCGGGTGACTTACTCGCAGTAACAGCGGCCGCGATTGCCAAGTTTTAGCAAAGCGCGGCCGCTTCGGCCTCCGTCGGCCATTCCTTCACTCGGGCACCACTCGTCCGGAAACCGCCTTTCGGCGGCCGGAAACCAGGCGCCCGCCCCGTTCAGAACAGGGCGCGTGCCAGCGCCCGGCGCGCGGCGACGACCCGCGGGTCGTCGGCCCCGACCACCTCGAACAGCTCCAGCAGCCGTACCCGTACGGCATCGCGGTCGTCGCCCGCCGTACGTCCCACCGTCTCGATGAGCCGGCCGAAGGCGTCCTCGACGTGACCGCCCACCAGGTCCAGGTCGGCGGCGGTGATCTGCGCCTCGACGTCCTTGGGGTTTCCGGCGGCGTTCGCACGCACCTGCTGCGGGTCCAGGCCCTGCACCCGGTGGAGCAGTTCGGCCTGGGCGAGACCCAGCTGGGCCTCCGGGTTGCCGGGGTCGTCGGTCAGCACGTTCCTGTAGGCCTGGATCGCGCCGCCCAGGTCACCGGCGTCCAGTGCCTGTACCGCGGCCTCCAGCAGGGCGTCGTACGGGCCGACGGGCTCCTCGGCCTCCGGGGCGGCACCGCCGCCCCCGGGCGCGGCGTCGGGGTCGACGGTGAGTCCGGTCAGACCGAACCGCTCCTCGGCGACCTGCACCAGCTGGTCCAGGGTCTGGCGGATCTGCGCCTCGCCCGCGGCGCCCTGGAAGAGCGGCAGCGCCTGTCCGGCCACCACCGCGAAGACCGCCGGGATCCCCTGGATCCCGAACTGCTGCATCAGCATCTGGTTGGCGTCGACGTCGATCTTGGCGAGGAGGAAGCGCCCGTTGTACTCGACGGCGAGCCGCTCCAGGACGGGGCTCAGCTGCTTGCAGGGCTCGCACCACTCGGCCCAGAAGTCGATGACGACCGGGACCTCGGCGGACCGCTGCAGGATGTCGCTCTCGAAGCCGGCTTCGTCGACGTCGATGACGAGGTCGGCCGGGGAGACGGCGCCCCCTCCACCCTGCCGGACCGCTTCCGCGCGGGCCTGCTCCGCCTTCGTCTTGGCCTCTTGGGCCGCCTTCACCGCGGCGAGGTCGACGACTCCGCTCATGGACATGTTCCGTGGCTGCATGCGTCTATCCTCCCCCGTACCCCGCGTGTCTGTGAAAAGCGCCCGAAAACCCGGATGTCCGGGTGTTGTCGGTCGCCGTACTGTCGGGCGTCGGGTCCCCACCCCACGCCGGTGGTCGTCGCTCGAGCGCGTCGGCCTCCGAGTGACCCCACGCTTTCGCTACGAGCCGTAGCGTAATACGGGGCGGAGCGTACGGGGCGGCCCGCCCCGGTGATCTCCCTCACGGACACCCGGGTAGGCACGGGCACACGGGAACGCACGGGCACGCGGTCGCAGGGGCGCGCACGGGGAGGGCGGTTATGGTCGTGCGATGCAGAGCCGCACGCCCGCCAGCCGCACCGGACGCCCGCGCAGCGCCGCCGCCGATGCCGCGATCCTGGCCGCGACCCGGGAGGCGCTGGTCGAACTGGGGTGGTCCAGGCTCACTCTGGGCGACGTCGCGAGCCGTGCGGGCGTCGCCAAGACAACCCTCTACCGGCGCTGGGCGGGCAAGAACGAACTGGTCGTGGACGCGGTCGCCGAGCTCTTCGACGAACTCGAACTCCCCGACTGCGGCAGCCTCGCCGCGGACGTCGAGGGCGTGGTCCTGCAGTTCGCGGCGCTGCTGTCCCGCCCGGAGGCCAGAAGCGGACTGATGGCGGTGGTCGCGGAGTCCACCCTCGACGAGGCGCTGCGCGAACGCATCCGCGTCTCGATCGTCGAGCGGCAGAAGCACCTGGTCCACACCGGCCGGACGCGCGCCCAGGACCGGGGCGAGCTGCCGCCCGAGCCGGATCCGGACGAGGCGGCCCGCACCGTGGGCCTGATCTTCGACATGGTGGCCGGTGCCGTGGTGCACCGCACGCTGGTCAGCGGGCAGCCGGTGGACGAGGAGTGGGTGCACGGTTTCACCCGGGTCCTGCTGTCGGGCCTCGTCACGACCGGCACCGGCCCGTAGCGGGAGACGCCCCGCCACCGGGCCGGGTCCGTGCGCCGTCCGGCCGCCCCGCCGTTCGACCATCCGTCCGTTCGACCATCCGTCCGTCCGGCCATCCGCCCGTCCGGTCAGAAGCCCGGGGGCTCCGTGTACACCCCCCACTCGTCCCGCAGCACGTCGCAGATCTCGCCCAGGGTGGCCTCGGCGCGTACGGCGTCCAGCATCGGTTCGATCATGTTGGCGCCGGAGCGGGCCGCGTCGAGCATGGCGGTCAGGGCCGCGCGGACCGCCGCGTCGTCGCGGGCGGCCTTGCGCTCGCCCAGGGTGCGCACCTGCTCGCGTTCCACCTCGTGGCTGACCCGCAGGATCTCCAGGTCGCCGGTGACCGAGCCGGTGTGGACGTTGACGCCGACGACCTTCTTGTCGTCCTTCTCCAGGGACTGCTGGTAGCGGAACGCCGCCTCGGCGATCTCGCCGGTGAACCAGCCGTCCTCGATGCCGCGCAGGATGCCGGAGGTGATGGGGCCGATCGGGTGCCGGCCGTCGGGGTGGGCGCGCAGGCCGCGCTCCTTGATCTGCTCGAAGATCTTCTCCGCGTCCGCCTCGATCCGGTCCGTCAGCTGTTCGACGAACCAGGAACCGCCGAGCGGGTCGGCCACGTTGGCGACGCCGGTCTCCTCCATGAGCACCTGCTGGGTGCGCAGGGCGATCTCGGCGGCCTGCTCGCTGGGCAGCGCGAGCGTCTCGTCCAGGGCGTTGGTGTGCAGGGAGTTGGTCCCGCCGAGGACGGCGGCGAGCGCCTCGACGGCGGTGCGTACGACGTTGTTGTACGGCTGCTGGGCGGTCAGCGAGACGCCCGCGGTCTGGGTGTGGAACCGCAGCCACTGCGCCTTCTCGCTCCTGGCGCCGTACACGTCCCGCATCCAGCGGGCCCAGATGCGGCGCGCGGCGCGGAACTTGGCGATCTCCTCGAAGAAGTCGAGGTGGGCGTCGAAGAAGAAGGACAGGCCGGGGGCGAACACGTCCACGTCGAGTCCGCGGCTGAGGCCCAGTTCCACGTACCCGAAGCCGTCCGCGAGCGTGTACGCCAGCTCCTGGGCGGCCGTCGACCCGGCCTCACGGATGTGGTAGCCGGAGACGGAGAGCGGCTTGTAGGCGGGGATGCCGGCCGCGCAGTGCTCCATCAGGTCGCCGATGAGGCGCAGATGCGGCTCGGGCTGGAAGAGCCACTCCTTCTGGGCGATGTACTCCTTGAAGATGTCCGTCTGCAGCGTGCCGTTGAGCACGGCGGGGTCCACGCCCTGGCGCTCGGCGGCCACGAGGTACATGCAGAAGACGGGCACGGCCGGCCCGCTGATCGTCATCGAGGTCGTCACGTCCCCGAGCGGGATGTCCTTGAACAGGACCTCCATGTCGGCGGCCGAGTCGATGGCCACCCCGCAGTGCCCGACCTCGCCCAGGGAGCGCGGGTCGTCGGAGTCGCGTCCCATGAGCGTGGGCATGTCGAAGGCGACGGACAGTCCGCCGCCGCCGTTGCTCAGGATCATCTTGTAGCGCTCGTTGGTCTGCTCGGCGTTCCCGAACCCGGCGAACTGCCGGATCGTCCAGGTGCGCCCCCGGTAGCCGGTCGGGTACAGGCCGCGGGTGAAGGGGTACTCCCCCGGCCAGCCGATCCGCTCGAACCCCTCGTAGGCGTCACCGGGCCGGGGCCCGTACACCGGCTCCACGGGGTCGCCGGAGAGCGTGGTGAAGTCTGCGTCGCGCTTGCGCGCGGCGTCGTACCGGGCCTGCCAGCGACGGCGGCCCTCCTCGATGGCGTCAGCGTCCATACCCTCGAATTTACTTGGACGTCCTAGTAAATGTCGATGGCAGACCGCCACACGCTGCTCCGTACGGCGGTGGACACGGCAATGCCGCGGGGCCGTACGGCCCCGCGGCGGCACCCGGTGGCTACGCCTTGGCGGTCGCGGGAGCGTCGGCGGCGAACGCCGACTCCAGCTCGCGGGAGATCCTGCGCTCGACGAAGAAGGCGGCCGTCGGGATGGTCCCGGCCAGCAGCACCCAGATCTGCTTCTTGACCGGCCACTTCAGCTTGGAGCCGAGGTCGAAGGCGAAGATCAGGTACAGGACGTACAGCCAGCCGTGGGCGATGCTGACGACCTGCGTGAAGTCGGCCGCGCCGCCCATGTCGAGCAGGTACTTGCCGATCATGCCAAAGGTCAGCAGAACCAGCAGGACACCGGTGACGTAGGCCATGACCCGGTAGCGGGTCAGCACGCTTCGTTTCATGAAGCCGAGCGTAACGGTCCGTTCCGACGGGTTCCGGCCCGGCCCCCGGTGCCGTCGGTCACTTCTCCTCGAAGTCCCCGGCGGCCAGGCGCAGCGGCCGGAGCATCGCGAACAGTTCGGTGCATTCCGCGGCGTCGTAGGTGCCGAGGCCGAAGTCCATCGCCATCAGGTCGCGGGTGGCCGCCTCGACGACCTCGCGGCCCTTCTCGGTGATGCTCGCGAGGGTGCCGCGGCCGTCGTTGGGGTTGGGGCGCTTGTCGACCAGGCCCGACCGCACCAGCCGGTCCACGGTGTTCGTCACGGACGTGGGGTGCACCATGAGCCGCTCGCCGATCTTGGACATCGGCAGCTCGCCGGACTTCGAGAAGGTCAGCAGCACCAGCGCCTCGTACCGCGCGAAGGTGAGCCCGTACGGCTTGACGACCGCGTCGACCTCGGCCAGCAGGATCTGGTGGGCGCGCATGACCGAGGTGATCGCGGCCATGGACGGCACGCTCCCCCAGCGCTGCTTCCAGAGTTCGTCGGCGCGGGCGATGGGATCGAACGAGAGACTGAGCGGCTTCGGCACGCAGCAGACCCTACCGGCCGGTCACATGCCGGTCAGCTCCGTCTCGCCCTTCGATCGGATCCCGCGAGACACCCCGTCATTGAGCGTTCGCTCAAAACACCGTACGCTCCCCCTCACAGCGGTTGAGCACTCGCTCAAACACGCTGCTGACAGGGGGCCGGCATGAGGCTGTACGTGGAGACGCGGGTCCGCGCGGACCTCGACGAGCTGTGGGCGCGCACCCAGGACCCGGCCGAGCACCAGCGCTGGGACCTGCGCTTCACCGAGATCCGTCACCTCCCGCGCGCCGGGGACGGGTCCCGGCACTTCCGCTACGCCACGCGCGTGCTGCCGTTCCTCACCATCGCCGGCACCGGCGTCTCGGCCGGTGAGAAGGAACGCCCGGACGGCACCCGCACCTCCGCGCTCCGCTTCTCCTGCCCGCACCCGCTCTCCCTGCTCGCGGACGGCAGCGGCTACTGGCGTTACGTCCCCGACGGGAGCGGGGAGGAGGCGGGGGACGGGACCGGCGTGCGTTTCCTCACCGGGTACGACTACCGGCCCCGCTGGGGTGCCGTCGGGGCGCTCGCGGACCGGCTGGTGCTGCGCCCCCTGATGGGCTGGGCGACGGCCTGGTCCTTCGACCGGCTGCGGATCTGGCTGGAGCACGGTGTCACCCCCGAACGCGCCCGCCGCAACTGGCTGACGGAACTGACGCTCCGGGCGGCGGTGATCACCGCCGCCGGCACCGCCCTCACCCTGAAGCCGGTCGCCCTGCTCGGCTCCGCGGGCGCCTTCCTGCCCCCGCTGCTCCTCATGGCGGCGGCCGCCGCCGCGTTCCTCGCCCCGCCACTGGCCCGCACCCCGGCCGCCCGCCGCTGTCTGCGCACCCCGCCGGACCCGGTCCGTCCGCCCCGGCTGCTGCGCACCCTGGAGGCCCCGCGATGACCTCGATCTTCCGCACCGTGATGGGCGCCGACTTCGACCGCCTCCACCCCGAACTGCGACGCCGCTTCTCCGTCGGCCTGACGAGCGGCGAGGCCTGTACGGGCCACGGCGTGATGGACCGCGTCTGGCACGGCGGTGCCTTCGTGAAGCCGTTCCTGGCGCTCGGCGCGACCCGGAACATCCTGGTCCCCCGGCAGGGCCGGCACGTCCCCTTCACCATCGAGAACGTGCCGTACACCGACGGCTTCGGCCGTGAGACGGTGACCTTCGTGCGCACCTTCCAGCTGCCCGGCCGCCCCCGCCGCTTCGACGCCCAGATGGTGCTGGGCCCCCGGGGCGACCGCATCGTCGACTACCTCGGCACCCACCAGCATCTCGCCACCGACCTCCGCTTCCGCGCGGAACCCGATGGTTCCCTGCTGATCCGCTCGGGCGGACACCGCTTCCGGGAGGGGCCGGTGGACGTGCGCGTACCCGAGATCGTCGGCGCGAGGGCCGAGGTGCGCGAGTCCTACGACGAACGCGCCGGCCGCTTCCGGATCCGGGTCGACGTCACCAACCGCCGCTTCGGGCCGCTCTTCGGCTACGAGGGGTCCTTCACCGCCGTCTACAGCGACATCCGCGCGTGCGGGGTGCGCCCCGGTCTGCGTCCGGTCCGTGAGGAGCCGCGCGCGTGAGCCCCGCCGACAGCACCAGGACGAAGCTGCTGGAGGGGGCTCTGCGCACGCTCGCCGAGCAGGGCATCGCCAAGGCCTCGGCACGGGCGATCGCGACGACGGCCGGGGTCAACCAGGCGCTGGTCTTCTACCATTTCGGCTCGGTGGACGAACTGCTCTCCGCCGCCTGCCGCCACGGGGCCGAGCAGCGGGTCGCCCGCTACCGCGCCCGCCTCGCGGAGGTCGGCTCCCTCACGGAACTCCTCGCCTTCGGGCGGGAGATGCACGACGAGGAGCGCGCCGCGGGCCAGGTGGCCCTGCTCGGGCAGTTGCTGGCCGGCGCACAGACCCACGACAGCCTGAAGGCGGCGACGTCGGCGGGGCTCGACCTGTGGATCGTGGAGATCGAGAAGGTCCTCGAACGGGTGCTGCCCGGAACCCCGTTCGGCGAGTTCACCGACTCCGGCGGGCTCGCCCGCGCGGTGGCGGCGTCCTTCGTGGGCCTCGAACTGTACGAGGGGGTGGATCCGGCGGGTGCGGGCGCGGCGCTGGACGCCCTGGAGCAGCTGGGGATCCTCATCGCCGCCCTGGACGGCCTCGGCCCGGTCGCCCACCGCGCGGTACGCCATCACCTGCGCCGCACGGCCGGGCGCGGGTGAGGCGCGGGGCGGCACCGGGGCCCCGCGCGCTCTGCCCCCGGCTCCCGCCTACCGGCTCTCGTCCGCGCCCCGGCCCAGGTGCCGCTCGACGGTCTCGACCTTGGAGGTGAGTCCGTCCTCGACCCCGGGCCGGATGTCCGCCTTGAGGACCAGGGACACCCGCGGGGCGCGCGCCTCGACCGCCGCCACGGCGCGCCTCACGACGTCCATCACCTCGTCCCAGTCGCCCTCGACCGAGGTGAACATGGCGTCGGTGCGGTTCGGCAGCCCGGACTCACGGACCACCCGCACGGCGTCGGCGACGTACTCCCC
The DNA here is from genome assembly GCF_044540975.1 of Streptomyces sp. NPDC085927. Lineage (NCBI taxonomy): Bacteria > Bacillati > Actinomycetota > Actinomycetes > Kitasatosporales > Streptomycetaceae > Streptomyces > Streptomyces sp. NPDC085927. Next base: position 29,095 of record NZ_JBITSN010000001.1, read on the forward strand.
CACGTCCTCGCCGACACCGAGCGGCGTCACGGAAAAGGCGACGATCACGCGCTCACGACCCCTTCCTTGCGGGCGCGGGACGCGATCACCGCGTCCTCGGTCTCCCGCTTGAGCCGGCGCTCGGCGAAGAAGCCGCCGGTGGGCAGGACCGACATCAGGAAGTAGAAGGCGGCGGTCTTCAGCGGCCACTTGGCGCGGTTCCAGGCGTCGGCCCAGAAGAGCACGTACACGACGAAGAGGAATCCGTGGATCGCGCCCAGCGCCGGGACGGCGTTGAACTCCGTGGTCCGCTTCAGGACCGAGGCGACGAGGAGCAGCAGGAACGAGATCGCCTCGGGGCCCGATACCAGGCGGAGGCGGCGGAGGGCACTGGCGGTCTTGAGGTCCACGGATCACCTTCGGTGGGAGAGACAGCGGTGTCTACGAGTCGTACCGGGCCCGGCGGCCCGATCCGTTGTCCTGTGCCTGACGCTTTGTGAACGCACGCACAAGCGCTCATCCATTGTGGCAAACAGCATTCGCGATCACCGGAGGGGGTCCGTGTGCGACACGGCCGGCCACCCGCTCGCACACGCGCACGTCCGTACAGCCCTCCCCCGACGGCGGCGCGCCCGGAGCGCCCAGTGCGGCCGGAGCGGCCGGAGCGGCCGGTGCGGCCCCTAGGGGGATCTTCAGGGGATGTCTCCCCCGACAGGACCTGTTCCGGGGACGGGGCTGCGGTTAACGTCGCGGATGTGGCGATGTTCCGACTTCAGAGCAGCAAGGTGCTCGCCGTCGAGATGACCGGGGACGCCGTGAAGGCGAAGAACGGCTCGATGGTCGCGTACGACGGCGATATGGCGTTCAAGAAGCTCACCGGTGGCGGGGACGGCATCCGGGGGATGGTGACCCGGCGGCTGACCGGTGAGCAGATGACGGTGATGGAGGTGAAGGGCCGTGGGATCTGCTGGTTCGCGGACCGTGCCTCCGACATCAATCTGGTCGGGCTCCAGGGGGACACGCTCTACGTGGAGTCGAGCAACCTGCTGGCGGCCGACGGCGGTCTGCGCACGGGGACCGGTTTCACCGGTCTGCGCGGCGCCTCGCAGGGCAACGGGCTGTTCACGACCACCGTCGAGGGACACGGTCAGGCGGCGATCATGTCGGACGGGCCCGCGGTGCTGCTCCGGGTCGCTCCGCAGTACCCGCTGACCGTCGACCCCGGCGCCTATGTGGCCCACCAGGGGAATCTTCGCCAGTCCCTCCAGTCCGGGGTGACGTTCCGCACGCTGCTCGGGGAGGGCGGCGGCGAGGCGTTCCAGATGCGGTTCGAGGGCGACGGGCTGGTGTACGTCCAGCCCAGCGAGCGGAACACGATCGCGGGAGACGTCTGACATGCCCTTCCAGGAGATCAACTCGAAGGTCGTCGAGGCGACCGTAGCGCCCGGTCAGCGGCTGTTCAGCCAGCGCGGCGCGATGCTCGCCTACCGGGGCGAGATCGGCTTCACCCCCAACACGATGGGCGGCCAGGGCGGACTCCGGTCGATGATCGGCCGGCGGGTGGCGGGCGAGGACACCCCCCTGATGACCGTCGAGGGCAGCGGCACGGTCCTGTTCGGGCACGGCGGCCACCACATCCAGGTGATCAACCTCTCCGGGGACACCCTGTACGTCGAGGCGGACCGCCTGCTGGCGTTCGAGGGCACGTTGGAGCAGGGCACGATGTTCCTGGGCTCGCAGGGCGGGGTGATGGGCATGGTCCGGGGCCAGGTCTCCGGGCAGGGCCTGTTCACCACCACGCTCAAGGGGCACGGCTCCGTGGCGGTCATGGCGCACGGGGGCGTGATCGAGATCCCGGTCACCCCGCAGCGTCCGGTCCACGTCGATCCGCAGGCCTACGTCGCCCATCACGGCGACGTCCGCAACAAGCTGTCCACCGCGCTCGGCTGGCGGGACATGGTGGGGCGCGGCTCCGGCGAGGCGTTCCAGCTGGAACTCAGCGGCAGCGGAGCGGTGTTCGTCCAGGCGTCGGAGGAGAAACTGTGAGCACCCACGGAATCCCGGGCACCGGTCCGCAGCCCGGCGTCACGGTCCACGACCCGACGACCCTGCCGTCCGACGACAACGTCGATCACTACACCTTCTGCGTGGAGCTCGCCGGGAGCCGGTGGTTCCTGCAGAAGGGGAAGATGATCGCCTACTACGGGACGATCGATTTCAACGGCATCGGGCACGGCCGACTCGACCGACTTGTCCGTACGTCGTTCCATTCGCCTCTGCACGCGAGCGACTGGGTCGTGGCGGAGGGCTCGGGCAAGATGCTCCTCGCCGACCGGGCGTTCGATGTGAATGCGTACGACCTCGAGGACGGCAATCTGACCATTCGCTCGGGCAATCTGCTCGCTTTTCAGCCAAGTCTGTCGCTGAAGCAGTCGATCGTGCCAGGTTTCCTGACGCTCATCGGAACCGGAAAGTTCGTGGCCGCCTCGAACGGCCCCGTGGTGTTCATGGAACCCCCGCTCCGGGTGGACCCGCAGGCACTGGTCGGGTGGGCGGACTGCCCCTCCCCGTGCCACCACTACGACCACGGGTACATGACCGGCGTCCTGGGCAGTCTACGTGCACTGACGGGCCTCGGCGGGACCTCCGGCGAGGAGCACCAGTTCGAGTTCGTCGGGGCCGGCACCGTACTGCTGCAGTCGTCCGAGTCGCTGATGCCGGAGCAGGCCACGGGGGCCACTCCGCAGCAGGCGGGAGTGCCCGGCGGCGGCGGGTCCGGAGCGCACGGGCAGGGCGCGGGGGTACCGCGCCTTCCCGGACAGCTGGGAGACCTCCAGCGTCGCTTCGGGCTGTGAGCGGTAGTCTGCGGAGTGTGACATCGAACGCGTGCACGCCGTCACCGTCACAGAAAAACCCTCACTAGTTCGCCTTTCAACTTCTTAGGTAGACTTCATTCATGGAGACCGAGACGGCCACGCGCTGGCTGACCAATGCGGAGCAGTGCGCCTGGCGCACCCACCTGGAGGTCAACAGGCTGTTGACGTACCAGCTCGAGAAGGATCTGCAGCCCTTCGGCCTGACAATGAACGACTACGAGATCCTGGTGAACCTCTCCGAGTCGGAGGACCGCCGGATGCGGATGAGCGACCTCGCCGCCGCCACCCTCCAGTCCAAGAGCCGCCTCTCGCACCAGGTCACCCGCATGGAGAACGCGGACCTGGTACGGCGGGAGCACTGCGAGTCCGACCGGCGCGGCCTCTTCGCCGTCCTCACCGACCACGGCATGGAGACCATGCAGAAGGTCTCGCCCCATCACGTGGCCTCGGTGCGCCGGCACTTCATCGACCTGCTCTCCCCCGAGACCCTCGGTGAGCTGGACAAGGCCCTGAAGCCCATCGCGGAGCACCTGCGCGACCAGCGCGGGCGTTTCTGACCCGGTGAGCGCCTGACCCGGTGCCCCGGCCCGGTGGTGGTGTTCCACCCGGCCCGGCCGGGTCAGGTCCCCGGGGCGAGCGGCAGGCGGAGTTCGAACAGGGCTCCGCCCGAGGGTGCCGCACCGGCCGTGAGCGTCCCGCCGTGCCGCACCGCGACGTCCCGCGCGATGGCGAGGCCCAGCCCGGCCCCGCCGTCGTCGCGGCTGCGGGCGGCGTCCAGCCGGACGAACCGCTCGAAGATCCGCTCCCGGTCGGCCTCGGCCACCCCGTCGCCGTCGTCGGCGACCGCGAGCACCGCCCAGTCGCCCTCCCGCCGCACGCTCACCGAGACCGTCTCGCGGGCGTGGCGGCGTCCGTTGTCGAGCAGGTTGCCGAGCACCCGGCCCAGCTGTCCCCGCGACCCGGCCACCTCCGCCGACTCCGCGTCCACGGTCACCCCCGTCCGTCCCGCCGCCTCCTCGCGGGCCAGCGCGGCCAGGTCGACCCGCGCGTCGACGGGCCGCTCCCCCGCGTCCAGCCGGGCGAGCAGTAGCAGGTCGGCGGCGAGGTGCTGGAGCCGCACGGTGTCCTCGACGGCGCCGTCCAGGTCGAGGAGTTCGGGGTGGGCGGCGGCCACCTCCAGCTGGGTGCGCAGGGAGGCGATCGGGCTGCGCAGCTCGTGCGAGGCGTCGGCGACGAACCGCCGCTGCCGCTCCACGGACGTCTCCAGGGCGGCGAGCGTCTCGTTGGTGGTGCGGGCGAGCCGCGCGATCTCGTCGTGGGTTCCCGGTTCCGGGACCCGGCGCGTGAGGTCCTCGGACGCGGTGATCGCGGCCATCTCCTCGCGGATCCCGGCGACCGGACGCAGGGCACGCCCGGTGACCACCCAGGTCATCCCGGCGACCAGCGCCGCCAGCAGCGGGAAGCCGATCAGCATCACGGTCAGCGCGGTGCGTACGGCGCTGTGCTCGGCGGCCAGCGGGGCGCCCGCGGAGACGGTGAGCAGGCCCCGGTCGTGGGTCTGCACCTCGACGGCCGCGAAGCGGTAGTCCGCCGTGTCGTCGTCCAGGGTCGCGGCGCCGCTGCCGAAGGTGGTCTGCCGGCTGGTCTCACCGGGGGCGAGGGACGGTTCGGACTCCTCGTCCTTCGGCGTGCTCGGACTACGGGGTGCCTCGGTGTCGTCGTCATCGTCGTCGTCATCGTCGTCGTCATCGTCGTCGTCCTCACGGGCCGGGGCCGACGGCGAGGGGGACGCGGAGGGCGAGGGCGAAGGGGAGGACGGGCGGGGCTCGACCTGGTCGGTGACCGTACCGCTGATCCGCTGCAGGTCTTCGGTGGCTGCGACCAGGTTCCCGTCCTCGTCGACGACCTGCACGGGCCCGGACTTGCTGTCCAGTCCCGACAGCTGGTCGTACGGGGTCCGCGCGGCGAGTTCGGAGGCGACCGCCCGCGCCGTGCCCTCCGCCTGGGTGCCCGCCTCGGCAGTCAGGTTGGAGCGCAGCGCCTGCAGGACCGCGGCACCCGTGACGAAGAGGGCCACCACGACCACGAGCGTGGCGCCGAGCGTCGCCCGGGAGCGGACCGAGCCGAACAGGCGGTTCACGGCGCCGTCTCCAGCCGGTACCCGGCGCCGCGCACCGTCCGGATCAGCCCGGCGCGCAGCTTGCGGCGCAGAGCGCTGACGTAGACCTCGACGATGTTCGGGTCGCCCTCGTAGGCGAAGTCCCAGACGTGCTCCAGGATCTCCGACTTGGACACCACCTCGCCGGCCCGCAGCACCAGCTGCTCGAGCACGGAGAACTCCTTGGCGGTGAGCGTCACCTCGTCCTCGGCCAGGAAGACCCGGCGGGCGGCGGTGTCCATCCTCAGGTCCCCGAGCACACGCACCGGCGAGGCCCCGGCGCCCTGTCCCCGGCGGCGCAGCAGCGCCTTGACCCGGGCGACGAGGACGACGTAGGAGAACGGCTTGGTGAGGTAGTCGTCGGCACCGGTGTCCAGGCCCTCGGCCTCGTCGTACTCGCCGTCCTTGGCGGTGAGCATCAGGATCGGCACGTCGTGTCCGGCGGCGCGCAGGGCGGCACAGACGCGGTAGCCGTTGAGGCCGGGCAGCATGATGTCGAGGATCACGAGGTCGTACGTGCCCTCCGTGGCCCGGTGCAGGCCCTCCCGGCCGTCGTGGACGACGTCCACGGCATACCCCTCGGCGGTCAGACCCTTCGCGAGGGACAGGGCCAGCCGCTTCTCGTCCTCGACTATCAGCAGACGCATGCGCACAAGGGTGGCAGAGCGAACCTGAAGATCACTTCAGGCGGTTTCAGGTTCCTCTCAGCATTGATCGGCGAGATTGAGGACGTCGAAAACGCAGCGACCGGGGAGGAACCCACATGAAGCGCAACATCGTGATCGCCGTCGTCACCGCCGCGGCACTGGTCGGCGGAGGCACTGCGACGGCCATCGCGGTCTCGGGGGACGACGAGCCGACGAGCACGAACCAGGTGGACACGTGGGGGTCGGACGACGACCGCGACGACGACCGGGACGACCGGCGCGACGACGACGGTGACGACGGGCGTGACGACAACCGCGACGACGCCGATGACCGGAACGACCTGGACGACGACGACGCTCGGGGGCTCTCCGCGGACGTGACCGCCGCCGAGGCCGTCTCCGCCGCGCTGAAGCATCAGTCGGGCACCGCGGTCTCCGTCGAGATGGACGACGACGATGACGACGGCGAGCACCGCGGCAAGGCCGCCTGGGAGGTCGACATCCTCGGCGGCGGCGACACCTGGTACAGCGTGTGGATCGACCCGAGCAGCGGCAAGGTCCTGGGCTCGGAGCGGGACAACGACGACGATGACGACACCGCCGAGGTGCGCGCCGCGCTGAAGGGCACGTCGGTGACGGCCGAGGAGGCCGCGAAGGCGGCGGCGGCCAAGGGCACCGTGACGTCGGTGGACCTGGACGACGACGGGCCCCGCGACAAGGCGGGCTGGGAGGTCGAGACCGTCACCGCCGGCGGGGACGACCGGGAGTGGCTGGTCGGCCTGAACAGCGGCAAGGTCACCGCGGACGACGACTCGGACGACCGGGGTGACGACGGACGTGACGACGACGGCGACGACGACCGCGACGACGCCGATGACCGGAACGACCGCGACGACGACCGCGACGACCGCTGAGCGGAGATCCGGGCGGACCTCCGAACCGGCTACGTGAACGGACAGGGCGGTGCGGGCGAATGTGCCCGCACCGCCCTTCCCGTGCGCTCCCGCCGGCCCCCGCGGACCGGTCCCGGGTCCCGTCCCGGCGCCGGGACGTGTCAGCCCCGCGTCAGCCCCGCCACCAGTTCGTCCGCCGCGCGGTACGGGTCCAGCTCGCCGCCGATGATCCGTTCCGCCAGCGCGCCCAGGCGGCGGTCGCCGTGCAGGTCCCCGATGCGCTCCCGCAGGGTCGTGACGGCGATCGTCTCGACCTCGCGGGCGGCGCGGGCCAGCCGGCGCTCCGCCAGGACCCCGCGCTCCTCCATCCACGCGTGGTGCTTCTCCAGGGCCTCGACGACCTCGTCGACGCCCTCCCCGCGCGAGGCGACGGTCTTGACGATCGGCGGCCGCCAGTCGCCGGGAGCGCGGGACTCGCCGAGGCTCAGCATGTGGTTCAGCTCGCGGGCGGTGGCGTCCGCACCGTCGCGGTCGGCCTTGTTGACGACGTAGACGTCGCCGATCTCCAGGATTCCGGCCTTGGCCGCCTGGATCCCGTCGCCCATGCCGGGCGCGAGGAGCACCACCGACGTGTCGGCCTGGGAGGCGATCTCCACCTCCGACTGGCCGACGCCGACCGTCTCCACCAGGACCACGTCGCAGCCGGCCGCGTCGAGGACGCGGATGGCCTGCGGCGCGGACCAGGCGAGGCCGCCCAGATGGCCGCGGGTCGCCATGGAGCGGATGTAGACACCGGGATCGGAGGCGTGCTCCGACATCCGGACCCGGTCGCCGAGCAGCGCGCCGCCGGAGAACGGCGAGGACGGGTCGACGGCCAGGACGCCGACCCGCTTGCCCTGCCTGCGGTACGCGCTCACCAGCGCCGAGGTGGACGTCGACTTGCCGACGCCCGGCGAACCCGTCAGGCCGACCACGTACGCGTTGCCGGTCAGCGGTGCCAGGGCCGCCATGACCTCCCTCAGCTGCGGGGACGCCCCCTCCACCAGGGAGATCAGCCGGGCCACGGCGCGCGGCGCGCCCTCCCTGGCCCGTGCCACCAGAGTGGAGACGTCCTGCATCACTGCTCCGTTCACAAGTAGGGACCTGCCGTAGGGATCTGCCCGGAACGACGGCCGGGCGGCCTGCTCAGGCCTTGGGTACCCGCACGATCAGCGCGTCACCCTGTCCGCCGCCGCCGCACAGCGCCGCCGCGCCGATGCCGCCGCCGCGCCGCTTCAGCTCCAGCGCCAGGTGCAGCACCAGCCGGGCGCCGGACATCCCGATCGGGTGCCCCAGGGCGATGGCACCGCCGTTGACGTTCACCTTCTCCGTGGACACGCCGAGGTCCTTCATCGACTGCACGGCCACCGCCGCGAAGGCCTCGTTGATCTCGACGAGGTCCAGGTCGGACACCTCGAGGCCCTCCTTCTTGAGGGCGTGGGCGATCGCGTTGGACGGCTGCGACTGCAGGGAGTTGTCGGGGCCCGCCACATTGCCGTGGGCACCGATCTCGGCGATCCACTCGAGGCCGAGCTCCTGCGCCTTGGCCTTGCTCATCACGACCACGGCCGCCGCACCGTCCGAGATCTGCGAGGAGGAACCGGCGGTGATCGTGCCGTCCTTGGCGAAGGCGGGACGCAGCTTGCCCAGCGACTCGGCGGTGGTGTCGGCGCGGATGCCCTCGTCCTGGCTGAAGAGGACCGGGTCGCCCTTGCGCTGCGGGATCTCGACGGGGGTGATCTCCGCCTCGAAGATGCCGTTCTTCTGCGCGGCGGCGGCCCGCTGGTGGGACAGGGCGGCGATCTCGTCCTGCTCCGGGCGGCCGATGCCCAGGCGGGTGTTGTGCTTCTCGGTGGACTCGCCCATGGCGACGTTCTCGAAGGAGTCGGTCAGACCGTCGTGCGCCATGGCGTCGATCATCTGGACCGCGCCGTACTTGAAGCCCTCGCGGGACTTCGGCAGCAGGTGCGGGGCGTTGGTCATGGACTCCTGGCCGCCGGCCACGACCACGTCGAACTCGCCGGCCCGGATCAGCTGGTCGGCCAGCGCGATCGCGTCGAGGCCGGACAGGCACACCTTGTTGACGGTGAGCGCCGGGACGTTCATCGGGATGCCGGCCTTGACGGCGGCCTGGCGTGCCGGGATCTGCCCTGCCCCGGCCTGGAGCACCTGCCCCATGATCACGTACTGGACCTGGTCGCCGCCGATCCCCGCACGGTCGAGGGCGGCCTTGATCGCGAAGCCGCCGAGGTCGGCTCCGGAGAAGGACTTGAGCGAGCCGAGCAACCGGCCCATCGGGGTCCGGGCACCCGCGACGATGACGGACGTCGTGCCGTTCGCTGCGGATGTTGCGGAAGATGCAGAAGTCATGAGCTGCGATCCCCTATCCGGCTGCACAGCCGAGGAGTGAACGAGGGTTTACTTCGAATGTACTGAGCTGCGGTCCGCCCCGTCATCGGGCCGTCGGTGTGATCGCGCGCACGTTGCGTAACCGCACGGGGACCGTTCCACTGAATCCATGCTGACGCGAATCGACCACATCGGAATCGCCTGCCACGACCTCGACGCGACCGTGGAGTTCTACCGGGCCACCTACGGCTTCGAGGTGTTCCACTCCGAGGTCAACGAGGAGCAGGGCGTGCGCGAGGCCATGCTGAAGATCAACGAGACCTCGGACGGGGGCGCTTCCTACCTCCAGCTGCTGGAGCCGACCCGGGAGGACTCCACCGTCGCGAAGTGGCTCGCGAAGAACGGCGAGGGGGTCCACCACATCGCTTTCGGCACGGCGGACGTCGACGCCGAGGCCGCCGCGATCAAGGACAAGGGCGTACGCGTGCTGTACGAAGAGCCCCGACGCGGCTCCATGGGGTCACGAATCACCTTCCTGCACCCCAAGGACTGTCATGGCGTACTGACAGAACTGGTCACTTCGGCGCCCGTTGAGTCACCTGAGCACTGACCCACGTACATAAGGGCCGGTAGGGTTGGGTGCGGTCGCCGCTCGATCCAGGGCGATCATGTCCTGCCGTCAGAAAGGCGACGACTGCCCCCGTTCGGGTGAGCGTCGCCGATCCTGGCAGCAGGATGTACCGGGGTCCGGGTTTCGGGGGGCGAGCGCGGGGGTAGCAGCGCATGCTCCTCCGTTGATCTGACACCATTCCCCGGGGGTCCCGTTCGGCGGACGGACGGGACTCGGCCAGAGTTGCGACCAGGGGACGGATGGGACCGCGCAGTGCGTGGCTACGAGAGCCAGGAGCGAGATCCGGCGGCTGACGTCGACCACCTCTCTCGGTTCGAAGCCGAGATGAAGCGGCTGAAGACCGAGCGGGAAAAGGCGATCCAGCACGCCGACGACCTCGGCTACCAGGTCGAGGTGCTGCGCGCCAAGTTGCACGAGGCGCGGCGCACCATCATGTCCCGGCCCGCTTACGAGGGCGGCGACATCGGCTACCAGGCCGAGCAGTTGCTGCGCAACGCGCAGATGCAGGCCGACCAGCTCCGCGCGGACGCGGAGCGCGAGCTGAGCCAGGTGCGGGCGCAGACCCAGCGGATCCTCCAGGAGCACGCCGAGCAGGCGGCCCGGCTCCAGTCGGAGCTGCACCAGGAGGCGGTGACCCGGCGCCAGCAGCTCGACCAGGAGCTGGCGGAGCGCAGGCAGACCGTCGAGTCGCACGTCAACGAGAACGTGGCGTGGGCCGAACAGGTGCGGGCCCGTTCCGAGCAGCAGGCCCGCCGGCTGCTCGACGAGTCCCGCGCGGAGGCCGAGCAGGCGCTGACCGCGGCCCGCGCGGAGGCCGAACGGGTGACCGCCGAGGCCCGTCACCGGCTGCGGAGCGAGGCCGAGGCGGCCCGCGCGGAAGCCGACCAGACGCTGCGCCGGGCCCGCGCGGACGCCGAGCGGCTGCTGGCCGCCGCCTCCACGCAGGCCCAGGAGGCCACCGACCACGCCGAGCAGGTGCGGTCGTCGACGGCCAGCGAGTCGGAGTCCACCCGCCGCGAGGCCCAGGAGCTCACCAAGGCCGCCGAGCAGCGCATGGCCGCCGCCGAGGAGGCGCTGCGCGAGGCCCGCTCCGAGGCGGACAAGGTGCTCGCCGAGGCGAAGGAGGCCGCGTCGAAGGCGCTCGCCTCCGCCGAGTCCGCCAACGAGACCCGTACGCGCACGGCCAAGGAGCAGGTCGCCCGGCTGGTCAGCGAGGCCACCAAGGAAGCCGAGACCACCAAGGCGGACGCCGAACAGGTCGTCGCGGACGCCCGCGCCGAGGCGGAGAAGATCGTCGCGGAGGCCGCCGAGAAGGCCCGTACGATCACCGCCGAGGAGAGCGCCACCCAGCTGTCGAAGGCGGCCAAGACCGCCGAGGACGTGCTCAACAAGGCCTCGGAGGAAGCCAAGCGGACCACCAGGGAGGCGACCGAGGAGGCCGAGCGGATCCGCCGCGAGGCCGAGGCGGAGGCGGACCGGCTGCGCGCCGAGGCGCACGACATCGCCACGCAGCTCAAGGGCGCGGCGAAGGACGACACCAAGGAGTACCGCGCCAAGACGGTCGAGCTCCAGGAGGAGGCCCGCCGGCTGCGTGGCGAGGCCGAGCACCTGCGGGCCGACGCGGTCGCCGAGGGCGAGAAGATCCGCGCGGAGGCCCGTAAGCAGGCCGTGTCGCAGATCGAGGAGGCGGCCCGGTCCGCCGAGGAGCTGCTGGCCAAGGCGAAGGCGGACGCGGACGAGCTGCGTTCCACCGCGCAGACGGACAGCGAGAAGGTCCGCACCGAGGCCATCGAGCGCGCCACGACGCTGCGCCGGCAGGCCGAGGAGACACTGGAGCGCACGCGCAAGGAGGCGGAGCACCACCGCGCGGAGGCCGCCGAGCAGGCCGACGCGGTCAAGGAGGACGCCGAGCGGGCCGCGCGCGAGGTCCACGAGGAGACCGAGCGGGCCGTCGCCGCGCGCCGCGAGGAGGCCGCCGAGGAGCTGACCCGGCTGCACACGGAGGCCGAGGAGCGGCTCGCCTCGGCCGAACAGGCGCTGAGCGACGCCCGCGAGGAGGCGGGCCGTATCCGCCGGGAGGCCGCGGACGAGGCCGAGCGGCTGCGCACCGAGGCCGCGGAGCGGAGCCGTTCGCTCCGGCAGCAGGCGCAGGCGGAGGCGGAGCGGCTGCGCGACGAGGCCGCGGCGGACGCGGCGGCGTCCCGCGCGGAGGGCGAGTCCGTGGCCGTACAGCTGCGGTCGGAGGCCTCGGCGGAGGCGGAGCGGCTGAAGTCGGAGGCGCAGGAGAGCGCCGACCGGATGCGGGCCGAGGCACGGGCCGCCGCCGAGCGGCTCGGCGCGGAGGCGCAGGAGACGCTGGCGGGTGCGCAGGAGGAGGCCGCCCGGCGTCGGCGCGAGGCCGAGGAGTTGCTGGGCGCGGCCCGTACGGAGGCCGACCAGGAGCGCGAGCGGGCCCGGGAGCAGAGCGAGGAGCTGCTGGCCTCGGCGCGCAAGCGGGTGGAGGAGGCGCAGGCCGAGGCCGTACGGCTGGTCGAGGAGGCCGACCGGCGTGCCACCGAGATGGTGTCGGCGGCCGAGCAGAACGCCCAGCAGGTGCGGGACTCGGTCGCGGGGCTGCAGGAGCAGGCGCAGGACGAGATCGCCGGGCTGCGCCAGGCCGCCGAGCACGCGGCGGACCGCATGCGCCGCGAGGCGGAGGAGGAGTCGGACCGGGTCCGGTCCGACGCCTACGCGGAGCGGGAGCGGGCCGGCGAGGACGCCGCCCGGATGCGGCGCGCGGTGCAGGAGGAGACGGAGGCCGCCAAGGCGCTCGCCGAGCGCACGGTGTCCGAGGCGATCACCGAGGCGGACCGGGTCCGTTCGGAGGTCTCCGAGCAGAGCCTGCGGATGCGTACGGAGGCGTCGGACGCGGTCGCCGAGGCCGAGCGGAACGCGTCGCACACCCGGGCCGAGGCCCGGGAGGACGCCAACCGGATCCGTTCGGACGCGGCGGCCCAGGTGGACACCCTCATCACGGAGGCGCGCAGCGAGGCGGAGCGGCTCACCGCGGAGACGATCGCGGAGACCGACCGGGTGCGTACGGAGTCGGTGGCCAAGGCCGAGAAGCTCATCTCGGACGCGTCCGGCGACGCGGAGCGGCTGCGGGCCGAGGCGTCCCAGACGGTCGGTTCGGCACAGCAGCACGCGGAGCGGGTCCGCACCGAGTCCGCGCGGGTCAAGGCCGACGCGGAGCGGGAGGCGGAGCGGCTGGTGACGTCCGCGCGCGAGGAGGCCGAGCGCACCCTCGACGAGGCCCGCAATGAGGCCAACAAGCGGCGTTCGGAGGCGGCCGAGCAGGTCGACACGCTCATCACGGAGACCGCCGCCGAGGCGGACAAGCTGCTCACCGAGGCGCAGCAGCAGGCGCAGAAGACCACCGCGGACGCGGAGGCCCAGGCCGACTCGATGGTCGGCGCGGCCCGCACGGAGGCCGACCGGCTCGTCGCCGAGGCGACGGTCGAGGGCAACTCCCGGGTGGAGAAGTCCCGCACGGACGCGGACGAGCTGCTGGTCGGGGCCCGTCGGGACGCGACCCGGATCAGGGAGCGCGCCGAGGAGCTGCGGGACCGGATCACCAGTGAGATCGAGGAGCTGCACGAGCGGGCCCGTCGTGAGGCGGCCGAGACGATGAAGTCCACCGGCGACCGCTGCGACGCGCTGATCAAGGCGTCCGAGGAGCAGCTGGCCAAGGCGCAGGCGAAGGCCAAGGAGATCGTGTCCGAGGCCAACTCCGAGGCGGGCAAGGTGCGCATCGCCGCGGTGAAGAAGGCCGAGGGTCTCCTGAAGGAGGCCGAGCAGAAGAAGGCCACACTGGTCAAGGAGGCCGAGGAGCTGAAGGCCGAGGCGATCCGCGAGGCGCGGGCCACGGTCGAGGAGGGCAAGCGCGAGCTGGATGTCCTGGTGCGGCGGCGCGAGGACATCAACGCCGAGATCTCGCGCGTGCAGGACGTCCTGGAGGCGCTGGAGTCGTTCGAGACGCCGGGCGGCGGAAAGGACCACGGGGTGAAGGCGGCCGCGACGGCCGGTACACCCGGCCAGCGGAGCAAGTCTTCGGACAGTTAGGATACTTGGGGGCTAACCGGGCAGAAATCTTCGATGACGTGAGAAACCCTCTGTCAGCAGGTGAAATCCCTTGCTGGTCAGGGGGTTTGAGCATGCACTTGGCAAGTACTCCGGGGGCCAGCCACTCAAAAGGGGTGTCATTCTCCGTATCAAACGCGCATCCGCTCGATGACACAGCGCTTCGGCCCCTAGGATTCCCCCTATCACCTCACCGGTCTCATTCGACAGGAACCCCATGAGCGACACTTCCCCCTACGGCTTCGAGCTTGTGCGGCGTGGATACGACCGCGCTCAGGTGGACGAACGAATCTCCAAGCTCGTCTCCGACCGTGACAGCGCTCTCGCCCGCATCACCGCTCTGGAAAAGCGCATCGAAGAGCTCCACCTCGAGACGCAGAACGCCCAGGCCCAGGTCACCGACGCCGAGCCGTCGTACGCGGGTCTCGGCGCGCGCGTGGAGAAGATCCTGCGCCTGGCCGAGGAGGAGGCGAAGGACCTCCGCGAGGAGGCTCGGCGCGCGGCCGAGCAGCACCGCGAACTCGCCGAGTCCGCCGCCCAGCAGGTGCGCAACGACGCGGAGTCGTACTCCGCCGAGCGCAAGGCCAAGGCCGAGGACGACGGTGCCCGGATCGTCGAGAAGGCGCAGAGCGAGGCCTCGCAGCTGCGGTCGGACGCGCAGAAGGACGCCCAGTCCAAGCGCGAGGAGGCGGACGCCCTCTTCGAGGAGACCCGCGCGAAGGCCGCGCAGGCCGCCGCCGACTTCGAGACGAACCTCGCCAAGCGCCGCGAGCAGTCCGAGCGCGACCTGGCGTCGCGTCAGGCCAAGGCCGAGAAGCGTCTCGCCGAGATCGAGCACCGGGCGGAGCAGCTGCGTCTGGAGGCCGAGAAGCTGCGCACGGACGCCGAGCGCCGGGCCCGCCAGACGGTGGAGACCGCCCAGCGCCAGGCCGAGGACATCGTGGCCGACGCCAACGCCAAGGCCGACCGGATCCGTTCGGAATCCGAGCGGGAGCTGGCCGCGCTGACCAACCGCCGCGACTCCATCAACGCCCAGCTGACCAACGTCCGCGAGATGCTGGCGACGCTCACGGGCGCCGCAGTGGCAGCGGCCGGTTCGCCGGCCGAGGAGGAGACCGCCTCCCGCGGGGTTCCGGCCCAGCAGACCCGGTAACCAGCGGTTCCGGTTACCGGCCGGAATACGGTGGCTGAACATCGGCGAAGCCCTCTGCCACTGAGGTGGCAGGGGGCTTTGTCCCGTTCTAGCGTGGCGGCATGATCGAGCTCGAGGGGCTGACCAAGCGGTACGGCGAGAAGGTGGCGGTCAACCATCTGACGTTCACCGTCAGACCGGGCATCGTCACGGGCTTCCTCGGTCCCAACGGCGCGGGCAAGTCCACCACCATGCGGATGATGCTGGGCCTGGACCGGCCCACCGCGGGTGACGTCCGGATCGACGGCAAGCACTACGACCGGCTCAAGGACCCGCTGAAGTACATCGGCGCCCTGCTCGACGCCAAGGCCATGCACGGTGGCCGCAGCGCCTTCAACCACCTGCTGTGCCTCGCCCAGAGCAACGGCATCCCTCGGCAGCGGGTGCACGAGGTGCTGGACACGGTGGGGCTGTCGTCGGTGGCGGGGAAGAAGGCCAAGGGGTTCTCGCTCGGCATGGGCCAGCGGCTCGGCATCGCCGGCGCGCTGCTCGGCGACCCGCGCATCCTGATGTTCGACGAGCCGGTCAACGGGCTCGACCCCGAGGGCATCCACTGGATCCGCACCCTGATGAAGACCCTGGCGGCACAGGGCCGCACGGTCTTCGTCTCCTCCCACCTGATGAGCGAGATGGCGCTGACGGCGGACCATCTGGTCGTCATCGGGCAGGGCCGGCTGCTCGCGGACACCTCCATGGCCGATTTCATCGCGCACAACTCCCGTGCGTACGTCCGGATCCGCTCTCCGCAGCGGGAGCGGCTGCTGGACGTGCTGCACGGGGCCGGCCTCACGGTCGTGGAGAGCGGAGGCGCGACGCTGGAAGTGGACGGCACCGGGGCGGAGCAGATCGGGGAACTGGCGGCCCGGCACCGGCTGGTGCTGCACGAGCTGAGCCCGCAGCGGGCCTCCCTGGAGGAGGCGTTCATGCGGTTGACCGCGGAGTCGGTGGAGTACCACGCGCACTCCGACGCGCCCGCGCCCCCGCAGCAGTGGGGCGACGGCTGGAAGAAGGACTGAGCATGGCGGCGGCGCAGGTCATCCGGTCCGAGTGGACCAAGATCCGGTCGGTGGCGTCCACCATGTGGACGCTCTCCCTGGCGGTGGTCGTCACCATCGCGCTCGGCATGCTGATCTCGGCGCTGTCGGCGAACGAGTTCGACACCATGAGCCCCCGGAGCCGGATCGCCTTCGACCCGACGTTCATCAGCTTCGCCGGGATGAGTCTCGGTCAGCTGGCGATGATCGTGTTCGGGGTGCTGGTGGTGTCGAACGAGTACAGCACCGGCATGATCCGCACCTCGCTGGCGGCCGTGCCGCAGCGGGGCAGCTTCCTGGCCGGCAAGCTCGGGGTGGCGACCGCGCTCGCGTTCGTCGTGGGTATGGCCACCAGCTTCGCCGCCTTCTTCCTCGGACAGGCGGTGCTCGGCGAGCACAAGGCGTCCCTCGGGGACGACGGCGTGCTGCGGGCCGTGATCGGCGGCGGCCTGTACATGACCCTGATCGCGGTGTTCTCGATGGGCGTCGCCACGATGCTGCGTTCCCCGATGCTGTCGCTGGGCATCCTGATGCCGTTCTTCTTCCTGATCTCCAACATCCTGGGCAACGTCGACGCGACGAAGAAGATCGGCCGGTTCCTGCCGGACCAGGCGGGCAGCAGGATCTTGCAGGTGGTGCCGCCGCTCGACGACGACACCCCGTACGGGCCCTGGGGCGGCCTCGGCATTATGGTGCTGTGGGTGGTCGCGGCGCTCGCCGGCGGCTACCTGCTGCTGAAGAAGCGCGACGCGTAGGGCCTTTCGTCCGGAGCGTGCCGGAGCCCCGCGCGCCCGGCACGCTCCGGACGCAAGGGCCCGGGGGCGCGGAGGAGCGGCCCGGTTTTTACCTCGCCTTGGGCGGAACCGTCAGCCTCTCGATATCCTCCTAACCCTTACGGGGGCGTGCGCCCCCGTTGTCCTGAACCTCTCGATGGGGCGGAGCATGATCGAGGCAGTCGGCCTGACCAAGCGGTACGGCGACAAAACCGCTGTGTACAACCTTTCTTTCCAGGTGCGGCCCGGCGCCGTCACCGGCTTCCTGGGCCCCAACGGCTCGGGCAAGTCGACGACGATGCGGATGATCCTCGGTCTCGACAACCCCACCGCGGGCCACGTCACGATCGGCGGCTATCCCTACCGCAGGCTGCCCAACGCCGCCCGGCAGGTCGGCGCGCTGCTGGACGCCAAAGCGGTGCACGGCGGCCGGTCCGCGCGCAGCCATCTGCTGAGCCTGGCCCAGCTCTCCGGCATCCCGGCCCGCCGCGTGGACGAGGTGCTGGGCGTGGTCGGGCTGCACGAGGTGGCGCGGCAGCGTTCCAAGGGCTTCTCCCTGGGCATGGGCCAGCGGCTCGGCATCGCCGCCGCGCTGCTCGGCGACCCCCAGGTGCTGCTGTTCGACGAGCCGGTCAACGGGCTCGACCCCGAGGGCATCCTCTGGGTGCGCAACCTGATGAAGTCGCTCGCCGCGGAGGGCCGCACGGTCTTCGTCTCCTCCCACTTGATGAGCGAGATGGCGCTGACCGCCGACCACCTCATCGTGATCGGGCGGGGGCAGCTGCTGTCCGACATGAGCGTGAAGGACTTCATCTCCGCGAACTCCGCCGACTTCGCGCGGGTGCGCACCCCGGACACCGAGCCGCAGCAGCGCGAGAAGCTGTCCGCCGCGCTCACCGAGGCGGGCGGCAATGTGCTGCCCGAGCAGGACGGCGCGCTGCGGGTGACGGGACTGCCGCTGCCCCGCCTGAGCGACATCGCCCACGAGGCCGGCGTACGGCTGTGGGAGCTGTCGCCGCACCAGGCCTCGCTGGAGGAGGCGTACATGCGGATGACGCAGGGCGTGGTCGACTACCGCTCGACCACCGACCAGAAGGAGGGGTTCCAGGAGCCGCTCCCGCCGGGCATGCAGCCGCCGGTACCGGTGCCGGGGCAGGGCCAGCCCGGCTGGTACGCCCCGCCGCCGCCCCAGCAGGGCGGTCAGCACTTCGCGGCGCCGCCGGGCGCACCGCAGGCCCCGGCGGGCCCGTACGGCGCTCCGGGCGCCCCTGGAGCGGTTCCGGGCGCGCCGGTGACCCCGGTGGCCAACCCGTACGCCCAGCCCGTACCGCAGCCCGGTCGGAGCGCCGCTGTGGCCGCTCCCCCGTCGGCCGCCCCGGCAGCCGCTCCGGCCGCGTCGCCGGCCGCCCCCGCCGGCCCGGCCGGCTCCGACGTGACCAAGCCCGAGGACGCCCGATGAGCACGCCCCAGCCCCCGACGCAGCCGGCCGCGCCCGCATGGGGGGCGGCGCCCGGTGCCGCGCACCCCGCCTCCGGCTCGGCGTACCCCGGTTACACCTCGCCGATCCCGGTGGTGCGCACCCACTTCGGGCATGCGCTCGCCTCCGAGTGGACGAAGATCAAGTCGGTGCGCTCCACGATGTGGACGCTGGGCGTGTTCGTGCTGCTCGTCGTCGGCATCGGTCTGCTGACCGGTCTGGTGGTGGCGAGCACCGACCCGGATCTCGGCGGTGAGAACGCGCTGTCCATGGGCTTCTTCGGCCTGCTCCTGGGCATCATGTGCATCATCACGCTGGGGGTGCTGACCACGGCCTCGGAGTACGGCACCGGCATGATCCGCACCACCATGGTCGCCTGTCCCTCACGCGGCCGGGTGCTCGCGGCGAAGGCCCTGGTGTTCTTCCTGATCGCCTTCGTGGTCACGCTGGTGTCCGTGACGGCCGTCGCGTTCCTGCACGTGGCGATGCTGAAGGGCAACAACGCGGGGGAACCCACCGGGGGCGAGTGGCTGAAGGCCACCGTCGGCGTCTCGCTCTACGTCGCGCTGCTCGGCACGCTCTCGCTGGCCGTCGGCTCGGTCGTCCGGCACTCGGCGGGCGCCATCACCCTCATGATCGGTGCCGTGCTCGCCCCGCTGGTGATCGCGATGTTCATGTTCGCCTCCTCGCTGGAGGACGTGCGCGTCGCGCTGTTCGAGTACTCCATCCCGAACCAGCTGAGCATCTTCTACTCCAACTCCCTCAGCACGTCCGGCCCGTCCGGCTGGGACCCGCTGTGGATCATGATCGGGCTCACGGCCGTGGTGACCGGCGGCGCCTTCGCGCTGCTCGGCAAGCGGGACGTTTAGGGCCCGCCCGGGGCCCCGCCCCGGGCCGCGAGGGCCCGGCGGCCCTCAGAACCTCGGCGCGTTACGGGACCGCTGCACCCGCGTGGTGCGGCGGTCCTTGGCGTTCCAGCAGGCCTTGTGCCAGTGCCGGCGGCCGTCGACCCCCGCGTGCTCCGGCCAGGCCACCACGTGCGGTACCCCGTCCGGGATCAACTGGTCGCAGCCGGGGCAGCGGTACGCCTTGCCCTGGGCACTGGCCCCCGCCACGTGCCGTACGTTCCACTCCTCGTCGCGCCAGCTCTCCGTGGACTGCCAGCCGCCGTAGCGCCCGGACCGGTCGTCCTCGGCGCTCCGGCCGGACGAGCCGGCTCCCTTGGCTCGGTTGCGACGCGGGGACACAGGACACCTCACGGGGCTATACAGGATGCAGGGACCGCATCCAGCCTACGCGGGGCGAAGCCGGGTACGCGCATGGAACCAATCATCACAAGCCTCCCTTCACGGCAGCGCAACACCGGCTCCGGAACCGCCCATTCTGCAGACAATCCGTAAAATCCCCCTCCCGACCGTGTCCTCGGCACGTGTCAGACGGTTATGCCCTGCGGGGGAGCTCCGTGTCGGAGCCAAGGAAGCAGGAAAGCAATGCACGTTGGAAGTTTCGTGTTGGGCGCCCAGTTCCCCGGGCAGGGCGAAGGGGAGGCACTGCACCGAGCGGTCCGCTGCGCCGAACTGACGGAGGAGGCGGGCCTGGACGCGGTCTGGCTGGGCGAGCACCACTTCGTGCCGTACGGCACCTGCCCGTCGGCGATCACCCTGGCGGCGTTACTGCTCGGCCGCACCCGCCGCATCCGGGTCGGTACGGCGGTGAGCGTGCTGCCCACCGTCCACCCGGTGGCGCTCGGCGAACAGGCCGCGCTGCTGCACGTCACCAGCGGCGGACGGTTCTCGCTGGGTGTCGGGCGCGGCGGGCCGTGGGTCGACCTGGAGGTGTTCGGAGCCGGTCTGAAGGCGTACGAGCAGGGCTTCCCGGAATCGCTCGATCTGCTGGTGCGCTGGCTGCGCGAACCGTCCGTCGCGGCCGACGGGGAGCGGTACCGCTTCCGTGAAGTGCCCGTCGTCCCACGCCCGTCGGAGGCCCTCACCGAAGCCCCGGGCCCCGAGGTCGTGGTCGCCTGCACCTCTCCGGCGAGCGTGCGGCTCGCCGCCGAGCGCGGGCTGCCGATGCTGCTCGGCATGCACGTCGGGGACGAGGAGAAGGCCGAGATGGTCTCCCTGTGGCAGCGCCACGCACGCGTGTGCGGGAGGCCGGCGCCGGAGATCCACCGCGCGTCCCACGTGTCGGCCGGGGTCTGCCAGATCGCCGACCGGAGCACCGACGCGACGGAGGCGCTGCTGAAGGCGATGCCGGGCTGGCTGCACCAGGGGCTCGGGGCCCATGTCACGGTGGACGGCCGGGAGCGTCGGATGCGTGACCCGCTGGCCTACACCGAACTGCTCTGCGGGCTGCACCCGGTGGGCAGCCCGCGGCTGTGCGCGGACCGGCTCGCCGCGACCAGCGAGCGGACCGGCATCTCCCGGTTCGCGCTGTTCGTCGAGGGGTCCGGCGACCTCGCGGCGACCGAGGAGAACGTACGGCGGCTCGGATCCGAGGTGATCCCCCAACTCGCCGACAGGCCCTGAACGAGCCGGGGGTCCGATGACGGCTTGCCGCCCCGGTGCGAAAACCGCACCTCCCGCGTACGGGACGGCAAGCGATCGACGTGGTACGTCAGCAGTCGCGCAGTTCCGGCGACTGGTTCAGCAGCTGCCCCCGGACCGAGGTGAACTTGGCCAGCCTCTCGTCGACCGAGGAGTCCAGCGGGAACACGGCCACCCGGTGGCAGTTCTGGAAGGCCAGCCGGACACCGAAGTGCCGCTGCAGCGCTCCGCGGATCGCGTCACTCGCGAGCGCACGCAGCAGCTGGCCGCGTGCCTGCTCGTCCGGCGGGGGCGTCTGGTTGTCGGCGAACTCTCCACCGTCGACCTTCAGCTGAGCCACCAGGGAACTGATCATCTCCCACGCGTAGGGCAGGGAGGTCCGGACGCAGTCGACGAAGTCAGCTTCGTCGACCTCGCCTCGCTCGGCCTGTTCGAGTAGGGCCGGTGAGACGTCGAGCGACATGGGTTCTCCTCTCGCACCCCCGGGGTGCGGGGGTTGCCTGACAGATACGGGAGCTCGCAAATTCCGACACGCTGCGTGCACACATCGCGACCTCCCGTTCAATACCGTAAGCAACGGGCCGTGACCGCACCAGGCGAATCCCCGGATGCGGGACTTCCTGTAGGCCGGTAATCGGCCATCGCCGAACACGCGTTTTCCAGGAGATACAGGACGTGTCTCGAGGGACTTGAGGGGTTCCTGTGAGTCGGCCGCGAGGGCTGTGCGGCTGCCGTTGCGGGGCCCGCCGCGGTGCTGCGCGCGTCCGCCGGCCCGGTGCCCGTGAGGGCGAATCGCATCGACCCCGGCCCGTCGAGTAGCGTTGCCGACCATGCGTCTCGTCATTGCCCGCTGCTCCGTGGACTACGCCGGGCGGCTCACCGCGCACCTGCCCTCGGCACCCCGTCTGATCCTGGTCAAGGCGGACGGCAGCGTGTCGATCCATGCCGACGACCGGGCCTACAAGCCCTTGAACTGGATGTCGCCGCCCTGTGCGCTCAAGGAGGGCACCGGCGACGAGGAGGGGGTCTGGACCGTCGTCAACAAGGCGGGCGAGAAACTCATCATCACGATGGAGGAGATCCTCCACGACTCCTCGCACGAACTGGGGGTCGATCCCGGCCTGATCAAGGACGGCGTGGAAGCGCACCTCCAGGAACTGCTGGCGGACCGTATCGAAACGCTCGGCGAGGGCTACACCCTCATCCGCCGCGAGTACATGACCGCCATCGGCCCTGTCGACATCCTCTGCCGCGACGCCGAGGGGCGGACCGTCGCGGTGGAGATCAAGCGGCGTGGTGAGATCGACGGTGTCGAGCAGCTCACGCGCTATCTGGAGCTGCTGAACCGCGATCCGCATCTCGCCCCGGTGCGCGGTGTGTTCGCCGCCCAGGAGATCAAGCCGCAGGCCCGGGTGCTCGCCACCGACCGGGGCATCGGCTGCCAGGTCCTCGACTACGACGCGATGCGGGGCATCGAGGACGACAAGCTGCGCCTGTTCTGACCGTCACCGCGTGGCGGCGCCACGGCACGTGCGAAGGGCCGGATTCCCCTCGGGAGTCCGGCCCTTCGCGCGTACGTCCGTCAGATCACGGTCGTCCCGGAGCCGCTGGGCGTGCCCTCGTCGCTGCTCTGCGGGGCGCTCGCCGAACTGCTCGCCTCCGACTCCGTCTCCGTGGGGGCGGAGGGGGCGGGGCCGCTCGCCGAGTTGGTCGTCTCCGGCGACGAGGGCCCCTCCGTCGGATCCTCCGTCGGCTCGGTGGGGTCGGTCGTCGGCTCGGTCGGCTCCTCGGTGGGCTCGGTCGGGTCGTCCGTGGGCCCGGTCGGCTCGTTGGAGGTCGGCGGCTTGCTGGACGACGTCGGCGGCTTGCCGGGCTTCGTCGGGCTGGGGCCGGTCGTCGGATCGTCCGGTTCCTTCGTGCCGCTCGGGTCGTCCGAGGGCTCGCCCGACTCGGTGGCCGTCGGCGTCGGGTCGTCCGAGGTGCCGAAAGTGCCGTCCGGGCCGGGGTCGGTCGGCCGGCTGGTGGCGTCCCCGGTGTCGCCGTTCTCGTCGGCCCGCGGGTCGGCACCCAGGTTGCCGTCGTCGACGCCCTGACTCGCGGACGGGTTGACGCCGACGTCCCCCGACGGGGTGCCCGCGTCGTTCTCCGAGGTGGCGCCGAGGGTGACCACCGTGCCCAGCACGGCGACGAGCAGCGCGCCCGCACCGGCCGCCACGAGGTTGCGCCGGGCCAGGCCCTTCAGTCCGCCGCCCGCCTTGTGCGGGGGCGCGGGCCGGGACACGGGCGCGGTGCGGTGGACGATCAGCCCGGCGTCGGCGGGCGGCTGGAGCTCCGGGAAGGCGGTCGGCACCCCGCGGGGCGGCGACACCGACTCCTCGTAGTGGGCCTCGGGCACCTCCTCCCCCACGGTCGGCAGCAGCGGCATCGGAATGCCCGAGCGGTCGGCCACCAGGGCCAGCGCGCGGCGTCCGGCGACGGTGCCGCGCTTGTCGGCGAGGGCCCCGCGCAGGCCGATGGAGGCCTCCAGCTCGGCGCGGGCGCGGTCGAGGTCGCCGGTGCACAGGGCGTGGATGCCGAGCTCGTGGTGGAAGTAGGCCTCCTCCGTCACGTCCCCGGCGTGCCGGGCGGCCTCGGCGCCGGCCCGCAGCGCCCGTTCCCAGGCGCTCCAGTGCAGGCCCGCGGCGAACGCGGGTGCCGCGGAGCGGGCCAGCTGCACGGCGGTGCTGGGCTCGCCCTCGCCGTCGGCCGAGGTGAGCGGTGAGAGCAGGCCGAGCGCGGCGAGCACGGCGTCGGCCTCGGCGCAGACCCGCTCCGGGGTGACCGAGGGGTGCCCGGTCCACCAGGCGTAGTGCTGGGCGGCGGTACGGGCCTGTGCCTCGATGTCGTCGGTGTACCCGGCGGCCTCCAGCTGGGCCGGCACACCGGCGGCGAGCCGGTAGCGGGAGCCGACGGCGGAGACCAGTCCGCACGCGGCCAGTTCACCGAGAGCGGCGTCGGCGTGGGTGTCGCCGACCAGCGCGGGCAGGTGTGCCTGGTGCGGGAGTTCGCCGCCGAGCGCGACGGCGAACCGCAGGGTGGCGCGGGCGGAGGTGCTGAGCCGGGAGGCGAGCAGCGGGGCGGGGGCGGCCGCCTCGCCGAGCGAGGGCAGCGGGATCTCGTCGCCCTCGACGGCGCCGTCGGGCAGGTCCTCGGGCGGGGTGTCCTCGAAGACGCCGAACTCGTCGACGGCGCTGGTCCCGACGCGCAGCCGGTCGCGCTGCCGCAGCAGGGCGCCGGCCTGGACGAAGCGCAGCGGCAGGCCCTCGGACTCGAACCAGAGGTCGCCGGCCCAGTTCGACTCGTCCTCGGTGAGGCGCCGGCCGACGGCGTGCTCCAGCAGTTCCAGGCCGGCCGCGCGGTCGAGGCCGTCGAGGGTGACCTCCTCGAGCCCGGAGCCGGCGGACGGGGCCGGCACGTCCGGGGTGGCGCCGAGCAGGAAGGCGCACTCGGGGGTGGCGTCCAGCAGTTCGTCGAGGGCGGCGCCGCCGAACCCGAGGTCGTCCAGGACGACGACCGCGCCGACCTCCCGCAGGCAGTCGGCCAGTTCGTCCCGGCCGGGCCGGTGCAGGGGCGCGCCGTGGACGGCGTAGAAGAGGTCGTACAGCAGGTCGTCACTGCTGCGGCGGTGGCCGTTCAGACGGACGACGCCGTCGGGGGCGAGGTCCGCGCAGTCCTCGGCGACGGTGTCGAGCAGCCGGGTGCGGCCGGAGCCCGCGGGCCCGGTGAGGAGCACGGAGCGGCCGCGGGCGAGCAGCCGGACCAGCTTCTCGCGCTCGTCCTGACGGGCCAGCAGCGGCAGCACGGGCTGCGCGGGCCCCGGCGGGACGGGCGGCTGCGCGGCGCGGTCGGTCCCGGCGCGCTCGGCCTCCGTCAGCTTCGCCGGGCGGGCGGGCCGCTCGGCGGGCGGGCAGGGCTCTATCTCGCTGCCGTCGACGGGGTTGACGGTGAGCAGGAAATCACCGGAGACGAGCTGCACCGCGCGGGCGAGCGCGGGCGGTCCGAAGTCGGATGCGAGGGGATCCCTGGGCGGGCGCCGGCTCGGCGCGTGCCCGTCGCCGTCGCGACCGTACTCCTCGGGTCCCGGGTTGTTCGGGTCCATAGGTCCTAGCCCCCCAAAAGCGTTGTGTGCCTGGGTCCTGTCGTCGGACTTCCGGCGTCGCTGCACACCACGCTGTCGCTTCTGGTCCGGTCCCGCTCGAGGGTTGCAAGGCAGCGGGCAGCCGAACCCTAAACCTTCGTTCAGTATCTACGACAGCTCGGGGTGCCGGGCGGTCCGGGACGTCACGGTCTCGTGAGGATTGTGCGCGGGTGGCGCGGTTCGCCGAGGTCTGCCCGGGTCCGCCCGTCCGTCCGGCCCCGGCCGGTGGCCCCCGTCCCGCGCCTCACACACGGGGCAGCGTGTCCACCCCGATACCTCCTTCGATCGCCAGGATCCGGTGCAGCCGGGTGGCCACCAGCAGGCGCTGCATCTGCGGCGGTACGTCGCGCAGCACCAGACGCCGGCCGCAGCGGCCGGCCCGCCGGTGGGCTCCCATGATCACGCCGAGTCCGGTGGCGTCCCAGGAGTCCAGTTCGGACAGGTCCAGCAGCAGGTCTCCGACTCCGTCGTCGACGGCCGCGTGCAGGACCGTACGGGCGTCCGCCGCGCTGCGGACGTCGAGGCGGCCCCCGACGACCAGCTCGGCGTGGTCGCCCCTGATGTGCATATGCGCTCCCCGGTGCGTGCGTCTCGTGCTCCACGTTTCGTAATGCCGGTGATGCAACCTCTGACTGTGTGGAGCCCGCAGAGGTTGCCCCGTGTAAGCGAACCGATACCGAATTCACCCCTGCGTGTGACCGACCGGGGTGTTCGGGATGATCAGTACGTGTAGAAGCCCTGCCCGCTCTTGCGCCCGATGTCACCCGCGTCAACCATCCGGCGCATCAGTTCGGGGGCGGCGAACTTCTCGTCCTGGGACTCGGCGTAGATGTTGCCGGTGGCGTGCAGCAGGATGTCCACGCCGGTCAGGTCCGCGGTGGCCAGCGGTCCCATGGCGTGACCGAAGCCCAGCTTGCAGGCCAGGTCGATGTCCTCGGCGCTCGCCACACCCGACTCGTGGAGCTTCGCGGCCTCGACGACGAGGGCGGAGATGAGGCGGGTGGTCACGAAGCCGGCCACATCGCGGTTGACGACGATGCAGGTCTTGCCGACCGACTCGGCGAACTCCCGTGCGGTGGCGAGGGTTTCGTCGCTGGTCTTGTAGCCGCGAACCAGTTCGCACAGCTGCATCATCGGCACCGGCGAGAAGAAGTGGACGCCGACGACCCGCTCCGGACGCCGCGTCGCGGCCGCGATCTTGGTGATCGGGATGGCGGAGGTGTTGGAGGCGAGGACGGCGTCGTCGCGCACCATCCCGTCCAGGGCCCGGAAGATCTCGTGCTTGACCTCGAGCTTCTCGAAGACCGCCTCGACCACGACGTCCGCGTCGGCGCAGGCGTCCAGGTCGGTGGTCGCGGTGATCCGGGCGAGGGCCGCGTCGGCGTCGTGGGCCTCGAGCCTGCCCTTGCTCACGAACCTGTCGTACGACGACTTGATCCCGTCGGTACCTCGCGTGAGCGCCTCGTCGGTGACGTCGCGCAGAACGACGTCCCAGCCCGCCTGGGCGGAGACCTGGGCGATTCCGGACCCCATGAGGCCGGCCCCGATGACGGCGAGCTTCCGTGCCACTGTGCGACTCCCCTTCGAAACGCTCACGCACTGTTCATGTCTGTTACTCGCGGACATTAGCGTCCGCGAGCGGATGTGTGAGGGGTTAGTAATGCGTGTCACGTCTCACGCCGTGAGACACCCGTCACGCCCGAGGACCGTACCGTTCCCGGCTCCGGCGCCACCCCGGCCGGTGGCGGGCGGCACGATCCGCTCACCGGATCCCCCCGTCGCCAACTCCTCGGATTCATCAACGCGTTGTTGACGCGCGTAGCTGCGTGGCGCACGCTGGTCGGCAGTCGCCGTCCGGCCGGCGGCACCCCCTCATCCACCGACCGACGGCCGGGAGGCCCTCATGCTCGGACGCACGGCACGCATCCTTCTCTCATTTGTCATGGTCATGGCGGGTACGGTCCTCGGTGTGAGTGCCACCGCGGGCACGGCGCACGCCGACGACTGCTACACCTGGAACCGCTCCCTGTCCCAGGGGTCCTCCGGCAGCGATGTGACCCAGCTGCAGATCCGGGTCGCGGGCTGGGTGACCTCGGGCGAACGGCTCTCCTACGACGGCCAGTACGGCGCCCGCACCACCGCCGCCGTCAAGAAGTTCCAGGCGGCCTACGGGCTGACCGCGGACGGCGCGGCCGGACCGGCGACCTACAACAAGATCTACGCGCTCCAGGACTCCGACTGCACACCGGTCCACTTCAGTTACGCCGAACTCAACAAGTGCAACTCCACCTGGTCGGGCGGCGCGGTCCCGGCGGCCACCGCCAGGGCGAACGCCCTGAAGACCATGTGGAAGCTGGAGGCCATGCGGCGCCAGCTCGGTGATGTGCCGATCACCATCTCCAGCGGCTTCCGCTCCTACGCCTGCAACGACGCGGTCGGCGGCTCCTCGACCAGCCGTCACCTCTACGGCGACGCGGCCGACCTGGTCGGCTCGCCGAGCTTCTGCACCCTCGCCAAGCAGAGCAGGACCCACGGCTTCTCGGAGATCCTCGGCCCCGGCTACCCCGGCCACAACGACCACGTCCACGTGGCCCACGACCCGTCGCCGTACTGGTCGGCCCCCACCTGCGGGATCTGACGGACCGGCCCGGCGCACCGGAGCCGGACGGCACGACGGGCGGGCCCGCACCGGGACCCGCCCGTCGTGGCACCCGGACCCGTCCGCCCGTCGGGGTCTTGGGACCCGCCTTGCCGCCGCACCGTTCGCGCCGGGGCGCAACTAAGGTGGGCCGTATGGTCAATCTGACGCGTATCTACACCAGGACCGGCGACAAGGGCACCACGAACCTGGGTGACATGAGCCGGGTCCCCAAGACCGATCTGCGGATCTCCGCCTACGCCGACGCCAACGAGGCGAACGCGGTGATCGGCACGGCGCTCGCCCTGGGCGGCCTGGAGACGGAGGTCGCCCAGGTCCTCACCCGCGTCCAGAACGACCTGTTCGACGTGGGCGCGGACCTGTCGACGCCGGTCGTGGAGAACCCGGAGTACCCGCCGCTGCGGGTCGAGCAGTTCTACGTGGACCGGCTGGAGGCGGACTGCGACCGCTTCAACGAGCAACTGGAGAAGCTGCGCTCGTTCATCCTGCCGGGCGGGACGGCGGGCGCCGCCCTGCTCCACCAGGCGTGCACGGTGGTCCGCCGCGCGGAGCGCTCCACATGGGCCGCGCTGGAGGCGCACGGCGACGCGATGAACCCCCTCACCGCCACCTACCTCAACCGTCTCTCCGACCTCCTGTTCATCCTGGCGCGCATCGCCAACAAGGAGACCGGCGACGTACTGTGGGTGCCGGGCGGGGAGCGCTGAGCCCTACCGGGACCCGGCCGAGGTCCGCGCGGCCCGGTACAAACCCAGCAGGAACTCCGCACCGCCGACGCACATCATCACCACCCCCGCCTTGGTGGGGGTGACCACCGGCAGGTCCACTCCCTCGGCGAACAGCCACAGCCCCAGGCCCGCCACCAGCGTGGCGGCCCCCGCGGAAAGATTCCTGGACGCCCGGGTCATCGGCCCACACGCTCCTCGGCGATGTCCGTCCCGGTCCGGGACCCGCCCGCCGGGGCCTTCTTCGGCCAGATCCAGTAGGCCAGCGCCACCAGTCCGTGGATCCCGGCGATGCGCAGGGCGGCGAAGCGCCAGTCCTCCAGCGGGCCGGAACGGCTCGCGTCACCGACGTACCAGACGGCGAGCTGGAGCAGCGCGACGGCCACGGCGGCGCCCGCCAGCGTGCCCAGCCACAGCTTCGTCTCGTACCGGGCGCGGGCCGTTCCGTAGCGCGGCGGTCCGGCCGGCTTCGGGGCGCCGCCGAAGCGGTGGGCGGCATGGCCGTCCAGCCACTTCACGGTGCGGTGGCCGTGCCCGACGGTGTAGCCGATGTAGAGCGCGGCCAGGCCGTGCGCCCAGCCCGGCTCGGCGCCGTTCCTGAGGTCGACCGCGGTGGCGACCAGCAGGACGACCTCCAGCAGCGGCTCGCACAGCAGCAGCGCCAGGCCGGTGCGCGGCATTTTCAGCAGGTAGCGGAAGGCCAGTCCGGCGGCCAGCAGCACCCAGAAGCCGATCTCACAGGCGGCGATCAAGGCGACGATCACGGTTCGCTCCTCTCGGTCACTCTTTCAGGCTCCCGCGCGCACCGGCCGTCGGCGCCGTCGCCGCCGACGAACTGCCTGTACATCGAAAGATGCAGTCCAGCGGCCCCGAGGAACGTTCTCGGGCATCAGGCGGCGGCCGCGCGCAGCGTGTTGGATGGGGTCATGGCCCTACGACCACCCCGGTCCCACCGCTTCGACGTGTGGGCGTCGCTCGCCGGACTGCTCGGCGGGCTGCTGCTGTGGGGCATCGGGCTGGGCATGCGGCCCGCCGACGCGAGCTACGTGGTCTTCGACGGCCGGTGGCCGGTCCTGCTCCCGCTCGCCGTGATCGCCGGCTGCGAGCTGCTGCGCCGGAGCGCACCGCGCACCGCGCTGCTCACCGGCACCGCGGCGCTGCTCGCGGACTGCCTCACCCAGGGCAGCCTGGCCACGATCATCATGTACACCGACCTCATGTACGCCGCCGTCCTCTACGGCACCCCCGCCGCCGCCCGTCTCCTCCCCCGGCTCACCGCGCTGCTCACGGTCGTGGGGACACTGGTGCCGTACGCGCTGTGGCGGGTGCCCGAGGCGCTGCTGGTCGGGTTGATCATCGGTGGCGTCGCGTTCACGCCCGCGTCGACCGGGCTGATCGTGCGCAACCACCGGGAGGCCGCCGAGGCCGCCCGGCTGCGCGCCGAACAGACCGCGCTGCTGGCCGAGATGGACCGCACCCAGGCGGTGACCGCGGAACGCGCGCGGATGGCGCGGGAGTTGCACGACATGGTCGCCAACCACCTGTCCGCGATCGCCATTCACTCCACGGCCGCGCTCTCCCTGGACGACGAGGACGCCTCCCGGAACGCGCTCACCGTGATCCGGGAGAACAGCGTCCAGGGACTGGCCGAGATGCGCCGTCTCATCGGCATCCTGCGCGACCGCGCCGACGACCGGGAGCCGGCCGCCACCCCGACCCTGGACGGTCTCGGCGCCCTGGTGGAGGGGGCCCGCGCCAACGGCCTGGAGGTCGTCCTCGATCCCCTGCCCGACGCCGGGCACGGCGTTGTCCCGCCGCCGGTGGAGCTGGCCGCGTACAGGCTCGTGCAGGAGGCGCTGACCAACGCGCTGAAGCACGCCGACAAGGGGCCGGTCACCGTGCGGCTGCGCCGTGCGGCCGACGCCCTGGACATCCGCGTGGTCAGTCCGTACGGCGGCCGGGACGCCCCGCGCGCCCCGGGCTCCGGGGCCGGTCTGGTGGGGATGCGGGAGCGGGTCGCCCTGCTGCACGGCACCTTCGGGGCCGGCCCGGAGGACGGCGCAGACCCCGCGCACCCCAAGGTCTGGGTCGTGCGCGCCCGCCTGCCCCTCACCGACACCCCCGCGGGCGCCACGGCCACCACCTCCGCGCCCACCCCCCGAGGAGAGACCGAATGATCCGCGTCCTGGTCGCCGAGGACCAGTCCGCCGTCCGTGCCGGACTGGTGCTGATCCTGCGCAGTGCG
Source organism: Streptomyces sp. NPDC085927 (assembly GCF_044540975.1). Classification (NCBI taxonomy): domain Bacteria; kingdom Bacillati; phylum Actinomycetota; class Actinomycetes; order Kitasatosporales; family Streptomycetaceae; genus Streptomyces; species Streptomyces sp. NPDC085927. Next base: position 59,614 of record NZ_JBITSN010000001.1, read on the forward strand.
CCCGACATCGAGGTGGCGGGCGAGGCGGCGGACGGTGAGCGGGCGGTGGCGCTCGCCCGTGAGCTGCGGCCGGACGTGGTGCTGATGGATGTGCAGATGCCCCGCCTGGACGGGGTGTCGGCCACCCGGCAGGTGGTCGCGGAGGAACTCGCCGACGTGCTGGTGCTGACCACCTTCGATCTCGACGAGTACGTCTTCGGGGCGCTGCGGGCCGGCGCCTCGGGGTTCCTGCTGAAGAACACGGAGGCGAAGGACCTCATCGCGGCCGTGCGCACGGTGGCGCGCGGTGAGGGAATCGTCGCCCCGGCCGTCACCCGGCGGCTGATCGCGGAGTTCGCCGCGAAGCCCGCCCGCGCGTCCACGGCCGATCCGGCGGTGCTGGGCTCCCTCACCCGGCGTGAACGGGAGGTGCTGGCCTGTCTCGGCGAGGGTCTGTCCAACGCCGGTGTCGCCGAGCGCCTCGACATGGCGGAGGCCACGGTGAAAACGCACGTCAGCCGCCTGCTGGGGAAGCTGGGCCTGCGCAGCCGGGTGCAAGCCGCGGTACTGGCGCAGGAGTTGGGTGTCCAGGGGCCATAACGGCTTAGTGGTCCAGACCTATTGACCCGTGGTCCAGACCTTTCTATCCTCACGGCACCGCGGGTGTGATGGCTCAGTCATACCCCCGACGACATCCGTCACCACAAAGGAGGCGCAGCATGCGCTTCAGACACAGAGCCGTGGCCGGGTTCGCCACCCTCCTCCTCCCCCTCTCCGCCCTCGTCGCCCTCGCGAGCCCCGCCCAGGCCGCGACCTCCGCTACCGCCACCTACGCCAAGACCCAGGACTGGGGCTCCGGCTTCGAGGGCAAGTGGACGGTGAAGAACACCGGCACCACCGCCCTGAACTCGTGGACCGTCGAGTGGGACTTCCCCTCCGGCACCTCCGTCACCTCCGCCTGGGACGCCGACGTGACGTCCTCGGGCAACCACTGGACCGCCAAGAACAAGTCCTGGAACGGCACCCTCGCCCCCGGTGCCTCCATCAGCTTCGGCTTCAACGGCTCCGGCACCGGTGCTCCCGCCGGCTGCAAGCTCAACGGCGGCAGCTGCGACGGCACCTCCGTCCCCGGTGACAAGGCGCCCTCCGCGCCCGGCACGCCCTCCGCCTCCAACGTGACGGACACCTCGGTACGGCTGTCCTGGTCCGCGGCCACCGACGACAAGGGCGTCAAGAACTACGACGTCCTGCGCGACGGTGCCAGGGTCGCCACGGTGACCGGCACCTCGTACACGGACAGCGGCCTGAGCAAGGGCACCGACTACTCGTACAGCGTGCAGGCCCGTGACACCGCCGACCAGACCGGCCCGGTCAGCGGCTCGGTGCGGATCCGCACCACCGGCAACACCGAGGAACCGCCGCCCACCGGCGACAAGGTCAAACTCGGCTACTTCACCGAGTGGGGCGTCTACGGCCGCAACTACCACGTCAAGAACCTGGTGACGTCCGGCTCGGCCGCCAAGATCACGCACATCAACTACGCGTTCGGCAACGTCGTCAACGGCCAGTGCAAGCTCGACGACGCCTACGCCGCCACCGACAAGGCCTACACCGCGGACCAGTCCGTCAGCGGCACCGCCGACACCTGGGACCAGCCGCTGCGCGGCAACTTCAACCAGCTGCGCCAGCTGAAGGCGAAGTACCCGCACATCAAGGTGCTGTACTCGTTCGGCGGCTGGACCTACTCCGGCGGCTTCGGCCAGGCCGCGCAGAACCCGGCCGCCTTCGCCAAGTCCTGCAAGGGCGTCGTGGAGGACCCGCGCTGGGCCGACGTCTTCGACGGCATCGACATCGACTGGGAGTACCCGAACGCCTGCGGCCTCACCTGCGACACCAGCGGTCCGGCGGCGTTCAAGAACCTCTCCCAGGCCCTGCGCGCCGAGTTCGGCAAGGACTACCTGGTCACCGCCGCGATCACCGCGGACGGCTCCTCGGGCGGCAAGATCGACGCGGCCGACTACGGCGGCGCCGCCCAGTACCTCGACTGGTACAACGTGATGACCTACGACTACTTCGGCGCCTTCGACAAGGACGGCCCCACGGCCCCCCACTCGCCGCTGACCTCGTACAACGGCATCCCGCAGGACGGCTTCAACTCCGCGGCCGCGATCTCCAAGCTGAAGGCGAAGGGCGTCCCGGCGAGCAAGCTGCTGCTCGGCATCGGCTTCTACGGCCGCGGCTGGACCGGCGTCACCCAGGCCGCCCCCGGCGGCGCGGCCACCGGCCCGGCGCCCGGCACCTACGAGGCCGGCATCGAGGACTACAAGATCCTCAAGAACAGCTGCCCGGCCACCGGCACCGTCGCCGGCACGGCCTACGCCCACTGCGGCGGCAACTGGTGGTCCTACGACACACCCGCCACCATCGCCGGCAAGATGAGCTGGGCCAAGAACCAGGGCCTGGGCGGCGCCTTCTTCTGGGAGTTCAGCGGTGACACCGCGAACGGTGAGCTGGCCACCGCCATCGACAGCGGTCTGAGGTAATCCACAGACCCGTGCGCCCCTGAGGCAATCCACAGGCCCATGGCAACAGTGCTCCCCCGGACCTCGTCCGGGGGAGCACGCGCGTGTCCGGCGCCCGGCTACGCGACGTTCACCCTCCCCCAACAGCTCCGCTGCCGGGGGCACCCCCACCCAGCGGGACCCTGAACGTCGCTCTACGCGACGTTCACCCTCTGGCCGGGCGGGGCCGCCTCCAGCCAGGCGAGGAAACCGGTCAGCGCGTCGTCGCTCATCGCGAGTTCCAGCCGCCTGCCCCGGTGCAGACAGGCGAGGATCACCGCGTCGGACAGCAACGCCAGTTCCTCCTCGCCCTCGGGCACCCGGCGGCCGGCCACCTCGATCGCCGAACGCTCCAGGACGCGGCGCGGACGCAGCGAGTAGGAGAAGACGCGGAACCACTCCACCCGGTCGCCGTTGTAGCGGGCCACCCCGTACGCCCAGCCCTTGCCGCCGGAGTCGCCCGGTTCCGGAGCGTCCCAGCGCAGGCTGCAGTCGAAGGTCCCGCCGGAACGCTGGATGAGGCGACGGCGCAGACCGAAGACGAAGAGTCCCACCACTACGAGAGCCACGACACTTCCGCACACAGTCAGAGCGAGGACCATCGACACCGACCTCCTCGTCTCCTAGGTAACGGAACGGAAAAATCATCCAGATCTGCCTCAGCCGCGACCGGGTCCGGATCGCTCCGGTCCCAGCCGCGGCTGAGTGACGTCATCGTACGGCTCCCCCCGGAGCCTAGACGGCCCGGAAGGTACCTCGGTCGTTCAGCGCCCCGTCGCCACCGCACGGAGTCGGACGTCCGCGCGACGCTCCGCCGAAGTGTCGTCCTGCGACTTCGCGCGCTCGCGCGCCTGCTCCGCGCGCGGGACGTCGATCTCCTCCGACAGCTCGGCGATCTCCGCCAGCAGCGACAGCTTGTCGTCCGCGAACGAGATGAAACCGCCGTGCACCGCGGCGACGACCGTCCCGCCCTCGCTCGTACGGATGGTCACCGGGCCCGACTCCAGCACACCGAGCAGCGGCTGGTGACCGGGCATGACGCCGATGTCGCCGGACGTGGTGCGCGCGACGACCAGGGTGGCCTCGCCGGACCAGACCTCTCGGTCGGCCGCGACCAGCGCGACGTGCAGCTCAGCAGCCAAGATGGCTCCTCGGGTCACCACCCGGCAGGTCCGCCGGGTGTTGGTTACAAGTCTAATGGGCGTGGATCGGGGGGCGGGACGGTGCCCCGCCCCCCGATTCAGATCACTCGAGCACGGGGCTCAGGAGACGCCCAGCTCCTTCGCGTTCTTCTTCAGGTCCTCGATACCACCGCACAGGAAGAACGCCTGCTCCGGGAAGTGGTCGTACTCGCCGTCGCAGATCGCGTTGAACGCGGTGATCGACTCGTCCAGCGACACGTCCGAACCGTCGACGCCGGTGAACTGCTTGGCGACGTGGGTGTTCTGGGACAGGAAGCGCTCCACGCGACGGGCACGGTGGACGGCGAGCTTGTCCTCCTCGCCGAGCTCGTCGATACCGAGGATCGCGATGATGTCCTGCAGGTCCTTGTACTTCTGCAGGATGTTCTTCACCCGCATGGCCGTGTCGTAGTGGTCCTGCGCGATGTAGCGCGGGTCCAGGATGCGGGACGTGGAGTCCAGCGGGTCCACGGCCGGGTAGATGCCCTTCTCGGAGATCGGACGGGAGAGCACCGTCGTCGCGTCGAGGTGGGCGAAGGTGGTGGCCGGGGCCGGGTCGGTCAGGTCGTCCGCGGGGACGTAGATCGCCTGCATCGAGGTGATCGAGTGACCGCGGGTCGAGGTGATGCGCTCCTGGAGGAGACCCATCTCGTCGGCCAGGTTCGGCTGGTAGCCCACCGCGGAGGGCATACGGCCGAGCAGGGTCGAGACCTCGGAACCGGCCTGCGTGAAGCGGAAGATGTTGTCGATGAAGAACAGCACGTCCTGCTTCTGGACGTCACGGAAGTACTCGGCCATGGTGAGGCCGGCCAGCGCGACGCGCAGACGGGTGCCCGGCGGCTCGTCCATCTGACCGAAGACCAGGGCGGTCTTGTCGATGACGCCCGACTCGCTCATCTCGTCGATGAGGTCGTTGCCCTCACGGGTGCGCTCACCGACGCCGGCGAACACGGACACACCGTCGTGGTTGTTGGCGACGCGGTAGATCATCTCCTGGATGAGCACCGTCTTGCCGACACCGGCACCGCCGAACAGGCCGATCTTGCCACCCTTGACGTACGGGGTGAGCAGGTCGATGACCTTGACGCCGGTCTCGAACATCTCGGTCTTCGACTCGAGCTCGTCGAAGTTCGGCGCCTTGCGGTGGATCGGCCAGCGCTCGCCCGTGTAGGACTCGTCGCTGTTCAGAACCTCACCGAGGGTGTTGAACACCTTGCCCTTGGTGAAGTCACCGACGGGGACGGAGATGGCCGAGCCCGTGTCGGTCACCGCGGCCTGGCGGACCAGGCCGTCGGTGGGCTGCATGGAGATGGTGCGCACCAGGCCGCTGCCCAGGTGCTGGGCCACCTCGAGCGTCAGCGTCTTGAGCTCGCCCGCGTTCGCCGGGTCGGCGACCTCGACGTGCAGGGCGTTGTAGATCTCCGGCATCGCGTCGACGGGGAACTCCACGTCGACGACCGGGCCGATGACCCGGGCGACACGGCCCGTGGCCGTCGCGGTCTCAACAGTGGTGGTCATTAATTGTCACTCCCCGCGTTTGCGTCGGCCAGAGCGCCTGCGCCACCGACGATCTCGCTGATTTCCTGGGTGATTTCGGCCTGGCGGGCCGCGTTGGCAAGACGGGAGAGCGTGTTGATCAGCTCGCCCGCGTTGTCGGTGGCCGACTTCATCGCGCGCCGCGTGGCGGCGTGCTTCGAAGCGGCCGACTGGAGCAGCGCGTTGTAGACGCGGCTCTCGACGTAGCGCGGCAGCAGGGCGTCGAGGACGTCCTCCGCCGAGGGCTCGAAGTCGTACAGCGGAAGGATCTCGTCCTTGGTGGACGACGTCTCCTCCGCGACCTCTTCGAGACGGAGCGGAAGCATCCGGGAGCCGACCGCGGCCTGCGTCATCATCGAGATGAACTCGGTGTAGACGATGTGGAGTTCGTCCACACCGCCGTCCGCCGTCTCCTTCTCGATGGCCTCGATCAGCGGCGCCGCGACCTTCTTGGCGTCCGCGTACGAGGGCTCGTCGGTGAAACCGGCGAACGACTCCACGACCGTGCGCTCGCGGAAGTTGTAGTGCGCCAGACCGCGGCGGCCGACGATGTACGTGTCGACCTCCTTGCCCTCACGCTCGAGACGCTCGGTCAGCTGCTCCGCCGCCTTGATCGCGTTGGCGTTGAAGGCGCCGGCGAGGCCGCGGTCGCTCGTGAGGAGCAGGACCGCGACACGCGTCGGGTTCTCCGCCTCCGTCGTCAGCGGGTGCTTGGCGTCCGAACCGGTGCCGACCGCCGTGACCGCACGGGTCAGTTCCTCGGCGTACGGCGTGGAGGACCGCACCTTGCGCTGCGCCTTGACGACGCGCGAGGCGGCGATCATCTCCATCGCCTTGGTGATCTTCTTGGTCGCGGTGACGGATCGGATGCGACGCTTGTAGACCCGGAGCTGGGCTCCCATGAGTCAGGTCCCTTCCTTGAACGTCACTTGGCGGCAGCGGCCGGAGCGTCCTCGCCGAGCAGCTTGCCGTCGCTCGTCTCGAACTGCTTCTTGAAGGCCGCGACCGCGTCGCCGACGGCCTGGAGGGTGTCGTCCGACATCTTGCCGCCCTCGCGGATGGAGGTCATGAGGCCCTGCTCGCTGCGGTGCAGGTACTCGAGCAGCTCCTTCTCGAAGCGGCGGATGTCGGCGACCGGCACCTCGTCCATCTTGCCGGTGGTGCCGGCCCAGACGGAGACGACCTGGTCCTCGGTGGCCAGCGGCTGGTACTGGTCCTGCTTCAGCAGCTCGACCAGACGCTGACCGCGCTCCAGCTGCGCCTTCGACGCGGCGTCCAGGTCGGAACCGAAGGCGGCGAACGCCTCCAGCTCACGGTACTGGGCGAGGTCCAGGCGCAGACGGCCGGAGACCTGCTTCATCGCCTTGTGCTGGGCGGAGCCACCGACACGGGAGACCGAGATACCGACGTTCAGGGCCGGACGCTGACCGGCGTTGAACAGGTCGGACTCCAGGAAGCACTGGCCGTCGGTGATGGAGATGACGTTCGTCGGGATGAACGCCGACACGTCGTTCGCCTTGGTCTCGACGATCGGCAGACCCGTCATCGAGCCGGCACCCATCTCGTCGGAGAGCTTGGCGCAACGCTCCAGCAGACGGGAGTGCAGGTAGAAGACGTCGCCCGGGTAGGCCTCGCGGCCCGGCGGGCGGCGCAGCAGCAGGGAGACGGCGCGGTAGGCGTCGGCCTGCTTCGACAGGTCGTCGAAGATGATCAGGACGTGCTTGCCCTCGTACATCCACTGCTGGCCGATGGCCGAACCGGTGTACGGCGCCAGGTACTTGAAGCCGGCCGGGTCGGACGCCGGGGAGGCGACGATGGTCGTGTACTCCAGGGCACCGTTCTCCTCCAGCGCGCGGCGGACCGACGCGATGGTGGAGCCCTTCTGGCCGATGGCGACGTAGATGCAGCGGACCTGCTTGTTCACGTCGCCCGTGCGCCAGTTGTCACGCTGGTTGATGATCGTGTCCACGGCCAGCGCGGTCTTGCCGGTGCCGCGGTCGCCGATGATCAGCTGACGCTGACCGCGGCCGACCGGGGTCATGGCGTCGACGGCCTTGTAGCCCGTCTCCATCGGCTCGTGCACCGACTTGCGGTCCATGACCGTGGGGGCCTGCAGTTCGAGGGCGCGGCGGCCCTGGGTCTCGATCTCGCCGAGGCCGTCGATCGGGTTGCCGAGCGGGTCGACCACGCGGCCGAGGTAGCCCTCGCCCACGGCGACGGACAGGACCTCGCCGGTGCGGGAGACCGGCTGGCCCTCCTCGATGCCGCTGAACTCACCGAGGACGACGGCACCGATCTCGCGCTCCTCGAGGTTGAGGGCGAGGCCGAGGGTGCCGTCCTCGAACTTCAGCAGCTCGTTGGCCATGGCCGAGGGAAGACCCTCGATCTTGGCGATACCGTCGCCGGCGACGGTGACCGTGCCGACCTCCTCGCGCGAGGCCGCGTCCGGCTTGTACGACTGGACGAAGTTCTCCAGCGCGTCCCGGATCTCCTCCGGCCGGATCGTGAGCTCCGCCATCTGAGTTCCCTGCTCTCCTTGTTGGGCCCGAAGTTTCACTTTGGGGGGATGTGGACTCCCCCCGGAAAGAGGTGAATCCTCTGCACGGCCCAACCAGGGCCGTAGGTACGTTCTACGTGTTCAGTTGCCGCGTCCGCCGCGTCATGCGCGACTGCCGCGTGAGGGCTAGCTCGCCAGTCGGCGGCTCGCGTCCTCCAGCCGGTCCGCGAGGGAGCCGTTGATGACCTCGTCGCCGACCTGCACCCGCATCCCGCCGACGACCGAGGGGTCGACGTCGAGGTTGAGGTGCATGGGGCGGCCGTAGAGCTTCGCGAGGGCGGCGCCGAGGCGCTGCTTCTGCACGTCGCTCAGCGGCACCGCGGAGGTGACGACGGCCACCATGCGGTTGCGGCGCTCGGCGGCGAGCTTGGACAGGGACTCGAGTCCCGCTTCCAGGCTACGTCCGCGGGGCGCGTTGACCAGACGCGTCACCAGACGCTCGGTGGTCGCGTTCGCCCTGCGTCCGAGCAGGCTGTGCAGCAGCTCGCTCTTGGCCGGGGCGGTGGCCTTGCGGTCGGTCAGCGCGGCGCGCAGGTCGTTGTTCGCGGAGACGATCCGGCCGAACCGGAACAGCTCGTCCTCGACGGTGTCGAGTGCGCCCGCCTTCTGCGCGGCGGTGAGGTCGGCGAGGTCGGCCAGCTCCTCGAGTGCGTCCACCAGGTCGCGGGGCTGCGACCAGCGGGAGCGCACCATGCCGGCGACCAGGTCGGCGGCGTTGCCGCTGAGCTGGGTGCCGAGCAGGCGCTGGGCCAGGTCCGCCTTGGTCTCACCGGGCTGCGCCGGGTCGGTGAGGACCCGGCGCAGCGACACCTCGCGGTGGAGCAGCGCGGTGACGGCGGCCAGCTCTTCGGCGAGCGAGCCGGCGTCCACGGACGTGGAGTCCGTCAGCGCATCGAGACGCTCACGTGCGGCTGCCAGGGCCTCGCGGCTCGCTCCGTTCATCGTGCGGCCTCGGCCTTCTGGTCGAGGTCGTCGAGGAAGCGGTCGATCACACGGCTCTGCCGGGCGTGGTCCTCGAGGGACTCGCCGACGAGCTTGCCGGCCAGGTCGGTGGCGAGCTTGCCCACGTCCTGGCGCAGCACCGACGCGGCGGCCTTGCGGTCCGCCTCGATCTGGGTGTGACCTGCAGCGATGATCTCCTCACGCTGCCGCTGGCCTTCCGCGCGCATCTCTGCGATGAGCGTGGCGCCCTGCTCCTGCGCCTCCTGGCGCAGACGCGCGGCTTCGTGCCGGGCCTCGGCGAGCTGAGCCTTGTACTGCTCAAGGACGCTCTGTGCCTCGGTCTGGGCGGCCTCGGCCTTCTCGATACCGCCTTCGATGGACTCGCGACGCTCTTCCAGAACCTTGTTGATGTTCGGGAGGAGCTTCTTGGCGAGGATGCCGAAGACGATGACGAAGGCGAGCAGGCCGATGACGAGCTCGGGAATCGGCGGGACGAGGGGGTTCTGCAGCTCCTCGGCCGCGATATGAAGCTGTGGGCTCATATCAGAGTGCCTTTCGTCTGGTGAACCGGTCGCGGATCAGCTGATCACGTGCCGTAGACGAACGGCATGACCAGGCCGATGAGGGCGAGCGCCTCACAGAAGGCGAAGCCGAGGATCTGGTTGGCGCGGATCAGACCGGCGGCCTCGGGCTGCCGGGCGAGCGCCTCGGTGCCCTTGCCGAAGATGATGCCGACGCCGATACCGGGGCCGAAGGCGGCGATGCCGTAACCGATGGAAGCAATCGAGCCGCTGACGGCGGCCAGGGTGTAGGACATTCCGGTTCTTCCTTTTCTTCACGGGCCGGTGGGGATGGGCCACCGGACGACTGGGGCAGGAGGGGGACGCTCAGTGCTGCTCGGAGAGCGCGCCCTGGATGTAGGTGCAGGTCAGCAGAACAAAGACGTACGCCTGCAGGGCCTGGATGAAGAGCTCGAAGACGGTCATCACGAGGACCATCACGAACGAGACGCCGGCGTAGGCGATCCCGATGCCGTTCAGCAGGTACCAGCTGGCGATGGTGAAGAGCACCAGCAGGATGTGGCCCGCGAACATGTTCGCGAAGAGTCGCACGGCGTGGGTGAAGGGCCGCACGAGCAGGTTCGAGAAGGCCTCGATGATCATGACGACCGGCAGTGCCGCACCGAGCGACTTGTCGTAGCCGGTGAAGTTCTTCAGGGCGCCGACGAAGCCGTGCCGCTTGAAGGTCAGCGAGACCCACACGACGTAGACGAGCAGCGCGAGTCCCAGCGGGTAGGCGAAGATCGACGTCACCGGGAACTGCGCGAGCGGGATGATCGACCAGAGGTTCATCATCCAGACGAAGAAGAACAGGGCGACGACCAGCGGAACGTACTTCTCACCCTGACGCTTGCCCATCGTCTCGTAGACGACGTTCTTGCGGACGAAGTCGTAGCCCGTCTCGGCGACCATCTGGAGCTTGCCGGGGACGACCTGGGGCCGGCGGAACGCCGCCCAGAAGAAGCCGACGATGATGATCGAGCCGAGCAGAGCCAGCAGCATCGTCTTGTTGAAGTACAGGTTGCTGTCGCCGTCGCCCCACATGGGCTCGAACAGGAACGAGTGCAGCCCGGGAGACGGGAAGCCACAGCCGTCGAAGATGTGGCAGTCGGTCTCGAAGGCGAGCACCTGTGTCGGGTCAGCACTCACCGCGGGCTCCTTCAGCGTGGCGCATGGATTCGGCAACCTCGTGGTGTCGGCGCGGCACGGGGCCGCGGTTCGGCACGGGACTGGTGTTACGGATGGGGGGGCGGCGATGGGGCATCTCGCCTCGCGATGTGACAGGCGTCAGCGTGGATGCCCGCGCCCGCGATGCCGCAGTTGGCACCGGACGATAGCAGGGTCCGTCATGCGCGCTTATCCCGGCCCTACGTCTCACGACGGCCGCTCCGCGGGTTCCTTCTTCTCCGCCGTGTCACCGGTCGTCGCCGGAGCGGGGTCCACGTAGAAGGTCTTGGCCTTCATCGTGGCCCGCGCCTGTGCGGCGACCCAGGTGAGGGTGGAGACGAGCAGCGAGAGGGCGAAGACCTTCGGGTGGAACAGCGTCGTGTCCTTGAAGAGCGCGATGAAGACGAAGATCAGCAGGATCTGCGTCATGTACATCATCAGCCCCATCGCCTGGAACAGATGAGGCACCGACTTCGCGATCCACTGGAGGACGTACAGGCCAGTGCCCATGAGCAGGATCACGAGCAACGCCCCGATGACCGCGCCGATCGCTCCCTGGCCGCCTTCGACGGCAGCACCGACCGCGACCGCGACCGCACCGACGGCAGCGGTGGGTACGGCGGCCTGAATCAGGATCCGGACGTCGTTGGACGGCATGGCGGAACTCCGCATGTTTGGAACAGGGGGCAAAGGATGGTCGTCAGGGACGAGCGTAGTCCCCCGGATGGAGTGTGATTTCCCCCCACCGACGAACCGTCGCACTGCGGTCCTTCGGCGCTCTCCGGCGAGACTCGTGAACGGTATCACAAACTATTTGATGCAGTCTTTACCTAATGACTCCGCATGGGGTCACGCATGAGGGTGACCCTGCCTGCCTGAGAGTGCAAGAGGTCGGCTTGTCTGGTATTAGGGCGCTTCGCACCCCCAAGGGTGCCCCATCGGGGCCCCACGACTTGGCAATGCTCTAGTCGGATTCTTACCTTGACCGTGATGCGGCCGTGCCCTCGGCGGGAGCTGCCGGCCTTTCCCGGTCGCCCCCCCGTGCGCGGTGGCCCAGGGCGGTCGCGCCGTTGACCCCGGAGACCCCGGAGACCCCGGAGACCCCGGCGGTCACCGGGGCGCGGTGGTCGTCCGCTTCCGGAGTGGCCGCCTCGGCGGCCGTACCCGTGGCTTCCTCCGCCGTTGCCCCGGTGACGGCCCGGGGGGCCTGTGCGGCGGCCCGGCGGCGCCGGTAGCGCGGCGGCACGATGTGCTGCGCCCACATCGGCGCGCGCGGGGTGAACCGGGGCAGCAGGAGCAGCAGCAGACCGAGGGCGCTCAGGATGACCACGCTCAGCACGATCCACATGGACGCCGAGTTGACCGAGTAGGCGAGTGCTCCGAAGCCGATCAGCGCGGACCAGAAGTACATGATCAGCACCGCCCTGCTGTGCGAGTGGCCGATCTCCAGCAGGCGGTGGTGCAGATGGCCCCGGTCCGCCGCGAACGGCGACTGGCCGCGCCAGGTGCGCCGCACGATGGCCAGGATCAGGTCGGCGGCCGGCACCGCGATGATCGTCAGCGGCAGCAGCAGCGGGATGTAGACCGGCACCGTCTGGTGCACGGCCTCCTTCTCCCCGCCCGCGTACAGGTTCAGCGCGTCCGGGTCGACCTGGCCTGTGATGGAGATCGCACCGGCGGCGAGGACGAGACCGATCAGCATGGAGCCGGAGTCGCCCATGAAGATCCGCGCGGGATGCATGTTGTGCGGCAGGAAGCCCAGGCACATGCCCATCAGGATCGCCGAGAACAGCGTCGCCGGGGCGGCCGCCTCGATGCCGTACGAGTACCAGATGCGGTACGCGTACAGGAAGAACGCCGCCCCCGCGATGCACACCATGCCGGCCGCGAGACCGTCCAGGCCGTCGACGAAGTTGACCGCGTTGATGGTGATGACGACCAGGGCGACGGTGAGCAGGGTGCCCTGCCACTGGGTGAGCGCGACCGAGCCGACGCCCGGGACGGGCAGCCACAGGATCGTCAGACCCTGCATGACCATCACACCGGCGGCGATCATCTGCCCGCCCAGCTTGATCAGGGCGTCGATCTCGAACTTGTCGTCCAGCACACCGATCAGCCAGATCAGCGCCGCCCCGGAGAGCAGTGCCCGCGGCTCGTTGGACTCGTCGAAGAGGTGGCCGAGGTTGGTGAGGTGGTCGGCGACCAGCAGTCCCGCGCACAGTCCGAAGAACATGGCGATCCCGCCGAGCCGCGGAGTGGGTTCCCGGTGCACGTCACGTGCCCGGATCTCCGGCATCGCCCCCGCCACGATCGCGAATTTCCGTACCGGCCCGGTCAGCAGGTACGTCACCGCGGCCGTGATGCAGAGCGTCAGCAGGTATTCACGCACGGGCTTCCCCACAGGTCTCGCTGGCCATCACAGCTCCACACCCTAGCGAGGGACGCATACGGGTGAGGACTTCCGGGTAGCGACGATGGTTGCACGTGTGGCTGTGCGGATGCCCGGGCACGTGGTGCGCCTCCCCCGCATCGGCACCGATACGGTACGAAACCGCGAACGGCCCGGGACGTCCCCACCGGCCCCGACCGGTCCCAACCGGCCCCAACCGGTCTCCGTCGGCCTCAGCCGATTTCCACGGGGGTCCTCAGCCGGGATACGGATGGGGCGGAAAGGCCGCGGTCAGTTCGCGTACGTCCGCGCGGGCCCGCGCCGGATCGGTGCCGCCCCGCAGGACGCTCGCCAGCAGCCCGGCGATCAGCGTCATCTCCGGCTCCCCCATGCCCTGCGTGGTCACCGCCGCGGTGCCCAGGCGCAGCCCGCGGTCGTCGGCGTGCGGCAGGGCGCAGCAGTCCAGGACCAGTCCGGCCGCCGCGAGCCGGCCGCGGGCGTCGCGCCCGTCGACGCCGAGCGGGGCCGGGTCGGCGGTGATCAGGTGGGTGTCCGTGCCGCCGGTGGTGACGACCAGTCCCTCGTCGGCCAGGCCCTTGGCGAGCGCCCGCGCGTTGGCGACCACCTGGTGGGCGTACGCGGCGAAGGCCGGGGTCGCCGCCTCCCCGAAGGCGACCGCCTTGGCGGCGACGGTGTGCATCTGGGCCCCGCCCTGGGTGAAGGGGAAGACCGCGCGGTCGACCCGTTCGGCCAGCTCCGCACCGCACAGGATCATGCCGCCGCGCGGCCCGCGCAGCACCTTGTGCGTGGTCGCGCAGACGATGTCCGCGTACGGGACCGGGCTGGGGGCGGCTCCCCCGGCGACGAGGCCGATGGGGTGCGCGGCGTCCGCGATGAGGTGGGCGCCCACCTCGTCGGCGACCTCGCGGAAGAAGGCGTGGTCGATGTGGCGGGGGTAGGCGATGGAGCCGCAGACGATCGCCTTGGGGCGGTGGGTGCGGGCGAGGGTACGGACCTGCGCGTGGTCGATCAGGCCGGTCTCGGCGTCCACGCCGTAGCCGACGAAGTGGAACCAGCGGCCGGAGAAGTTCGCGGGCGAGCCGTGGGTGAGGTGGCCGCCGTGGGCCAGGCCGAGGGCGAGGACGGTGTCCCCGGGGCGCAGCAGGGCGGCGTAGGCGGCCAGCACGGCCGACGAGCCGGAGTGTGCCTGGACGTTGGCGTGGTCGGCGCCGAAGAGTGCCTTGGCCCGCTCGACGGCGAGGCGTTCGGCGACGTCGACGATCTCGCAGCCGCCGTGGTGCCGGGCACCCGGGTACCCCTCGGCGTACTTGTTGGCGAGCGGTGAGCCGAGGGCGGCCAGCACGGCGGGCGAGGTGAAGTTCTCGGCGGCGATCAGCTGGAGCGTGGTCGCCTGCCGCTCCCGCTCGGCGTGCAGGATCCCGGCGAGTTCGGGGTCCTGCCGGCGCAGGACATCGGCCTCGAGGGGATGGGTGACCGTCATGGTGGGCTCCCGGACGTCGACGCTGACGTACGACCAATGTAGGCCCGCCACCCCCGCCCCGCTCGGCCGCCACACCCTCCCGGGGAGCCCCGGACACCATCCGGGGGACAGCGTCCTCATGACCCTTCACTCACGCCCGGGACGCCCCTGACGGCCCGTACGGGGCGCACAGGTGGCCGGAGCCGACAGGCGGGCCCACACCGACGGCCGGGCGGCCCTGAGGGCCTGTCCGGCGGGATCAGGTCGGAGCGGGGGGCCGGCACGCCCTCCTCCGCCGTGCGACCGAACGCACCGGACCCCGCTCGTCCCCCGCTGGACGGCTACCACCGGCCACCCCCGGCTCGGTCCGCCGGACAGGCCCCGCGGAGCGGTCAGGCGCGGGTGGGGACGCCCGTGAGGGCGGTGACGACCGGGTCCAGGGCCTGGTGTATCTCGTCCCCGATGGAGCGGAAGAACGGCAGGGGCGCCCCGTACGGGTCGTAGACCTCGTCCGCCTCGGCGGTCGGGGCCAGCAGCCAGCCGCGCAGTGCGGCGGCGGCGCGGACCAGGGCGCGGGCGCGCATGACCAGGCCCTCGTCCAGCGGGGGCAGGGTCGCCGGGTCGATCGCGTTCACCAGGCGGGTGAACTCCTTCAGCGTGAAGGTGCGCAGGCCCGCCGAGTGGCCCATGGAGATGACCTGGGCGCGGTGGTCGCGGGTCGCGGTCAGCACCAGGTCGGCGCGGATCACGTGCTCGTCCAGCAGTTCACGGCCGGTGAAGCCGGAGGGGTCCGCGCCGAAGTCGGCCAGCACGGTCTCCGCGTGGGACTCCATCGGCGCGCCCTCGTGACCCCAGGTGCCCGCGCTCTCCACGATCAGCCCGCCGCCCAGGATGCCCAGCCGCTGACTCACGAAATGCCGGGTCAGCCGCTCGGTGATGGGCGAGCGGCAGACGTTTCCGGTGCTGACGTGGAGGATGCGGAAGGTGTCGCGCGGAAATCCGAAGGTGGTCGTCTCTTCCGCGCTGCGTTCCCCGTTGCCTATGCCACGCCCCGACTCGGGGGCCGTCAATTCGCCACCTCGAGGTCGGGTACCACTTTGCGCAGCTCCTCCGGCGAGAGGGCGCCTTCGCGCAGCAGCACGGGCACGGGGCGCGTGACGTCGACGATCGACGAGGGGACGATGCCCGGGGTGGGCCCGCCGTCGAGGTAGACGGAGACGGAGTCGCCGAGCATCTCCTGGGCCGCGTCGCAGTTCTCCGGCGCGGGGTGGCCCGTCAGGTTGGCCGAGGAGACGGCCATCGGGCCGACCTCGGTGAGCAGCTCGATGGCGACCGGGTGCAGCGGCATCCGTACGGCGACCGTGCCGCGGGTGTCGCCGAGGTCCCACTGGAGGGACGGCTGGTGCCGGGCGACCAGGGTCAGCGCGCCCGGCCAGAACGCGTCGACCAGTTCCCAGGCCTGCTCGGAGAAGTCCGTGACGAGGCCGTGCAGGGTGTTCGGGGAGCCGATGAGCACGGGAGTGGGCATGCTGCGGCCGCGCCCCTTGGCCGCCAGGAGGTCGGCGACGGCCTCGCCGGTGAACGCGTCGGCGCCGATGCCGTAGACGGTGTCCGTCGGCAGCACCACGAGCTCGCCACGACGGACGGCGGACGCGGCTTCACGCAGACCGGTCGCGCGATCGGTCGCGTCGTTGGTGTCGTATCGCCGAGCCATCTGGCGGGCCTCCTCGTACACATGCGGCTGGGGTGGTTGAAGTCTGCCGGACGCTCACGGCACCGCCTTGCGGGCGGTGGCGAACCGGGGCCGGTTGTTCAGGTCGGGGTGGTCGGCGGCGTCGGTCCAGCCGCGGTCCTCGGCGAAGATCCACGGCACCTGGCCGCCCTGGGTGTCGGCGTGCTCGACGACGACCACGCCGCCGGGGCGCAGCAGGCGGTGCGCGGTGCGTTCCAGGCCCCGGATGAGCTGGAGGCCGTCCTCGCCGGAGAACAGGGCCAGCTCGGGGTCGTGGTCGCGCGCCTCGGGGGCGACGTACTCCCATTCGGTGAGCGGGATGTACGGCGGGTTGGAGATCACCAGGTCGACCTGGCCGTCGAGGTCCGGGAAGGCCGTCAGGGCGTCTCCCTGGCGCAGCTCGACGCGTGACCCCTCCATGTTCTTGCGGGTCCACACGAGGGCGTCCTCGGACAGCTCCACGGCGTACACGCGCGAGCGGGGCACCTCCTGCGCGAGGGCGAGCGCGATGGCGCCCGAACCGGTGCACAGGTCGACGACGCACGGCTCGACGACGTCCATGGCCCGGACCGCGTCTATGGCCCAGCCGACGACCGACTCGGTCTCCGGGCGAGGCACGAACACCCCGGGCCCCACCTGGAGTTCGAGGTAGCGGAAGTAGGCGTGGCCGGTGATGTGCTGGAGCGGTTCGCGCGCCTCGCGGCGGGCGACGACCTCCCAGTAGCGGGCGTCGAAGTCGGCGTCCCGCACCGTGTGCAGTGCGCCGCGCTTGACGCCGTGCACGAACGCGGCGAGTTCCTCCGCGTCGGTGCGCGGCGAGGGCACACCGGCGTCGGCGAGCCGCTGGGTGGCCTGGGCCACCTCCGCGAGCAGCACGCTGCGGGGGCTTGGGGGTCGCCCCCCACTATGTTGCTGCACGCTCATCCTCCGGAAGTTCTTGTGCGGCCGGTACGACGGCCCGGTGTTCGGGTCCGGTGCTCAGGCCCTGCGGGCCCGGGCCGGCGTCATGCCGCGGCGAGTTTGGCGGCCGAGTCCGCGTCGACACAGGCCTGGATCATCGCGTCCAGGTCGCCGTCCAGGACCTGGTCCAGGTTGTACGCCTTGAACCCGACGCGGTGGTCCGAGATGCGGTTCTCCGGGAAGTTGTAGGTGCGGATCTTCTCGGAGCGGTCGACGGTGCGGACCTGGCTGCGCCGGACGTCCGCGGCCTCCTTCTCCGCCTCCTCCTGCGCCGCCGCGAGCAGCCTGGAGCGCAGGATGCGCATCGCCTGCTCCTTGTTCTGCAGCTGGCTCTTCTCGTTCTGGCAGGAGGCGACGACTCCGGTCGGGAGGTGCGTGATGCGCACGGCGGAGTCGGTGGTGTTGACGGACTGCCCGCCGGGGCCGGAGGAGCGGTAGACGTCGATCCGCAGGTCGTTCGGGTTGATCTCGACGTCGACCTCCTCCGCCTCGGGCGTCACCAGGACACCCGCCGCGGAGGTGTGGATACGGCCCTGCGACTCGGTGGCCGGCACCCGCTGCACGCGGTGCACCCCGCCCTCGTACTTCAGCCGGGCCCACACGCCCTGGCCGGGCTCGGTGGCACCCTGGCCGCCCTTGGTCTTCACGGCGACCTGGACGTCCTTGTAGCCGCCCAGCTCGGACTCGGTGGCGTCGATGATCTCGGTCTTCCAGCCCACGCGCTCGGCGTACCGCAGGTACATGCGCAGCAGGTCGCCGGCGAACAGGGCGGACTCGTCGCCGCCCGCGCCCGCCTTGACCTCGAGGATGACGTCCTTGTCGTCGTTGGGGTCGCGCGGGACCAGCAGCAGGCGGAGCTTGTCGGTGAGCTCCTCGCGCTGCTTCTCCAGGTCCTTGAGCTCGGCGGCGAAGTCCGGGTCGTCGGCGGCCAGTTCACGCGCGGCCTCGATGTCGTCACCCGTCTGCCTGAAGGAGCGGTACGTGGTGACGATCGGGGTGAGTTCCGCGTACCGCTTGTTCAGCCTGCGCGCGTTGGCCTGGTCGGCGTGGACCGACGGGTCGGCGAGCTTCGTCTCCAGGTCGGCGTGTTCGGTGACGAGTTCCTCGACGGCCTCGAACATCTTGGGCTCCTGCTACTGCGTGGGAAGGGGAAGGCGGGCGACCAAAAACGCCGGTCCCGGCGCGCGCCCCTCCCACCTGCGCGGGGAGAGAAGTCGCGGCCGTGGACCGGCGGAATGGAGCTCGCTACTTCTTGGAGCCGGCGGCCTTGCCGAAGCGGGCCTCGAAGCGGGCCACACGGCCACCGGTGTCGAGGATCTTCTGCTTACCCGTGTAGAACGGGTGGCACTCGGAGCAGACCTCGGCCCGGACGGTGCCGGACTCGATGGTGCTGCGGGTGGTGAACGACGCGCCGCAGGTGCAGCTGACCTGCGTCTCGACGTACGCGGGGTGAATGTCGCGCTTCAAGGTGACTCCTAGGTTCGGGAGGGCGCCGGGTCGCAGCCGCGGGATGCGGGAGCGTGAACCGGAGCCGACGTACCAGTCTGCCAGGACTGGCGCCATCCCCCAAAACCGGGGGCCGCCGTCATTTGTTCCCGGGGCGGTGGCGGCGGCTCTCCCGGCGGTGACGGCGGCTCTCCCGGGAGGGTGAGGGCTCTCCGGGGCGTTGGCGGGCTTGCGGGGAGCGGCCCTCGAGGCGGTGCTCACGGGGCGCTGACGACGTCCTTGGCCTCGCCGGTGGCCGTGCGGTCCGTGGCCGCCCCCGGGACCGGCTCGTCGTTCCTCAGGGCGTCCCAGACCAGCCGCGCCTTCTCCGTCTCGGGAACGACGCGGTTGGGGTCGGCGGGGTCGTACCGTACCGGCATGGTCACCATGTGCAGGCCGGCGGGGTCGATGTCCCTCAGGCCGCTCGCGAAGGCCGTCAGGGAGTTCACCGAGCTCAGGCCGGAGTCGGTGGTGAGGGCCCTGGTGGCCGTCTCGGTGATGTCGTAGAGCTTCTTGGGGTCGGTGAGGAGGCCGATGTCGCCCACCTGCCGGACCAGGGCCCTGACGAAGGCCTGCTGGAGCTGGATGCGGCCGAGGTCGGAGCCGTCACCGACGCCGTGCCGGGTGCGGACCAGGCCGAGGGCCTGGGTGCCGTCGAGCCGATGGGTGCCGGCGGCGAGCTCCAGGTGGCTGTCGGGGTCGTCGATGTCCTCGGTGGTGGTGATCTCGACGCCGCCCAGCTCGTCGACGAGCTCCCGGAAGCCGCTGAAGTCGACCTCCAGGTAGTGGTCCATGCGCAGGCCGGTCATCGACTCGACGGTCTTCACCGTGCAGGCGGCCCCGCCCGTGGTGTACGCGGAGTTGAACATCACGCCGTTCGCGACGGGGTGGGTGCCGCCCCCGGGGCCGGTGCACTCGGGGCGGTTGACGAGGGTGTCACGCGGGACGGACACCACGGAGGCCTCGTCCCGCCCCTCGTGGACGTGCACGATCATCGCGGTGTCGGAGCGGGCCGTGCCGTCGTCGGTACCGCCGCCGAGCTCCTTGTTGCCGCCGGAGCGGGTGTCGGAGCCGAGGACGAGGATGTTCTCGGAGCCGTCGTCGGCCTTCCCGGGCCGGTCGGAGCCGAGTATCCGGTCGATGTCGACGCTCCTGAGGTTGCCGTTGAGCGTGACGTACACGTACCCGAGGCCGGCCCCGCCGAGCACGACGAGGGCGGCGGCGGTCCAGGCCACGGCCTTCATGCCCCGCCGCCACCTCCGACGGCCGTCCCCTGCCGGGGGACGGTCGGTCCGGCGTGTGCTCTCGGCAGACATAGGCTTCACAGCTCCCGTCCGCCCGAGTACCCCTTCGGCCGTACCGGAACCACTCCCGGACCGCGAGGGCCGACGCCCCGCGCCACAAGGGCCGCTCCCCGGATGTCCGGGGAGCGGCCCTTGCGGTGAGACAGGCGGGACGAACGTCAGTCGCCGTTGCCCGGCGTCGGCGTCGTCTTCTGGATCTGCAGCAGGAACTCGCCGTTCGACTTCGTCTGCTTCATCTTGTCGAGAAGCAGCTCGATCGCCTGCTGCGAGTCGAGCGCGTGCAGCACCCGGCGGAGCTTCCAGGTGACGGCCAGCTCGTCGCTGCCGAGCAGGATCTCCTCCTTGCGGGTGCCGGACGCGTCGACGTCCACCGCGGGGAAGATGCGCTTGTCGGCGAGCTTCCGGTCGAGCTTGAGCTCCATGTTGCCGGTGCCCTTGAACTCCTCGAAGATCACCTCGTCCATGCGGGACCCGGTATCCACCAGGGCGGTGGCGAGGATGGTCAGCGAACCGCCGTCCTCGATGTTGCGGGCCGCACCGAAGAAGCGCTTCGGCGGGTACAGCGCCGTCGAGTCGACACCACCGGACAGGATGCGGCCGGAGGCCGGGGCGGCGAGGTTGTACGCACGGCCCAGACGCGTGATCGAGTCGAGCAGCACGACGACGTCGTGACCCAGCTCCACCAGACGCTTGGCGCGCTCGATGGCGAGCTCGGCGACCGTGGTGTGGTCCTCGGCGGGGCGGTCGAAGGTCGAGGAGATGACCTCGCCCTTCACCGACCGCTGCATGTCGGTGACCTCTTCCGGACGCTCGTCGACGAGGACGACCATCAGGTGGCACTCGGGGTTGTTGTGCGTGATCGCGTTGGCGACCGCCTGCATGATCATGGTCTTGCCGGTCTTCGGCGGGGCCACGATCAGACCGCGCTGTCCCTTGCCGATCGGCGACACGAGGTCGATGATCCGCGTGGTGAGGACCCCGGGGTCGGTCTCCAGACGGAGGCGGTCCTGCGGGTACAGCGGGGTGAGCTTGTTGAACTCCGGTCGGCCGCGGCCGTGTTCGGGCGCCATGCCGTTGACGGAGTCGAGGCGGACCAGCGCGTTGAACTTCTCGCGCCGCTCGCCCTCCTTCGGCTGACGCACCGCGCCGGTGAGGTGGTCGCCCTTGCGCAGGCCGTTCTTGCGGACCTGGGCGAGGGAGACGTACACGTCGTTCGGGCCGGGCAGGTAGCCGGAGGTCCGGATGAACGCGTAGTTGTCGAGGATGTCGAGGATGCCCGCGACCGGGATCAGGACGTCGTCCTCGGCGATCTGCGGCTCCTGCACCTCGTCACGGCCGCGACGGCCGCGACGGTCGCGGTAGCGGCCGCGACGGCCGCGACGGCCGCCTCCGTCGTCGTCGTAACCGTCGTCCTGACGGCCGCCGCCCTGCTGCTGGTTCTGCTGACGGCCCTGGCCGCCCTGGTTCTGCTGCTGGTCGTCGCCCTTGCCGCGACGGTCCCCGCGGTCGCTCCGGTCGCTCCGATCGCCGCGCTCAGCACGGTCGTTGCGGTCACTCCGGTCGCCACGGTCGGTGCGCTCACCGCGGTCGGTGCGCTCACTGCGGTCGGTGCGCTCACCGCGGTCACGGCCGCGCTCGCGGCGGTCACGGCGGCGGCCGTCACCACCGTCGTTGTCGGACTTGGCGTCGCCCTGCGACGGGGACTGCTGCGACTGCGCCTGGCCCTCGGCCTTCGCGTCGCTCTTCGTCTCGGCGGGGGCCTGCTCGGCGGCGGCCGGAGCGCCCGCGTCCGCGGTGGCTCGACGGCGACGCGTGACGGGGGCCTGCTCGGCCGGAGCCTGCTCGGCCGCGGCGGAGGCCTTCGGGGAGGGCTGGCCGGGAATGTCGATCTGCTGCTGGGCGGTGGCCTGTTCGGCGGGAGCCTCGGCGGCGGACTTCTTCTCGGCGGTGTCACCCGTACGGGTCCGGGAGGTGGCGCGACGCTTGGGCTTGGTCTCCGCCGTCTCGGCCGGGGCCTCGCTCTTCGGCGCGGCGGAGCCGCCCGACGCCTGGGCCTCCTTGATGACCTCGATCAGCTGGCTCTTGCGCATACGCGCGGTGCCCCTGATGCCGAGGCCGGATGCGACCTGCTGAAGCTCGGCCAGCACCATGCCTTCGAGGCCGGTACCCCGGCGCCGCCGGGAGCCGGCACCGCTGGCAGGCGCGGAGGCGTCCGTGGCGGGCGCGGCAGCGGTCTCCTCGACACGTGCGCCCATCAGATCGGTGGTGTCGCTCACGAAGGGTCCTTCCCTGGAGCGGACGTCGGCCTGTCTGGCTCGGCGACCGGTTGTGCTGTCCGGCTTCGGTCCTTGCTGTGCGAACCGTGCCGGGGCGGTGGTCCGCCTCGACGGCGGAAGAGATATCTGGTGATGGCGCTTCCCGAGCCGTGGCATCCAGTGTCACGTGGCGTGGTCGCACCGGTTCCGGAGCGTGCCCGGCGGGCCGTTCAGTGTCCGCGTACGACGTACTGCTCGCGTACGAAGCAGAGAACACAGTTGGGCTTGGGGGGCTCCCGGAAGGATGTCTGTCCCGAGCGGGGACACGAGGCACCTCGCCATGGTGGGGTCGGGTGCAGACTTGAGGTTAACACTACCGGATCCAACAAACATTCCCCCTCTCCTTATCCGGCAACCGTGTGTCAGGTGGCGAGCGGAAGCACGCTCGCTCCCTGCAGATCGAGGCTGAGCCGGTTGGCGGCCCAGTCGTTGCCGGCCAGTGCTTCGACCTTGTCGGCGGTGTCCGCGTCGGCCAGTGCCATGACGGTGGGGCCGGCGCCGGAGATCACCGCGGGGACGCCGTCCGCGCGCAGCCGCTCGACCAGCGCCGCGCTCTCGGGCATGGCGGGGGCGCGGTAATCCTGGTGCAGACGGTCCTCGGTGGCGGGCAGCAGCAGTTCGGGACGCCTGGTCAGAGCCTCTACGAGCAGGGCGGCACGGCCCGCGTTGGCGGCGGCGTCGACATGGGGCACGGTGCGCGGCAGCAGGCCGCGCGCGGTCTCGGTGAGGACGGGTTTGCCGGGGACGAACACCACCGGCACGACGGATTCGGCGGGCTCCATCCTGATCGCGCGGGCCGCGCCGCTCTCCATCCAGGAGAGGGTGAAGCCGCCCAGCAGGCAGGCCGCGACGTTGTCGGGGTGGCCCTCGATCTCGGTGGCGAGTTCGAGCAGCGCGGTGTCGTCGAGCCTGGCCTCGGCGCCTATGGTCACGGCGCGGGCGGCGACGATTCCGGCGCAGATGGCGGCGGAGGAGGAGCCCAGGCCCCGGCCGTGCGGAATGCGGTTGGCGCAGACGATCTCCAGGCCGCGCGGCTGCCCGCCGAGCAGGTCGAAGGCGGTGCGCAGGGAGCGTACGAGCAGATGGTTCTCGTCGCGGGGAAGGGTTTCACCGCCCTCGCCGGCGATGTCGATGTGCAGCCCGGCGTCGGCCACCCGGACGACGACGTCGTCGTACAGGCCCAGCGCGAGGCCGAGGGCGTCGAAGCCCGGACCGAGATTGGCGCTGGTGGCGGGGACGCGCACCCGGACGGCGGCGGCGCGGAACGCGGGACCGGCCATCGCTCGATGACTCTCCTTGAGCTGAGGACTGTGACGGTGGCTGTCGAAGACTGTCGAATGACATTCGATGACGTGCAAAACCCCTGGGGTCGCCGCCGACCAGGGTGGCCGGCCGCTTCCCGAACCCCTCCGAGCCCCTCTGGACCATGGTCCGGACCACGGAGACGACGCGGGACCGCGGCATATGCGGCGGTGGGTTGAGTACAGACTATCGAAGGAAGGTTCTGTGTCGACATAGGGCGCACGGGAGGCGCACGATGCGTGTCTTAAGCCCCCTGTGCCCCCCTTCTGGGGAACTTCCCCGGGCAAGCGCCTTCTTACGCCTGTCCTGCTCAGGTCTGCCCCGCTTACGCCTGTCCTGCCGACGCGTGCCGCTTTCGCCAGGTGACGCGTACTGCTTTCGCCAGGTGCGGAACGCCCGGGGCGCGGTGACCGGAAGGCCCGGGGCGCACTGCCCCGGGCCTTCCGGTACCGGTGATCAGACCAGTCCGAGCCGCTCGGCGGCCGTCGCCGCGTCCACGGGGACGGTGACCGGCTGCGGCGCACCGGCGACGGCCCAGTCCGGGTCCTTCAGTCCGTTGCCCGTGACGGTGCACACGATGCGCTGGCCCGGGTCGACCTTGCCCTGCTCGGCGGCCTTCAGCAGGCCGGCGACCGACGCGGCGGACGCCGGCTCGACGAAGACGCCCTCCTGCGAGGCCAACAGCCGGTAGGCACGCAGGATCTCACGGTCCGTCACCTCGTCGATGAGGCCGCCGGACTCGTCCCGCGCGGCAAGCGCGTACTGCCACGAGGCGGGGTTGCCGATCCGGATGGCGGTGGCGATCGTCGCCGGGTCCTTGACGACCTCGCCGCGCACGATCGGGGCACTGCCGGACGCCTGGAAGCCCCACATCCGGGGGGTCCGGCTGGAGACGCCGTCGGCGGCGTACTCCCGGTAGCCCTTCCAGTAGGCGGTGATGTTGCCCGCGTTGCCCACCGGCAGGACGTGGATGTCGGGGGCGTCGCCCAGCATGTCCACGATCTCGAAGGCGGCCGTCTTCTGCCCCTCGATACGCACCGGGTTGACCGAATTGACCAGCGCCACCGGGTAGTTGTCGCTGAGCGCGCGGGCGAGGGTGAGGCAGTCGTCGAAGTTGCCGTCGACCTGGAGGATCTTCGCGCCGTGCACCAGGGCCTGGCCCATCTTGCCGAGGGCGATCTTGCCCTGCGGCACGAGCACCGCGGAGACCATCCCGGCGCGCACCCCGTAGGCGGCGGCGGAGGCGGAGGTGTTGCCCGTGGAGGCGCAGATGACGGCCTGCGCGCCCTCCTCCTTGGCCTTGGAGATGGCCATGGTCATGCCCCGGTCCTTGAAGGACCCGGTCGGGTTCGCGCCCTCGACCTTGAGGTGGACCTCGCAGCCCGTGCGCTCGGAGAGCACCTGCGCGGGCACGAGCGGTGTACCGCCCTCACGGAGCGTCACGACCGGCGTGGTGTCGGAGACCGGCAGCCGGTCCCGGTACTCCTCGATGATTCCGCGCCACTGGTGGGTCATTGCTGCTTACTCTCCTTCAACCCGCATGATGCTGGCGACACCGCGCACGGTGTCGAGCTTGCGCAAGGCGTCGACGGTGCCGCCGAGGGCCGCGTCGGACGCACGGTGGGTGACGACGACGAGGGAGGCCTCCCCGTCCTTGCCCTGCTGGCGAACCGTATCGATCGAGACACCGTGCTCGGCGAACACGGTCGCGACCTGGGCGAGAACACCCGGTTTGTCGGCCACGTCGAGGCTGATGTGGTAGCGCGTGACGACCTCGCCCATCGGGGAGACGGGCAGCGCCGCGTAGGCGGACTCGCCCGGTCCGGTCGTCCCGGCCAGCCGGTTGCGGCAGACGGCGACGAGGTCGCCGAGTACGGCGGAGGCGGTGGGCGCCCCGCCGGCGCCGGGCCCGTAGAACATCAGCTGTCCCGCGGCCTCCGACTCCACGAACACGGCGTTGTACGCGCCGCGGACCGAGGCCAGCGGGTGGGCGAGCGGGATCATCGCCGGATGCACCCGCGCGGTGACGGATCCACCGTCCGCGGCCCGCTCGCAGATGGCCAGCAGCTTGATGGTGCAGCCCATCTCCCTCGCGGAGGCGAAGTCGGCGGCGGTGACCTCGGTCATGCCCTCGCGGTGCACGTCGTCGAGCCGCACGCGCGTGTGGAAGGCGATCCCGGCGAGGATGGCGGCCTTGGCGGCGGCGTCGAAGCCCTCGACGTCGGCGGTCGGGTCGGCCTCGGCGTACCCGAGGGCGGTGGCCTCGTCGAGCGCCTCCTGGTAGCCGGCGCCGGTGGAGTCCATCTTGTCGAGGATGAAGTTGGTGGTGCCGTTGACGATGCCGAGCACCCGGTTGACCTTGTCGCCGGCGAGCGACTCGCGCAGCGGCCGGATCAGCGGAATGGCACCGGCGACGGCGGCCTCGTAGTAGAGGTCCTTGCCGTGCTCCTCGGCGGCGGCGTACAGCGCGGCCCCGTCCTGGGCGATCAGCGCCTTGTTCGCGGAGACGACGGACGCGCCGTGCGCGAAGGCGGTGGTGATCAGCGTCCGCGCGGGCTCGATCCCGCCGATGACCTCGACGACGACATCGAGGTCGCCGCGTTTGACCAGGGCGGTGGCGTCGGTGGTGACCAGCTCCGGGGCGATCCCCTCGCGCACCCGGTCCGGGCGCCGCACGGCGACCCCGGCGAGTTCCACCGGGGCCCCGATGCGGGCGGCGAGGTCGGCGGCCTGCGTCGTCATGATGCGCGCCACCTCTGAGCCGACCACTCCACAGCCCAGCAGCGCCACCTTCAGCGGACGCGTACGCATCATCCGACCTCGTTTCCTGATTACCGTCTAGGTTGCACCAGTCTCACTCACCGGACGGAAGTTTCTTCCCTTTGTCCGGATCGTGAGACATCAATTTCATCGGGAAGCCGGAAGAACCGAAGATCTTCCGCCTTCCCGCCCCTGTTGCTTCTGCTGTTGTTCTCTTCCGCCCCGCTCTTCCGCCGTTCCTTCTCTCCTCACCCGACGTCGAGACGGAGGAGGTCGTCCTCGGTCTCGCGGCGGACGATGACCCGCGCCTGGCCGTCCGCGACGGCGACGACGGGCGGGCGGAGCACGTGGTTGTAGTTGCTCGCCATCGACCGGCAGTACGCGCCGGTGGCCGGTACGGCGATCAGGTCACCCGGCGCCAGGTCCCCCGGCAGGAAGGCGTCGCGCACCACGATGTCACCACTCTCGCAGTGCTTGCCGACGACCCGGCAGAGCATCGGTTCGGCGTCGGAGCTGCGGGAGACGAGGGAGACGCTGTACTCGGCGTCGTACAGCGCGGTACGGATGTTGTCCGACATCCCGCCGTCGACGGAGACGTACGTACGCAGCCCGTCGAGCGGCTTGATGGTGCCGACCTCGTACACCGTGAAGGCGGTCGGGCCGACGATGGCCCGCCCGGGTTCGACGGAGATGCGGGGGGTGGCGAGGCGGGCGGCCTCGCACTCGCGGGTGACGATCTCGGTCAGCGCCTTGGCGATCTCGTGCGGCTCGCGGGGGTCGTCGTCGCTGGTGTAGGCGATGCCGAGGCCGCCACCGAGGTCGATCTCGGGCAGTTCGACCCCGTGCTCGTCCCGGATCTCCTTGAGCAGCCCGACGACCCGGTGGGCGGCGACCTCGAACCCGGACATGTCGAAGATCTGCGACCCGATGTGCGAGTGGATTCCGATGACCTCAAGACCGTCCAGCTGGAGCGCCCGCCGCACGGCCTCGGCGGCCTGCCCGCCGGCGAGCGGGATCCCGAACTTCTGGTCCTCGTGCGCGGTGGCGATGAACTCGTGGGTGTGCGCCTCGACGCCGACGGTGATACGGATCTGCACCCGCTGCCGCCTGCCGAGCGACTGCGCGATGTGCGCGACCCGGACGATCTCCTGGAAGGAGTCGAGCACGATCCGGCCGACGCCGGCCTCGATGGCCCGGTGGATCTCGGCCACGGACTTGTTGTTGCCGTGGAAGGCGATCCGGTCGGCGGGCATACCGGCGGACAGGGCGGTGGCCAGTTCCCCGCCGGAGCAGACGTCGAGGTTCAGCCCTTCCTCGTGGAGCCACCGTACGACGGCCCGGGAGAGGAACGCCTTGCCGGCGTAGAACACGTCGGCGTCGTCCCCGAAGGCGGTGCTCCAGGCCCGCGCGCGGGCCCGGAAGTCGGTCTCGTCGAGGATGTAGGCGGGGGTGCCGAACTCCTCGGCGAGCCGTGTGACGGGGATCCCGCCGACGGTGAGCGCACCGTCCTCGTCACGGCTGACGGTCTGCGCCCACACCTTCGGGTCGAGGGCGTTGAGGTCGGCGGGCGGTGCGGAGTAATGCCCCTCAGGAAGTACGTCGGCGTAACGGGGCCCGGCGGGATGTGCGGAACGGCTCATTCTTCGCGTGCTCTCTCAAAGATGGTCGGGGGCGTCGATGCCGAGCAGGGACAGGCCGTCGGCCAGCACCGTCCCGGCGGCTTCGGCGAGCGCGAGCCGGGCGCGGTGGACGGCCGAGGGTTTCTCCGCGCCGAGCGGCAGCACGGCGGGGAGCAGCGGCTGCGTGGCATCGGCGACGGTGACGAGATGCCGGGCGAGCCGGTCGGGGGCACGGTGGCGTGCGGCGGCCGCGAGAACGCGGGGGTGGTCGGCGAGGGCGGCGAGCAACGGCCGGGCCGCGCTCCCGCTCACGGGGCCGGGCTCGGGACCGAACCCGAGGTCGGCGGCGTTGCGCAGGAGGGCACGGGTCCGGGCGTGGGCGTACCGCACCCGGAAAAGGGGGTTGCTCTCCCGCTGGGCCAGGTGCTCCGCACCGATCCGCGGCCGGTCGTACGCCGCGGGCCGCAGCAACGCCCACCGCGCGGCATCCCGGCCGAGCGGCAGCGGGTCGGCGGGGGCGGGCACGGGGCGGATCTCGATCCGGGGGGTGTCGGGGGCCGCACCGGGCTGGTGATGGGCGGGCAGGTGCTCGACTCCGCCCCCGAGCACGGCGATCCACTCGGGCTCGGGCGGAACATCGCAGCCGGTCCGCACGAGGTGTCCCTGGGAGCGCAGGATCCGGGCAAGCGCATCCAGCTGGACGAAGGCACGCACCTCGGCCGCACCATGCAGCAGCAGACGCTCCCCGCTCGCCTCCGGCCGATGCCCGTAAGGGATGTCACCCGCGCCGAGGATCTCCTCCACGAGGGCGAGGGGGGCGGCGGACCCGCGCAGGCTGATGTTGATGAACCCGGGCCCGGTGATGACGACATCCCCGATGCCGTCGGCGCGCAGAAGACGGGTCCGGAGAACCTCGGCCACGTGCCGCGACGTCCGCCCGGCCGGGCGGGCCAGCTGAAGGGCGACGTTGGTGGCGTACTCCCCGCACCCCCCGGGCCCCGGCGGAGCGACGACGACCCGCTCGGGCACGGCCACCCGCAGCTCCCCGTCGTCGACAGCACAGCGCACCGCGCGCAGCACGGTACGGGAGAGCTCGACGGGGGTCACGGGACAAGGGTAGGGGAGGAGGGGGGTGGGGAGGCGAGTCGGTGCGGCCGCGATCCCGCCATGTGGACGCTCCGATGGACAGACCCGGGCCCGGCTACCCCGGAGCGTGCCCGGCGGCCCACTCGGCACCCCCGAGGCCACTGCCACCGCTCATCCCACCGCCACCCGCGCCGTTCCCACCGCTGCTCCCCCGCCTCCGCCGCTCGATCAACTGCCATACGATCCGCACGAGTTCAGTGGGCTCGAAGGGCTTGGCAAGGAAGACGTCAACGCCGACATCGAGCCCGCTCTCGACCTCGTACTGGGTACAGGCACTGATGATGGCGAGCGGAAGGTCACGCGTCCGGGGATCGGAACGCAGCCGGGCCGCGGTCCTGAGCCCGTCGAGCCGCGGCATGACGACATCGAGGGTGACGAGGTCGGGCCGCACCTGATGGACGACTTCCAGACACTCGGCACCATCGGCCGCGGTCACGACCTCGATGCCCTCAAGCTCGAGATTGACCCTGATCAACTGCCGGATGACCTTGTTGTCGTCCACAACAAGCACCCGGCGCGACGCCCCTGGCACAACTCGAGAGTAGGTGGAGACCGGCCACCGCGTCCGCGTTTTCCCCACTTCCACCCCCAGGGGTGGCTCCTCGAACGCACAGGGTGACTCCCACCTCCCCCGGCCCACGGAAAACCGGTTCATGACCACCCCACCAGAACTGGTACTGTTCTACCCGTCGAAGCGATCACCGCAACCGACACGCCCCCGTAGCTCAGGGGATAGAGCAACGGCCTCCGGAGCCGTGTGCGCAGGTTCGAATCCTGCCGGGGGCACCCTGCATGAGGTGCCCAAAGACCCCGTCACCAGCGGAAACGCTGAGGCCGGGGTCTTCGCGTATGTGCAGCCGTGTGCCGTCCTGAGCGGCCGTATGCCGGGGCCTGTGGACTATTCGTGGACAGGAACATGGGCTGTCTCCCCTGGTCAGCCCCAGGGTTTCCGGAGCATCCATCAGCCGGCGTCCGGCCACTCCTCAGGAGGCTGCTCCGGATCGTTCTGTCGCTCCACTTGCCGCGCGTTCTCCCCTCGCAGGGACGTCAACCACGGCCATAGATCCGGCAGAGGCTGCGCAGGGCAGGCGAGGCGGTGCTCGACGCGGCACCGCTGGAACTGATCCGGCGGACACACCCCGTAGACCGTCACCCGCCCATCGGACAGTTCGATCCACCGATGCTCCGCCGGCACCGTATGAGCCAGGGGATTCATGTCCGGCTCCAGCAGCACCCAGTCCTGCTCAAGCGTCGGCACCCGGTCCTGCAACAGCCCACAGTCAGGGCAACGGGACTGCCCACCACTCAGCCACCGCGGTTCCTTCTCTAAAAGCCCCATACCGTGAGGGTCGCCAGTCCGTCAGCCCAGGCGTAGAGCGTGAACCGGACGTACCCCCTGGGGCAGCAGTCCACCAGCGATACAAAATGCGACGCGGCAGGTGCAGCCAACAACCAGCGACCGACGACACGCGGCCGAGATACGGCGAAGCCCCCAGTCCATGCGGGCTGGGGGCTAACGACTCACGTACGTGTCACTCGTACTCGCGCAGCAACTCTTCGATCTTGCGATTGACAACCTCTTGCCGCCCGTCGATGCATTTTGCGTACCGGCTCAGCAAGACCTCCACGCTGTTACCTGCGCGTTCGGCGACCTCCGTCGGGTCGACACCGGCGTTGAGCCAGGTGGACAACGCCGAGTGTCGCAGGTCGTACGGACGGGCAGCGAGCGGTGAGGCCCCCGCGGCCGGCGGGAGAGCGAGCGCACGAGCCTCCTGCCATACGCGGTAGTACGTCGAGGAGCCGACCACTCCCCCACGCTCATTGGTGAACAGTCGCCCGTCCTCGGCGGTGCTGAAGGTATCGAGGTGCTGTCTAAGGACGGCAACGAGCTGGGGCGGGATCGGCACGAGCCGCACCTCCTCGGCAGGCCGATTCTTCAGGCCCCGGTCATCATGGGTCTCCCCCGAGTCCGTCCACTGCTTGCCGGCACTGGGGCGCGTCCGGTGCAGCAACGCCGTGCCCCAGCCTGTCTCCGGCAGCTTCAAATCTGCCGCGGTGAGGCCCACAGCCTCAGCGGGGCGGAAGGCCCCGTAATACATGCAGGCGAACAGGCCCACCAGTCGACGGCCGCGAGCCCGACCATACCCACCGACGTACGACACAGCAGTCAACAAGGAGCGCACCTGCTCTGGATTGGCCACCACCCGTGGATCGACTTCTCCGGCGACCTTCGGTTTCTTCCAGCGAATGCCAGTGATCGGGTTCTCTTTGAACTCCCCGAGGTCCACCGCGTAGTGCAGGGCGTTGACGAGTGTCCGGCGCTTGCGCCGAACAGTCTCCGCAGCTGCCGCTGTGCCGTCCAGTTTCAGCTTCAACGCGTCCAGCACGGCCCTGGCAATCGCAGCATCGCCGAGATCGGCGAGGGGACGGGAAGCCTTCGACACCCAGTGCAGCGCGTGCGCGATCTCATCCGGCAGTTCGCGGTCATCCGGACCCGGAAGGACAAAAGCCCAGTTACGGAGCGCCCTCCTGATCAGTTCCTCCGGCGGCCGGCCTGGTCGATCGTCGAGCAGGGTCATGGTCACCGCGGTCAGCGACTCGTTGATGCCATTACGCGTGTTGGGAGCGGCGTGCGGCCACTTCATGGCGAGGTACCTCAGAGCGAAGGCGTACCAGCTCATAGAGGACGCCTTTTCGACCATCGAGTCAGGCAGCCCCGTGACCGTGTCGAACTCCTCGCCTCCATGAGCGGCCCGAAGGAGCTTGGAACGGTAGTGATCCGCCAGCCCCTTGGTGCGGAACTGGTCGGAGAACACATTCCCGCCCACGATCCACCGGACGTCATAGGACGACTTTTTCGTGTTCCTCTTTCGAACCCCCCAGACCTTCACGTCGAGAGACTTCACGCGGCGGCCTCCAACTGCCGCAACCAGGTCCGGAAGTCGCTCCGCCAAACTCGCAGTTCCCCGTTGGGAAGCTTGAAGGCAGCTGGCCCCTGCCCGAGCTCGCGCCACCGGTAGAACGTCCGCCGCGACACTCCGCCGAGCTCATCAAGGATCTGCGGGACGGTCATCAGCTCGTCTTTCACGTCAGGCTCCTTCCAGGGCTGCGAGTTCTTCGCGGGCGGTTTGGCGATTGAGTTGGATGTCGCGGGCGATGGTGGCGGCGAGGGCGGATTCACCGGGGGTGTGGCCGTGTCCGGCGTACTGCCAGTCGGCGAGGACCAGGACGGTGTCCGGCTCGCGGTCGTGGTCGTCGAGGCCGAGGGCGGCGTGTTCCTGGGCGGCGCGGTAGTCGGCGCGGGCCTGGCGGAGGGCGCCGAGGGTGGTGGAGTAGCTGCGGGATTTCGAGGAGAAGTGGCCGCGGAAGCCGAGCATGTGCGCCCAGGCCCACAGACGCCGGTCCGGGTAGAGCGGGTCGAGCATCTTGCAGGCTTCGATGAGGCGGCGGGCGTGGACGGGGACGCCGTGGCGGTCGAGTTCGGATAGCTCCCCAATGCGGCGGTCGAGGGTGCCGGTGTTCTCGGCCGCCTTGGTGGCGTACTTGGCGACGTAGGAGGCGACGGCTTGCTCTGTGATGTCGGAGCCGTCCCCGAACGCCTTGACCGGCCGGACGTCGAGCTGGGTGCCCCACCGGAAGGTGCGGGCCGGTTGGCCGTCGACGGCCGGGACGGACACCGAGGTGTAGGAGTGCACGGCGGCGGCGCGGATCGCGTCGGCGAGCAGGCCGACGGTGGCCCAGGATGGCGGCGGGGTGTCGGGCCCGTCGGGTCCGTCGATGCGGATCACGGCGTGGAAGTGCACGGCGCCGCGTTTCTGGAACTCGGCGACCTTGCCGTACGACAGCCGGGCGCGCTCCTTCAGTTCCCGTTGGGTGAGGCCGGCGCGGGCGGCGATCTCGCGGCGGAGTCGGTTGGTGAAGCGCTGCCAGAGCTGTCCGGCGTGGTTGTTGAACAGCACGGCGCCCGCGTAGTCGTACGTGGCCGGGTCGAGGGCGGTGCCCAGCTCGGGCGTGTCCGGGGCGTGTTGGGTGCCGCAGCGGCAGGCGCCGCGGTCGGGCCGGTTGTGGACCGGGCCGAACGAGGGCGCGGTGAGGGTGGCGAACACGCGGGGATGGTCGCGGACGGTGGCGGGGATGTCGCGGCGGTCGTCCCCGGCCAGGCCCGCGCGGATCAGGTGGTAGGTGTCGCCCGCATACGTCCAGGCGCAGGCCGGACAGCGGGAGGCGCGGCGGTTGCCGCAGGCGACGCGGAGGCGTCCGCCCGGCTCAGTCTCGGTCGAGTAGTGGTGCAGGGTAGCGCCGGTGGTCTTGTCCTTGGTCAGGGTCCAGCCGGTCAGGTGGATGGGGTCGGCGCAGCCGCCGGTGCGGCGGATCTGGTCTTGCCAGCGGTCGAAGCCCGGGGACCCGGCCACCCGCAGCAGATCGCCGAGGGTGACCGGGTCCAGGCCCGCCGGGGTGGCGGTGTCGGTCACGTCCTTACCTCCCGGCCCGGACGGCGGCGGTGGGACGGGGGTGGCCGGTGCCCCGGCAGGTCGGGCAGGTGACGCGGAGGGTGGTGCGGGTGCCGTCGCGGTGGCGGGTGCCGGTGGTGATGGCGACGATGGGGAAGCCGTCGCAGTCGCGGCAGACGCGCGCGGCCGGGGTGCGCTGGGGCATCATGGGATCTCCCTTTTCGGGTCCGTTGGATCTGGAAGGGGTGGGCCCCCGGAGCGGCGGAAGTTTGGCGACCGAGGCCGCTCCGGGGGTTGGTCAGTTGCGGCCGTTACGCCTGCCGTGGCCCTTAGCCGCGTACATTGCGGCGTCGGCCGCGGACAGCGCGTCGGTGAGAGTCGGCACCGGCAGGTCGGTGCGGTGGCAGAAGCCAACCGAGGCGGAGACCGGCAGAAGGTGTCCGTCGTGAGCGACGGGCCGGCACAGGGCGGCGTGCAGTGCGCTCGCCCCCAAAGTGCGGGCGGGGTCGGTGACGATGGCCGCGAACTCGTCTCCTCCGAGGCGGGCGGCGACGCCATGGCGACCGCTCCAGTCCCGCAGCCGGCAGGCGGTCGCGGTGAGCACGGCGTCCCCGGCACCGTGGCCGTGCGTGTCGTTGACGCTCTTGAAGTCGTCCAGGTCGATCAGGACGACCAGCGCGGCCGGGTGCCGGGTGAGCAGGTGTTCGGCGCGGGTGGTCCATCCGGCGCGGGTGTGCAGGCCCGTGAGCGGGTCGCGGCGGGCGGTGGCCAGGCGGCGGACCAGGAGGCCGCCGTGAACGGCCCAGCCAAGCGCCGGTAGTGCGGCGGCGATCAGGGTTTCCACGGCTCACCGCTCCTTGTGCAGGTCGTTGACGAGCAGCCGCAGGACGACGGCGACCACGGCGACCGAAACCCCGGTGACGGCGACCGCCAGCAGCAGCGAGACCAGGACCGTGCCGACGACCAGGACCACGGCGGTGCCGCCGCCGACCAGGGCGAGCGCTGTGCCCGGGGTGAGTTGAACCGTCGGGCGGGACGGCGCCGGGACGACCGGGGCCGGCGGCGGGGTCGGGGTGGCGGGGGTGATGGTGGTCGGCTGGATGGCGGTGGGCGGGGTGAGGTGGCCGGTGGGCTGGGGCATGGTCGGGGGCTTGGGCCGGAGCATGGGCGGATCTCCTTTCGGGGGTTACTTGACGGCGGTGTCGATGACCGGGGCGAGCAGGCTGTCGGCGAGGAGGTAGCCGCCGAGGAGGAGCACGGCGATGAGCCACCAGGGCGGGCGGACGAGCTTGACGCCGAGGACTCCGATGCAGAGCAGGGCGAACCAGAGCGGGACGTCCATGGGTGGCCTCCTAGCGGACCTTGCAGCGGTGGGTGCGGGCGGCGAGCTGGGCGGCGGACTGGCTGGTGTAGTCGGCGGACCAGCCGCAGCCGTCGTTGGCGCAGACGGCGGCGTGCTTGGTGGTGCCGTGGCGGTCGCGGTGGGTGCCGATCTGCACCGGGCCGATCCGCATCACGGAGTGGAAGAAGTCGCGGGCGGGCATGTCAGTTGGTCTCCGTCCGGGTGGTGGTCGGGTCGGGGAAGGAGGCCCGGATGCCGGCGGCGGTAGCCGGGTCGGCGGTGCGGCGGGCGGCTTCCTCGGCGAGCAGGTGGGCGAGGTAGGGCCGGTCGGCGGCGGTCATCTCGCGGGCGGCGTCGAGGTGGTCGGCGGCGGTCAGGTCGGCCGGGTCACGGGTCACGGGTGTTTCTCCCTTCGGTGTCAGGTGAGTTGGGCGGCGATGGCGTCGGCCAGGTGCGGCGGGACGCCGAGGCGGGCGCGCAGGGTGTCGGGGTCGATCCGGGTGCCGGTGCGGGCGTGGTGGTCGGCGGCGACCTTGCGGGCGTGGTCGACCAGCGCGGCCGGGACCGGCGCCGCCGGCGGCGGGGTGGGAGCCGGGTCGGCGGCCGGGAGGGCCGGGGTGTCGTCGGCGGCAGCCACCGGGGCCGGGGTGGGGTCCGGGTCGGCGACGGCGGGCGGCTCCGGTTCCGCCTCGGGCACGGGGTCCGGGTCCGGTGCGGTGGGTGCCGGGGAGGTGTCGGCGGAGGAGTGGGCGAGGAGGGTGCCGCCCATGAAGGCCAGGGCGGGCCAGGCGGCGACGAGGATGCGCAGCCAGGCCGGGACGTCGTTCAGGTCGAGGAGTCCGGCGGTGGCGACGTTCGCGCCGAGGGAGGCGACCAGGGCGATCAGGAACCAGCACCAGGCCAGTTGGGACGGTCCGTCGGTGCGCAGCCGGCGCCAGGCGGCGACCAGCAGCAGATCCACGGAGACGGGGTAGGCCCAGGCCTTCCAGCCGTCCTGTCCCGCGGCGGCGGCGAGGTCGTGCAGGTGGGCGAAGGACAGGGCGCCGGCGATGACGGCCTGTACCAGGACGGCGTCCACGCGCAGGGCGGAGCGGGTCATGAGGCGTGTCCTTCCTGGCTCAGTCGGCGGCGTGGCCGGTGCCCCAGCAGGTGAGGCACAGGGCGGTCTGGTGGTTGTCGGTGGCGCGGCCCTTGCGAGCGCCGACGCGGACGGTTTCGGCGGTCTCGCCCTTGCCGTCGCAGTCGGGGCACTTCGCGGGCTCCGGCTTCGGCTTGGTCGTGCGGCGGGTGGCGGGCTTCTTCGCGGTGGGCATGAGGAACCTCCCGAGCGGGGTCAGGCGGCGGCCGGGGCCGACTCGACGGCCGGGGCCGGAACCGGGGCGAGGGTGCCGAGGACGGGCCGGAACGGGGCCAGGGCGGGCAGGTCCGGGGTCAGCTCGGCGTGCCGGTTGCAGGTGTTCACGGCCTGCCGCAGCGAGGTATGCGGGGCACGGATCCGGGCCCAGCCGCCGGACGAGTCACCGGTGACGGCGACGCCCGGGGTGTCGGTAGGGATCTGGATCGCGGCCAGCACGGCATCCGGGGCGATGTCGCCGAAGGCCATGTTCGCCGAGGATTCGTCGTTGACCCGGTGCGCGGTGCGGCCGGTGAGCTGGGCGCGGAGCATGGTGATGCCCTTGCCGAGTTCGGAGCCGAAGCGCTGCCCGCAGATCTCCAGATAGATCCCGGCGGCCCGGCCGAGCTGCGCGAGGCGGGCCAGGGCGGTGATGATCCGATCCCGCCGCTTCTCCTCCTCCTTGCTGGCGTACAGGGCGAGTTCGGCGACCTCGTCGACCAGCACCACGACCGGTGTCGGGCGCAGGTCCTCGGGCAGGTCCCAGATGTCGGCGGCGATCTCCGCGTCCGGCACGTCCGCGGTGATCCGCTGCTCGGCCCGGATGAGCCGATACACGTCCTGCATGTGGGCCACGAGGGCGTCGAGGAGTTCGGCGGCGGTGTCGGGGTTGTCGGCGAGCGCGGAGAAGCGGCGGGCCAGCGGGAACAGCTCGACCCCCTGCTTGCAGTCGATGCCGACCAGGGCCACGTGCTGCGGGGCGAGAGCGGCGACGAGGTTGCGCTGGTAGACGGACTTGCCGGACTCCGTGGCGCCCAGGGTGAGCGCGTGCGGCACGGCCCGGTAGTCGCGGTAGTGCACGGCCCCGTCCTCGCGCAGGGCAACCGGGACCCGCATCGGCCGGGTGTCGACCAGGGCCGGCATCTGCACCCGCTTGAGCACGTCATAGCCGGTCATCCGCACCTCGACCACGCCCGAGCGCAGCTCACGCGAGGTCACGCCGTACAGGGCGAAGGAGTGCCGCAGCCGGTCACACGAGGCGGCCACGTCGAAGGCGTCCTGACCAGGCCGGAGCTTGAGCCGCAGCACCAGGCCCGTCCGGGTCACCCGAAGGCGCAGGATGCGCGGAGCCCGCGGACCGGGAATCGGCCGGTTGGTCACCCGCGCCACGGTCAGGCGCCAGCGCGGGGCCGGGACGGTCAGGCCGCAGGCGTCCATGACCGAGCCGTAACGGAGAAGGATCCGCAGCGCGGCGAGGGTGACCCCGAAGGTCAGCCAGTACCAGGCGGGGCGCCGCCACCGCAGGAGACCCGCAGCAGCGACGACCAGCACCAGGGCGATTAACAGCCACGTCATGACTCAGGCCGCCTTCGGCTGCGAGGCGCCGGCGGCCAGCGAGGTCACCGCGACTGCGCGGAAGGCGATCCCGTGCCGCTTCTGGCCGTTGAACTCGTTCTCCCACGGCGAGGCGACCAGGCCCGTGAGGACCACGGGAGTGCCCATGGCCAGGTCCTCGGAGACGCCGGGCTGCGGAACGGTGAGCTTGAGGATCTCCACCTCGTCGGGCGTGGAGAACATGACCTCCACGACCATCAGCGTGATGCCGTCCTTGTCGACGGCGATCTCACCGGTACGGCGATCCTTCACCTTGGGCTGCGGGGCCTTGGCGACCATCACGGTGGCGTTTGCGGTGTCCACGGGGATCTGACGCATCGTCTTGTCTCCTGTAGCAGTGAGGCGTTGACCGACATCCCGTCGGTGAGATCAGGAGACCGTGAGAGAGGCTGGACGCATCACCGTCCGTATGGACGTTTGGGGACGTCTGAGCTACCGTCAAAACGTCCCTAGCGGTCCCAGTGAAGGGCACGTCATGGCGAACGAGCGTCTGCGCGCGGCGATTTCAGCGAAGGGCAAGACGATCCAGTCCGTTGCCGAACATGTCGGAGTGGATCCCAAGAGCGTCGAGCGGTGGATCACCACCAGCCGCACTCCGCACCGCGGACACCGCTGGAAGGCAGCGAGCTTCCTCGGAGTCGACGAGGTCTATCTCTGGCCGACGGTGGAGAAGCAGGCGGAGAAGGCCAGCACGTCCGAGCTGATCACGTACTACCCGCACCGTGGTGCAGTGCCCGCACCGCTGTGGTCATCGCTCATCGAGAAGGCGACGGATCAGCTCGACATCCTCGTCTACGCAGGCCTCTTCCTCTTCGACGGCCATCCCGATCTGCCGGACCTGTTGGCCGAGAAAGCGAAGGCCGGCGCCCAGGTCCGCATCCTGCTCGGAGACCCCGACTCCGAAGCAGTCCGCCAGCGCGGCGAAGAGGAGGGCATCGGCGACGACCTGGCCGCACGTGCCCGGATCACCCGTCGCTACCTCGAGCCCGCCATGTCGACGCCCGGGGTGGAAGTCCGGCTGCACGACACGATCCTCTACAACTCGATCTACCGCTTCGACGAGGACGTTCTCGTGAACCCGCACGTCCTCGGAGCCCCCGCCGGGCAGAACCCGGTGATGCACTTCCGGTACCTCCCCGGAGCGCGGACCTTCCGGCACTACATGCGGAGCTTCGACTACGCATGGGAGCGGGGCCGGGCGGCGTAGCAGGCCCGGGACGTGCGACGCTGAACACATGGCCCGTGTCGACTACTTCAACGATCCGAACGCCCCGAAGGCGAACAGCCTCGTTCCCTCCGTGACCGCCGTGGCGCGCAACGAGGCGGGGCACGTCCTGCTGATCCACAAGACCGACAACGACCTCTGGGCCCTGCCCGGCGGTGGCATCGACCTGGGCGAGTCAGCTCCGGACGCGGCGGTACGCGAGACGAAGGAAGAGACCGGCTTCGACGTGGAGGTGACCGGCCTCGTCGGCATCTACACCAACCCTGGCCACGTCATGGCGTACGACGACGGCGAGGTCCGCCAACAGTTCTCCATCTGCTTCCACGCCCGCATCACGGGCGGCCAGCTGCGGACGAGTAGCGAGAGCAAGGAAGTCGCATTCGTCGACCCGGGCAAGCTGGACGAGCTGAACATCCACCCGTCGATGCACATGCGGATCGAGCACGGCCTGACCGACCGGACAGAGCCCTACATCGGCTGATGCGCCATGCGGTCGAGAGTCCGTGAGACAGCGGCCTTGAGGTACGGCCGTGCCTTGCTGATCGCGTTGTGCACCTCAGTGCCCGGCTCGTAGCGGACGAGGATCTCGTCAATCCGGGTGTCGAAGTCGAAGGACTGCCCGGCGGGACCGGTCGTCATGTCGGCCAGAATGAGGGCATCCAGGACCGGCGAATCCTCCCGCTCATAGACGGCCAGCTCTGCCGAAAGCCCACGCTGTTCCGCCTCGTACACGGCTCCGGAGTGATGAGCGACGAGCCGCACCAGGCGCGCCGGCGCCCCCAGCGATTCGAGGTGCCGAGCGCCGTCGAGGGGATGGAACCCGGTGTCACGCAGCTCGGGCGCGTACCCGATGTCATGCAGCCATGCGGCAGCGACGAGGAGATCCCGGTCAGCCTCGGACACAGCCGCGGAAGCCTCACGGGCCCGAGCGGCCACGGCCTGAGTGTGCAGCCAGCGGTTCCCGAGCTGAGGAAGCAGGGACTCAGCGAGTTCGGCCGCTCCCTTGGACGTGTCCAGTGCAGAAGGCATGCATGGAACGGTAGCCGAGCAGAGCGGAGAGCCGACAGGCCACGATCGGGACCGGTGCTGATCATCGATGCGGTCAGACTTTCTCTACTTCATCAAGGCCCGCGCACGGCGCGGGCGCGCGCCGCCTTGTCGGCGGGGCCGCCGCCCTGTCTTCGCCAGCGGCGGCCCCGCCCGGCGGCGCGCTGCGTGCAAGCGGGCAAGGGCGAGACCTTATCCGCGGCCACAAGACGATGCCTCCGGCGGGGGCTCGGCCGGCACCGGGATGGAGGGGGCACCGTTCCCGGCCGCGGGCACGTCGTGGCGTGTGCGGGGTGCTCCCATCCCGCCCACCGTCGACCCAGGCAGAGCCGAGCAGACGCGGCCCAGGGGCGTCAAGGTCGTTCGTACAGTGGCGCGCTCCACCTTGACGCCCCTGAACCACGCCCGCTCCACGGTGTGTGGGTCGACGGCGAACGGGATGGGAGCCGGGGTGAGTGGTGGGCTGAGGAGGATGATGCCGCCATGTCAGATGAATCGAGACGCCCGCTCAGCGAGCTCCGTGAAGGCGAAACAGTCTGCGCCACGATCACTAGCCACCAACCATGGGGACTCACGGCGGCGCTCAACGGATACGAACCCGTAGGTGCCTCGCTGGACATGATTCGCCGCGGCAGCGAGCCTGGAGTGCAGCGACTCGCCCAGAAGCTGCCTCCTGTAGGGGCGACCGTTGACCTCGTCATAGGCAAAGTGCGTACGTGGCAGCACAAGCCATGGATATGGGTGGATCTCACCGCAACCGGCCATGATGAAGGCTGAGCGTGCGGCGGCTGACATCAGCGACTGACGCCAACAAGCACGGATACCAACGACCGACGCCGGACCCCAATGGACGATCGACCAAGGCACAGAAGCGGTTGGTCGACGTTGACAGACCCCCGTGATCGACCTGATAAGGATGAGGCTCGAACCTGTCCCAGGCGGGGCGCCGCCCTCAATCGATGGGCGGCGCCCCTCCGGCTCGACTCGGCCATTGAGACTCCACCGACCGCGACTGTGTGCCAGTCCATGCATGGTTCGATCAAAAACAGACAATCAGAGCCGACATGCCCTCACTACGTAGCATCTTGGCGACACTGACGTCCCAGTTCTCACGTAGCGCGGTAACTTCCTTGCCGTAGTACCTCGGCTACGTGAGATACCTGGAGGGGACGCCATGAGCGACTCGGAGCAGATGTTTGGCTACACCCCTTACCCCGCCATCTGGTACCGCATGGGCAATCGAGAGATGGCGGTTACTGCGATGACACCGGTTGCATACAACTCAGTAGTTGGACCGCGAGAGGCGTGGGACCCACTTTCCGGCACCGGAACCAACAGAAAGGAAGACAAGAACCACCGGCGAGCAATCGCACAGTACGTCGCCGACACTCCGGACTACGTACTCAACTCCCTTCTTGTTTACGTTGGAGCACAAGACGCAAAATTCGTCCCCGATCGGTCTCTGCCAGCGGACGCCCCGATCAAACCAGGAGTTCTCTACCTGCGCCCTGGGGCAACACTGAAAGTAGGGGACGGTGGGCACCGGACCGATGCGTACGGGGATGTAATTAGCGCACACAAGCCGTTGAATGACGAGGTATTCCAACGGCTCTCCACGAGCGGTCAACCTATCGTCGTAGTTCTGGACGACGACCAATTCCGGCGAGCCCAGGACTTCACCGATCTGCAGCGAAACGCCAAACCTCTTAACGCGAGCATCGGGCAGTCTATGGATCGGCGGCAGTCGATCAATCGCATCTTGATCGAAGATGTGATCAAACGAGACGATATCCCGATCTTTGGCGTAGGAAGGAAGGTTGAGTTCCTCTCTGACACACCCGGCAAACTGAGCGCCAAGACCATGGGGTACAAGACGCTGCGCTATGCCAGCGGCACGCTCCTCATCGGCACTTCTGTACGAGATGCGCGCGGCTGGGACGCGTCAGTAGAGTTGGAGATTGCCAGCGACGAGGCCCGCGCCATCACCAGCATTGTCGACTTCTGGAAAGGCTTCAGTCAACTTCCTGACTTTGTATCGGCCCTGTCAGCACCCGCCCGCGGCATCGAGCTCCTCCGCAGCAAAACATGGCTATTGAGCGCAAACCTGATCTACGCTGCAGCGGCCGCCACTCACGCAGTAACTTCCGAGGAAATCCCGGAGTGTGACATCCCTACCGCGA
Organism: Streptomyces sp. NPDC085927; assembly: GCF_044540975.1. Classification (NCBI taxonomy): domain Bacteria; kingdom Bacillati; phylum Actinomycetota; class Actinomycetes; order Kitasatosporales; family Streptomycetaceae; genus Streptomyces; species Streptomyces sp. NPDC085927. The sequence goes on from NZ_JBITSN010000001.1 coordinate 101,562, forward strand.
TGAAAGCGCTACAAAGCTTCGACTTCTCACGGGGAGAATCAACGCCATTGATCGGCACCCTGGTGGATCCAGATACGGGGAAGTCCGTAACAGGCCGGACAGCATGGGAGGGGGCCACTGCCACCCTTGTGGCACATATTCGCGACGAGCTGGCCTCCACCCCGTGATCCGCAGTCCCCACGCTTGCCGCGCGGGCACAGATCCACCTTTCATTACGCGTCCTGCAGCAGGGGCACCCCAAGCGCTCCAGCCACTTCAAACGGCGTGTCTTCGTGACGTACGTTGAAGGTGAAGGAGAGTTTCTCAATGGCGCGAAGATGACCCTCTATTGCCGAGGACCTCTCTCCTTTACCTACATCGTAAAGCGTCACAAAGGAAGGATTACGGATCGGCCCACCCTGCTGAAGATGCTCGATACGAAACAGCAAGTCATTTACGCGCTGGCTCGCCAATTTATCTGGCGCGGACAGCGTGATTTTGTCTAGCAGTGTAGTTCGACCATTCTGATAACGATAGTCGAAAGATAGGTTACGGGGCTCCCCATGCAGGTTTACCCGGTAATTTACGTCCTTCTCAATTCGATGGCCGGCGGGAAATCGCAATCTCTTGAAAAGAAGCTGGTTCGCCAAGTCATCGATTGTTTGAGGTGAAGGATCGGGATCGCCGACTAGCTCACGAAAGAGTTCATTAACTGCCCCTTGGGGATCGCTGCCGAGCAATGCTCCACGACGCTCAATGCGGTAGGACTGGGCGGAACGGGCTGAGACGGCTTCCACCTCTTCAGAGAGCGTGCCGGCCTGGAGGTGGTACTCGATGTATTCCATCCAGGCGCGCAGCGTTTTCGTGCTCCGGACCAGGCCGCGGGCTTTGCGTCCATCAAACCCAGACTTTGTCTGTCCCACGAAGCGCATGAAGCCACCCGAGTCGGATTCCACGACAACGCCTACATTTCTTGGCTCATCCCGGAATGGGTCGGGCACGTACTTTACGAGGTACCAACTAGCTGTCACGATCCACCTCCTCGGTGTCCAGCGTCCAATTCTTCACTTTCGCATATTCCGCGTAAGTGCGATCCACATAGGAGCGGATTCGAGTTTGGCGATGCTCGATGAAGTCAATCAGAGCATCCCGCAGAGAAGCGTCTACCAACCGCGCCGAATGACAGGTATCTACGATCTGCATGATTTCTCGCCGGGTCACAGAGGCAATGCGCTCGAACCACTCAGGGAAATGCGACATATCCACGACATGGGGTGGCAGGCAATGCCCTTTACACTCCAAGTCAAGACTGCCTGCAAGAGCCGCTTTAGCATCTGCAGATGGGTGATAGTGGTTGATCAAAGCAAGATCGTGATCAAAGGCCGCGACACCCACATCTGCCACGTAGGCCAAATTACGATTGTGGCGGTCAGTGTTGGCCACCCACTGATCAAAAGCAATGATGCCGCAGGCTTCCCACGGGCGCTCTACGCAGAAGGTCGGCGGAATTACCGGCGGCGCCGTGTCACCGCGCTCACCGAAAGCCATAGCCACATAACCGTACCCACCGCCGTGCAGCCCAAGCAGGTTTCCTGGCGGCACAGGTACACCCGCGGCCGCGCCCAGCTTACTTGCGATGTAATCGTTAACGACGGCGTACGGGCGCTCTGCGGTATTTTGTCGGGCGAAGGCATTGAGCCTTACGTGGTGAACGCCCCCCGAAGACTCTTCAATAGCTGCCCCATGAAAAGCGACGTCAAAATACCCGACACCATACTTCGGCCTTCTGGATCCGGTCGGCACCGCACCTCCCCCGCTCCCCCCGACACGCTCACCCAGCCAGCCTAGCGATCGAGCAGCCTGACGTGGTCCCAATCGAGCAAACCGGTACCTCGGGCTCGCCGGCAGCCGCCGTGCGACCCTAGCCCTTGCGTTCGTACCGTGCGCGCATCCAGGGGAACGGAGGGTGACGTATGGGCGCCCTGCGCAGGCCCTTCCGGCCTCACCGGCTGAACGCTTGTCCGTCCTCACCACCACTCCTCCGACGATAGAACGTGCTGGCGGCCTCGGCACGTCTCGAAGTGACAACGAACAAACGCAGAGACAGGTATGCCCAAGATGGGTGAGCGGTACGCACCCCTCCTACTAGACCACTGAGCCTAGGGCGCCTACGTCAGAGGAGCCAGATCAGCCTCTTTCTCCGCAAGGCCAGCCTCGACTGCTTCCCGGGATCCAGCCCACCCGTCCTCTGTGGGCCAGACCGACACGATTCCCTGATGAGCAAGCAGACTTACGTAGAGATCGCCGATCGGTTCATTGAAGAGAGCCATGGAACGAGGTTGCTTATCTGCTGGGTAAAGAAGGTATGCATACGTGACGAGCTGACCAATGGCTTCCCGTACAGCATGACTCACGTTGCCGCGACGTACCACCTTCGCTTCAATGAGCCATTCCTCCCCATTAGTCCGAGCAACCATGTCGCGGGGGTGTACGTTCGTTCCAGCATCGCACCCAACCGCGTTAAGGAAGTCACCGTATCGCCGGACCAATGTCTCATGTTTTCGACTCTTCTTGAGGACTTTTCCGACAATCCTTTGCACATACTCACCATCACTCTTGGGTGCGAAATGGAGAAGCGGATCGCCCTCATCACCGACCGACTGCTGTTTGATGGTCGTGATGACGTCACGGGTAGTGCTGCGCAGTTGCTCTCGTAGCATCAATGCGTCCTGATACAGTTCGATCATCCGCCGAAGGTCCGTCTTCAGCGATTCCTCGTCTGGCAACGCTTCGACCTCGTAAATGCGCGCAAGGATGTTACCCGCCTCGTAAGCCCGCGGCAGGCCGGCACGACCCCCCAGGTTGATAGCGTCACTCAGACCGACCACCTTGTCGCTGGGCAAGGCCGCCCGAATTGCCGTAGCCTCGCCTCGGAGTAGCTCGTGAGCCCTCCGTGTACCGAATGCCTTCTGTAGCTCGGTGACGCCCTGGTTCAAACTGAGCGAGACCGTCTTCATATTCTCGGCGAAGAGGTAGACCACGTACATACCTCGTGTTGCCGTGTCCGTCTCGTCGGGGTCGAAAAAGGACACCCAAGGGACAAACGCGCCTGCGCCGTTTCCTGCACTGCCCTTGATGAGGTGACCTGCTGGGATGTGCGGCTCGAAGACAGGAAGTGCCCCTCGCAGTAGCTTCGCTGCAGGCGATCCTGTACCGTCCGCGCGGTTGTAAGTGGACCCGACCTCGTGCAAGTAGCCCCGTAGCATCATGGCTTGAGCCTAGGGCGCACCTCTGACAACGCGGCTCGCGCCGTCATGTCGCGCTGCCTTGAGGGGAGTCAGACCTCGAAGCCCCGGCTGGCGTCTCCTCCTCGCTGAGCGGACGCTGGTCACGGAGACATGGACCATTCGTGGACGGATCCCCGGCAGTCGAACGCTTGCAGGGCGCCGACCAGGAACTTCCTCCGGCAAGCAAGGGGCCTCCGGAGCCGTGTGCGCAGGTTCGAATCCTGCCGGGGGCACCTCGCACGAGGTGCCCAAAGACCCCGCCATCAGCGCTTTCGCTGAGAACGGGGTCTTCGCGTATGTGCGGGCGGATGCCGCCGGAAGCAGCCGTTTGCCAGTGATCACGTTGTAATAGCGTGTTGATCTTGAGTGGCTCCGCAGCAGGTCAGCGCGGGTTCCGAAGGCCCTCAGCGTAGCTCTGTGGACTATGCGTGGACGGGCCGGAAGCCCCGGATCTCTCCGGGGCTTCCGGCCCGTTGGTCATGACTGTCTTCAGCTCTCGGTGTCGTCCTCCCCCAGCCCCTGCATGATCCGGTCGTTCATCTCCTGTTCCTGGCCGTCGATGCACTTGGCGTAGATCTTCAGGAGCACGTCCACAGAGTGACCGGCCCGTGCGGCGACCTCCGGGGCGGGCACCCCCGAGTTGAGCCACTGAGAGACGCCCGCGTGCCGGAGGTCGTACGGCCGGAACGCGAGGACCGAGGACACCTGATCGGGGACGAGCGCCAGTTCCCGAGCCTGTTTCCAGGCACGGGAGTACGACGACGCGGCGATCACGTTGCCCCGCTCGCTGGAGAACAGCCGACCGTCCTCCGCCGTGCCGAACTCGTCCAGGTGCTCGCGGAGCAGCCTCACGAGCGGGGGCGGAATCGGCACGGTGCGTACCTCTCCCTGGGCCCGTTGCTTCAGACCCCGCCGGTCGTGCGCCTCACCGGAGTCGGTCCACGCCTTCCCCGCCGTGGGGCGGGTCTCCACCAGCTCGATACGGCCCCAGCCCTGTGCCGGAAGCGTGCAGTCGGAGCGGCGAAGGCCCAGCGCTTCGCCCGGTCGCATGGCCGCGTAGTACAGGCACCCGAAGAAGGCCCGCAGCCGCCGGCCACTGGCCCGTTCGTAGCCGCCCACGTAGGTGAGTGCGGTCAGCAGCTCCCGGGCCTGCCGCGGGTTGACCACCACCCGGCGATCAACCTCCTGCACCGCCCGCTTGCCCCGCTTGCGCCGGACGCGGCTCAGCGGGTTGGAGGTGAGGTGCTCCAGCTCCACCGCGAACTCTAGGGCGTTGAAAACGACGGCTCGCCGACGCCGGTAGGTCTGCGTCGCCGCGGGCTTGCCGTCCAGCCTCCGGCCTAACCCGTCGATCAGCTCGTGTACGCGGGTGATCTCTTGCAACTCCCCCACCGGAAGCGACGCCCTTTCGATCCACCGCACCGCCGAGGCGATCTCCTCCGGCCGATCCCTCTCCCTGCGCGGCACGGGCAGGACGTATGAGCGCAGTGCCCGGCGCAGCACCTCCGGGGCGGGCCGCCCCCGTGCCGGTTTGACCAGGACGGGAACAACTGTCGCCAAGGCGTCCGTCATGCTGTCCCGCTGCTTGGCGGACGCCTCCGCCCACCGGGCATCGACGTATCTGATCGCCAAGTCGAGGAAGGACAGCGCCGCCTTGCCACCCCGCAGGGAGTCGGGCAACCCGGTCACGGTGTCGAACGGCTCGCCCTTGTCGAGCGCCCGGACGAGCTTCGCGCGGAAACGGTCGGCCAGTGCCTTGGTCTTGTGCGACTCGCTGAAAGGCTGGCCGTCGACCACCCAGCGCACCAGGTAGGTCGGCTTCTTGGTGGTCTTGTTGACCGAGAGCTTCCACACGGAAGCCTTGTAGGACTTCACGATGCCGCCCCCTCCGCCCGTTCCTCCAACCACTCGTCGAGCACGTCACGCCGGACCCGCAGCTCACCGTTCGGAAGGCGGATGCAGGCCGGCGCGAGACGCAGTTCCCGCCAGCGGTAGAAGGTGCGCCGGGAGATGCCGCCCAGCTCGTCGAGCACCTGCCGCACGGTGAGCAGTTCGGCCGTCCTCGTACGGGTGTCACGCGCCATGGCGAGCACCGCCCTCCCGCACGGAGGCCGCCAGGAGCGCCGCTTCCGGCGAGTAGCCCCGCCCCGCGTAACGCCAGTGGCCGACCGTGACCGTCGAGTGCTCCGGCAGGCCGAGGGCGTTCCGTTGCTGCTCCGCGCGATGGTCGGCACGGGCCTGCCGGAGGGCGGTCAGCGTGGTCGAGTAGCGGCGCGACTTGGTGGAGAAGTGGCCGCCGTACCCGAGCATGTGCGCCCAGCGCCGCAGCCCGAGCGGAGCGAACTCCGGCAGGCCACCGAGCCACCAACACGTACTGATCATGCGCAGCACGTGCGCGCGTACCGGCAGCATGACCATGTCCCGTGCGTGGTGGATCCGGCCGTCCACGGCGCCGGTGGTCTCCGCACCCTTGGTGGCGTACTTGGCGATGTAGCCCGCCACGGCCGCAGCGGAGGCAGGCCGCTCCCCCGCTGTCCGCCCGTACGAGGTGACCGGCCGTACGTCGACCTGGGTGCCGAAGCGCAACACCCGGGGCCCGATGACGTCCGAGCCGGGGGCGGTCAGCCGCACCTTCTCGACCACGACGCGCACGGAATCGACAAGGAGGGGAACCGTGGTCCAGCCGGGCGGATGCGAGTCGGGTCCGTCCGGGCCGTCGAGGCGGATCACGGCATGGAAGTGGACCAGGCCCCGACGCTGGTACTCGGCGACTTTCGCGTACGAGAGCCGGGCGACCTCCCCGAACTCCGTACGCGACAGGCCGACCCGTCGGGCGACCTCCCGCCGCAGCTCCAGCCCGAACCTGTGCCAGAGCCGACCGGCGAACGCATGCCAGAGGACCGCACCCGCGTAGTCGTAGCAGCGCGGGCAGAGAGGTTCGCCGAGACGAGGGTCGTCCGCCGGGTGGCGGTCCCGGCATCCGGCCGGAGTCCCGTGCGGGCAGCGGTCACCTGCCCGGCGAGGCCGGCAGGGTCGCACGCGTCCGTCACGCTCGCGGCGCGTGTGCACCGGGCCGAAGCCGGGGGCGGTGAGGGTGGCGAATACCTGCGGGTGATCGCTCACTGCCTCAGGGACGTTCTTGCCGCCGACGAGTCCGGCCCGGACGAGTTGGTACGTGTCCGCCCGGTACAGCGCCGAGCAGGTCGGACAGACCGTCGCCCGCCGGTTGCCGCACGCAGTGAGCAGACGACCGCCGTACGCATCCGATCCGTAGGAGAGCAGAGCCGCACCGGTCGTCGTGTCGTAGACGGTGGCCGCGCCGACCAGGTGAATCGGGTTCGTGCAGCCACCGAGGCGAACGATGTTCCGGCGCCATGCCGCAAATTCCGGCTCCGACGCCCTGGTGACGAGAGCTGAGACGCTCCGCGGAAGGGCTGTGGTCATCGCTGACCACCTCCGCCGCCGAACGCCTGCCCCATCACGGCCGAGATCCCTTCCGGCCGTGTCTTGGCGCTGAAGCGCAGCGTCGGGTTGGTGAGCCAGACAGCGGCGGCATGCGCGGGGCACAGCCACTGCTCGGCTCCGTCGAGTTCGACGAGGACGATCTGTTCCCGTCCGGCGCAGGTCGGGACCTGTGCGTCACGCTGCCTGAGGTCGCAGGCGAGCGGCGGGGATTTGCGCGGATGATGCGCGGTGGACAAAGTGTGAGTGCTCCTTTCACTGCTCACGTGGCGGATGGAGTGGGTTCCTGACGGGGTCGGGTTTGGCGACTTCGCGCCCCGTCGGGAGCCCGTCATACGGGCGATCACTGCCGTTCCTCGGGAGGAACAGCGACTACGCCGTACGAGATCGGTCCGAAGGCACGGCGGGCTCCGAAGTAGCCCCGGCCGATGTCCTCCGCCGGCGCACCGAGCGGAGCGGCGGCGAACTCCACGCCGTCGAGGCGAGCGGCGGAGTCGGAGGCGTCGACCAGGACGACGACGGACGCGTGACGCGGTACGAGCACGGCCGGATTGACGGTCAGGAAGTCGATCAGCTCCCGCAGACCGGCCAGGAAGGCGGCGCGGTCACCGGAGCGGATGACGTAGTCGGACACAGGAAGTCCCCTTGTCAGGTTGGTGGTGGGGCGTTTCAGAAGCGGAGTTGGCCGAGGAAGCCGTTCACTCCGTCGAGGAGGGTCTGAACCACGGGCGCGGCCACGGTTCGGGCAAGCAGGAAGCCGAAGGTTCCGCAGAGCAGCGCGTCGGCCCACCTGAGGTACCGAATGCGCAGGAGGAACCAGATCAGCAGGCCGAGCAGCAGAACAGCCGACATGGACACCAGCACGGCAAGCCCCTCTCACGGTTCGACGTGCAGTTCGGGCAGGACGGGAGTCAGGTGCGCGCACTCGGCGGCGACGGCTTCCGCCTCGGCTTCCGTGATCAGGTGGGACCGGGCGCGCTCCCAGCCGTCACCGGAGGCGAGGACGGCCGTCCCCGCCTGTTCCGGGGCGATGGCCTGCGCCGCCTTCAGCGCGTCGGGGTTGAGGTCGCCGAGGGCCATCTCTGCGGTGCCGGGGTCGGCCACGCGGTGGCACACCCGGCCGCCCAGTTGCGCCCGCAGAGCCGTGACGCCGGGCCCGAGATCGGAGCCGACACGCTGGCCGGCCACGACGAGGAACACCCCGAGTGCCGCACCGAGTTGGGCCAGCCGGATCAACGCCGTACCGGCCGCGTGCGCTTCGTCCTTCTCGTTCCGGCTCGCCACGAGGAAGAGTTCCGCGATCTCGTCGACGATCACGACGACGGGGACCGGGCGTTCCTTGTCGGACAGGCCCCAGATGTTTCGAACCCTGGCCGCCCGACAGAGGGACATCCGGTCGAGGGTCAGGTCGACAAGGGCGGTCAGCAGCCGCACCGCTTGCTCTCGGTTCGTCGCGAGGGCGGACAACCGCGGCTCGTAGAGGGACAGTTCCATACCGCCCTTGCAGTCGATGCCGACCAGGGCGACGGGCTGCGGGGCGAGGCCCGCCACGAGGGCATTGATCAGCGTCGACTTTCCCGAGCGTGTGGCCCCGACGATCAGCCAGTGAGGGACGCGCCGCAGGTCGACCACCCACGCAGCCCCGGTCTCCAGGGCGCCCACGGTCACCCGGAGCAGATGACCGGGCCCCCGCTGCTTCGGTACCTGCGGGTCGGCCAGCGGGTCGACCGCCGACGCGACGATCCGTACGACCCCCGGTTTCCAGGAGGTCACCCGCACCGCGTGCACCTGCCAGCTCTCCGCCATGGCGGGGGCCGCTTTGACGAAGTGCTCCGGCACTTGACCCGGTAGCAGCCTCACGAGCAGGACGAAGCCGCCGGAGGTCGGGCGTATAAGCCCTCGGCGAGGCACCCGCGGCTGAGGCGGAGGCGCCCCCTTGCCGACGAGCCCGGACACCACGGTCAACGCCGGCCGACGGCTCACGGCGAGCCCGCAGCCCGCCATCAGGGGCCGCCAGGTCTGCACGACCCGGAAGGCCACAGCAGGGAAGCCGCATAACAACCACCAGGCGCCGGGACAGCGGCTGCGCAGGGCCGGGCCCGCCAGAAGCAGACCCGGCACCAGCACGACGGCCACCACCAGAACCCAGCTCGGCCACGCCACGTCGGCCGAAGCAGCGGAGGCCAGTTCCCTCACTGCCCGGCCCCCTTGCCCGCCGAGGTGGCGGGAGTGCTCAGGGGCCGGATCTCCGCCGCACGGAACGCGATCCCGTGCCGCCCGTCGTTCTCCCACGGCGTGGCGACCAGGTCCCGCACGGCCACGGGCATACCGAGCTGCACACCGGCCGGCTCACCGGCCACGCTCACGTTCACGACGTCGGCCGACGTCCCCGCCATCAGGCAGAGACCGACCTGGTACACCGTCTTGCCGGTCTCGCGGTCGACGCGAAGCTGACCGGTCTCACGGTTGGCGACCCGCGGCGCCGGGGGGACTGCGCAGATGATCCCCGTGTACTTCGCGGTGTCGATCGGAAGGCTTGCCACAGTTCGGTTCTCCTCATCACTTGGGCACCCGAAGAGGGATCCTTCGGGTTGCTAGACCACCCGTAGTACGGGTGACTCAGGCAAGGTTGCCCACCCGTAGTACGGGTTGTCAACCGTCTTCGAGTGGGAGAAGCTATGTTCCGTCCGTGGTCGGCACGTTCCGCCCTCGGACAGAAGAAGCAGTGACCATGGTCGTGGAGGGCCCGCATGCCGCCGAAGAGCACGCAGCCGAAGTATCGGCAGATCGCCGACTACCTGCGCGAAGGCATCCTGGACGGCACCTTCCCCGCCGGCCAACCGCTCCCCTCCGAGGAGGCGTTGGCGAAACAGTTCGGCGTGACGCGCCCCACGGTCCGTCAGGGCCTGAGCGAACTACGGGCATCCGGTCTCGTCGAAGCCATCATGGGCCGCGGTACCTTCGCCCGCTCCCCCCACAGCCGCCCCAGCCACACGCGCCCGCGCGGCGTACGCCGCACCCCGGACGGCCGCTACATCGAGGCGGACGGCATCCGCTGGACAGACGCCGAGCCACCGGTAGCCACCCGCACCGACGCCCCGCTTGCCCTCGCGGACCTACTCCGCATCCCACCGGGCGAGCCGATGTTCACCTACGACGCGTTGCAGACCGCAGACCACGGCCGCCTCCGCCAACTCCACAGGACGTACGTCCCGTTCTCAGTACTCATCGACACCAAGTACGAAGAGGAGGCCCCACCGCCGGCACCAGAGCTCTACACCGCTCTCGCCGGCCTGGGCCACGAACTCCACTTCACGGAGTACGTCCGCACCCGTATGCCCCTGCCGGACCAGGGCCAAGCGCTGCGGCTCGCCGACGGGGTCCCGATGCTCCACGTCATCCGCGTGACCCTCACCGAGTCAGACAAGCCCCTCGCCCTGGAGGAGTTCCACCTTCCAGGCGACGAGCTGGAGCTGTCGTTCAGGCTTTAGCACACCCGAGTTGGCTCAGATTTTCTCTACGTCATCAAGGCCCGCGCACGGCGCGGGCGCGCGCCGCCTTGTCGGCGGGGCCACCGCCCTGTCTTCGCCAGCGGCGGCCCCGCCCGGCGGCGCGCTAGCGGCAGCGGGCTCGAAGTGGGAGACACCCTCTGTGGCTGGGGCGGTCGGCTCCACGGCTTTAGGCAGCCACTTTGGGGCGAGCCTCTAAGATCATGGCCCCAACGTCGTGCTTTAACGGGCAGGTCCACAGACTGCCCGACGCGCCGGAAGCTTACGGGGCCATGATCACTCGCCCCAAAGCAGCTCCCGCCCAAAGCCGCTCCGCCGGCCTAGGGATTCATCTATAGGAGTTACTGGCCCCAGCGGTCCACAATTCGAACAGCATCTTGAATCTTCGTGATGCCGATCCTGGCAGGCTTCAGGGACTTCCTTAGTGCGGAACTCATTACCTCGACTGACGTCATGTTATTGAGGAGAGTGGCCATGGACTCCACTACTTCGCGGAGATCCTCTGTTCCCTGCGACGGAGTCACAATCTTCATCAGTGCTTCTCTTTGCTCTTGGTCCTGGAATTGAGAAATCTGATCCTTGATGGAATTAATCAAGGCGTCGGCCTGCTCCACTGACTCTGCGAGCTTAACGCCTGAAGCTTGCAGGGACTCCGATGGGGATTTCAATTTTTCGGCAACTGAGATGGAAGTGACACGCATTTGCTGCGCTGACAAGCCAGGATTAAATCGGGATGTGTTGTCCTGAACAGCTTCGCTCCAAGACGTCAGGTCTGCGAGAACTTGCACGGTTTCTTGTTCGATGTGCGGGAACATTTCCTCTAGTTCCGCCACGTCGGCAAGGAAGTCCGCATCTTCGTCGGGTTCGCTACCTGGACTGTCGCCCGACCTCTCCCTGTGGGCGGGTTCAGGGGCGGCTAGCTCCGCCCTGGAGATCACGGAGATCAGTTCGTCGGCTAGCCCATTGACTGCCCTTCGCCACTCTTGTGTCCCTGGGCCAGCCAAGAAAGCTTCCTCTAGGTTCCGATACTGCAGAGACTCGATGGTCGCAACTTCCGGGATTGGATGGCCTTCCCTTATCAAGTTGGAGCCAGCGATAACGACAGGCAAGATGAGATACTGCGCCCCGATCCTCTTTGCGCTTTGATTGAAGGCGTTAAGTTCATCTCTGCATGCCGGTCGATTGAAGTACTGCATTGTGATTACCGGCATGAAGATACCGGCATTCTCTAGCTCGCCGTCAATCTGTGATCTCCAGTTATCGCCCCAGCCGATACTTTCGCGATCAAAAAAAGCGATAAGTTCATTCCCTGTCTTCATCGAGTAGAAGCCCTTCAGGTCGTCCACTAACGACTTTACGGCATCATTGAATAGATTGTTATCCGCGTGTGCGTAGCTAATGAAGAGTCTGTTTGCTTGAAAGATTTCAGTGCTCATTTTTTCATCAATCGTTTCTGCTCATTCGGGATCTAGCGGGTCAGTGCATGGACACTAGCTCAAGCGGTAGGTCGATTTTTCTGTTTTGGGGAAAGATCTTGAAGGCCCCGCCTGATGAGCAATCGAACGAAGGCGGCAGCACCCTGGTGATCGCGACCGCTCATTATTCTGGGCCGTCCCTGGGCCGTCCGAGGATGACCAACGCTGACAGACGGCACCCACGGGTGACCGCCCCCACCCCGCTCCGGCCTGGGCCACCGGAGTCGATCTGCGACGCTGGTAGCGCCATGCCTAAGCCCGGAGAACTGACAGTAGCTGGGCAGCGAAAAGCCCCCTACCAGCGCGTTTGGCGCGGATAGGGGGGTTCGGGTCACTGGGCCGTCTCTGGGCCGTTAGGCTCGTACGGGGCCGGCAGGAGCACTCGATCCACGGCTTTTCTCGTACGCTCCTAGCTCGACGGCAGGTCCACAGACTGCCCGACGCGCCGGAAGCTTACGGGGCCATGATCACTCGCCCCAAAGCAGCTCCCGCCCAAAGCCGCTCCGCCGACCTCACTAGCCAGTGCACCTACTACTAGCCGATGTGTTTACGGTGCAATATTGAACGCCCGGCGGCCAGCATGCTGTGAATGGCTGGCCCCGTAATTGGAATGGAAGCCTCGCCTCGCCGTCTGACGATCGAAATGAAAGCTCCTTCCACCTTTCCGCCGACAATCGCGCCGTGGACCAGGAACGGCTTATTTTCCTCTGCTTGCGATGGGACGAGCACGGTCAGTACCCACCCTCCATTATGCGGAGAAGCTCGGATTTTGAGCCCATCAATTGGCGGGAATACGCGACTGTCGATGACAGCCCTGTAGCGCGCAACCTGTGCCAATCTTTCGGGAATGGGGCTGCACTTGGAGATTGACTCGCCTTCTCGGTTTTTCTTGGTCCTGTAACCGATGGCGAGAATTCCCCCTGTCTCGCTATTGGCGAAGCGTGAAACATCCTGGGCAAGCTCGATCTTGTCTTTGATGCTTTCCAGGTCATAGCCCTGCGACTTCACTTCCAGCCAATCCGACTCGTCAAGTCCAACAAGTGAGTCGGGTGCACCGCCATGGCAAAGGCCCTCCACGAAATCGGGCCGTATGGGGACGCCGGGTGCCATAATTGCTGACCTAGCGAGCACTAAGGCCAAGTCACGAACGCTCGAAAGTAGACCTCTGGCGTGAGGGAGAAGGATTTCAAATTCCCATCCAGGCGGTATTTTTGGGCCGGGGTCCTCCCAGTATTTGCATTGGATGAGGCGTGCCCCTCGAATTGCAAGGTGAGGAGAAAAGGTTTCGGTTGCGTAAGATGGATCGTCTGTCTCGCAAGGAATGAAAAAAGAGGCAATAAGGTCTCCCGAGTTGTTTACGTCAATTGTGATGAACTCTGGCCAGACGTTGCCGCGCATGCAGAATGTCAAATTTCCGGTCGTACCCTCTAGTAGCTCAGCCGCCTGTTCGGGAGTGATGGTGCCTTCCCTGGGGGCTGTCGACTTGGCATCGAATGGCGGTATCTTTTTCCCTTCCAGTTTGGCAATTGCCCGCCGGAGGCCGGGGAGGTTGATTTCCTTGCAGTCTTCGTACTCGTACATGTATCCGAGGCCGCAAGGTTCGATTTCGGTACCGTCAACTCGAAGTGTTCGAGTTGATTCGTTTATTTTGATCGCCATTGCATGATTGTGGCATATCCGTCGCGCGAATGTAGTCGAATTTATGTGGCTGCTACCCCTGCCGTGGCGGAGGTAAGCAGACTCTCGAGGCCCCGGAACGCCGGAGTCGTCGGCTGAGGCGCACGCGGGTGGGTCGAGGTGCCTGCTGCTGACCGGTCATGAGTCCTGTACGGATCAAGGCTGGGCCGTCGCTGGGCCGTCCGGCGCTCCCCGAGGCCACTCGACGACGACCGACAGTGAGGGTTTTCAGCAGTGCCGCTCCAGGGTGAGGACGGCCTTGGTGATTGACGTCATGCGATTTGGGCTGCATCGGGCTCTGCGGAAGATTCGCCAGGATTTCAGGCGGGCGATTCCTCGTTCGACGGGCACGCGGGCGGCGGACAAGGCCCGGTTGACCGTCTGCTCGGTCGGGGTGAGTTCGCCCTGGGGCGGCCGGCGTTTGGGGGTGGTGACCCACTCGCCCGCGCCGATGTAGGCCATGTCGGCGAGGACGGGGACGCCCTGGCGCTCGCAGATCCTGATGATCTTGTGGGTGCGGGCGGCGGTCAGGTCGTGCGTTCGGCCGGGCAGGGCGGGTGAGAGCCACAGGGTGCGACCGGCCGGATCCGCGATGAACTGCACGTTCACCCCGTGCCGCTTGTGCTTCGTCGAATAGTCCGCGCGTCCGTCGCCGACCCGGTCGCACTCGGCGAGCGTGCCGTCCAGGAGAACGTAGTCGGGGTCTGTCTCGCGTAGGACCTTCAGCAGGCCCGGCGCTTTGTCGGCCAGGTGCTCGACGACCGTGGTGACGTAGGCGTGGGCGGTGCCGACGGAAATACGGAAACCCGCGGCGAGTTGAGCCAGGGGGTCGTGCCGGCGCAGGTATGCCAGAGCGATCACCGCACGCTCGGACGGCCGGAGTTTGCAGCGTCGGTCACCCTCACGGGTGACGATCAGCATCGTCACCCACTCCACGAGTGCGTGCGGCAGGTCGAGTGCGGTAGGATACGGGACCAACAGGGCTCCTAAGAAGTCATCTCATTTGGTGAGTCTGCGGTAGCAGATCAGGGTGCAGGCGATGCTGGTGAAGGCCAGGAAGTGGTCGGCCTTGCGCTCGTAGCGGCGGTGCAGACGGCGGCAGCCGGCGAGCCAGGCCATGGTGCGTTCGATGGTCCACCGGTGCCGTCCGAGCCGCTGCGAGGTCTCGACGCCCTTGCGGGCGATGCGGTGCCGGATGCCCCGGCGGGAGAGCCATTGCCGCAGGTGGCGGTAGTCGTAGCCCTTGTCGGCGTGGAGCTTGCCGGGCCTGCGGCGGCGTCGGCCGCGGCGGGAGCGGATCGGGGGTATGCCCTTCACCAGCGGAATCAGGGCCTGGCTGTCGTGGAGGTTGGCGCCGGAGATTCCGACGGAGATGGGCAGACCGGTCCGCTCGGTGATCAGGTGGATCTTCGACCCGTACTTGCCCCGGTCGACAGGATTCGGACCCGTCAGGTCCCCCTTTTCAGGGCCCGCATGTTCACCGAGTCGATCGCACAACGGGACCAGTCCAGCTCGCCCCGGGAGCCGAGCTCGTCGAGGACCAGGCGGTGCAGCTTGGCCCACACCCGGGCCTTGGTCCACTCGGTGAACCGGCGGTGGGCCGTGGCCCCGGAGGGCCCGAACGACGCGGCGGGCAGCTGCTGCCACGTGCACCCGGAGGTCGTCACGAACACGATCGCGGCCAGCACCTCACGGTCACCGTGCCGGCGCCGGCCGCCGCCCTGGGGCCGCGAAGGCGCCTCCGGCACCACGCGCTGGAACAGTTCCCACAACTCATCCGGCACCAGCCGCTCAACGATCCCTGCCACGGCCGACAGCCTACCGAGCCAAATGAGATGCCCTCTAAGTTGGAGAGTTGAGACCTAGACACCTCTCTCAACGGCACGGGAGCCCTGTCCGTTGCCTACGGTCCCGCCGTCACCCGTCCGGGGGCCACCCTGAAAACCCTCAGTGACAGTCGCGAGTCAGCTGTCAGCGACGAAAACCCAGGTCAGAGCCCTGCGACCGCACGGGTTTCCCCCTGGGGGTGGCGGTCGGGCAAGATGGGGTGTTTCTTCCGCCAGGTCAACTCGGGTTGGTTTTCCCAGGAAGGTCCACGGGGCCAACCGCCTTCAGTAGGCTCCGTCCATGGAGCAGCACGTTGAACTCATCAACGGCCAGTGGATTCGTACCCAGCAGATCCTCTACGGCAGCGATGCAGACCTTGCTGCGGCCGGCATCAGGACGCGCGACGTCATCTCGATGAATTGGTACCGCATCCTGGACATGGATCGCGCGCCCTCCTGTGACGTGAAGGGCTGTAACGAACAGCCTGACTATCGGGTGACCAAGCGTGTGGGGCTCTTCAAGCGACCCAAGCAGTACTTCGGTTGCTCTGAGCACCTCGACACCTGCCGCGCAGCCATGGCCTTCGGACACAGTGGCGACCCCGCCTAACCGAACGAGTTCGGGTGAGTGTCTAACTGCGTGACAACGCCGACGCACAGCGGCGGACAAGCACGGACGCCTGCGGACCATGACAGCAGGTGAGAAGCACACCAGCCCAAGGTCGAGCGCTTGCCCAAGTTGCTTCGGGACGAAGAGGTCATCGCCCAAGGTCTCGCCGCCGCGCTTCCGACAGCGCAACTTGCTCTGGTCGACGACATGGCAGCGTGGCTGAGGCCGGTGGAGGTGCGGCGAGGCACACGCGTGCGTGATCGGTCGGCGCACCCACCGTCCTGGCTGACTGTCTTCGGCTGAGCATCAGACACTCCCGGCGCAGCTCCGCTAAGGGGCGTACGAGGCGAAGGGGCCCGTGCCATTCGCGTGCCAGATCCTGTGGGGAACCACGGGGAACAGCGGGAACTCGCCCCGGGTCCGACCAGGATTCCAACACCACTCCGCCGCACGTCAGCGTCGAAACCGCCGCCAGGAAAACCGAGCTTCCCAAGCTGAGAGCGCGAGCACCCCTGCTCAGGTCGTCCTCGGGCAGATGGCCTCGCCAACTGCGTCGGCTGATGGCGATCGTATTCGTGCCACACCGACCATCCATGGCTGATAGACATGAGTCGTCAACGGGAGGGGAACCGATGGGCATCCGACCAACTTCGTTCAGCGCCTTTGGTTTCGGCGTGAACTGGGAGTTCACGAAGTCGGACAAGGACATCGCGCAGGAGGTGATGGACTTCCTGGCCGACAAACGTGTGTTGACGATCGGGTACGCGCGCCCCCAAGCCGAGGCTGCTGCCTGCCTCGCGTCTGCCGCCGAGTGCCGCGCTCGCTTGTCCGAGTACCTAGACCAGCTGAAGAAGCCGGGAGGTGACCTGCGCATCTGGCTACGCGCTATGCGTCAGGCATTCGTGGACTTCATCGAAGCTGGCGGTCTTCACGGCAGGCGCTTCGGTCCGGAGGCCTACGACGCGTTCAACGAGGCCTTGGCCCAACTGCGGAACCAGGTCCAGCAGCAGGCAGACGAGGTCTCCGGGCGTTACAAGCTCACCGGCCTCAACCTTCCTGGGGCTGAGTTGTAGTCCGCGGATTGATGACCTAGCTCGGAACGAGGCCGGCCGAAACCGCCCCGAGAGGCCCCCGGCCGCCACGTGCCACAACCGTGCCAGATGCAGGGGTCAGCAGCGGTCAACAAGGGTGGCTAGCGGGTACATCCGTGCCCGCTAGCTCGACCAGCGAAGCCGCAGGTCATCCCCCGTACGTCCCAGCCTCTCTCCTAAAGCGGGTGTCACTCAGGAGCGCACCTTCAAATCCTGGCGGCTGACGTCCTGCTGTGCAGGGCCTGATACGAGGCCCGCATCCATCCTCGAAGCAAGGTTGGTCTGCCGTTCGTCCGGGCTGCGGCGCTGGGGCGCCGGTCCCGGCCGAGCGGCAGACCAACGACGAGGGACATGCTGTCCAGTAGAAGGCCCCGCACGTTGTCCGCCTGGGAACGGCAACGCACGGGGCCGGGCCGACCGGGTGCGGGAGCATGCTCGTACCGCAGCCGGACGGGGTTTCTCGGGTTGAGGCGGTCAGGCAGCCGGAGAATTGTGGCGAGCACTCCCCGCCTCAGGCGTCAACGTCTCGGCATCCATCGGCATCTCCGCCGAGAGGCCCGACACGATCAGTTCCGCGAGCAACAGGGCCGCTTCGGGGAGGACGATGCCCAGGCGTACCAGGCCGTCGCCGGAGACGTTCACGTCTGCCGTGAGGCCGGGGAAGTCCGGCTCCAGGCCGAGGGCGGTCAGTTGTGCGGCCAGGGCGCCGGCTCCGCGGCGTGCCTGCGCCCAGCCGCGGACGTAGGGGATGCCGGGCATCAGGTTCTCGGCGCGCTTGGCGACGACTCCGCGTCGGTCGGTCATGACGTCAGTCCTCTCCTGCTCGGTATTCGGCGGCTCCTTCGCTGTTCTCCTCGAGACGCCGCAGTCCCGCAGCAAGCGCCAGCCGCAGCAGTTCCGCCAGGCGTTCCGCGGTGGCCGGCGAGACCCGGCCCAGTTCGACCAGGCCATGGCCGAATGCGTTCAGGTCGGCCCGTAGGTAGGGGAAGTCCTTCTCCAGACCAGCACGAACCAGAGCGTCCCGGAGGGCGGTAGTGGCGTTGCGCGCGGCGTACCAGTCGTCGCTCTCCAGGGGCGACCACGTGGCCGCGTCGCGCCGGTGGGTGGTGTCATCCCGCATCGATCGGAGTCCCTCCGAAGAAGGGAGCCGCGAGGGCAGCCGCGGACGGGTAGCGCTCGCTGTACCGGTCCACACGAGCGAGCAGTTCGGTGGAGGCGACCAGCAGGGTGGCCAGAGCGACCGGGCGCAGCGGGTTGGCGATGGGACGCCGGGCCGGCGCCCGGAGCCACTGGTAGCGGTCACCGCTCAAGGGCATGGGTCCCGGAACGACGACCACCGACCCGCGGCTCAGGTAGCGGAACGTGGGTGGAGTCCCCTCTTCCTGGGCGAGGTAGTGAGCGAAGGATTCCTGACTCCGCGAGCCGAGGAAGAAGCCCACTCGTTGGGCCTTGTGGTCCAGTGCCACCGGGCCGAAGGGCAGACCTTGGCGCAAGAGTTGATCGAAGGTCTCCATTCCGAGCCGCTGTTCGACCGTCACCACGTCGAAGAAGCGGCCGGCCGGCAGGGCGTACGGTGCGCGGGGGTCGTCCGCCCAGACCGCCCGGCATGCGGCCGGGTCGTCCGCCGCCGCGGAAAGCCATTCCATGCCCCTCGTGGTCATCCTCTGCACGGCATCTCACCTCGGTCAGACTCGGTCGCGGCCTCGATGCCGCCCTGTGTCCAGACTCAAGGCCAGCCCCCTGGCCTGGGCAGATGACGAGAGGTGACGGGGGATGACACGTCACGCCTGTGCGTGTCATCCCCCGTCATGAGTCAACCGCTCCCGATCTCCGGTTACTTGCAGCGGTCGGCGCTGAACCGCGCGTACATTCGGAGGTGGGGCGCGGAGTCATGGGTCCCAGCGGTCACATCAGTGCACGCGCGGGGAAGGAAGGGCCACGTCTTCCATGCAATCGACCGGCGTTCGTTTACGGGAGGTCCGGACGGACCGGGGCTGGAGTCAGCCGCGGTTGGTGCGCGAACTGCGTCAGGTCGCGGCTCGACGCGGGCACCAGCTCCCGGCAGATGCCAGCGTGAAACGACGCATCGCCAGTTGGGAGAACGGACACAGCGTTCCGGACGACTTCTACGGTCCGCTCCTCTGCGAGGTGTTCGGGCTGAGTGCCGTAGAACTCGGGTTGAACCACGAGAGCGGGCGGGATGCGTCGCTCATGGATGTCAGCTATCCGGCGAGTCCTGATGATGCGATCGAAGCAGTCGGTCGGCTGTGGCGTGCCGATCTCAACCGGTACGAACCCCTTCTGCAGGCCGAGCCGTCCGAGCCCGCCTGGAACGAAGCGTCTCTCCGGTGGCTGGTGGCGCCCGAGCCGGCGATCCCACGGCAGCGCCAGGCTGGTACGCGCGTCGGTCTCGGGGACGTGGCCGCCATCAAG
Source organism: Streptomyces sp. NPDC085927 (assembly GCF_044540975.1). Lineage (NCBI taxonomy): Bacteria > Bacillati > Actinomycetota > Actinomycetes > Kitasatosporales > Streptomycetaceae > Streptomyces > Streptomyces sp. NPDC085927. The sequence goes on from NZ_JBITSN010000001.1 coordinate 120,911, forward strand.
ACCACCGCGGACATGTTCGCCGAGTTGGACGACCGTTTCGGCGGCGACCATGCGAGGCATGCGGCCATCCAGTACCTCAGTACCGAAGTGACGCCGGTCCTGCACGGGAAGTACACCGAGCAGGTCGGCCGTGCCCTGTTCTCCACCGTGGCGGAAGCGACGCTCCTCGCCGGTTGGATGTCGTACGACGCCTGCCGCCACGGCTTGGCGCAGCGGTACTTCCTCCAGGCTCTGCGGCTGGCCCAGGACGCCAACGACCGCCGGCTCGCAGGAAGCATCCTGTCGGCCATGAGCCATCAGGCGACGTTCCTCGGTCGCTACACGCAGGCCGCCACGCTCGCCCGCGCCGCACTCATGGGGATCTCTCCCGTGGCCACGCCGACGCTACGCGCCCAGTTCCACGCCATGGAGGCCCGCGCTCTTGCCCGGACCGGCGACGTCCGGGCCTGCGAGGCCGCCTTGACCGCGGCCACGAAAGCGTTGGAGAGCCGGAACACGGACGACGAGCCGGAGTGGATCAGCTACTTCGACGAAGCCGAGCTTGCCGCCGAGGCCGCCCACTGCTTCCGCGACGTCAACAGTGCCCGCCAGGCCGTCGCCCACGCCGAGAACGCCATGAGCGGTAGCCATGTGCGGAGCGACTTCTTCGCGACCATGGTCCTCGCCGACGCCCACCTACGAGCCGGGGACATCGAAGAGGCGTGCCGCGTGGCCCTCGATGCACTTGACCTGGGGGAACAGCTCAAGTCGGCCCGGTGCGTCAGCTATCTCGCCGAGTTCGGGCAGAACCTCTCCCGGGTGGGAAACACCGCCGCCCAGGACTTCCGCGAGCGAGCGGCGGAGCACCGGCTGTGGCAGGCGGCGGACAGAGTGTCCAGCGTCTGAAGAGGCACTGGACAGCGGGCAGGCAGTCACCCGGACACAGGACTACGCCTTGCACGTCTGGCAGTGCTTGAGCCCCTGTGCTTCCGCGTCCTCCCGGGACATCTGCTCAATCCCTCCGAACGTCTCCGGCTTGCCGTTCAGAGCAGGGCAGGAAGTGTCGGTGTGGTACCTGTTGCGATGGATACCGATCCGTACGTGCACTTCGTTCATGGGAGATCCGTTCTGCTCGCGTGAGTTCATGTCACCGTCGATGCGGTCGACTTCGTCAACGAGCGCGAGTGGCCACGGCAACGACTCTCAGAAGGGCCGCCAGTCCTTCCGGCTTCCGCCCGTCCGCAGAGCGCGCAAGCGCCGGCCGAACTCATCCGCGGAGCGCTCACTGGTAGCGACCTGGTGGCCGATCCAGGCGACCATCATCAGCTCTCGCAGGTCGGCCAAGGTCTCGTATCCGGGCCAGTTCATCAGGTCGAAGCCGTACCGGTGGACGAACTCCGCGTACTCCGCCTTCGAGTGCCAGCCGTAGCGGTCGTAGTAGAGCGCCGTCAGGATCAGGTCCCACTCGCGTGGGGCGAGGGCGAAGCCGTCCAGGTCGATGAAGACCGCGTGGCCGTTCCGGTGGCGGAGGACGTTCCCGATGTTGGCGTCTCCGTGGATCATCCCGAAGGGGAGGACGAAGTCCAGGCGGTCGTAATCCTTGGCGAGCCCGGCCGCCCGAGCTTCCAGGAACTCCCGGTCCTCCCCCGCGATGGCGTCCAGTCCTTCGAGGGACGCCGTCAGTTTGGCCAGCGGATCGAAGTACGGCAGGCCGAGGGACTCCGGCTCTTCGAGCCAGTGGAGGCGGCACAGCAGGTCGGCCAGTTCGCCGACGGTGGCGTACTCCTCGTTCTCCTGGACGCTCTCCCAGAAGGTCACCACCAGGCCGCCGACGACGAGCGGCTGAGCAACCCGCGCCGGCACGCGCGTGGCCGGGAAGTGCTCCGTCTCCAGCCACCGTGCCACCTTCACCGCCCGGTCCATCTCGGCGCGAACCGACGGATCACGTGCGATACGCACGATGACGGGTGACGAGGGCAGGCGGTACACCGCGTTCGACCCCAGGCGCAGCAACTCGGCCCCGCTGGAGTCGAGTCCGGCCGACGAACAGGCCTCTCGAAGGACGGGGGCCAGAGCCTCCGCGGTGAACTCCGCGCCGTTGCCGTCCGCTCCCCCGCCGCTGCCCGAGATCATGCTTCGACGATACGGCCCGGACCCACCGCCCGACAGGCCGCCCGCGTAATAGGGACGTGATGATCTTGCTCAGGCTTCTGCCGCAAGGAGGCTCCGTCGCAGTTCAGGGCACCAATCGCCTCTCACTCTCACCCGGGCTCCGGAGCCGTGTGCGCAGGTTCGAATCCTGCCGGGGGCACTTCGTATGAGGTGCCCAAAGACCCCGTCACCAGCGGAAACGCTGAGGCCGGGGTCTTCGCGTATGTACAGGCGTATGTCGCCCGGAGCGGCCGTATGTCGGGGTCTGTGGACGAGGCATGGACGGGATCTTGGGGCATCGCCGCAGGTGGTGACCCTCGTGGGAGCCGAGCAGAGCCACCCCTCGTTATCGTCGTCCTGGCCTACATCTGCACCGCGGGTGGGTATGAGGCCGGCGAAGGATGAGCTGTCGTCGCCACCAGTCGCCGGACGGGCAGACGAATGGACGAGTTGGGGGATCTCGTGGATGTGACCACGCTTACCGTCGCGCTCATCGGCGTCGTAGGAACGCTGGGCGGAACACTGGGCGGGGCAGCGCTCAGCCAGCGCGCGAGCCGAGAGCAGAACGAGCGTGCCGATCGTCAGCGGACGGAAGACCGCCAAGACCAAGCACAGCAAGCCAGACGTGAGCTCTATGCCCGCCTGAACACCACGGCTCGCGCTTACCGGGTCGCCGCCCGAGACGCGATCCGGGCAGCCGAACGCGGCGAAGATGTCGAGCCGACAATTCTCGACGCCGCTAAAGAGGCCTGGTCAGAGGAATATTCTCAGGCACAAATGGCTCTGCCCAAGGATGTTCTCGAAACCGCCTCGACCCTTAACAGGGCGCTCGGAGTCGGGTACTCCGTGGTCAAGCAGTTGCCGAGCAGCCCCAACCTGGACGAGGCATACAGTCGTGCGAAGGCGTGGTTCAGTGGCCCGCTCTCCGACGGCGTGTACTTGCTGCGGGTCACCTTGCGACATGACCTCGGCGTCGAGGTCGAGCCCGACTTCGAACGAACCCGCATCCAGATGCTCGCTGCGCTCGACAGCGAGCGGAGAAACCTTGAACGCCTGCTCTCCTCCGAACAGGCCCAGGCCGCCAGGCCTGCTTAGCGCCCCGCGCAGACGACGAGGCCCCTGGGGGCACCAGGGGCCTCGGACACGGTCAAGGGCAGTCACTCGTACTCGCGCAAGAGGTCCTCGATACGCCGGTTGGTGACGTCCTGCCGTCCGTCGAGGCACTTCGCGTACCGGGTCAGCAGGGCCTCAACACTGTTGCCGGCACGCTCGGCCACCTCGGTCGGGTCGACACCCGCGTTGAGCCACGTCGACAGTGCCGAGTGCCGGAGGTCATACGGGCGGCTCGCGAGCGGCGAGGCAGCGACGGCAGGCGGAAGCGCAAGTAGCCGGGCCTCCTGCCACACGCGGTAGTACGTCGAGGACGGGACGACCGAGCCCTTCTCACTGAAGAACAGCCGCCCGTCGTCGGCAGTGCCGAAGGTGGCCAGGTGCTCTCGGAGCACGGCGACGAGGTGGGGCGGGATCGGCACCCGCCTCACGTCCTCGGTCGGTCGGTTCTTCAGCCCGCGGTCGTCGTGGGTCTCCCCCGAGTCGGTCCACTGCTTGCCGACGGACGGACGGGTCCGGTGGAGCAGCGCCGAGCCTCAACCTGCTCGGGAAGGTTCAGGTCCGTCTCGGCAAGGCCGACCGCTTCAGCCGGCCGGAGGCCACCGAAGTACATGGCGGCGAACAGACCCACGAGGCGCCGACCACGGGCACGCCGATACCCGCCCACGTAGGAAACCGCCGCCAGGAGGTTCCGCGCCTGCTCCGGGTTGGCGACGACCCGCGGATCGACCTGGTTGGACACCTTCGGCTTCTGCCAGCGGACAGCCGTGATGGGGTTCTCTCGCAGCTCTCCCAAGTCGACGGCGTAATTCGCGGCGTTGACGAGCGTCCGACGCTTACGCCGCACGGTTTCCGCCGCTGCCGCCGTGTCGTCGAGCTTGAGCTTCAGCGAGTCGAGGACCGCGCGGGCCGTGGCGGGTTCAGCGAGATCGGCGAGCGGCCGGGACACCTTGGACACCCAGTGGAGAACGTTTCGCACGTCGTCCGGGACTTCCCGGTCATCGGGTCCCGGCAGCACAAAGGCCCAGTTGCGCAGTGCTTCGCGGATCGCCTCGTCAGACGGCCGTCCGGCGCGCTCGTCGAGGAGTTCCAGCGTCACGCTGGTGAGGGCTTCGTTGATGCCGTCCCGTGTGTTGGGTGCGGCATGGGGCCACTTCATGGCGAGGTATCTGAGAGCGAAGGCGTACCACGACACGGCCGACTTCTTTTCTTCCATCGAGGCCGGAAGGCCTGACTTCGTGTCGAATTCCTCGCCGTCGCGCATCGCGCGCATGAGCTTTGTGCGGTAGTGGTCGGCAAGCGCCTTGGTGCGGAAAGACTCCGAAAAGACGTTGTCCGCAACAGTCCAGCGGACCCCGTACGAGGACGTCTTGGTGTCCCGCTTGCGAACGCCCCAGACCTTTACGTCGAGAGACTTCACGCCGCCGCCTCCAACTGTCGCAACCACGTGGTGAAGTCGCTCCGCCACACCCGAAGTTCTCCGTTAGGCAGTTTGAAGGCAGGCAACGCCGAGCGGTCCTCGGACGGAATCCGTGGCCGTTCGTGGACAGGATCTTGGAACGTCGGCCCTGTTCGGTGCCCTTGTTCACCAGGGCGGGCGACAGCGTCGGCTCTGGCGTAAATGCGGAACCGTCTGCTCCCTCGGGCCTGGGGCACGAGATGCTCATGACACTTGCGCGCGCATTTCCCGATGATCCCACCGGATGGTGGATCTTCCTGGGCACCTTCGTTCTCTACGTGGTCGCCCGCTGGTTCTTCGCCTGGCGGCAGGCCCGGCGCGAGGGCGACGGCCACCCCGTGCGCGCCGCGTTCGCCGAGGAGGATGATCCCGGCACGGCAGTGGGGGGCGGGTTCCGCTCCTACCGCCAGTTCTTCGGCTTCGTCGGCAGCGCCGTCGCAGTAGTCCTGGTCGCCGCGCTGACAGAGGGCCGACTCCGCCTCGTGCTGTTGTGGATCATTATTCCGCTGCTGGTCATTGCGCTGTCGTACCTCGACTTCCGTCAGGCCCGAAAAGCGCGCTCAAGAGCTTGACAGGGGCAAGGATCAACACGGGACGCCGCCCAGCCCCACTCGTACTCGCGCAACGTTTCCTCGATAAGTGGCTGAGCGAGAGCGCCGGACCCTCCGTCACACCGCAAGCGCACCAGAACCGGCGAGGGAGACCGGGGAATCATGGTGAACGCATCCGAGCGCCAGGAGGCCACACTTCGGCCGTTGGCCCAGGTCAACCCCGAACCGGCCCCGCATGATCGCAGCTTCCCAAGCTGAGAGCGCGAGTTCGAGTTCAGCCAGCAGGAGCAGGGACATGATCAGGAGACCGGCCGTCATGATCGCCTCATTAGCCGCCCCGTGATCCGGGTGCGTCCAGTCGAGAGCGGCCAGAAGGCCGGACGTGCCCGCGACAACGACGATCACGCGGCAGTTCCGGAGTCCGCCTCCACGGTCTCCCGCCATCGGGGGGAAAGAGGCTCGGGTTCCAACGAGTGAATTTAGCCGTCCGCGAGTAGCGGCCGATGTGACAGCGGGAAGTCCCTTGCACACCCGACAAGCGATGGGCAGGAAGCCTCCCTATGCCGAAGTTCCTCATTCAAGCCACCTACACACCCGAGGGCACCAAGGGGCTGCTCAGGGAAGGTGCGAGCGGCCGTCGCGCCGCTGTCGACCAGGTCGTCACCGGCCTCGGCGGGCAGGTCGAGGCCATGTACTTCGCCTTTGGGGAAGACGACATCGTGCTCATCGTCGACTTCCCCGACCCGGTCTCCATGGCCGCCGTCAGCCTCACCGTCAAGGCCAGCGGAGCCCTCCACACCCGGGCCACCCCTCTCCTCACCCTCGACGAGATCGATGAGGCCGCCCGCCGGCAGGTCACCTTTCGCGCCCCCGGCACGTGAACCCCGGGGGCGGGGGCACATCTGGTCTTCGTAGCTGAACACCCCTGAAGCCGACCGCGCATCCAAGACCCTGGCCATGAGCGCTGACAGTGCACTCGACCTCCATGGCCCGACGACTCGCGCGATGCTCGCCCCGCACCACAGCCGCACCGGATCGAGCGGGGAACAGCAGGGAATCACGGTGGCAGCAAGCGATGCCGACGAGGCCGCAGCTCAGCGATTTTCCCAGGTCAGCGTCTGATCCGGTCGCAAGTGCTCGCAGCTTCCCAAGCTGAGAGCGTCGCTCCGAGTCTGAGCCCACGCGTGGTCTCTCCACGTGCCACCTTCTGTGGGATGATCACGCTGCGCGGGAAGGGGTCGGTGCATGCCTCAGGGCCGGGAGCGATCCCTCGTTGAAAGCCCCGGTTGGATGGTGCTGTGCCTCGTCTGGTCTGGGTGGTCGGCCGTCAGTACAGCTAGTCCGCTGTGGGTTCGCCTTGGGTGGCTGGTGTTCTTCGTTGCCCTTGGTGCGCTCCTGCTGCGTCATGTGGTCAGACACCGCCGGAGACGCAAGTCCCGCCCCTCCTGACATCCACGACTGACATCAACGTCGTCGTACAGCGGCGGATCGAACGGGTCTTCAGCGGGTCGGAGAGCAGCCTCTGTTCATTGTTCCGGCGGATCGCTGGGAGTCGGTATCGAACTCCTGATGCGGTGTTCATCTCGGCGCAACGGTGCGGAGCCAATCGGCGAGCGCGGAGAAGTCCGCGTCCACGAGGCCTCTGGCCGGTTCCACACGATGGAGGAGCGACGGCCCAGGATGTCGGGCAGTGACCCAGAGACGGTCCATGGGGCTGATCTCGTCGTCGACCCAAATGAACGGCCGGCCGTCCGCCCACTCGACAAGGGGACGGGTCTTCCAGTGCAGGCCGTGCGGACCTTCCTCGGCACAGCTGTCCGGCCACTCCACCACGGGCAGCTTCGGCAGTCCGATGCGTGGGGCAACAGCCTCGTTCGCCTCCTCCATCCAGGTCGTGGCCCATACGAGACGGCAGCCCAAGGTCATGAGACGCTCCCCGATCCCGGGGTCGAGCCGCTTCAGCAGTGGGTTCCCCTGGTCGACAGGCGTCGAGGCGTCGGCAAGAGCGGCCTGTGGGTGGCCGGACGACGACCCGAACGGGATGAGTGGGCCGTCGACGTCGAGGAAGAGGAGGGGGCGCTCCGCTGCGCGTGTCACGGCGGCACGATAGCCCGGCGCGGCAGGGAAGCGGCGCCCCGGGCCGGGCGCCTGTAGGCCGCGCGAGGGCGTCCGAGGTCGATCAGGTCATGCCCGAATGCGTTCGAGTCGGCCCGTAGGTAAAGGCCGGCCCGTAACCTGCGTGGCCGTTGGGGCGGTGGTGGATGTGGGTCAGGTGATCTCACGAGGATCCAACGAACTTGGAGATGAGCCCCGATTTGGGTGGAGGTACCGCACCATCACCTGCCCGTGCCGTCGCAGGGCTGAGCGACTGACCGAGATCTCCTCCTGGAGTTCCCGGCGGAGCTCGTCGGTCCAGCCCTCCTCGATGTCGCACTGCCGCAAGGGTTGCTTGAGTGCGGCCACCGCTTCGTCGAGCAGGGTGAGCAGGTCCATGGTCCCTCCGACTTCCACGGGGTATGTGTTCTTCGCGGCAGGAGAAGAGCCGGGGCGCTGTCCGCGCAGGTGAAAGTGGGTTGCCGGCTGGGAAGTCGCGTGGGTAGCGTCGCCGTCCATGACTCCTGCCCTGCGCACCGAGCGGCTGCTCCTGGAGCCGTACGTACCCGAGGACGAAGAGGGCTTCGTCGCGCTGTTCCAGGACACGAGGGTGTCGCGGTGGATGGGGGACGGTCCTGCTTCCGAGGCGGCGGACCGGGCGTTGTTCGGGCGGATCTTCACGGAAGTCTATGCACGGGATCTGTTCGATGTCTGGGCCGTTCGTCGTGACGGGCTCCTGGTCGGGCATGCCGAGATCAAGCCGACGGACGCCGTCGCGGGCCACGAGATCATCTACGCTCTGACGCCCTCGGCATGGGGGTCCGGTCTGGGGACCGAGGTGGCGGAGGCGGTCGTCGCCCATGGCTTCGACACCCTCGGACTGACCGAGGTGCATGCCACCGTGGCCGCGCCGAACGAGTCCTCCCTGATGCTGCTGGACAGGATCGGTTTCGAGCATGTCCGGGACATCGAAGAGGAGGACGGCAGCACCACTCGCGTGCTGGCCCGCCGTCGTACCGCGACGGCCGGCAAGTCGCCCTCGGTCCGGTAGGGGCGAGCAGGCACCCGGATCGCGACCTGCGGACGCGTGCCACGGACACGGCGGATTGATTCCCACGGACTGTGGTCTCCACGGTCACAGGTGCGCCATCGACGCCATGTTCGGCGCCACGGCACTGGCCGCGTCCGGGCGCGGGTGCGGGCCCGGGCGCGGACGCGGGCCCGTCGCGGTCCTCACCTCCGGTGCCGAGAGCCTCACCGCGCTGTGCGGTGGGCGGGTCACTGTCATGAAGGTCTGGGCACGGGGGCCCTTCAGCGGGTGACCGTGAGGTGTGCGGACAGTGCGTTCAGGAAGTCCGGGGCGTCGAAGAGGGCGCCGGCCGAGGCGACGCCGGTCGTCCGCGTACGGCCGGTGAGGATGCGGTGGACCGCTTCCACCGCGAGGGGTGCGGTGACGGCGTAGATGTCGCGGCCGCTCGCCACGGCGCGGCGTTGTTCGCCGCCGGAGCGTACGACGGCGTCGACGAGGAAGGTCTGGGCGGACCGGCCGCTCCCGTCGGAGGCGGTCGGCGCGGGGGTGTCGGGGGACGCGAGGTCCCCGGCCGCCTCGACCGTCATGTAGGTGCGTACGTCGGGGACGGTCAGGTGGCTGGGGACGGTGACGACGTCGGCCATGGTGAACTCCCCGATCACGGACCGGACTCCGAGTGGTTCGGGGAAGGTCCATTTCAGGGTGGGCGGGGCGTCGTCGCGGTATTCCAGCGCGCCGTTCCGGTAGGTGACGCGCCGGCCTTCCCTGCGCCGGTGGGAGACCGCGCCCGCGGCGCGGGTTCCGGGTGTGGGGTGCCAGCTGTTCAGGCCGTACGCGACGTGTGCCTCGTCGGCCGTCGTCCAGTCGCCCATCGCCGTGGTGACCAGGAGGTCGCCGAGGCCGCCGTAGAAGGCCATCGCGGGAAGCACCACCGTGTCCGCGGCGCGGGCGCGGTCCGTGTAGTGCGTGAACGTGTCGAGATTCGCTTCGACCTCGGCCGCCACGTCCACGTACGGGATCCCGGCGCGCAGTGCCGCCTCGATCAGCGGGGCGGCGGTGGAGGCGAAGGGGCCGGCGCAGTTGATGACGGCGGCCGCGCCGGACAGGGCGCGGTCGAGCGAGGCCGGGTCGTCGGCCGAGGCCCGACGGGTGTCGAGTCCCGGGCAGGACTCCGTGAGCGCCCCCAGTCTGTCCGTGTCGCGGCCGGACGGGAGCGGGACGTATCCCCGGTCCCGCAGCTCCGCCACCACGAAGCGCCCGGTGTGCCCGTAGGCGCCGAAGACCGCCACCGTGTGATCCGATCCCATCGGTTCCCCCTCGTTCTCGTTCCGGATTGACCGTCCGTCAGCATCCTTGCTCCGGTGGCCGGTCGGCACGAGTGTCCGGAACGACACGGGCCGTACACTTCCGGACATGGGCACTGTGGGCACGGTGGGTACTGTCGCGCTCGCCGTCACCGACGGGATGCTGCACTTCGAACTGTCCGTGGCCCACGAGGTGTTCGGCGCCGATCTGTCCGGTGTGGTCGACCCCTGGTACCGCCTTGTCGTCTGCGGGCCGGGTGCCGTGCGGGTCGGACGGTTCCGGCTGGAGCCGGACTGCGGGCTCGACCGGCTTCCGTACGCCGGCACGGTGATCGTCCCCGGGTGGGCCGACGTCGACGTGGAGCCGCCCGCGGAGCTGGTCGACGCGGTGCGCGCGGCCCATGAGGCGGGCGCGCGGGTGGCCTCCCTGTGCACGGGCGCGTTCGTGCTGGCGGCCGCCGGTCTGCTGGACGGCCGGCGCGCGACCACGCACTGGGCGCACACCGGGGCGCTGGCCGCCCGTTGTCCCGGGACGGAGGTCGATCCGGACGTGCTCTACGTCGACAACGGCAGCGTGCTCACCTCCGCGGGCAAGGCCGCCGCGATGGACCTGTGCCTGCACCTGGTCCGCCGTGACCACGGTTCGGCGGTCGCCAACACGGTCGCCCGCCGCCTGGTCGTGCCCCCGCACCGGGCGGGCGGCCAGGCCCAGTTTGTCACCGCGCCGGTGCCCGACCGGGACGACCACGCGCTGGCCGGGCTGTTCCCCTGGGTGCTCGAACGGCTCGACCGGCCTCTGACCGTGGAGGACCTGGCCCGCCGGGCGAGCATGAGCTCGCGCCATCTGGGCCGCCGGTTCAGGGCGGTGACCGGCACCACCCCGCTGCAGTGGCTGCTGACCCAGCGGATCCGGCGGGCCCAGGAGTTGCTGGAGACCACCGGCGACAGCGTCGACGCCATCGCGGCGGCCACCGGCATGGGCACCGCGACGACGCTGCGCCGGCACTTCAACCGCGCCCTCGGGGTCCCCCCGGACACCTACCGCCGCACCTTCCGCAGTTCACGGTCCGGCGGGGAACACGACAGTGGGGAACACGGCAGCCGGGAACATTTCGGCTCCGCGTCGCGCTGACCGTGGTGTCCCGCCGGACATCACGGACAGGCAGGACACACCCACCGGGCACAGCGGACAGGACACCAGCCGGAGTTACCGGGCCGGCCGGCGTGAAGGAGTGTGAGACGGATGACGACGACAGGGCGTGACCTGCCTACCGCGACCGAGAGCCCTTCGCTCGTGACAGCCTGCGGGCGCAGGATCGCGGTGCGGTGTCTGCGGCTCGCACCCGCGGACCGGCCCATCAGCAGGGTCACTCTGGACGTCGGCCAGGAGCGGGGAGGCGAGCCGGGGACGTGGGCGGCGCTCACTGCCGACGAGGCGCGTGCCCTGGCCCGTCTGCTTCTCCTGCACGCCGGACTCGCCGAAGGGGACAACGGCCCCGGGGAGCCGTCGCGGCAGGGCCTCGCCTCCTTCTGATCCCAGGACACCGGCTGGTCCCAGGACACCGGCTGGTCCCAGGACACCGGCTCCCGGGACGTCGCCTCCCGGGAACCAACGGTGCGCGCACGCGGTCCGGTGGTCGGCGCGGGACGGGTGGACGTGCTCACGCCACGGTGATCACGGCTTTGCCGCGGGCGTGGCCCCGCTCCACATGGCGCACGCCCTCGGCCGCGTCGGCCAGGGCGTAGCTCCGGTCGACCACCGGGGTGAGCGTGCCGGCCTCGATGAGCGCGGTGACGGCGAGCAGGTCCTCCCGGGTCGGCCCGGCCGGGGCCGCCGGAAGGATCGGGCGCAGCCGCTGCCGGACGACCGCGTCGACCGCGCTCACGTGCAGCAGGGCGCCGACGGCTCCGAACACGCGGCCGGGGGAGCCTCCTCCGTTGGCCACCAGGGTCCCCGTCGGGGTGAGCGTTCGGCGCAGGCGGCTCAGCGGGCGGTTGCCCACGTTGTCCAGGATCACGTCGTAGCGTGCGCGGGCATCGGTGAAGTCCTCACGGGTGTGGTCGACGACGTGTGCGGCTCCCAGTGAGCGCACCAGCTCGACATTGTGGGTGCCGCACACCCCCGTGACCTCCGCGCCCAGAGCCGCGGCGATCTGTACGGCGAACGTGCCCACGCCGCCGGCGGCCCCGTTGACCAGGACCCGCTGCCCCGGCCGCGTCCGGCCCACGGTCCGGATGCCGCGCAGGGCGGTCACCGCGCCCATGGGCACGGCCGCGGCCTGCTCGAAGGTCAGGTTCGCCGGTTTGGGCACCAGCAGGTCCGCCGTGGTGCGCGCGTACTCGGCGAAGGAGCCCACGCAGAAGCCCAGGACCTCGTCGCCGGGCCGGAGTCCGCGCACGTCGGCGCCGACCGCCTCCACCTGCCCGGCCGCGTCGACCCCGGCCACCCGGGACTTCGGGCGGGTCAGCCCCACGCCTCCCGACAGCCGCGCCACGTACGGGTCGCCGCGCATCATGTGCCAGTCGTAGGGGTTGAGCGCGGCCGCGCGGACGCGCACCAGCACCTGTCCGGCCGCGTCGATCCCGGGCCGGTCGGTCTCCGCCAGCCGCAGGATGTCCGGTGGGCCGAACCGCTCCTGAACGATCGCCTTCATCGGGTCTCCCCCGTCCCCTGGTGATCGATGGCGGCTCACCGTTCCCGTCGGAACCGCCCCCGGTCGACCGGCGGTGGACACATTCACGGTGGCGCCATTGGTGTACGGCGTACACCTTGGGCGCACCATAGGTGTACGTCGTACACCCGTCAAGGGGTACGGGAAGAGCCGGCGGGGCGCACCGGACGGGCGGCAATCGACGCGGACGAGCCTGCGGGCAGGCGAGGACGGCGCCGGAGGGGCCTGCCGGCCCGGAGGGACCTGCTGAGAGGTGCCGCTGGGCCCTTCAGCGGTGGGTCAGGGAGTGTCCCGGAGCCGGAGTCTGAGCCGTTCGAGACCGTCCAGCGTCAGGTCCAGAGCGAACTCGAACTCGAACTGGTCGTCGCAGCCGGAGCCGACGACGGACTCCGGGTCGTGGGCGACCGCCGTGGCCAGTGCCGTGATGTGGGGGTAACGCGTGGCCATGTCCTCGGGCGGCATCGCGTCCGGATCCGGCTCGCGGCCGGGGGTGTCCTCGAACAGCTCCTGGGAGAAGCCCAGCAGGCGGCTGCCCATGACGTGCATCGCGTGATGGACCAGGTCGATCGGGAACCCCCCGGACCGGAAGATCCCGATCATCGAGTCCAGGTACTCCATCACCGCCGGGGTGGGGGTGGCCCGCGCCTTCGTCCGTGACTCGATGACCCCGGGCGCCCAGGGGTGACGCAGCAGCATGCGGCGGGCCGACAGCACCCGGCGGCGGACGGTGGTCCTCCAGTCGGCGTGACCGGCCGGCGGGTCGATCTCGCCGACGACGACGTCGATCATTCCGTCCAGCAGCTCGTTCTTGTTGGCCACGTGCTTGTACAGCGCCATGGGCACGACGCCGAGCGCCTGCGCGATCCTGCGCATGCTGAGCGCGTCGACCCCGCCCTCGTCGGCGAGGGTGACGGCGGTGCCCAGAATCCGCTCCCTGTTCAAGGGGGTGCGGGGCTGTGCGGGGGCGTCGGCCTGCGTGCTCGTCTCCACCATTCCCTCTCGTGCGGGCAAGGCCCGGAGCCGGGCCGTCCTCCCCGTGGGACGGGTACGGCGGACGGCGCGCGGCCATGGTAGCTCCCGGCCGCCACGACGAAGCCCGGCAGCCGCACGCCGTCCCGTCACCGTCGGGGGGCGTGTCGTCCCGCCAAGAGGCGTGTCGTCTCGCCAGGAGGTGTGGCGGCCCGCCAGGAGGTGTGGCGTCTCGTCAGGAGGTGTGGCGGCCGAGGAGGACGAGTTCCCGGTTCAGTTCGGCGAGGAAGCAGGTCACCGTCGTCAGTTCCTCGCGGGTGAAGCGGGAGCGGGCGGTTTCGGTGCCCCGGGCCAGGGGACGGAAGAAGTCGGCGGCGACGGCCCTGGCCGCCTCCTCGTAGTGCAGGTGGACCACGCGGCGGTCGCCCAGGGCGCGTACGCGGCGGATGTGGCCCGCTCTCTCCAGGCGGTCGATGCAGGCCGTCACCGCGCCCGAGGTGAGGTCGAGCTGGTCGCGCAGCCGGCCGGGAGTCATCGGGCCGTCGGCCGTGTCGGCGTCCAGGATCGCGACCAGGGCCTGTACATCGGTGAGGTGCAGACCCTGCGCCTGGGCGAACTCGTGGGCGATGCGGTTGAACTCGGTGTTCATCCGGCGCAGCAGCACCGCGAACGTCTGCATCCCTACGGGGTCGTCCCCCGGAAGGGAGGACGAGGGGGTTTCGGTGCCGGACATGTGGTCAGTATATATTGATTCAATCATTGAGATACTTGATGATTGAGATTTACTGTCCTGCTCCTTTCCGTTCCGATGTCGCTTGGGGATCCGATGAGAACCACACCGCGCTGGGGCCGGTGGCTCGTGCCGCTCGTCCTGCTGATCGTCTGGCTGGGTGTGGGCGGCATGCTCGGCCCCTACGCGGGCAAGCTGGGCGAGGTCTCCACCAACGACCAGGCCGCGTTCCTGCCGCAGAGTGCCGAGTCGACCAAGGTCCTCGAAGCGGGTGAGGCGTTCGAGGAGGCCGGGGCGGCCCGTACGGTTCCCGCCATCGTGGTGTGGACGGTCGACAAGGGCGGGGACGCCACGGTCACCGAGGCGCAGCAGAAGGCGGCCACCCGGGCGGTCGGCGGGCTCGCCGGGCGGCCCGGAGTCGTCGGCACTCCGTCGCCCGCCCTCGTCTCCGACGACAAGCAGGCCATGCAGGCCGTCGTCCCGCTGAAGCCCGACCTCGACGACGACCTGTCCAAGGTCCTGGACGAGATCCGGGAGACGGCGAAGAGCGTGCCGGGGACCACGGCGCAGATCGCGGGACCGGCGGCGAGCCAGGCCGATCTGTCGGACGCGTTCGCCGGGATCGACGGACTGCTGCTGGGCGTGGCGCTCGCCGCGGTGCTGGTGATCCTCCTGCTGGTCTACCGGAGCGTCCTGCTGCCGTTCCTGATCATCCTCGGGTCCGTCTTCGCCCTCGGCCTCGCCTGCGCGGTCGTGTACGCGCTGGCCGACCGGGACGTCGTCCGGGTGGACGGCCAGGTGCAGGGCATTCTCTCCATCCTCGTGATCGGCGCCGCCACGGACTACGCGCTGCTGCTGACCGCGCGCTTCCGCGAGGAACTCACCGCGCGCGGGGACCGGGTCGCGGCCGCGACGGCCGCGGTGCGCCGCTCGTTCGGGGCGATCACGGCCAGCGCCGCGACCGTGGCGCTCGGCCTGCTGGCCCTGCTCGCCAGCGACCTCACGAACAACCGCGCTCTCGGGCCGGTCGGCGCCATCGGCATCGTGTGCTCCGTGCTCTCCACCCTCACCTTCCTGCCGGCCGTGCTGGCCCTGCTGGGACGCAGTGCCTTCTGGCCCTCCCGGCCGAAGGAGGCCGAAAGCGCGCCCTCCCCGGACGGCTCCGGGGAGAAGCACGGTGTGTGGCAGCGGGTCGCCGCGACCGTGGACCGGCGGCCGCGCGCGACGTGGGTGGTGACCGCTCTGGTGCTCGCCGTCTTCGCGGCCTTCTCCCCGGCCCTCTCCTCGAAGGGCGTCCCGCTCGACGAGATCTTCGTCGGCGAGGCCTCCTCGGTCTCCGCCCAGGAGGCGCTCGGCGAGCACTTCCCCGGCGGCTCCGGCAACCCCGCCGTCATCGTCGCCGACGCCGGCCGTGCCGCTCAGGTGACGGCCGCGGCCGAGAAGACCGACGGCGTGGCGTCGGCCGCCACGATCTCCCCCTCGGGACGTCCCGGGGGTGAGCCGCTCGTCGCCGACGGCCGCGTCCAGATCTCCGCCACCCTCGAGGCCGGGGCCGACAGCGACGCCGCCAAGGAGACCGTCGAACGGCTCCGCCAGAACGTGCACGCGGTCCCCGGGGCCGACGCGCTGGTCGGCGGCTACACGGCGCAGCAGTACGACACCCAGGAGACCGCCGCCCGGGACCGTACGGTGATCGTGCCCGTCGTCCTGTGCATCATCCTGCTGATCCTCGTCCTGCTGCTGCGCTCGCTGCTCGTACCGGTGCTGCTGGTGGCGACCGTGGGGCTCAACTTCCTGGCGACCCTCGGGGTCTCGGCACTCGTCTTCGAGCATCTCCTCGGGTTCTCGGGCACGGACGCCTCGGTACCGCTGTACGGGTTCGTGTTCCTGGTGGCGCTGGGCGTCGACTACAACATCTTCCTGATGTCCCGGGTCCGGGAGGAGGCGCTCACGCACGGCAGCCGGCAGGGCGTGCTGCGCGGGCTCACCACCACCGGCGGGGTCATCACCTCGGCCGGTGTCGTCCTCGCGGCGACGTTCGCGGCCCTGATGGTGATTCCCCTGGCCTTCCTGGTCCAGATCGCGTTCATCGTGGCCTTCGGCGTCCTGCTCGACACCCTCGTGGTCCGCTCGCTCCTGGTGCCCGCGCTCGTGATCGACATCGGCCCGCGGGCGTGGTGGCCGAGCGTCCTGGCCCGCAAGGGCGACACGGGGGCCGATGCCGGTTCCGGGACCGGAGCCGGATCCGGGGCCGGCGCCGGTCCCGCCTCCGACGCCGGATCCGGTTCCCGGTCCGGCTGAACGGGCGCGGGCACCGCGCTGCCGCCATGATCGGACGAGAGGAAGAGGAAAGCAGCCTCGGGCGAGCGCGGAGGAGACGGACGTGGGCACCGACGCGGGGATGAACGCGGGGACGGACACCGGCCCGGACGGGCAGCGGGACGAGGGCGGCGCCGAGCGGCTGCACTGCCTGGTCACCGGTGCCTCCGGATACATCGGAGGGCGTCTCGTGCCGGAGCTGCTGCGGGCCGGGCACCGGGTGCGGTGCCTCGCCCGCTCTCCCGGCAAGCTCCGCGACCATCCCTGGGCGGGCGACGTCGAGACCGTCCGGGGCGACGTCACCGACCCCGGTTCGGTCGCCGGGGCCCTGCGCGGGATCGACGTCGCCTACTACCTGGTGCACGCCCTCGGGAGCGGCTCCGGGTTCGAGGAGACCGACCGGCAGGCGGCCCGGACCTTCGCGGAGGAGGCCCGGGCCGCCGGCGTACGGCGCATCGTCTACCTGGGCGGGCTGACCCCGCGCGGTGTCCCGGAGCAGTCCCTGTCCCCGCATCTGCGCTCCCGCGCCGAGGTCGGGCGGATCTTCCTCGACGGGCCGGTGCCCGCCACCGTGCTGCGGGCCGCGGTCGTCATCGGCTCGGGGTCGGCGTCGTTCGAGATGCTGCGCTACCTGACCGAGCGGCTGCCGGTCATGGTGACCCCCAGCTGGGTGCACACCCGGATCCAGCCGGTCGCGGTACGCGATGTGCTGCGGTACCTCGTCGGCTCGGCCGGCATGCCCGCGGACGTCGACCGGGCGTTCGACATCGGGGGGCCGGACGTCCTCACCTACCGCGAGATGATGCGGCGGTACGCCGTCGTGGCCGGACTGCGGCGGCGGCTCGTCGTGACGGTGCCGGTGCTCACCCCGAGCCTGTCCAGCCACTGGATCGGGCTCGTCACCCCCGTACCCGCCTCCCTGGCCCGGCCGTTGACGGAATCGCTGCGCCACGAGGTCGTCTGCCACGAGCACGACATCGCCCGGTACGTGCCCGACGCGCCGGGCCGTCCGCTGCCGTTCGACGAGGCGCTGGCCCTCGCGCTGCGGAGGGTGCGGGAGGCGCAGGTCGCCACGCGCTGGTCGTCCGCGAGCGTGCCGGGGGCGCCCAGTGATCCGCTGCCCACCGACCCCGACTGGGCCGGCGGGAGTCTCTACCAGGACGAGCGCCGGATGCCGGTCGAGGCGTCCGTGGAGTCGCTGTGGAAGGTGATCGAGGGCATCGGCGGGGACAACGGCTGGTACTCCTTCCCCCTGGCCTGGGCGGTGCGGGGCTGGCTGGACCGGTTCGTCGGCGGTGTCGGCCTGCGGCGCGGGCGGCGTGACGCCGAACGGCTGCGGGTCGGGGACTCGCTGGACTTCTGGCGGGTCGAGGAGATCGAGCCCGGCCGGCTGCTGCGGCTGCGGGCCGAGATGCGGCTGCCGGGCCTGGCGTGGCTGGAGATGTACGCCGACACGGACGACGAGGGCCGTACTCGTTACCGGCAGCGCGCCCTGTTCCACCCGCGTGGACTGCTGGGCCACGCCTACTGGTGGTCCGTCGCCCCGTTCCACGCCGTCGTTTTCGGCGGCATGGCCCGCAACATCACCCAGGCGGCCGCGAAGGGCATGAGCGCGCACGGGGCCGAGGCGCGCACGGGCCGCCGCGGAAGCCAGGGGCCCGCACGACGCGCACGGCCCGCACGACGCCTGCGGCGCGGATGACGCAGATGACGCCTGCGGCGCGGGTGACGCGGGTGACCCGTGGGGATCAGCCACCGGGACATGGAGGAGTTCCTGCGGCGCGGGTGACGTGGGTGACCCTTCCGGCGGCAGCGCGCTCGGCTCCGCATCCGCGTGCCGGGAACAGCCCGAAGAGACGGCGGGAAAGCAAGCAAGGCCTCATGCACGACCAGGAGCAGCCCTCATGACCGTCGCGGTCGTCCTGTTCACCTCGGACCTGCGTCTGCACGACCATCCGCCGCTGCGCGCCGCCCTCGCCGCGGCCGACGAGGTGGTGCCGCTCTTCGTGCGCGACCCCGGTGTCCACGCGGCCGGCTTCGACGCGCCGAACCGTGCCGCCTTCCTCGCCGACTGCCTGCGGGACCTCGACGCCTCGCTGCGCCGGCGCGGCGGCCGGCTCGTCGTCCGTACGGGGCCGGTGGTCCGGGAGGCCGGCGCGGTCGCCGCGGAGTGCGGGGCCGCGGAGGTGCACATGGCGGCGGGCGTCAGCGGCTACGCCCAGCGGCGGGAGGAGCGGCTGCGGGAGGACCTCGGCCGGCGCGGGGTGGCGCTGCGCGTGCACGACGCCGTGACCACCGCCGTCGCCGCCGGGGCCGTGACGCCCGCCGGGTCCGACCACTACGCCGTGTTCACCCCCTACTTCCGCCGTTGGTCGCAGGAGCGGCTGCGGGGAATCTGCCCGGCGCCGCGCACCGTGCGGGTCCCCGACGCGGTGCGCGGCGAGCCGCTGCCCTCCCGTGACGGCCTGCCCGGCCTCTCGCCCGGCCTCCCCGCCGGGGGCGAGACGCGAGGGCGCGAACGGTTCGCCCGGTGGGCGCGGTCCCGGATGCCGGCGTACGAGGAGGGGCACGACGACATGGCGGGCGACGCGACCTCCCGGCTCTCGCCCTACCTCCACTTCGGGGCCCTCTCGCCGGTGGAACTCGTCCAGCGGGCCCGCTCGCGGGGTGGCGCCGGGGCGGAGGCCTTCGTACGCCAGTTGTGCTGGCGCGACTTCCACCACCAGGTGCTGGCGGCGCGGCCCGAGGCGTCCCGGCGGGACTACCGCCCCCGGCACGACCGGTGGCGGACCGAGGCCGAGGCGGCCGAGGACGTCGCCGCGTGGCGGGAGGGCCGTACCGGTTATCCGGTCGTCGACGCGGCGATGCGCCAACTGCTCCACGAGGGCTGGATGCACAACCGGGCACGGCTGCTGACGGCGAGCTTCCTGGCCAAGACTCTGTACGTGGACTGGCGGGTCGGCGCCCGGCACTTCCTGGACCTGCTCGTGGACGGCGACCTCGTCAACAACCAGCTCAACTGGCAGTGGGTCGCCGGGACCGGCACCGACTCCCGCCCGAACCGCGTCCTCAACCCCGTGCGCCAGGGCCTGCGTTACGACCCGGGCGGCGCCTACGTACGGCGCTGGGTGCCCGAACTGAAGGACGTGGACGGGCGGAACGTGCACGAGCCCTGGCGGCTGCCGGCGGAACGACGTGCCGCCCTGGGCTACCCCGCCCCGTTGCTCGATCTCGCCGACGGGCTGGCCCGCTTCCAGCACGCCCGCGGCCTCGACTGAGCCCGGGACCCGCGCTCCGCGCTCCGGGCTCCGGGCTCCGGGCTCCAGGCTCCGGGCTCCGGGGCGAGGACTCCGGGGTGAGGACTCGGAAACGAGGCGTTCACGGCGCGAAGTCTCCTGGGAAACAAGGGGTTCCTAGCGTCTGCACGCATGGATTCGATGCTGTATACACCGCTGGACACGGGCCCGGTCGGGCCGCTGTCCACGGGTTCGCTGCGCGACCGGGTGTACACGGAGTTGCGGGCCGCCGTGCTCGACGGTGGGTTCGGGGCGCGTGAGCGGCTGAGCGACGTACGGCTGGCCACTCGCTTCGGGGTGTCCCGGACGCCCGTGCGGGAGGCGCTGGCGCGGCTGCTGGCGGACGGGCTGATCGAGCGGGGCGACGGCGGTTACTTCGTCACGGTCCTCGGCCTCGCCCAGCTGAAGGACCTCTACGAACTCCGGATCACCCTGGAGCTGCGCGGTGTCTCCCGCGCGATCGAGGATCCCTCCGTACGGCACGATCCGGCGGTCGTCGCCGCCGAACTGGAGCGCTGGTACGCGATGCGCGAGCGGCCGCCGGCGCCGGATCCGCGTTTCGTGGTCCAGGACGAGCGGTTCCACGCCGAGTTGTCCCGCGCCTCGGGCAATCCGGCCCTCACGGACGCGCTCGTGGCGGTCGGTGAGCGCATCCGCCGGGTGCGGATGTACGACTTCCTCACCGAGGACCGGGTCCGGGCGACCGTCACCGAACACATCGAGATCATGGAACTCGTCCGCGACGGACGGCTCGACGAGGCCTACCGCGCCCTGCACGCCCATGTCGGCGACTCGATGGACGTGGTGCTGGAACGCGCCCGGCGCGCCATGACCCAGATGGCGCTGCACGCCGACGACCACCGCTGAATCCCCGCCGGGCCCAGGGCCCCGCCCTCTCACCTCTGCCAGGCCCGCCGCCCGTGCCACCCGTGCCGCCCCCGCCGTCCCTGCCGTCCGTTCCGGAGGAGCTGCCGTCATGTTCGACACCCTGCTCGTCGCCAACCGCGGAGAGATCGCCTGCCGCATCATCCGCAGCGCCCGCGCGCTGGGGCTGCGTACCGTCGCGGTGTACTCGGACGCCGACGGCGCCGCCCCGCACGTCCGGATGGCCGACGAGGCCGTACGGCTCGGCCCGGCACCCGCCGCCGAGAGCTATCTGCGGGCCGACCTGGTCCTGGAGGCGGCGCTGGCCACCGGCGCCGGAGCGGTCCACCCCGGGTACGGCTTCCTGTCGGAGAGCGCCGCCTTCGCCACCGCCGTGGAGGACGCCGGCCTGGTCTTCGTCGGCCCCGCCCCGGCCCAGCTGGAGGTCTTCGGCGCCAAGCACACCGCCCGGACCGCCGCGCACACGGTCGGTGTGCCGCTGCTGCCCGGCAGCGGACTGCTCGCCGACGAGGACGCGGCGCTGCGCGCGGCGCAGGAGACCGGCTACCCGGTGATGCTCAAGGCGACGGGCGGCGGGGGCGGCATCGGCATGCAGGCGTGCGCCGGGCCGGAGGAGCTGCGGGAGGCGTTCGGCCGGGTGACGCGGCTCGCCCGGGGCAGCTTCGGGGACGGCGGCGTGTTCCTGGAGCGGTACGTCGGCCGGGCCCGCCACGTCGAGGTGCAGGTCTTCGGCGACGGGGCGGGGGAGGTCGTGGTCCTCGGTGACCGCGACTGTTCGCTGCAGCGCCGCAACCAGAAGGTCCTCGAGGAGGCCCCGGCGCCCGGTCTGCCGCCACGGTTGCGCGCCCGACTGCACTCCGCCGCACGGGACTTGTGCGCCTCGGTCGCCTACCGTTCCGCCGGCACCGTCGAGTTCGTGTACGACGCGGAGCGCGAGGAGGCGTACTTCCTGGAGGTCAACACCCGTCTCCAGGTGGAACATCCGGTCACCGAGGAGATCACCGGCGTCGACCTCGTCGCCTGGATGCTGCGCCTGGCCCGCGGCGAGTCGGACTTCCTGACCGTCCCCGGGCCCGGCAGCGGTCCCGGGCCCGGCAGCACCCCCGGCGCGGCCCACATCCACGCGGTCGAGGCGCGCGTCTACGCCGAGGACCCGTCCCGCGACCACCGGCCCAGTTCCGGGCTGCTGACCCGCGTCCACTTCCCCGAGGGCGTACGCGTGGACGGCTGGGCGGAGACCGGGCAGCAGGTGTCCACGGCGTACGACCCGATGCTCGCCAAGGTCGTCGCGACCGGCAGGGACCGCGCGGAGGCGTTCGCCCGGCTCGCGGCGGCGCTGGACGAGACCCGCGTGGACGGTGTGGAGACCAACCTCGGGCTGCTGCGCGCCGCGTGCCGTACGCCGGACGTGCTGGAGGTGCGGCACACCACCGCGACCCTCGCGGGGATCACCGACCCGCGCCCGCGCGTCGACGTCGTCCGCGGGGGCACCCAGACCACCGTGCAGGACTGGCCCGGCCGTACCGGCTACTGGGAGGTGGGCGTCCCGCCCGGCGGTCCGATGGACGACCTCTCCTTCCGGCTCGGCAACACCGCCGTCGGCAACCCCGTGGGAGCCCCGGGTCTGGAGTGCACCCTGGAGGGTCCGGCGCTGCGGTTCTCGCACCCGGCGGTCGTCTGCGTCACGGGCGCCCCCGCCGGGATCAGCGTCGACGGGCGGCCCGCCGCCCAGTGGCAGCCGGTCGAGCTGGCCGCCGGGCAGCTGCTGGACGTCGGCACGCCCCAGGGCCCCGGCATGCGGACGTACGTGCTGGTCCGCGGCGGCCTCGACGTGCCCGGCCATCTCGGCAGCGCGGCCACCTTCACCCTGGGCGGCTTCGGCGGGCACGCCGGCCGTGCCCTGCGCACCGGGGACGTCCTGCACCCGGCCGATCCGGCCGACGGCGCCCCCGCGCCCGCGCCCGTCCCCGTGGCCGACCGCCCTCACTTCACCGCCCACTGGCGGATCGCGGTGAGCGAAGGCCCGCACCCCGCACCGGACTTCCTCACCCGCGACGGACTGAGGACGGTGTACGCCGCCGACTGGAAGGTGTCCGCCCAGTCCGCCCGCACCGGTGTCCGGCTCATCGGCCCGCGCCCCGAGTGGGCCCGCCCGGACGGCGGCGAGGCGGGGCTCCACCCCTCCAACGTGCACGACACCGCGTACTCGGTCGGCGCGGTCAACTTCACCGGCGACATCCCGGCGATCCTCGGCCCGGACGGGCCCAGCCTCGGCGGCTTCGCCTGCCCGGTCACCGTGGTGCGCGGCGAGCGCTGGAAGAGCGGGCAGCTGCGCCCCGGCGACACCGTACGGTTCGTGCCGGTCGGCGAGGACGTCGCCGACCAGCTGCGCCGTACGCCCGCCCTGCTCACGGCGGGCGGCCCGGACGGTGACGACGGTGTCCTCGCCCGCCGCCCGGCCACCGACACCGCTCCCGAGGTCACCTACCGGCGCGGCGCGGACGACAACATCCTCGTCGAGTACGGCCCGATGACCCTCGACCTGGCCCTGCGGATGCGGGTCCACGCCCTCGCCCGGCACCTGGGCGCCCTCGCTCCCCGCGGCCTGGTCGACTCCACTCCCGGCGTCCGTTCCCTGCACCTGCACACCGACCCCGACGTCCTGCCGCTGCGCAGACTGCTCGCGATGCTCCGGGAGGCCGAGGACGAGCTGCCCGCGACCGCCGATCTGACCGTCCCCAGCAGGGAGGTCCACCTCCCGATGTCCTGGAACGACCCGACGGTCGACGAGGCCGTCTCCCGCTACGGCGCCTCCATCCGGGACGACGCGCCGTGGAACCCGTCCAACATCGAGTTCATCCGCCGGATCAACGGCCTGGACAGCGTGGACGACGTACGCAGGACGGTCTTCGACGCCGCGTACCTGGTCCTCGGTCTCGGTGACGTCTACCTCGGCGCCCCGGCCGCGACCCCGCTCGACCCGCGGCACCGCCTGGTCACCACCAAGTACAACCCGGCCCGCACCTGGACCGCCGAGGCCGGCGTCGGGATCGGCGGCGCCTATCTGTGCATCTACGGCATGGAGAGCCCCGGCGGCTACCAGCTGATCGGGCGGACCGTGCCGATCTGGGGCGGGCTGCGGCCACCACGCTCCTTCGCCGACGGCACCCCGTGGCTGCTGCGGTTCTTCGACCGCATCGTCTGGCACCCCGTCGAGGCCGGCGAACTCCTCGACATCCGGGCCGACCTGGCCGCCGGCCGCAGGAGCCTCGACATCCGGCCCGGCACCTTCTCCCTCGCCGAGCACGAGGCGTTCCTGCGTGAGAACGCCGCGGACATCACCGCGTTCCGTACCCGCCAGGCCGCCGCCTTCGAGGCCGAGCGGCAGGCGTGGGAGGCGGCGGGCGAGTTCGCCGACCGCCCCCTGCCCGAGCCGGGCGCCGGCACCGCCCCGGTCGCCGTTCCGCCCGGCGGGAGCCTCGTGGAGGCGCCGCTCAGCTCCACCGTGTGGAAGGTCGAGGCCGGGCCCGGCACCACCGTCGAGCCCGGCCAGCCCCTGGTCGTCCTGGAGGCCATGAAGATGGAGGTGGTGGTCCGGGCGCCCGGACACGGCACCGTGACCGACGTACTCGTCTCCACCGGACAGCACATCGACGCCGGCACCCCGCTGGCCGTCGTCGTACGAGAGGAAGCAGCGTGACCCTCGACCCGACCCCGAGCTGCGTGGAACGCGTCGCCGCCGCGTACCGGCGCATCGCCGGGACCGACCGTCCGGAGATCTGGATCACCCTGCGGGACGAGCAGGACGTGCTGGCCGAGGCACGGGCGCTCGACGAGCGGGTGGCGGCGGGCTCGCCCGGCACGTCGCTGCCGTTGGCGGGCGTGCTGGTGGCGGTCAAGGACAACATCGACGTTGCCGGGCTGCCCACCACGGCCGGCTGCCCCGCGTACGCCTATACGCCGGAGGTCTCCGCGCCGGCCGTGCGGCGGCTGGTGACATCGGGGGCGATCGTGCTGGGCAAGACGAACCTGGACCAGTTCGCCACCGGTCTCGTAGGCACTCGCAGCCCGTACGGCGCGGTCCGCGGGGCGCTGCGCCCCGAGAAGGTCTCCGGCGGTTCGAGTTCCGGCTCGGCGGTCGCGGTCGCGCTGGGCATCGCCGACATCGCGCTCGGCACCGACACCGCGGGGTCCGGCCGGGTGCCCGCCGCCTTCAACGGCATCGTGGGCATCAAGCCCACCCTGGGCCTGGTCCCCTCCGCGGGGGTGGTGCCGGCCGCACGTTCCTACGACGCGGTCACCGTGCTCGCCCGTACTCTGACGGAGGCGCAGCAGGCCATGGCCCGCATGGTGGGCCCGGACGCCGGCGATCCGCGCGGACGCGACTGGCCGGACGACGTACGGCTGGCCGCGCCCGAGCGCCCGCGCGTCGCGGTGCCCCGGGACGAGGACCTGGCCCCGCTGTCACCGGCGGCCCGGGCCGCCTTCCGCGGCGCCGTCGAACGACTGGAGGCGGCCGGGGCGGAGACGGCCGTCATCGACGTCTCCCCGCTGCTGCGGGCCGCGCGGCTGCTGTACGACGGCGCCCTGGTCGCCGAACGCTACGCGGCCGTGGGCGAGTTCATCGCGCGTGACCCGTCGGTGGCGGACCCGACGGTGGCCGGGATCATCCTGGCTGCCGGGGAGATCCCCGCCCATGCGCTGGCGGCGGACCAGGAGCGGCTGGACCGGCACAAGGTGGAGGCCGGCCGGCTGCTGGCCGGCTTCGACGCCCTGCTGCTGCCGACCACGACCGGGCATCCCGACATCGCCGAGGTCCTGGCCGACCCGGTCGGGGTGAACAAGCGGCTGGGCACCTACACCAACTTCGTCAACCTGCTGGACATGGCCGCCGTGGCGGTCCCGGCCGGGGAGGCGGACGGCAGTCCGTTCGGCGTCAGCATCATCACCCGTGCCTTCGAGGACCAGCCGGCGCTCGACGTCGCGGCCCTGCTGACCGGGGAGCAGGCGCCGACTCCGCTGCCCGGTACGGGAGTCGGGCTCGCCGTGTTCGGCGCCCACCTGCGCGGCCAGCCCTTGAACCACCAGCTCACCGGCTTGGGGGCGCGGTTCGCGGGTGAGGTCGTCACCGCCCCGCACTACCGGCTCGCCGCCCTGGACACCGTCCCCGCCAAGCCGGGCCTGGTCCGGGTCGCCCCGGGGGCCGGGGCCGGGATCACCGGAGAGCTCTGGACCCTCTCCCCCGCCGCCCTCGGGCGGTTCCTCGCCGCGCTGCCCGCGCCCATGTCCCTCGGGCGCGTCGAACTCGGCGACGGGACATGGGTCCTCGGTTTCCAGTGCGACCCTGAGTCGGCCGCGGCCGGCACCGACATCACCCGTCTCGGCGGCTGGCGCGCCCACTTGGCGGCCGGGGCCCCCTGAACGGGGCTTGCCCTCCCCGCTCCGCCCCTGCCCTGGTCCGCCCCACTGCCGGACGAAGGCCCCGGGGGTCCTTGAGACCCCGGGGCCTTCGGATTCTCCGGCTCCTGCGGCGCACCCTGCCGGGCGGCGGTCACCGGCCGAGGGCCGCGAGGATCGCCGGCCGGTCCGTCCGGCGATCCGGTGGTCGCCAGTGGTGCCGCACAGGGCTTCCGGCCGGACCGTGCGGCCCCGTCCCGGTGACACCACCGTTCGCACCCCGCTCGCACCCCGCAGGCACGACCGATCGCTCTCCGCCCACACCCTTGCTGTTCACGTATATAAATGCTGTTCACTGTCTTGATGGGGCGGGCCGTCTGTGCGTAGAGTCCGGACACCTCGCCCGTACGCACTGGACGGAGCCACTCGTGTCCAAGCAACTCCGCAAGCCAAGAGGAGGGCGGCAGGCCGGCGTTCTCGCCGCCGTTCTCGCCGTGACCGCTGCCACCGCCACCGCCTGCTCCTCGGGGGGCACAGCTCAGCAGGACGAGTCCCAGCCGCTGGAGGTCTGGATCCGGCAGGACGCCGGGAGTCCCGCCGCGGAGTCGGCCGAGGCCCTCACCAAGGCCTTCAGCAAGGAGAGCGGCATCGAGGCGAAGCTGGTCGCCGTCGGTGTGACGGACTTCGAGACCAAACTTCAGCAGCGCACCGCGCAGAAGAACCTGCCGGACATCGTCATCAACGACACGGGCCAGCTGGGCAACCTGGTGACCCAGGGACTGGTCCGCGAGGTCGACCGCGACGGCGTGGCCGGGAGCGCCGATCTCGCCGACCGCGCCTGGGAGGCCGCGCGGGGTTACGACGGCAAGTACTACGGCGTGCCCTTCAACTCGCAGACCTTCGCCCTGCTGGTGCGCAAGGACTGGCGGGAGGCCGTGGGCGCCGACGTTCCCGAAACCTGGGACGAACTCACCGAACTGGCCGTGAAGTTCACCGAGGACGACCCGGACGGCAACGGCAGGAACGACACCGCCGGCATGGTGATACCCGGGAGCACCACCCGCGGCTACCTGACCTGGTGGTTCTCGACCATGCTGTGGTCCGAGGGCGGCGACTTCGTCAAGGAGCGGGGCGAGGGCTACGCGGCCGCGATCGACGAGCCCGCGTCGGTGAAGGCGGTCGAGAAGCTCCAGGCGATGTTCTGCGACTCCAAGGTCGCGCAGCCGGGCGCCAGCACCGCCGACTCCTCGGCCACCCACACCTTCTTCGAGAGCGGCAGGGGCGGCATCTACCTGACCGGCCCGTACATGCTGCCGCGCTTCGACGGATCGCTCGGCAAGGACAAGTACGAGGTGATCGCGCCGCCGCCGGGTGCCGGCGGCGAGACCGTCCTGGCGGAGGGCGAGAACGTCTACCTGATGGCCGGCTCCGGCAATGAGAAGGGCCAGCAGGCGTACGCCGAGTTCGCCGCCTCCCCGGCAGGCCAGAAGATCGGTCTCGGCGTCGACAACGGCGGCATCATCGTCCGGCTGCCGGTCAACACGACGGTCGACGGGGCCGCCGAGCGCAAGGACCCGCGCTGGGAGACCTTCCAGGAGGTCTACGACAAGTCCGGCCGCAACGCGCCGGCCCTGCCCAACTGGTCCACCGTTCGGCAGATGTCGTCCGAGGGTCTGAACGGCGTCGTCTCCGCATGCTCGCGCGACGCGGGCAAGGCGATGGGTGAGCTGGCGGACGAGCTGGACGCCGAGCTCGAGAAGCAGGGGGCCAAGGGCGCATGACGGTGACCGAGGCACGGACGTCACCGGGCCCGGACACCCGGCGTCCGCTCCGCGCGGGCCCGCCGGCGAAGGTGCGGCTGCGACGGGCCGCGACACCGTGGCTCTTCCTGGCCCCGGCCCTGCTGCTCTTCCTGTACTTCAAGTTCATCCCCATGGCCCAGGCCGTGCGGATGAGCTTCGAGGAGGTCCGTCCGTTCCTCGGCAACACCTATGTCGGCGGCGCGAACTACGCCGAGATCGCGGGAAGTTCCGACTTCGGCGCGG
The DNA here is from genome assembly GCF_044540975.1 of Streptomyces sp. NPDC085927. NCBI lineage: Bacteria > Bacillati > Actinomycetota > Actinomycetes > Kitasatosporales > Streptomycetaceae > Streptomyces > Streptomyces sp. NPDC085927. The sequence goes on from NZ_JBITSN010000001.1 coordinate 148,902, forward strand.
CGGTGTGGCACACCGTGGTCCTGGCCGTGGCGACCACCGCCGGGTCGATCGTGCTCGGTCTCGCGCTGGCGCTGCTGCTGGAGGGGCAGACCCGGAGCCTGTGGTTCGTCCGGTCGGCGATCTTCCTGCCGGTGGTCACGGCCATGGCGGTGGTGGCCGAGGTGTGGCGGGTCATGTACTACCCGGCCGAGGGCGGGGCGCTGAACTCGGTGCTGTCCGTCTTCGGTCTGGGGCCGAGCGAGTTCCTGAACTCGCCGGACAGCTCACTGGCGTCCATCGCCTTCGTCGGCATCTGGCGGGGCGCCCCCTACGACATGATGATCTTCCTGGCCGGGCTGGCCGGCGTGGACCGGGTGCTGTACGAGGCGTCGGCGGTCGACGGCGCCTCGCGCTTCCGCCGGATCTGGCACGTCACGCTGCCCGGTCTGCGGCCGGTGTTCGCGATCCTGCTGACCCTGGCGGCGATCCGGGGCCTGCGGATCTTCACCGAGGTGTTCCTGCTCACCAACGGCGGGCCGGACGGCTCGACGGAGGTGCTGCTGACGCTCACGTACAAGCTCGGACTCGAACGCAACGAGCTGGGTGTGGCGGCGGCCGGAACCGTCCTGCTGTTCCTGGTTCTGCTGGTGCTGACCGTCGCGTCGCGACTGCGCAGGAGGGAGGCCCGATGAGGAACGAGACCGCGCTCGGCCTGCAGGAGGCGCGCGGGCCATGGGCCCGGGCCGCCCGGTTCGTCCTGTACACCGTCCTTTTCGCGATCTTCGCGGGGCCGCTGCTGGCGCTGATGGTCGGCGCCTTCACGCCGACCGTGGACCCGACGCAGTTCACCCTGTTCCCCGACCGGCTGTCACTCGACAACCTGGAACGGGCGATCGACCGCAACGTCCTGGACTACCTCCTCAACTCCTTCATCGTGGTCGGCGTCGGCCTGGCCCTGCAGGTCCTGGTCAGCGTCTTCGCCGGCTACGCCCTGGCCCGTAAGCGCTTCCGCGGTTCGGCGACGGTGCTGGTGGTCGTCCTGGCGACGATGATGCTGCCGGAGGAGGTGCTGGCCGTACCGCTGTCGGTACTGCTGGCGGATCTGCCGGTGGTGCACATCAGCCTGGTCGGCTCGCTGGCCGGCATGATCGTGCCGGTGGCGGCGTGGGGTTTCTCCATCCTGGTCATGACCGAGTTCATGAAGGAGATCCCCAAGGAGCTGGAGGAGTCGGCGAAGCTGGACGGCGCGGGCGAGTTCCGCATCTTCTGGCAGGTCGTGCTGCCCCTGTGCCGTCCCGCCCTGGGCGTCATCGGCATCTTCGGCTTCACCATGATCTGGGACCAGTACATGCTCCCCCTGCTGGTCGCCACGGACCCGGCGCAGTACACCCTGCCGCTGGCCCTGCGTTCCATGCGCTCGGACGACCAGGTGGGCATCGGCGTGCTGCTCGTGGGCGCGTTCCTGGCCATGCTGCCGTCGGTACTCGCCTTCCTGGCCCTCCAGCGCTCGTTCATCCGGGGACTGACGTCGGGGGCGGTCAAAGGGTAGCGGGAGGGGCGGCCGGGGGACCGTCCACCGCTCCCCCGCGCAGGGCGTGCCGATGCGCTCCCGCTCCAGGCCGACGCGGGCGCTCCGGGGCCGGGCAGGACCCGGTCCGGTCGGCTTCCCGGCCGGTCGGCTTGGCGGCTTCGCGGCCGGTCAGCTTGGCGGTCGGGAGGTCGCGGTTCCGGTTTCGGGTTCGGGGTCCGGTCCGTCGGCCGGGTTCGGCGTCGGTGCGGACGGGGCCGGGGTGGCCGTGGAGGTGATCTCGACGTGTTCGCCCTGCCGGACGCGGGTGTAGAACCACCGCGCGTCGTTGACGCTCAGGCCCAGCCAGCCCGTCCTGGCGTCGAGGGCACCGAGGGATCGGGTGTCGAAGGCGAGGGCGCCCGCGTAGACCGGCGGCCGGTCGCCGGTGCGCAGCTCCACCACGTACGGGACCTTGGCCTCGTAGCGGTTCCCGGTCCTCTCGTCGTCCCGCAGCAGCATGACCTCGTGCTTGGCCCTCACGGTCAGTTCGCGGCCGGGCGACAGGAGCGTGCCGAAGAAGTGCGAGTCGACGCGCATGACACGGCCGTCGAACGTGAGGGTGTGCCGGCCCAGATCGAGGACGGCCTCCTCGGTGTCGGCCGGCCGGGCGGTCACCGCCTCGGGTGCCCGGGGGCTGGACGTCGGCGTGCCGATCGTCGCGGACTCGGCCGAGGCGCGCGGGTCGCGGCCGGGCTCCTCGGCGTGCACGGTGAGTCCGATCGTCGTCAGCATGCCGGCCACCGAGGTCGCCAGGCCGAGACGGACGGTGGTCCGGCGACGGCGGGAGCGGCGTCGCGCCCGGGTGCGGACCTCGGCGGCCGGCAGGGGCGGGGGTGCTTGGTTCGCCTCCGCCAACTCGCGCAACGCAGTGGCGAGTTCATCCGACACGGCCGCCCTCCCTCCAGGCCGGCTCCTCGGCCTCGTCCACCGCCAGCTGTTTGGCCAGTGCCGCCCGCCCCCGGGACAGCCGGGCCTTGACCGTTCCCACGGGTGCGCCGGTCTCGGAGGCTACCTGCTCGACGCTGAGGTCGCACAGATGGTGAAGGACGACCGCCATACGCTGGTGCTCGGGCAGTTCGCGCAACGCGGCGACCAGCGCGGCGCGTTCGGGACCGGGGCCGGGGGTCGTTTCCGGCAGCGCGGAATGGCGCACCAGCTCCAGCCAGCGTCGCGCGCGGCGCCAGCGGCTGACCGCGAGACGCATGGCGACCGTACGCACCCACGCCTCGGGTGCCCCGTCGGCCTGAAGCTTGTGACGCCGGTCCCAGGCCCGTACGAACGCCTCCTGGACCACGTCCTGGGCCTCGCCCAGATCCCCCGTGAAGGCGAAGAGCTGACCGGTCAGGCGGGGAAACGCGGCCGCGTAGAAAGCGTCGAACTCGTCCTCGGTCATGCCCTCCACCGGTGTCCGGGAATGTGCGTACGACCGGCCGTCCCTGACATGCACACAGGTTCAACAGATCCCGCACATGGAAGCACAGCCCTGGAGGAAGACGCGGAACACGGGTCCTGGGATCCATCAACCGCCATACGGGTGAATGTCGTTTCGCTGTCCCGCGACCGCCCGCTCAGTCCGTCCGGCCGGCCGGTCCCGCCCCGCTCAGAACCGGGTCCATGTGTTCCGGTCCCGGGCCATCGCGTGCAGGGCCTCCACGTCGGCCGGTTTCAGTACGCCCCCGAGGTCGCCCAGACGTTCCACCTCGCCGTCCGTCAGGACGCGCACCTCGCGCGGCGGGGTCCTCACCGTCACGTGCGACGCTCCGACCAGGACGAGCACCGGGCGGACCTCCGCGGTCAGGACGTACGAGACCCGGTCGGCGTCGGCACGGACGCGGCGCAGCACGGGGTCCGGCTCGCGACGGCCGAGAGTGACCAGCGGGTCGGCGACCGTCACCCGCTGCCTGCGGGCGTACACGGTGTGTACGGTGTACAGCCCGCCGGGGCCGATCACCAGGTGGTGGACGCGGTCGCCGCCGGGGAGCGGGATCGAGTGCAGGACGCGTACCCCCAGGCCGTCCATGCGGTCCAGGGCCTCGCCCACCGTCCGCTCCGCCTCGAGTGCCCGGTGACGCGGGTCGGGGCGGAGGCGGTGGGACGGGCCGGAGTCGCGGTCGAGCGCGACCAGGAGGGCCTCGCCGGGACGGTTCGGGGCGAGGTCGTCGTCGGGATGGAGGGTGAGTCGTGCCAGCTCGGCGGGGGTGGGGACCGGGGGCGGGCCGACCGTGACCGGGCCGGTGAGGAAGGGGCCGAGCGCTTCGAGCACCTCCGCCTCGCGGTCCTCGCCGAGCAGGTTGACCCTGGCCGCGTCACGGTCGTACCAGGCGATGTTCCCGCCGTCCGGGAGACAGACGTACAGCCGCTCCCGGCCGTGCCGCCAGGCCGGTACGACGCGCAGACCGTTCATGCACCATCACCCCGCCCTCCATGGGAACAGGCGGGGTGCTCCGGGGGCAAGAACCCGGCTACCTTGAGAAGACTCGAGCGGTGATGCCGGGGAGGCGCCGTTGCGTACCCGAAGGAAGCAACCCGACGTACCCGCACCGGACACTCCGTGGGACGAGATCGTGCCCGGCCTGTGGATGGGCGGGCACGAGTTCAGGTGCCGGACCGGGCAGCTGGAGTTCGCGGCGGTGCGCCAGGAGTTCGATCTTGTGCAGACGCTGCTGCGGCTGCCGGGACACGGACCGGCCCCCGGGGTCGAGCACCATGTGTGGCCGATCCCGGACGGGCCGCTCGACGGGACCCAGCTCCTGGGGGTCATCCGGCTCGCCGAGGCGGCGTGCGAGGCGCTGGACGACGGCCGCAAGGTCCTCGTGCGCTGCTATCACGGGTACAACCGCTCCGGGCTGGTCGTCGCGCACGCGCTGGTGCACCGGGGCAGCTCCGCCGAGGAGGCGATTCGGCTGATCCGGGCCCGCCGCTCGGGCTGGGCCCTGCACAACGAACTGTTCGTCGACTACCTGCGGGCCGGGCTGACGACGGCCCGGCTGCTGGAGGAGCTGACGGAGCAATAGGGGCGGGACACCGTGGGGTGTGTGCGTCGGCCGTCCTGACGCTTCCTCAGCGCGAGGCTGTCACCAGCGACGACGCGAGGTGATCCGGACGGCCGTCTCCGATGGCGCACCAAGGCGGGCGGGGGTGGAGGGTGGCTCCTAATGTGGCGATTGGTCACTTTGTAACCCTTCGCCCCTATATGGAGGTACTTCATGTCACGGCACTCCCTGCGCTCACCGCTCACCTCGCGCTCCCGTCGCCTCCGCCGTCTGCCGATGACGCTGGCTGTCGGCACCCTGGCCCTCGCGGCCGCCGTCGTCCCCGCCATCGCGAGCGACACACTGGGCGATGGCGACGAGTCGGGCTGGAACCAGCAGGGCGGCAACGGCGACAACGGTGACTGGAACCAGCAGACCGGCGACGGCGGAACGTCCGACCAACAGGGCGGCGACGGCGACTGGAACCAGCAGAGCGGCGGCGGCAACAGCGGGGGCGGCAACGGCGGGGGCAACGGCGACTGGGGCAACGGCAACAACGGCGGAGGCGGCAACGGCGGGGGCAACGGCGGCGGAGGAGGGGGCGGCGGCGGCGGCGATGGCAGCCACGGCAACAACAACGGCGGCAACGGCGGCGGCGGAGGCAACGGCAACAACGGCGGCGGAGGCGGCGACAACGGCGGAGGCGGCGGGGGTAACGGAGGAGGAGGGGGCGGCAACGGCGGCGGGGGCGATGGCGGCCACGGCAACAACGGCGGCGGGGGCGGCGGCAACGGCGGAGGCGGAGGCAACGGGGGCAACGGCGGAGGCGGCGATGGCGGCCACGGCAACAACAACGGCGGCGGAGGCGGGGGCGGGGGCAACGGCGGCGGAGGAGGCGGCAACGGCGGCGGGGGCGGCGACAACGGCGGAGGAGGAGGGGGCGGCGGCAACGGCGGAGGCGATGGCGGCCACGGCAACAACAACGGCGGCGGAGGCGGGGGCGGAGGCAACGGCGGAGGCGGAGGCGGCAACGGCGGAGGCGGAGGCGGCAACGGCGGAGGCGATGGCGGCCACGGCAACAACAACGGCGGCGGCGGCGGAGGCGGGGGCAACGGCGGAGGCGGAGGCAACGGGGGCAACGGCGGAGGCGGCGATGGCGGCCACGGCAACAACAACGGCGGCGGAGGCGGGGGCGGAGGCAACGGCGGAGGCGGAGGCAACGGCGGAGGCGGAGGCGATGGCGGCCACGGCAACAACAACGGCGGCAACAGCGGGGGCGGCGGCAACCACGGCGACCATGGCCGGTACAAGGGTGTCATCACGGCGCCCTCGCTCGCCCTGCGCACCTCGCCGGACCGCGGCGCAAAGGTCATCCGGTACGCCCACAAGGGCGAGACCGTCTCGATCTACTGCAAGGTCGGCGGGGACAACGTCCAGGGCAACCCGCTCTGGTACCTGGTCACCGACGGCAGAACCTGGTCCTGGGGCGCCGCCCGCCACATCAACAACATCGGGCCCGCGCCACGCTGGTGCTGACCGGCACAACACATAAGGGGACACATATAGGTAGGTTCCGGACATGAGCAAGGCCGGAATCTCCCTGGCGACGGCTGATCCGCCCACGCCCACCGCTCCCCTCCCCCGGCGCCGCGGCGTCGAACTCGCCCTCATCGTCCTGGCCGTCCTGCTGTCGGTGTACGGCTACTGCGCCGTCGGCTTCGCCAGGAACGGCTCCGTCCCGCCCGGCGCCGCCGGTTACGGCGCCGGGCTCGGCGTGCTCGCGCTGGTCGCGCATCTGGCGGTGCGTTTCCGGGCACCCCGGGCCGACCCGCTCCTGCTCCCCATCGCCGTCCTGCTCAACGGGCTCGGCCTGGTGCTGATCTACCGGCTCGACCTGGAGACACCGGGCGACGAGGCCGCCCCGACCCAGTTGGTGTGGTCGACGCTGGGCGTGGCGCTGTTCATCGCGGTCGTCCTGCTGCTGCGCGACCACCGGGTGCTGCGGCGCTTCACCCGCGTGTGCGCCGCCTCGGCGCTCGTCCTGCTCACGGTGCCGATCCTCTTCCCCGCGGTGAACGGCGCCCGTATCTGGATCCGGGTCGCGGGATTCTCCATCCAGCCGGGAGAGTTTGCGAAGGTGCTGCTCGCGGTGTTCTTCGCGGCGTACCTGGCGGAGAACCGCGGCGCGCTCACCTACGCCGGCCGCCGGTTCTGGCGGCTGCAACTGCCCACCGGGCGGGTGCTCGGCCCGATCGTCGCCGTGTGGCTGGTGAGCGTGGGCGTGCTGGTCCTGGAACGGGACCTCGGCACGTCGCTGCTGTTCTTCGGCCTGTTCGTCGTCGTGCTGTACGTCGCCACCGGCCGTACCGGCTGGCTCGCCGTCGGCCTGCTGCTGGCGTCACTGGGCGCGGTGGCCGTGGGCCGGCTGGAACCGCATGTGCACAGCAGGATCGAGACCTGGCTGAATCCGTTCGCCTCGATCGAGGCGGGCGAGGGCCCGAACCAGCTGGCGCAGTCGCTGTTCGCCTTCGCGGAGGGCGGACTGCTCGGCACCGGACTGGGGCGCGGGCATTCCGTGCTCATCGGCTTCGCGGTCAAGTCCGACTTCATCCTGGCCACGGCCGGTGAGGAGCTGGGGCTCGTCGGGCTCTCCGCGATCTTCCTGCTGTACGGGCTGCTGGTGGAGCGCGGCTACCGGGCCGGCCTCGCGCTGCGCGACCCGTTCGGCCGGCTGCTCGCCGTGGGACTGGCCGCGATCGTGGCCCTCCAGGTGTTCGTGATCGCGGGCGGGGTGACGGGGCTGATCCCGCTGACCGGGATGGCGATGCCGTTCCTGGCGCAGGGGGGTTCGTCGGTGGTCACCAACTGGGCGATCGTGGCGCTGCTGGTCCGGCTGAGCGATTCTGCGGGCCGCCAGGGGGACGGACGCCCTCCGCCCGTCGGGACGGACGGAGGTGCGGGCTCATGACGCGGTACATCCGGCGGGCCGCCGTGTTCTGTGCGCTGCTGCTGTTCGCCCTGCTGGTGAACGCCACCCGCGTCCAGGTGCTGCATGCCGACGCCTACGACGACAACCCGGCCAACCGCCGTGACACCATCGCCCGTTACCACCAGCCGCGGGGCGACATCCTGGTCGCCGGCCGCCCGGTCACCGGCTCGCGGGACACCGGGGAGCACCTGCGCTACGAACGGACCTACGCCGACGGCCCGTTGTACGCGCCGGTGACCGGCTTCGCCTCTCAGGAGTACGGGACGACCCTGCTGGAGCACACGGAGGACGGACTGCTGGCGGGCACAGACCCGCTGCTCCAGCCGCTGCCGCTGTGGAACGACTTCACCCGCTCCCGCAACGCGGGCGGCGACGTCGTCACGACGATCCACCCGGCCGCTCAGCGGGCCGCGTACGAAGGGCTGCGCTCGCGCAAGGGCGCGGTGGCGGCGGTGGAGCCGTCGACCGGGCGGATCCTGGCTCTGGTGTCCGTCCCGTCGTACGACCCGGAGCTGCTGTCCGGGAACGGGACGGCGGCACGGCAGGCCTGGGCCCGGCTGAACGCCGACCCGGACAGGCCGATGCTGAACCGGGCCGCGCGGCAGACATATCCGCCGGGTTCGACGTTCAAGGTGGTCACCGCGGCGGCGGCGCTGGACGCGGGCGTGGTCACCGACCTCGACGAGCCGACGGACTCCCCCGACCCGTACACCCTGCCGGGAACGACGACACGGCTGACGAACGGGTCCCGGGGCTGCGCGGACGCCTCGGTGCGAGAGGCGTTCACCTGGTCCTGCAACACCGTGTTCGCCAAGGTGGGGGTGGCCACGGGCCTGGCGGACCTGGCGGCCACGGCGGAGGGCTTCGGATTCAACGAGGAGGGGCTGCGAGTGCCGTTCCCGGTGGCGCGCAGCACCTTCGACACCACGATGGACCGGGCGCAGCTCGCCCTGTCGTCGATCGGCCAGTACAACACGCGGGCCACTCCCCTGCAGATGGCGATGGTCGCGGCGGCCGTCGCCAACGACGGGCACGTGCGGGAGCCGTATCTGGTGGAGCGGACGACCCGGGCGGGCGGCGGCACGGTGTCGGCGGCCGGCCCGGGGCCGTCCCGGCGGGCCATGTACCCGTCGACGGCGCTGCGGATGCGGGAACTGATGCGCGGGGTGGTGGAGGAGGGCACGGGCACGAATGCCGCGATCCGCGGTGCCGTGGTCGGCGGCAAGACCGGCACCGCCCAGCACGGCATCGGCAACTCCGGTACCCCGTACGCCTGGTTCGTGTCCTGGGCGCAGAGCGACGGGGACGCGGAGGCGAAGGTCGCGGTGGCGGTCGTGGTGGAGGACGCGGCGGCCGGCCGCCGGGAGATCAGCGGCGGCGGCACTGCGGCACCGATCGCCAGGGCGGTGATGGAGGCCGTGCTGCGGCCGTAGGCATCGCCGTGCGGATCACCTGCTGAGACGGGGGCTGCCGAACCCCGCCCTCCGGACCTACGGTTCGGCCCATGACGGAAGCCGCCCCCGCGCACGAACTCGCCCAGGTCAACATCGCCCGCCTCAAGGCCCCTCTGGATTCCCCGCAGTTGAAGGACTTCGTCGACAGCCTCGACCCGGTGAACGCGGACGCCGAAGCCGCCGACGGCTTCGTCTGGCGACTGCTCAGCGAGAACGGGAACGCCACCGACGTGTCCGTCTTCGGCGACCCGTGGTTAATCGTGAACATGTCAGTGTGGCGGGACACCGACGCCCTGACCGCGTACATGTACCAGGGGCGGCACCGGGAGATGCTGGCCCGGCGCAGGGAGTGGTTCGAGCAGGTGCGGGAGGCAATGGTGACCCTGTGGTGGGTCCCGAAGGGCCACTGCCCCACGGTCGCGGAGGCCGAGGCGCGGCTGCTGCACCTGCGCGCCCACGGCCCGACGCCCTACGCGTTCACGCTCCGGACGTCGTTCCCGCAGGGGAGCGCGGAGCCCGTCCCGGGCGAGGTGCCGAACGGGCTGGGCTGCTCGGCCTAGCGACGGCGGTCGACGGCGGTGAGGTCGATGTCGATGGGGAAGGGCACGGCCAGCTTGAGGCGGTTGTGGAAGATGCCCATGGGCACGTACGACTTGGTCGCGTCGTCCAGTTCGTAGACGTAGACCACGGGGAGTCCCCCGTTTTCCTCGACGCGCCAGAAGTGCGCGATACCCGCGGCCGCGTATTTACGGGGCTTGGCCTCACGGTCCCGCTCCACCGAGTCCTTGGAGACGACCTCGATGGCGATCACGACGTCCTCCGGCCGGTACCAAGTCTGACTCGGGCCGGTGTCGGCGTCTGCCCGGAACACCAGAACATCGGGCTCCGGCCGATTGCGCTGGTTGAGCTTGATGGTCATCTCCCGGATGACGTCAAGCTCGTCCGGCACCTGAGCCAGCAGGGCGTTGTCCAGCAGGCGGATGACACGTGAGTGGAAATTGGTCTGCGGACTCACGAAGACAAGGCTCCCGTCGATCAGCTCCGTGTGCGGAGGCAGGTTGGGAAGCGTGTCGAGGTCGTCCGCCGTCCAGCCGTCCTGCGGCGGACGGGGCCACTCGTAGTCGTCGTCCAGTTCGGAGTCACGTGCGGCGCTCATGATTGCCCCCATGCGCTGGAGTCTGACCGGCACCGTCAGCCTACCCAGGGCGAACGCCGATTCGCCGCTCCATGAGGTGATCCGGAGAGCGCGCCGTTGACGCCCGCGCCAGGTCGACCGTCCGCCGACAAGTCGCGCGCAGGGGATTGACGAGCTTGCTGACAGGCAGTCTCATAAGTGAGGTGACCCACCGGTGACCCGCGACGCCCACGAGGTGGAACCGCCATGACGACCCAGCCGCTGACGGATGCCGACGCCCTCGACGGGCTGCGCGACGCGCTCGGCCTGCTCAAGGGCCGGGAGCAGGTGGCCGAGCGGCTGCTCGACGCCTCCGCCAAGCACTCCTTCGACCCGGACAAGGAGCTGGACTGGGACGCGCCCTTCGAGGAGGGCCTGTGGTTCTGGCCGCCGGAGCTGGTCTCGCTGTACGGCACCCCGCTGTGGAAGCGGATGAGCGAGGAGCAGCGCCTCCTGCTGTCGCAGCACGAGGCGGCGGCGCTCGCCTCGCTCGGCATCTGGTTCGAGCTGATCCTGATGCAGCTGCTGGTGCGGCACATCTACGACAAGGCGGCCACGAGCGCGCACGTGCGGTACGCGCTCACCGAGATCGAGGACGAGTGCCGGCACTCCAAGATGTTCGCCCGGCTGATCACTCGCGGCGGCACCCCTTGGTACCCGGTGAGCCCGGTGCACCAGCACCTCGGACGGCTGTTCAAGACCATCTCCACCACGCCCGGCTCCTTCACGGCGACCCTGCTCGGCGAGGAGGTCCTGGACTGGATGCAGCGGCTGACCTTCCCGGACGAGCGCGTCCAGCCGCTGATCCGGGGCGTCACGCGCATCCATGTCGTCGAGGAGGCCCGGCATGTGCGCTACGCCCGTGAGGAGCTGCGGCGCCAGATGGTGACCGCGCCGAAGTGGTCGCAGGAGTTCACCCGGGTCACCTCCGGCGAGTTCGCCCGCGTCTTCTCGGTGGCGTTCATCAACCCGGACGTCTACACGAACGTCGGGCTGGACAAGCGTGAGGCCGCCGCCCAGGTCAGGGCCAGCGCGCACCGGCGGGACGTGATGCAGCAGGGCTCGAAGCGGCTCACGGACTTCCTGGACGACATCGGGGTGCTGCGCGGGGCCGGGCGGCGGCTGTGGAAGTCGTCCGGACTGCTGGCCTGAGCACTGCCGCCCCGGCACCCGCCAAGCGGCTCACGGCCACGCGGCGGAGCCGCACATCGACACAGCCTGGACGACATCGGGGTGCTGCGCGGGGCCGGGCGGCGGCTGTGGAAGCCGTCCGGACTGCCGGCCTGAGCACTGCCGCCCCGGCACCCGCCAAGCGGCTCACGGCCACGCGGCGGAGCCGCACATCGACACGGCCCGGACGACATCGGGGTGCTGCGCGGGGCCGGGCGGCGGCTGTGGAAGCCGTCCGGACTGCCGGCGCAGGCACCGGGCGGGCGCCGGAGAGCAGCCGTCGGGGGCGGGCAGTTACGCTGCGGGGCATGACCCCGTCGGCTCCCACCCCCGCCTACCGGCGCCTCGGCGTCGAGGAGCGGCGCAGACAGCTGCTCGACGCCGCGCTGTCCCTCTTCGCCCACCGCGCGCCCGACGAGGTGTCGCTGGACGACGTGGCGGAGGCCGCCGGGGTGTCGCGGCCGCTGGTCTACCGGTACTTCCCGGGTGGCAAGCAGCAGCTGTACGAGGCGGCGCTCCGGTCCGCCGCCGACGAGCTGCGGGACTGCTTCGACGAGCCCCGCGAAGGTCCGATGCTGCCCCGGCTGGCCAGGGCGCTCGACCGGTACCTCGCCTTCGTCGAGGGGCACGGCACCGGGTTCAGCGCGCTGCTGCAGGGCGGGAGCGTGGTGGAGACCTCCCGCACGACCGCCATCGTCGACGGGGTGCGCCGGGCTGCCGCCGAGCACATCCTCAGCCACCTCGGGGCCGCCGAGCCGGGGCCCCGGCTGCGGATGACCATCCGGATGTGGATCACCGCCGTGGAGGCGGCCTCGCTGATCTGGCTCGACGAGGACAGGCAGCTGCCCGTCGGCGAGCTGCGGGACTGGCTCGTGGAGCAGTTCCTGGCCGCCCTGGAGGTGACCGCGCGGCGCGACGCGGAGACCGGGGTCGTCGTCCGGGCACTGTCGGGGGACGGCTGACCCGTCGGACGGCCGGCCGGTGGACACCCGGCGTAGGAGCATGGCCGACACTGGTGCCGTGAAAAGTCAGGACACCCCCTTCGAGGGCGGACCCATGGACGGGCGCGTCCTGCCCGTGCTGCTGGGCATCACCGGGCACCCGCCCAAGACGTACCGCATCCCCGTCCCGGCCCCGGACGGCGGCCCGCCCACGGTGCTGGTCTACCGGCGCGTGCCCCGGGGGCAGAGCGGCCGGATCGGGCTGACCCAGGGGTGGACGTACCGGTACGACCCGGACGGGCCGGCTACGGCCGACCGCCCGAGGTGGCCGTGGTCCGGGCGCACCCGCGATCCGGCCGCCGAGCCAGACGCCACGCCGCGCGGCAAGCCGGACGACGCCGACGGGTGACACCGTTGCGCCGAACCGCGCACACCCGGCGAGCGGACCCGGCCGGACCGCCGGATGCTCGCGATGCGGAGCGGAGGAGCCGCCCGCGTCGGAGGTGATGACATGTCAGGAATGCTTCTGCGTCTGGCGTGTACGGCGGCGGTCGCGGTCGGCACCGTTCTCGTACCGGGGCCCGCGACGGCCCTTCCGGAACCGCCGGGGAGCACCGCGACGGACCTTTCCGGGGACAGTGCGGCCGCCACGGGGACGGCACTGCCCGACGACCGGTCCGTCGCCGAGCTGCTGACGGATCTTCAGCGGCTGTACCGCGAGGCCGGGAAGGCCACCGAGGCCTACAACGCCGCCGAGGAGCGGCTGGCGAAGCAGCGCGCCGAGACACGGCGGCTGGACCGTGCCCTCGCCGTCGCCCGGCTCTCCCTGCACGACAGCCGGGGCGCGGCCGGGCGGCTGGTCCGGCAGCAGTACCAGAGCAGCACCGGGATCTCCCCGTACGTACGGCTGCTGCTGGCCCGCGATCCGCAGCGCGCGCTCGACCAGGGGCATGTGATCGGGCGGCTGGCACGCAACCGCGCGGACACGGTGGGGCGGCTGACCGGCAGCGAGCAGCGGGCCGAGGTGCTCGCCCGGCGGGCCCGCAAGGCGCTCGACGACCAGCTCGCCCTCGCCGAGCAGCGCGGGAAGCAGCGTGACGCGGTGCGCGAGCGGCTCGACGAGGTCGAGGAGCTGCTCGCCTCGCTCACCCCGGACCGACTGGCGGCGCTCGCCGAGCTGGAGCGGACCGAAGAGGCCGAGAAGCAGGCGGAGTTCCTGGCTTCCGGATCCCTCGGCACGCCGGGCACGCCGGGCGCTCCGGGCGCTCCGGGTGCTCCGGGCGCGTCGAGTGCTCCGGACGCCCCGGGCGCTCTCGGTGCCCCGGGTGTTCCCGGTGCCGGGCGCACGCCCTCCGCGGCGGGCGACCGGGCCCTGCGGTACGCGGTGGAGCAGATCGGGAAGCCGTACGAGTGGGGCGCCGAGGGCCCCGAGGCGTACGACTGCTCGGGGCTGACCTCCGAGGCGTGGAGGGCGGCCGGGACGCCGGTGCCCCGGACCAGTCAGGAGCAGTGGGCGCGGCTGGACCGGGTACCGCTGGACGAACTGCGGCCGGGCGACCTCGTCGTGTACTTCCCCGACGCCACGCATGTCGCCGTCTACCTCGGCGACGGCATGGTGGTGCAGGCGCCGCGGCCCGGCGCGCGGGTGAAGGTCTCCCCGATCGCGGCCAACCCGGTTCTGGGCGCCGTACGCCCCGACCCGGACCGGGAGCCCTTGCGGCACTATGTGCCGCCCGGGCTCCCCGAGGGGGCGACGGAGGGGCCCGACCAGGGGTACGCGCCCGGCTACGCCCCTGCGGCCCCCGAGGCCTCCGCCAGGTAGGCGCCGGCCTTCTCCGGGTCGTAGAAGAAGTTCTCGAGGTCCGCCGGGTCGTCGAAGCAGTTGACGAACCGGTCGGCGACGGGCTGGAGGCCACCGGCGGCACCGAGGACGTCGAGGACGTGCGGGGGCGGCGGGGCCAGCATGGCGTTGGTCCACTTGGTGACGTGCTGGGCGGTGGCCCAGTAGCGGTCGAAGGTCTGCCGCATCCACGCCTCGTCGAACGGCGCCTCGCCGTGCTCGAGGATGGAGGCCAGGTAGGAGGCGGCGCACTTGGACGCGGAGTTGGAGCCCTGGCCGGTGATCGGGTCGTTGGCCACGACCACGTCGGCGACGCCGAGGACCAGGCCGCCGCCGGGCAGTGTGCCGACGGGGTTGCGGACGGTCGGGGCGTAGCGGCCGGCGAGGGTGCCGCCGGCGTCGGTCAGTTCGACCTTGGTGGCCCGCGCGTACTCCCAGGGGAGGAACTTCTCCATGAGTTCCAGGGTCAGGGAGAGGTGCTCCGCCGGGTCCTTGACGTCCTTGAAGACGTCCAGCGGGCCGCCGGGTATGCCCTCCCAGAACAGGATGTCGGCGCGGCCCGAGGTGGTCAGCGTCGGCATGATGAACATCTCGCCGACCCCGGGGACGATGTTGCAGCGGACCGCTTCCGTGTCCGGGTGCTCCGGACGCGGGGCGAGCCCGTGGACGTAGGCCACCGCGAGGGCGCGCTGCGGCTCGGCGTACGGGGAGCGCGACGCGTCGCGGCCGAACATCTGCACGAGCTCGCCCTTGCCGGCGGAGACGAGCACGAGGTCGTACGTACGGGAGAAGTAGTCGAGGTCGCCGACGGCCGCGCCGTGGATGACCAGCTGGCCGCCGCGCTGGGCGAACGTCTCCATCCAGCCCGCCATCTTCACCCGCTGGTCGACCGACTGCGCGAACCCGTCGAGCCTGCCCAGCCAGTCGATCGCGCGCTGTGTCGGGCCCGGGTCGTGCGAGCCGGGAGCCGCGACCGAGACGCCGAGCCCCTGGATCTTCGGGGCCTGGGACTCCCAGAAGTTCAGCTGGAGATCGCGCTCGTGCTGCAGGGCCGTGTGGAACATGCACTGCGTCGACATCACCCGTCCGGTGCGGATCTCGTCCGCGGTCCGGTTGGACATCAGGGTGACCTCGTACCCGTGCGACTGAAGGCCGAGGGCGAGCTGGAGGCCGGACTGGCCGGCTCCGACGACGAGTATCTTCCGCATGCGGGGTTCTCCTGGGTGGACGAGGGCTTCCGGCGGCTGAACAAGCGCTTCCGGGTTACTCCGGGGTTTCCTCGAGCGCGTGACCCACCAGGGACAGGAGGGTCTCGACGACCGAGATCCGGTGTCGCGCGTCCATGATCATGACAGGTATGCGGGAGGGGATGGTGAGCGCCTCCCGCACGTCGTCCGGCTCGAACAGCTCGGTGTCGTCGAAGTGGTTGACCGCGACGACGTACGGCAGTCCGCAGCTCTCGAAGTAGTCGAGCGCCGGGAAGCAGTCCTTGAGCCGGCGGGTGTCGGCCATGACGACCGCGCCGATCGCACCGCGCACCAGGTCGTCCCACATGAACCAGAACCGCTGCTGACCGGGGGTGCCGAAGACGTAGAGCACCAGGTCGTCGTCGAGCGTGATGCGGCCGAAGTCCATCGCCACGGTGGTGGTGAGCTTGTCCGGCGTGGCCGTGAGGTCGTCGGTCCCGGCGCTCGCCTCGGTCATCAGCGCCTCGGTCTCCAGCGGCCTGATCTCGGAGACGGTGCTGACCAGCGTGGTCTTGCCGACGCCGAAACCGCCGGCCACCACTATCTTCGTGGCGATCGGGGCGCGGGTACGGTCCGTCTGCCAGGGCAGCAACGGCTCGTCGTCCTCGTCGAGCGGGGTGACGCCTTGAACGGCCTCAGAGACGGCGGAGTCCACTCAGCACCCTTTCCAGCAGCACGCGGTCCGGGCGGCCCGTGCCGTGGCCGGTTCCCGTTCCGTAGACACGGATCTTTCCCTGGTCCGCGAGGTCGCTCAGGAGAACGCGGACCACGCCGAGCGGCATCTTCAGCAGCGCGGCGATCTCGGCCACCGTTCGCATGCGGCGGCACAGTTCGACGATGGCCCGCAGCTCCGGCATCAACGTCGACTTCAGCGAGCCCTTCGGCAGCTCCTTGCGCTCCTCGGCGGCCTCCAGCTCGGCGGTGCTCGCCACGAACGTCTCGACGAGGAGCACATGCCCGAAGCGGGTACGGCCGCCGGTGAGCGAGTAGGGGCGGACCCTGGCGGGTTTGCGGTCGCCGCCACGGACCGGGAGGTCCTTCCTGGTCTTACCGCTCAACGGGGACTCCCGGTGGACTCGTTCTCCAGGGCTGTGTTCTCCACGGACATGCGCAGCTCGCTGCGGAGTTCGGGGGTCAGGACGTGGCCGGCCCTGCCCACGAACAGCGCCATGTGGTACGCCACCACGCTCATGTCGACGTCCGCGGAGCCGTGCACACCGAGCAGCGAGCCGTCACTGATCGACATCACGAACAGACTGCCCTCGTCCATCGCCACCATGGTGTGCCGGACCTGGCCGTACTCCATCAGCTTGGCGGCGCCGGCGGTGAGGCTGCCGATGCCCGAGACGACGGTGGCCAGATCGGCGGCGGAGCCGCGCGGACCGGCGCGCTTCCCGGCCCGCACCCCCGGCGCCCCGGCGGTGCGGGCGCCCCCGCCCGAGTCCGTCCGGGCCTTCGCGAGATCGGGGTCCGAGGACAGCAGGAGCAGTCCGTCGGAGGAGACCACCGCGACCGAGAGGATGCCGGGCACCTCCTCGACGAGATTGGTCAGCAACCAGTGCAGATTGCGGGCTTCACTGCTCAGTCCGAAGGTACTCGGCGCGGTCAACTGGTTGCCTCCTCGACGGTGCCCCCCGTGGCTTCTTCGGATGTGGCGGTGGCCGTGGCGGACGGCGGTCGGTGCGGTCCCGTCTCCTCGGCGATCTCCACCTCGACGTCCCGGCGTCCGGCTTCCGCCCCCCGACGGAAGCCGCCGAGGCGGCGGCGCAGGGTTTCGGCGTCCACCGAGCCGCTGCGCTGCCGGGGTGTCTCGACGGGTGTGGTGATCTTCGGTGTGCGCTTGGGCAGCCCCTTGGCGGTGACCGGCTCCGGGGCCTCCGGCTCCGGTTCCGGCTGTGCCGCTCGCCCCGGCTCCGGGCCGTCGGGCACGCGCGCGTGCTCGGCGGCGGGGGCCGGGGCGGGGGCGGGGGCGGGGGCGGAGTCCTGCACGGGTACCGGTGCCGGTGCGGGCCTGGCCGGCGGCACGGGCGCGGGCCGGGACCCGGGTTCCGGCGTGGCCTCCGGCCGGGCGGCGGGAGCGGGGACGGCCGCGGCCTGTGGGTCGGCCGTGAGGTCGACGGCCGCCGGGGCGTCGTCGACCGGGTGGCCGGGGTGGGCGGCCGGGGTGTCGGCGCCGGGAGCCCCGGCAGGCCTGGAGGTCCCGGCGGAGGCCGGCCGTGCGGGCTGCTCGTCGGCCGCCTGCGCGGGCGCCGGGATCAGCAGCTCCATGGTGGTCTCGGCGGGCCGCTCGTGCGTCGTGTCCAGACCCTCGGCCGCACCGTCGACGGCGCCGGTCGCT
This sequence comes from Streptomyces sp. NPDC085927, assembly GCF_044540975.1. Classification (NCBI taxonomy): domain Bacteria; kingdom Bacillati; phylum Actinomycetota; class Actinomycetes; order Kitasatosporales; family Streptomycetaceae; genus Streptomyces; species Streptomyces sp. NPDC085927. Next base: position 166,576 of record NZ_JBITSN010000001.1, read on the forward strand.
TCGGCCTCGTCGGCCGTCCCGGAGGTGGTCCCAGGGGTGGTCCCGGAGGTGGCCCGGGAGGGCGTCGGTTCCGTGGTGTCGTCCGTCGCGGGCTCCGCGGACCGCTCCCCAGCGGGCTCGTCCACGTGCTCGTCCGCGGCGGTTTCCTTCGCGTCGGATTCCTTCGCCTCGGGTTCCCGTGAGTCGGGCCGCTCCTCCGCGGCGGGTTCCTCCGCCGCGGACTCCTCCTGCCGCCGTACCGTCTGCTCCGCCAGGGCGACCAGCGGGTCGTCGCCCTCCGTGCGGCCGTGCAGCACGTTGGAATTGGCCTCGGCGTCCGCGCCGGGCAGGGAGACACGGGGTGAACCGCCGGCGACGGGACCGGAGGCGGGTACGGCGCCCGGGGTGGCGGCGGCCAGCAGGGGCATGGGCAGGACCACGACCGCGGCGACACCGCCCTGCTTCTGCTTCCGCAGCTGTACCCGTACTCCGTGCCGCCTGGCGAGCCGGGCGACGACGTACAGGCCGAGCCCGAGGCCGTCCTCGCCCTCCTGCTCGTAGGGTGCCTCCGGGTCGAAGTCGGACAGGCGGGCGTTGAGCCGCTCCAGCCGCTCCCCGGTCATGCCGATGCCCTCGTCCTGCACGGAGAGCATGACCTCGCCGCTCTCCAGGAGCCAGCCGGAGATCTCGACGGGCAGGTCGGGCGGGCAGAACGAGGTCGCGTTCTCCAGGAGTTCGGCGAGCAGGTGGCTGACGTCGTCGGCGGCGAACCCGGCGATGTGCGCGTGCGGCGGCAGCGCCGCGATGCGGACCCGCTCGTAGCGCTCGATCTCGCTGACCGCGGCCCGTACGACGTCGACGAGCGGCACCGGGCCGGCCGAGTGCTGGACGTGTTCGGTACCGGCGAGGACGAGGAGGTTCTCGCTGTGCCGGCGCATCACCGTGGCGAAGTGGTCGAGCTTGAACAGGGTGGCCAGGCGGTCCGGGTCGTCCTCGCGCTCCTCCAGGCCCTCGATGACGCCGAGTTGCCGTTCGACCAGGCCGAGGGTGCGCAGCGCCAGGCTGACGAAGGTGCCGCCGATGCTGCTGCGCAGCTGCTCCAGGTGGGCGGCGGACTCGGTGACCTGGGTGCGCAGTTCCTCGCGGGCGTCGGCCATCCGCTGCCGCTGCGCGACGAGGTGCTTGCGGTCGGCCTCCAGCGTGGTGATCCGCCCGGTGAGCTGTGCGGCGTGCGCGTGCAGGGCGTTGACGGAGCGGACGACCTGGGCGAACTCGTCGTTGCGCCCGGTGAACGCGACCGGTTCCTCCCCGGCGGGGTTCTCCGCGCCGGCGAGCCGGGCGGAACCGCGGCGCAGCACGGACAGCGGACGGGTGAGGGTGCGGGCCATGGCGGTGGCGACGCCGACCGTGAGCAGCATGAGGGCGCCCAGGAGGGCGACGCGGATCTCGAGCGCGGTGACGTCGTCGTCGCGCAGCTGGGCGAGGTCCTTGGTGCGCTGGTCGAAGAGGGCGGACTCGACTCCGCGCATCGCCTCGACGCGGGCGGTGAGCGCGGCCGCCAGCTTCTTGGAGCCGGTGGCGAGTTCCTCGTCGGAGAGGGTCGGCTCGTCGGTGAGGTTCTCGAGGTACTTCTCGGCGGCGTCGACCTCGGGGCCGGTGACCGTGGAGTCGTACGAGGCGCGGGCGGTCTTGGGCGCCGTCTCGCGGAAGTCGGCGAGCGCGGCGTCGGAGCGCACGCGGGCCTGGAGGGCGGCCGCGGTCAGCGCGTCGCGCCGCCCGGCGTCGGCGTCCGACGTGGAGGTGGACGTGGTGGGCAGACCGGTGATGGGGTCGATCACGGTCTGGGTGGTGCTCGGCACGCTGAGCGCGGCGAGCAGCAGCCCGCGGGTGGCGGCGGCCTGCTGGACGGCGGTGTCCAGCTCGGCGAGCGCGTAGGAGCCGGAGCCGGCCCGGGGCGGGGTCTCCTCCGCGAGCTGCTCGGCGAGCCGGTGCAGCTGGGTGATGGCGGTGGAGTACGCCTGGTGCGCCTCGATCGCGCTGCTCTTGCCGGTGAGCGCGGCCCTGCGCAGGGCCGCGATGGCCTCGAGGTCGTCGCGCATCTCGGCCGAGGTGCCGGAGTCGGCGCGCAGTTCCTCGACCTGCCGGTCGACGCGGGCGCTGTGCTGCTCGGCGGGCGCCTTGGCCTTGGGGCGGCCGGCCGCGATGTAGGACGTCACGTCGTCCCGCTCGTCGGCGAGCGAGTGCGCGAGGGCGAGGGCGTCCTGGGTCTGCTCGGCCCGGGTCACCAGGTTCTGGGAGTCGCTCAGCTGCCCGGAAGCGGTGAGCAGGGAGGGCGCCCCGGCGCCGGCGATCGCCGCGGCCACGACCGCGACGGCCACGATGAGCCGGTTGCGCACATGGGTGGGACGGCCCCGGCCGACGGTGGGCTTCTGCTCAGCGTCCCCCGCGGAGGGCGTCTGCTTGCCTGTGCGACGAGGCCGCGTCTTCTGCACCGGTGCTCGCATTCCTGACTCGTGTACCCGTGGGTCGGGGTGACGTTCCGTCAGCAGGCGCCTGCGCCCTGCCCGTGTCGAGGGCGTACGCCCCGGCGGACGGCCGGTCGCGCTCGGGCAGCGAGACGCCCCCGTCGCTCCCCGACCCTCCCAGTGCCCACGGGCACCGCACGCGCATCACCTGACCCGCCACTCGAAGGAGTGAACATCGGAGGTGAGTTGGGGGGCAAGTCGCGCGGCCTCCCGCAGCGGCCCGTCGCGGCACGCCGGTTGGACGTCTGCGGCGGCCGGTGGCAGGATTCGCCGCCACGCGCTTGCGGAGCACTGCAATCCCACCCAAACGCGGCGCCTGACCTGCGCGACTGCCGGTATTCGGCGAGCGGTGGGGGTCTTCGGGAGCCCTTGTGGAGGGGTCGTGCAGACTGGCCGGATGCGTACGGAACTTGTCTCGGAGCCCGGGGACGCGGCCCACCCCAACGAGGACTTCGCGAGCATCGGGCTTCCGGCCTCCGGGCAGGGCGGTTCGCTGGTCCTGCTGGACGGGGTCACGCCGCCGCGGGACGGCACGGGGTGCCGGCATTCGGTCCCCTGGTTCACCGCGCGTCTCGGCGGGGCACTGGCCGAACTGACCGTTTCCCTCCAGGATGTCCCCCTGGCGGACCTGCTGTCCCGGGCCGTTTCCCGTACCGCCGGGGCGCACGCGAAAACCTGTGACCTTTCTCACCCCCGTACGCCCCAGGCGACGGTGGTGCTGGCGCGCTGGTCACCGGAGTCGGTCGAGTACCTGGTCCTTTCCGACTCGGCCCTGCTCGTCGAGTCCCCGGGCGGCACGGTCACCGCGCTGCTGGACGACCGGCTGGCCCGGCTGCCCCGCTCGGCGCTGGCCACGGACGCGCTGGTGGACTCCACCGTGCGCAACAGGGAGGGCGGCTTCTTCACCGCGGCGGCCGATCCGTCGGTCGCGGTGCGCGCGGTCACCGGGACGCTGCCGCGCGCCGAGGTGCGCGCCCTGGCCGCGCTGACGGACGGGGCCACCCGTTGGGTGGAGAGGTTCCGCGAGGGCGGCTGGGCGGACTGTCTCGCCCTCGTCCGCAAGGAGGGACCGCAGGCGCTGGTGGACCGCGTCCGGACCCTGGAGCGGGCGGACACGGACCGGGTGCTGCTCGGCCGGAGCAAGACGCACGACGACGCGACGGTCGTGTACGTGGAGTTCTGAGCCCCGGCGGACGGGCGGCCCCGGCGGACGGATGGACCGGGCGGCCCGCGGGCGGCCGAGCGCCCCGCGGGTGGCCGAGCGGCCACCCGCGGGGCTCCCGCTACTTCTCCATCCCCCGGTTCAGCTGGTGCAGCAGCCGCGCGAGTTCCGTGACCTCGTCGGGGTCCCAGTCGGCGAGGCTGCCGGCGTAGCGCGCGCGGCGGGCCTCGCGGACCCTGCCCATCCGGCTCCGGCCCTCCGGGGTGAGGTCGACCAGCCAGGCGCGGCCGTCGGCGGGGTCCGGTTCGCGGGTGACGAGCCCGAGTTCCTCCAGGGCGTGCAGCTGGCGCGACATGGTCGCCTTGCCGACGCCGATGAAGGCGGCGAGTTCGGTGGCCCGCTGCTTGCCGCACTCATCCAGACGGACGAGCAGCCCGTACGCGGACGGTTCCAGGTCGGGATGGACCGCGCGGGACATCTCGCCCTGGCTGGCCCTGGCGCGGCGCAGCAGCACCGTCAACTCCCTTTCCAATGCGAGGAATCCGGGCTGGTCCACACCACTGTCGGGCGCCTGGGACGAGGTGTCCTCAGCGCCGCCGTTTCCGCCTTCGTCCACGTCAGTCCCTGCCTCGGTTTCACCGGTCGTCCGTGTTTCCGCCAAGTGGCGACGCCGCTGGGGCTCCACAAGTATTTCGCAGGCATGGCCCGACAACGGCTTCCGGCCCCGGCATCTCGCCCGTGGCCTGTCCCGCATCGCGGTCCGTGTGCGTCGCGTTCCTGCTTCCCGTGGGTTCCCCACCGAGTACCTCCGGAGATCCGTCATGCCCGTGCACAGATCCGGTTCCACCCGTCTCCGCGCGTTCACGACCGTCGCGGCGGTCCTGCTCGCGGTCCTCTCCCTTCCCCGTACGACTCCCCCGGCCGGGGCGGCCGGGGGCGCGCCCGGTGTCCCGCCGCGCGGTTCCGCCCACATGGGCATGGGCGTCGCCGCCCATGACGGCGTCGGCCGCGGCACACCCACCGGCCGCGCCACCCGCACCGAGGGTGTCGACGTCTCCAGCCACCAGGGCGACGTGGCCTGGCCGGCCCTGTGGAGCAGCGGGGTCAAGTGGGCCTACGTGAAGGCCACGGAGGGGACGTACTACAGCAACCCCTACTACACGCAGCAGTACAACGGCTCGTACGACACCGGCATGATCCGCGGCGCGTACCACTTCGCGACCCCCGACAGCGCGAGCGGCGCCGCCCAGGCCGACTACTTCGTCGACCGCGGCGGCGCCTGGTCGCCCGACGGCAGGACGCTGCCGGGCGTGCTCGACATCGAGTGGAACCCCTACGGGGACGCCTGCTACGGCAAGTCGCAGAGCGCGATGGTGAGCTGGATCCGTGACTTCCTGGACCGGTACCGGGCGCGCACCGGCCGCGACGCCGTGATCTACACGGCGACCAGCTGGTGGCAGCAGTGCACCGGGAACCACGCCGGGTTCGGCACCACCAACCCGCTGTGGGTCGCCCGGTACGCCGCGACCGTGGGCGAGCTGCCCGCGGGCTGGGCGTCCTACACGATGTGGCAGTACACCTCCACCGGCCCGGTGGTCGGGGACCACGACCTCTTCGACGGCACCGTCGACCGGGTGCGGGCCCTGGCCCTCGGCTGACGTCGCCGGCCCGCGCCGCCGGTCCCGGCGCCGTGCGGCGGCGGCCCGGATCTCCCTCACGGGATTCCGGGCCGCCGCCCGTCCGGTGACGCCGTCACACCGCCACCGGAACCTCCGGCGCCGCGCCGTTCGTCGCGGGCGCGAGCGCCAGCTCCAGGACCTGACGGACGTCGGTCACGGCGTGGACGTCGAGCCCGTCCAGCACGTGGGCGGGGACGTCGTCCAGGTCGGGCTCGTTGCGCTTGGGGATGATCACGGTGGTGATCCCCGCCCGGTGCGCCGCGAGCAGCTTCTGCTTCACCCCGCCGATCGGCAGCACCCGGCCGGTCAGCGAGACCTCACCGGTCATCGCCACGTCCGTACGGACCAGGCGCCCGGAGAGCAGGGAGGCCAGGGCGGTGGTCATCGTGACGCCGGCGCTCGGGCCGTCCTTGGGCACCGCGCCCGCCGGGAAGTGGATGTGCGCGCCCCGCTCCTTCAGGTCGCCGACCGGAAGCTCCAGTTCGGCGCCGTGGGACCGCAGGAAGCTCAGCGCGATCTGCGCCGACTCCTTCATCACGTCGCCCAGCTGACCGGTCAGGGTCAGTCCGGCGGCGCCCGTCTCCGGGTCGGCCAGGGACGCCTCCACATAGAGGACGTCACCGCCGGCACCGGTCACCGCGAGCCCGGTGGCGACACCGGGGACGGCGGTGCGGCGCTCGGCCGGTTCCTGGGCGGACTCGGGCACGTGGTGCGGCCGTCCGATCAGACCGCGCAGATCTCCCTCCCCGACCGTCAGGGGCAGCTCCCGCTCGCCCAGTTCGTGCTGGGCCGCGACCTTGCGCAGCAGCCGTGCGATGGCCCGCTCCAGGGTGCGGACCCCCGCCTCGCGGGTGTACTCGCCGGCCAGCTTGCGCAGCGCGCCCTCGTCGAGGGTGACCTCGTCGGCGGCGAGCCCGGCGCGCTCCAGCTGGCGCGGGAGCAGGTGGTCGCGGGCGATGACGACCTTCTCGTCCTCGGTGTAGCCGTCCAGGCGGACGATGTCCATCCGGTCCGCCAGCGCCTCCGGGACGGCCTCCAGGACGTTGGCGGTGGCGAGGAAGACGACGTCCGAGAGGTCCAGCTCGACCTCCAGGTAGTGGTCGCGGAAGGTGTGGTTCTGCGCCGGGTCCAGCACTTCGAGGAGGGCGGCGGACGGGTCGCCCCGGAAGTCCGACCCCACCTTGTCGATCTCGTCGAGCAGCACCACCGGGTTCATCGACCCGGCCTCCTTGACGGCCCGCACGATCCGGCCGGGCAGCGCGCCGACGTACGTACGCCGGTGGCCGCGGATCTCGGCCTCGTCGCGGACGCCGCCGAGGGCGACCCGGACGAACTTGCGGCCCATCGCGTGGGCGACGGACTCGCCGAGGCTCGTCTTGCCGACGCCGGGCGGGCCGACGAGGGCGAGCACGGCACCGCCGCGGCGGCCGCCGACGACCCCGAGCCCGCGCTCGGCACGCCGCTTGCGCACCGCCAGGTACTCGGTGATGCGTTCCTTCACGTCCGTCAGGCCCGCGTGCTCGGCGTCGAGCACGGCCCGGGCGCCCTGGATGTCGTACGCGTCCTCGGTGCGCTCGTTCCACGGCATCTCCAGCACCGTGTCGAGCCAGGTGCGGATCCACGAGCCCTCGGGCGACTGGTCGGAGGAGCGCTCCAGCTTGTCGACCTCCTTGAGCGCGGCCTCACGCACCTTCTCCGGCAGGTCCGCGGCCTCGACGCGGCTCCGGTAGTCGTCGGAGTCCTCGCCCTCCTGCTCGCCGTTCAGCTCGCGCAGTTCCTTGCGTACGGCTTCCAGCTGACGGCGCAGCAGGAACTCGCGCTGCTGTTTGTCGACGCCATCCTGGACGTCCTTGGCGATGGACTCGGCGACGTCCTGCTCGGCGAGGTGGTCGCGCAGCTGCTGGGTGGCGAGCTTCAGCCGGGCCACCGGGTCGGCGGTCTCCAGCAGGGCCAGCTTCTGTTCGATGGACAGGAACGGTGAGTAACCGGAGTTGTCGGCGAGGGCGGAGACGTCGTCGATGGCCTGGACGCGGTCGACGACCTGCCAGGCGCCGCGCTTGCGCAGCCAGGCGGTGGCGAGCGCCTTGTACTCGGTGACCAGCTCGGCCACCTGGCCGGGATAGGGGTCTCCCTTGCCCGAACGGAGCGGGGAGCCCGGGGAGCGCTCCGGCACGGTCTCCTCGATCCGGGTGCCCTCCACCCACAGCGCGGCACCCGGCCCGGTCGTCCCGGCGCCGATCCGCACCCGGTCCCGGCCCCGGATCAGGGCGCCCGGGTCGCCGTCGGCCAGCCTGCCGACCTGCTCGACCGTGCCCAGGACGCCGGTGGCGGCGTAGGTCCCGTCGATGCGTGGCACCAGCAGGACCCTGGGCTTCCCGGGCTCCGACGTGGCGGCGGCCTGGGCGGCCTCCACCGCGGCGCGCACCTCGGAATCGCTCAGGTCCAGCGGGACCACCATCCCGGGCAGCACGACCTCGTCGTCGAGCGGCAGCACGGGCAGGGCGAGCGGTGTGGACTCAGCAGCCATGATCTCCCCTTCGGCAGTCAAGTTGAGTTACACCGGCTCAATGCTCCTGAGCCCTTGATTGTTCCCGGGTTGCGTGCGGCTGCGTTCGCTCTCAGCGATCATCCGGCGGCCGGGGGAGTGAAGGGCGCTCCTTCGGAGTGCCGGGCGCCGCCCGGGACGCCCCGGAACGATGGGGGACGCCCTGCCGGACGGGGAGTGCTGCCAGGATGAACGCATGTCCACCCCCTACGACATTCCCGAAGTCCTGGACCGCCGCGAGGGCCCGTACGGGGAGGTGGTGCTCCGCCGGCACGGCAGCCTGCTGCAGATCATCGCGAACGGCTGCTTCCTGATGGACACCTCCGACGGCCGCTCGGAGCGCCGGCTGGTCGACGCCGCCCTGGCCGCGCTCGACGCCGCCGACATCCGTGCGGGGCACGGTCCGCGGCAGGACCCGCACGTCCTCATCGGCGGGCTCGGCGTCGGCTTCTCCCTCGCGCACGCCGCCGCCGCGCCCCGCTGGGGCCGCATCACGGTGGTGGAGCGCGAACCCGCCGTCATCGAGTGGCACCGCGCGGGTCCCCTGGCCGAACTCTCCGCGCGTGCCCTCGCCGACCCCCGCGCGAAGATCGTCGAGGCCGATCTGGTGGCGTACGTCCATGAGACGTCCGACACGTTCGACGTGCTGTGCCTCGACATCGACAACGGGCCCGACTGGACCGTCACCGAGGGCAACGACGGGCTCTACTCCCCCACCGGACTCCAGGACTGCGCAAAGGCGTTGACCCCCGGCGGAGTACTCGCGGTGTGGTCCGCCCAGCCGTCCGCGGTTTTCGAGGGAACCTTGCGGAATGCCGGGTTCCAACAGGTGCGTACCGAAGAGATCCCCGTTACCCGGGGCGTTCCTGACGTCGTGCACCTCGCCGTCCGCCCTGGATAGCAAAGCCGCGGTGACTCCCCGTACGCTGCTGCACGGACGCGGATCATTCAAGCGTCAATCGCAGTCATGCGCAGAGACGGATTCACCCCACGGATTCCGGAAAAGCACACTTCAGGGGCGGGCGATGGAGCAGACACACACCTCCCACAACGGCACGGCGGCGGCCACCCCGGGCGCACAGCGCCGGGTCCTGGTGGTCGAGGACGACGCGACGATCGTGGACGCCATCGCGACCCGCCTTCGTGCCGAGGGATTCCTGGTGCAGACGGCGGGCGACGGTCCGTCCGCCGTCGACACGGCGGAGGCCTGGCAGCCCGACCTGCTGATCCTCGACATCATGCTGCCGGGCTTCGACGGCCTGGAGGTCTGCCGGCGCGTGCAGGCCCAGCGGCCGGTGCCGGTGATGATGCTGACCGCGCGCGACGACGAGACCGACATGCTGGTCGGGCTGGGCGTCGGCGCCGACGACTACATGACCAAGCCGTTCTCCATGCGGGAACTCGCGGCACGCGTGCATGTGCTGCTGCGCCGCATGGAGCGGGCGGCCCTGGCGGCCTCCACCCCGCGCAGCGGCATCCTGCGCCTGGGCGAGCTGGAGATCGACCACGCGCAGCGCAGGGTGCGGGTGCGCAGCGAGGACGTCCATCTGACGCCCACCGAGTTCGACCTCCTGGTGTGCCTGGCGAACACGCCCCGCGCGGTGCTCTCCCGGGAGCAGCTGCTGGCCGAGGTCTGGGACTGGGCGGACGCCTCCGGCACCCGGACCGTCGACAGCCACATCAAGGCGCTGCGCCGGAAGATCGGCGCCGAGCGCATCCGTACCGTGCACGGCGTGGGCTACGCCCTGGAGACGCCGACGCCATGAGCGACGGGCCGGCCGCACGGAGAGGCCCCGGGGACCCCGGTCCCTGGGGCGACGTCCGCCCGTTCTCCATCAAGACCAAGCTGGGTGCGCTGGTCGTCATCTCGGTGCTGATCACCACCGGGTTGTCGATGATCGCGGTGCACACCAAGACGGAGCTGCGCTTCATCACGGTCTTCTCGACGATCGCCACCCTGCTCATCACGCAGTTCGTGGCGCACTCCCTCACCGCACCGCTGGACGACATGAACGCGGTGGCCCGGTCCATCTCGCACGGCGACTACACCCGCCGGGTGCGCGAGAACCGCCGGGACGAGCTGGGCGACCTGGCCCAGACCATCAACGTCATGGCCGACGAGCTGGAGGCCCAGGACCATCAGCGCAAGGAGCTGGTGGCCAACGTCTCGCACGAGCTGCGCACCCCCATCGCGGGTCTGCGCGCGGTGCTGGAGAACATCGTCGACGGCGTCACCGAGGCCGACCCCGAGACCATGCGCACGGCGCTGAAGCAGACCGAGCGGCTGGGGCGTCTCGTGGAGACGCTCCTCGACCTGTCCCGCCTGGACAACGGGGTCGTCCCGCTGCGGCGGCAGCGGTTCGAGGTGTGGCCGTATCTGTCCGGCGTGCTCAAGGAGGCCAACATGGTCGCCTCCGCGCGCGCGGGCATGACCACCGGCTCCGGCGGCCACACGCGCACGGACGTCCACCTGAGCCTCGACGTCAGGCCGCCGGAGCTCACCGCGTACGTCGACCCGGAGCGCATCCACCAGGTCGTCGCCAACCTCATCGACAACGCGGTCAAGCACAGCCCGCCGCACGGCCGGGTGACGGTCAGGGCGCGGCCCGGCCCGCAGCCGGACTCGCTCCGGCTGGAGATCCTGGACGAGGGGCCCGGCATTCCGCGGACCGAGTGGCACCGTGTCTTCGAGCGGTTCAACCGCGGCAGCGTCAATCAGCCGCACGGTCCGGGCAGTGACGGGGGCACCGGTCTCGGCCTGGCGATCGCCCGCTGGGCCGTCGATCTCCACGGTGGACGGATCGGGGTGGCCGAATCCGAGCGGGGTTGCCGAATTCTTATCACCCTTCCGGGAGCTTCTTCCTCGTCAGGTTGACGTAGGGTGCCAAGCGGAGCCGCAAGATCCATCTGCGTTCGTGCTGATGGACACGTGTGATCAGGCCCGGATGCGAACACAGGCCCGTGGAGCGAGTGCTCCGGGTCGCGGCCGACCCGTCCCCGATGCACCCCGACAGCGCGGAACCACGCTTGTTTCCCGCCATTTCCTGCGCCGAAACACCCTCAGAGATGTGACTTACGCGACGTTGAACGGGCCCGGCCTGACCTTCTCGGTCGGGGAGGCGTAGCCTTAATTTCCGCTGTCCATCATCTTGTGAAGCGGAAGAGGGCGGTTGACGCCGTGTCGCCACAGTCCCCCAGTAACTCGAGCATTTCGACCGACACCGACCAAGCGGGCAAGAACCCTGCCGCGGCCTTCGGTGCCAACGAATGGCTCGTCGACGAGATCTACCAGCAGTACCTCCAGGACCCGAACTCGGTCGACCGGGCCTGGTGGGACTTCTTCGCCGACTACAAGCCGGGCGCCCCTCAGGCCTCGGCTCCGGTGAACAACGCGGCGCCGGGGACCGCTGGCACGACGACGGCCGCGCCGGTCACTCCGGCCCAGCCCGCCGCCACGCCCGCGCCCGCCGCCCCGCAGCAGCCCGCCGCCGCACCGCCGGCTGCCCAGCCGGCCGCGAAGGCCCCGGCGCCCGCTCCGGCGAAGGCCGCTCCGGCCCCCGCCAAGCCGGCCGCCGCGAAGCCGGCCGCCGCGAAGTCCCAGGCCCCCAAGGCGCAGCCCGCCGACGGGACCAAGCAGGGCATCGAACAGGTGACGCTGCGCGGCCCGTCCGCGGCCGTCGCGAAGAACATGGACGCCTCCCTGGAGGTGCCCACGGCCACGTCCGTGCGCGCGCTCCCGGTGAAGCTCCTGTTCGACAACCGCATCGTCATCAACAACCACCTCAAGCGTGCCCGCGGCGGGAAGATCTCCTTCACGCACCTCATCGGCTACGCGATGGTCCAGGCCATCAAGGCGATGCCGTCGATGAACTGGCACTACGCGAAGGTGGACGGCAAGCCCACGCTGGTGAAGCCGGAGCACATCAAGTTCGGCCTCGCCATCGACCTGGTCAAGCCGAACGGCGACCGCCAGCTGGTCGTCGCGGGCATCAAGAAGGCCGAGACGCTGAACTTCTTCGAGTTCTGGCAGGCCTACGAGGACATCGTCCGTCGCGCCCGCGACAACAAGCTGACGATGGACGACTTCACGGGCGTCACCGTCTCGCTGACCAACCCCGGCGGCCTCGGCACCGTCCACTCCGTGCCGCGCCTGATGCCGAACCAGTCGGTGATCCTGGGCGTCGGCTCCATGGACTACCCGGCGGAGTTCCAGGGCACCAGCCAGGACACCCTGAACAAGCTCGGCATCTCGAAGGTCATGACGCTCACGTCGACCTACGACCACCGGGTGATCCAGGGCGCCGCCTCCGGCGAGTTCCTGCGCGCCGTGGCGAACCTGCTGCTCGGCGAGAACGGCTTCTACGACGACATCTTCGAGGCGCTGCGCATCCCCTACGAGCCGGTCCGCTGGCTCAAGGACATCGACGCGTCCCACGACGACGACGTCACCAAGGCCGCCCGCGTCTTCGAGCTGATCCACTCCTACCGGGTCCGCGGCCACGTCATGGCCGACACCGACCCGCTGGAGTACCGCCAGCGCAAGCACCCCGACCTGGACATCACCGAGCACGGGCTCACCCTGTGGGACCTGGAGCGCGAGTTCGCGGTCGGCGGCTTCTCGGGCAAGAGCCTGATGAAGCTGCGCGACATCCTCGGTGTGCTCCGCGACTCGTACTGCCGCACCACCGGCATCGAGTTCATGCACATCCAGGACCCGAAGCAGCGCAAGTGGATCCAGGACCGCGTGGAGCGCTCGCACTCCAACCTGGAGCGCGAGGAGCAGCTGCGCATCCTGCGCCGGCTGAACGCGGCGGAGGCCTTCGAGACCTTCCTGCAGACCAAGTACGTCGGTCAGAAGCGCTTCTCCCTGGAGGGCGGCGAGTCCGTCATCCCGCTGCTCGACGCCGTGCTGGACTCGGCCGCCGAGTCCCGTCTCGACGAGGTCGTCATCGGCATGGCCCACCGCGGCCGGCTGAACGTGCTGGCCAACGTCGTGGGCAAGTCGTACGCGCAGATCTTCCGCGAGTTCGAGGGCAATCTCGACCCGAAGTCGATGCACGGCTCCGGTGACGTGAAGTACCACCTGGGCGCCGAGGGCACCTTCACCGGTCTCGACGGCGAGCAGATCAAGGTCTCCCTGGTCGCCAACCCCTCCCACCTGGAGGCGGTGGACCCGGTCCTGGAGGGCGTCGCGCGCGCCAAGCAGGACATCATCAACAAGGGCGGCACGGACTTCACCGTCCTGCCCGTGGCGATCCACGGCGACGCGGCCTTCGCGGGCCAGGGCGTGGTGGCCGAGACCCTGAACATGTCGCAGCTGCGCGGCTACCGCACCGGCGGCACGGTCCACGTCGTCATCAACAACCAGGTCGGCTTCACCGCCGCGCCCGAGTCCTCGCGCTCGTCGATGTACGCGACGGACGTGGCCCGCATGATCGAGGCCCCGATCTTCCACGTGAACGGCGACGACCCGGAGGCCGTGGTCCGCGTCGCGCGGCTGGCCTTCGAGTTCCGCCAGGCGTTCAACAAGGACGTGGTGATCGACCTCATCTGCTACCGCCGCCGCGGTCACAACGAGTCGGACAACCCGGCGTTCACGCAGCCGCTGATGTACGACCTGATCGACAAGAAGCGCTCGGTGCGCAAGCTGTACACCGAGTCCCTCATCGGTCGCGGCGACATCACCCTGGAAGAGGCCGAGCAGGCGCTGCAGGACTACCAGGGCCAGCTGGAGAAGGTCTTCACCGAGGTCCGCGAGGCGGCGTCGCAGCCGACGGCCGTCGAGCCCTCGGAGCCGCAGGCCCAGTTCCCGGTGGCCGTGAACACGGCGGTCACCTCGGAGGTCGTCAAGCGGATCGCCGAGTCGCAGGTCAACATCCCCGACCACGTCACGATCCACCCGCGTCTGCTGCCGCAGCTGCAGCGCCGGGCGGCGATGGTCGAGGACGGCACGATCGACTGGGGCATGGGCGAGACCCTCGCGGTCGGCTCGCTGCTCCTGGAGGGCGTGCCGGTCCGGCTGGCCGGCCAGGACTCGCAGCGCGGTACCTTCGGCCAGCGTCACGCGGTCGTCATCGACCGTGAGACGGGCGACGAGTTCACTCCGCTGCTGTACCTGTCCGAGGACCAGTCGCGGTACAACGTCTACAACTCCCTGCTCTCCGAGTACGCGGCGATGGGCTTCGAGTACGGCTACTCGCTGGCCCGCCCCGACGCGCTGGTGATGTGGGAGGCGCAGTTCGGCGACTTCGTCAACGGTGCGCAGACGGTCGTGGACGAGTTCATCTCGTCGGCCGAGCAGAAGTGGAACCAGACCTCCGGTGTGACCCTGCTCCTGCCGCACGGCTACGAGGGCCAGGGCCCGGACCACTCCTCGGCCCGCCCGGAGCGGTTCCTGCAGCTCTGCGCGCAGAACAACATGACGGTCGCGATGCCGACCCTCCCGTCGAACTACTTCCACCTCCTGCGGTGGCAGGTGCACAACCCGCACCACAAGCCGCTGGTCGTCTTCACCCCGAAGTCGATGCTGCGCCTGAAGGCCGCGGCCTCGAAGGCGGAGGAGTTCACCACGGGCCAGTTCCGCCCGGTCATCGGCGACGACTCGGTCGACCCGGCCGCGGTCAAGAAGGTCGTCTTCTGCGCCGGCAAGGTCTACTACGACCTCGAGGGCGAGCGGAAGAAGCGCGGCGTGACGGACACGGCGATCCTCCGCATCGAGCGTCTGTACCCGCTGCCGGGTACCGAGCTCCAGGCGGAGATCAAGAAGTACCCGAACGCCGAGAAGTACCTGTGGGCCCAGGAGGAGCCGGCGAACCAGGGTGCCTGGCCGTTCATCGCGCTCAACCTGATCGACCACCTCGACCTGGCGGTCGGCGCCGACGTCCCGCACGGCGAGCGTCTGCGCCGCATCTCGCGCCCGCACGGCTCGTCCCCGGCCGTCGGTTCCGCGAAGCGGCACCAGGCCGAGCAGGAGCAGCTGGTGCGTGAGGTGTTCGAAGCCTGACGGGCTTTCCCCGACGGGCTTCCGAGCGACGCCGTCACGGGCCGTACGTGGACGCCGTCACGGGCCGTACGTGACCGGGCCGCACCCCCACTCCGGGGGTGCGGCCCGGTCACGTTTTCGCGGTTCGGCGCGATTCCGTGCGGTTCGGCGCAGTGCGGCGCGCACATATTCTTGTCCTCATGTACTTCACGGACCGTGGCATCGAGGAACTGGAGAAGCGGCGCGGTGAGGAGGAGGTCACCTTCGAGTGGCTCGCCGAGCAGCTGCGGACGTTCGTCGACCTCAACCCCGACTTCGAGGTGCCGGTGGAGCGCCTGGCGACATGGCTGGCCCGACTGGACGACGACGAGGACGAGGACGAGGAGTAGGAGTAGGACCGGCTGACCGGCCCGGCCCGCCCCGTCGCGCGAGCGTGTCCTGCCGGCCGGTTCGGTCGCGCGGGTTCAGTCGCGCGGGTGGGTGAGGGCGTGGCTCGCCAGTGTGAGGGCGCCGTGGGCCAGCAGGAGCGTCCCCGCGACGATCCAGCCGCCGCTGCGGTGCCGTAGGCCCCAGACGGCCAGCGGCAGGCCCGCGGCCATCTGGGCGAGGGCCAGGGTGGGCACGGCGGTCACGGACGACGGGCCGCCCGCGCGGGAGGGCCGCAGCACGGGAGACCCGGCACCGGCGGTGTCGTCCTCCGACCGGGCCGTCTCCCGCGTTTCGTACGCCCTCTGCTGCTTCTGTTCCTGGGCCTGGGCCTGCTCCTGGTCCCGGGCCCTGCGCTCGTCCCCGCCCGTCGCGCTCCTCTCGCCGCTCCCGTCCGCCTCGATCCGGCGGGCGTCCGGCTGGAGCCGGGCCGCTTCGAGCAGTGCGTCGGCGTGGTCACCGGGGACGAGTCCCGGAGGAAGGGATACGCCCGCGCGAGTGAGGACGGCGAGCACTCCGCTCAGCCGCGCGGAGGCGTCGGCGGCGGGATCGGGCTCGGTCAGCTCCTCCAGGACCTGCATGTCCAGGACCGGGTCGAGGCCGAGCCGGTCCGCGAAGGTGCGCATGGCCTCCTCCATGCCGGCCGGCGTGCCGTCGGCCAGCCACACGTAGCCGACCGGGCGGCGGAAGCCGGCGGCGAGCGTGAACCCGGCCCGCTCCCCGTCCCACCACAGGGCCAGCACCGGCCAGGAGACGCCGACGGTGAGCGCGATGGCCCAGCCGTTGACCACCCGGTCCACCGGGTCCGTGCCGGTCCGCCAGGGCCCGCCCTCGGGGACGAGCACGCTCCACTCGTCGCCGGCTCGGGCGAGCAGCATGCGTTCGTGCAGCAGCCGGGCGGTGGGGACGACGGAGCCGGGCTCCGCGCGGCACAGCAGCAGGGCTCCCGATACGGGACGGGCCCGGCCGGTGACCTGGGATGGTTCCGTCGACATGGTCATACCGTAGGACAATTCACCCGCCTCGCACGGTGACTGATCACCGGAACGAGCGTCTTGACTTTCATCGTCCGCGATATATCGTGAATTACGTGAGACGCGATATGGCGCGTCGGGGCGCGTCTGTGGCCATGCACCGCATTCCTCATTCCCCCTCCCGCCGTTTCGCCCTCCGGCAGTCAGACAGTCCGACACCCCGGCAGCCCGACAGCCCGGCCCAGGAGGTTCCACCATGTTCGAAAGGTCCGTCTCGGGGCCCGAGAAGCTCACTTTCGACGACCCAGTGGCCGAGCTCCACGTCCGCATCGTCAACGGAACGGTGAACGTGGTGGGCACGGACGAGGGTTCCGCCCGGCTGGAGGTCTCCGAGATCGAGGGACCGCCCCTGGTGGTGACCCAGCGGGACGGCGTCCTGACCGTGGCCTACGAGGACCTGCCCTGGAAAGGCTTCCTCAAGTGGCTGGACCGCAAGGGCTGGCGCCGCAGCGCGGTGGTCTCCCTGGCCGTCCCGGCGCAGACGCGGGTCGAGGTGGGCGTGGTCGGCGCCGGTGCCGTCGTCTCCGGGGTCAAGGGGCCGGCCGTGGTGAAGGGCGTCACGGGCGACGCGACCCTGGTCGCCCTCTCCGGCCCGGTCCGCGCGGACACGGTGGCCGGGAACGTCGAGGCCCAGTCCGTCACCGGCGACCTCCGGTTCAACTCCGTCTCCGGCGACCTCACCGTGGTCGACGGCTCCGGCTCCACCGTGCGCGCGGACTCGGTCAGCGGCTCCATGATCGTGGACCTCGCTCCCGACGGCCCCACCGACATCCGGCTGACCAGCGTCTCCGGTGAGATCGCGATCCGGCTGCCCGATCCGGCGGATGCCGAGGTCGAGGCCAACACGGCGAGCGGCGCCGTCTCCAACGCCTTCGACGGCCTGCGGGTGCACGGCCAGTGGGGCGCCCACAAGATCACCGGCCGGCTGGGCGCGGGCACCGGCAAGCTGCGGGCCACCACCGTCTCCGGCTCCATCGCCCTGCTGCGCCGCCCACCCCACGAGGAGGAGAGCGAGCCGTGGGACATGCCGCCCGCCGCCGGAGGCGGACCGGACGCACCTGCGGACACGCCCACGGGCGGGCCTGCGGACCCGGGCGGCCCCGGGAGAGGGCCGCAGGACGGCTCGGGGGGCAGTTCCGTCCCCGCTCCGGACCCCGGTTCCCCCGATGCCACACCCGGCGGCCCCACCGACGGCCCCACCGACAAGAAGGTGCTCTGACATGCCTCCCGTCTTCGCCCACGGACGCCTCCGCCTGTACCTGCTGAAGCTGCTGGACGAGGCCCCGCGCCACGGCTACGAGGTGATCCGTCTGCTCGAGGAGCGCTTCCAGGGGCTGTACGCGCCGTCGGCGGGCACGGTCTACCCCCGCCTGGCCAAGCTGGAGGCGGAGGGTCTGGTCACCCACACCACCGAGGGCGGCCGCAAGGTGTACTCGATCACGGACGCCGGCCGTGCCGAACTGGCCGACCGCAGCGGTGAACTGATCGACCTGGAGCTGGAGATCCGGGAGTCGGTCGCCGAGCTGGCCGCCGAGATCCAGGCCGACGTCCGTGGTGCGGCGGGCGACCTGCGCCGCGAGATGCGCGCCGCCGCGGGCCAGGCCCGCAAGGGCGGTCATGACGCGGGGGCGCCGGGCGAAGCCGATGCGGGGACAGGCGATTCCACCGGCCCCGGTGAGAAGGAGGCCTGGCGCGCCGCGAAGGAGGAGATGCGCCGCGCCAAACAGGAGTGGAAGGAGCAGGCCCGGCGCGCGAAGGACGAGAGCCGCCGCGCCCGCGACGAGGCGCAGCGTGCCCGCCGTCAGGCCAAGGAGGCCCAGGACCGGGCCGCCGCCCAGGCCCAGGAGGAGGTGCAGCGCATCGCCCGGCGGGTCCAGGAGCAGGTGCAGGACCACTTCTCACGGGGCGACTGGCCGACGGGCCTGCGCGAGGGCCTGGGTGAGCTGGTCAAGGAGGTGGGCGAGTTCGGCAAGGACTTCGGTTTCGGCCGTACCGGCACGGAGAGTGCCGCCCCGGGCCCCGGACCGTCGTACTCCCGGACCCCGGAGGACTTCCCCGCCGACTACACCCCGGCCTGGGCGCACGAGACCGCCACAAACTCCACCGGCGACCCCGCACGCGACCTGGACCGCCTGCTGGACCGCTTCCGGGACGACATCCGCGACGCGACCCGCGACCACGGCATCACCCCGGACCAGCTCCGCGAAGCCCGCCGCCACCTGTCCACGGCCGCGGCCCGGATCGGAGCCCTCCTGCACACCCCGAAGCCCTGACGGGCGGCCGGGACCCGACCGGACGCCCGCCCCGGGCCGCGTCCCGCCCTTGGCCGGCCGCCCCACTCCCGGCCGTCGGCCCCGACGGTGGCTCAGCCCGCCCTGGCCTCCCCGTCGCCGTACAGGACCCTCGTCAGGGACTCGTACGTGACGCCGTGATCCGCGAGGACCTCTGCCGGAACGCCGGGGCGGACGGTCAGGGCCAGCAGGAGGTGTTCGTCGCCGATGTGGCGGTCGCGGCGGTCGGTGGCGACACGCAGGGCGCCCACCAGGACGTCCTTGGCCTCCCGGGCGAAGGGCCGGTGCCCCGAACGCCACCGGCCGGCGCTCCTTTCGTCGCGGGACATGGCTCCAAGGCCGTGCACGTCCTCCACCCTGGCGACGATCTCCGTGACATTGATACCGAGCCCGGCCAGCGCGTCGGTCTCGGCCTGGGTCAGCCCGGCCCTCCGCCGCGCCTCCCCCACCGCGGCCCGCACCGAGCCCCGTCGCCCGGCGAGTCCGAGAGCCGCCAGCGCGAACGAGCCCCGGCTGCCCTCCCGGTCGATCAGGGCCAGCAGGAGATGGTCGGCGCCGACATACCGCGCTCCCGCCTCCCCGGCCTGCTCGACCGCCCCCTTCACCACGGCGCGGGCATCCTTCGTGAACCGCTCGAACATCAATGCCTCCCGTACTTCTTGTGCACGGCCTGCCTGCTCACTCCGAGCTCGTTGGCGATCTCCTGCCACGACCAGCCGTGGTTGCGCGCGTTGCGCACCTGCACGGCCTCCAACTGCTCCAGCAGCCTGCGCAGCGCGGCGACGGCCCGCAGGCCGACCCGCGGATCGCGGTCACCCGCCCGCTCGGCAAGATCGGTTGCCTCAGTCATGCTGTCAACGTACGTTGACAGTAGGGCGTATGTCAACCCCAGTTGACATGCGGGCGGCCGGCCCGGAAACCGGACCGGCCGTGAAAACCCCCGCCAGAGGCGGCAGAACCAGGCGGTGTACCGCCGCGCGGTTACGGGGCGGTGAGCACGATCTTCCCGAACTGCCCGCCCGTCTCCATCCGCTCGAACCCTTCCCGGGCCCGGTCCATGGGCAGCACCTCGTCGATGACGGGACGCACCCCGGCGGCGGCGCAGAAGGCGAGCAGGTCCTCCAGTTCGTCCTTGCTGCCCATCGTCGACCCGACCACCTTGAGCTCCAGGAAGAAGATCCGGGTCAGCTCGGCGTGCGAGGGCCGGTCGCCGCTGGTGGCACCGGAGATCACCAGCGTGCCGCCGGGCCGCAGCGACTTCACCGAGTGGGACCAGGTCGCGGCCCCCACCGTCTCGATGACCGCGTCGACCCGCTGCGGCAGCCGCGCCCCGGGTTCCAGCGCCTCCACGGCCCCCAGTTCCAGGGCCCGCTTCCGCTTCGCCCCGTCCCGGCTGGTGGCGAACACCCGCAGGCCCGCGGCCCTGCCCAGCACGATCGCGGCGGTGGCGACGCCCCCGCCGGCGCCCTGCACCAGGACGGAGTCGCCGGGCCGCACCCCGGCGTTGGTGAACAGCATCCGATACGCGGTCAGCCAGGCCGTGGGCAGGCAGGCCGCCTCCTCGAAGGACAGCTCCTTCGGTTTGGGCAGGACGTTCCAGGTGGGCACGGCGACCTGCTCGGCGAACGTGCCGGGGTAGCGCTCCGTCAGGATCGACCGGGGCTCCCCGGGGCCCACCCCGTGGCCGGTCTGTCCGATCACGGAGTGCAGGACGACCTCGTTGCCGTCCTCGTCGATTCCGGCGGCGTCGCAGCCGAGGATCATCGGCAGCCGGTCCTCCGGGAGGCCGACGCCCCGCAGGGACCACAGGTCATGGTGATTGAGGGAGGCGGCCTTCACGGTCACGGTGCTCCAGCCGGGACGGGCCTCGGGAGCCGGACGCTCCCCCAGCTCCAGACCGGAAAGCGGCTGGTCACGGTCGATTCGGGCGGCGTAGACAGCGAACATGACCTTGACGATAGGTCGCCCGCCCCGCTGACGGAACAACGCGCCGCTGTGAGACACGCCTTCTTGCCACCGCGCCCCGGCACGGTCCGCCCCGGCGCTCCGGCCACCGGCCCCCGTCCGCAGGCCCTCCCCGGAGAGCGACCCCCGCAAGAGAATCGGCCCCGTCCACCCGAGGACGGGGCCGACACACCGTCGCGCGCCTCAGCGGCGGGCGACGCCCTCCGCACGGGCCGCCGCGGCGACCGCCGCGGTCACCGCCGGCGCGACCCGCTCGTCGAACGGGGACGGGATGACGTAGTCGGGTGCGAGATCGTCCCCGACCACCGCCGCCAGCGCCTCGGCCGCCGCCAGCTTCATCCCCTCGGTGATCCGCGAGGCCCGCACCTGCAGCGCCCCGGCGAAGATCCCGGGGAACGCCAGCACGTTGTTGATCTGGTTCGGGAAGTCCGACCGCCCGGTGGCCACGACCGCCGCGTACTTGTGCGCGATCTCCGGGTGCACCTCGGGCTCGGGGTTGGCCATGGCGAAGACGAAGGCGCCCTTGGCCATCGACGCCACCGCCGGCTCCGGGACCGTACCGCCGGAGACGCCGATGAAGACGTCGGCCCCGGCCAGCGCGTCCTCGAGCGATCCGGACAGGCCCGCCTTGTTGGTGAACGCCGCCAGTTCGCGCTTGATCGGCGTGAGGTCCTCCCGCTCCCGCGAGACGACGCCCTTGCGGTCGGCCACCGCGACATCGCCGATGCCGGCCTCGACCAGCATCTTCGCGATGGCGACACCGGCCGCGCCCGCGCCCGAGATCACGGCCCGCAGCTCGCCCAGCGTCCGTCCGCTCAGCCGCGCCGCGTTCCGCAGCGCCGCCAGCGACACGATCGCGGTGCCGTGCTGGTCGTCGTGGAAGACCGGGATGTCCAGCTGCTCCTGGAGCCGCTGCTCGATCTCGAAGCACCGGGGCGCCGAGATGTCCTCCAGGTTCACGCCGCCGAAGGACGGGGCGAGCCGGACCACGGTCTCGATGATCTCGTCCACGTCGGTGCAGTTCAGGGCGAGCGGAACCGCGTCCACGCCGCCGAACTGCTTGAAGAGGATGGCCTTGCCCTCCATCACCGGGAGGGACGCCTCGGGACCGATGTCACCGAGTCCCAGCACGGCCGTACCGTCGGTGACGACGGCGACGACCGAGGACTTCCAGGTGTAGTCGTGGACGAGGTCCGGCTGCTCGGCGATCGCGCTGCACACTTTCGCGACGCCGGGCGTGTACGCCAGGGACAGGTCGTCCCGGTCACGGAGCGGCACGGTGGCCTGCACAGCCATCTTGCCGCCGCGGTGCAGCGCGAATGCCGGGTCGAAGGACTCGAGGGGCTCCGCCCCGCCGTCCTGCTCGCTATGACCGGTCCGGCCTTCACTGTCGCTGCGAGGATTCACAATCTCCGCTGCCACTTGGTTGTACCCCTTAATCGATCATGGTTTGAGGGTTGCCGCTCCGGGTGAGGAGCGGGCGGGACCGCGCAGAGCCCGGTGGGTTGATGCGTCGGGCTCGGACGCGACGGGCGCGCCGCACACGCGCCCTGATCCCCGGATGAGGGGTGTAAAGCACCTTCTTACCGGACCGACGCCTTCGGCGACGAGTCCATAACGCAAAGGTCACATGCGGGTGCCAGGACCCATCGACCAATTTCAGGACAAGCCCTGGACAAACACTCGGCAAGTGCTCGAGATCCGACAAGTCCGGCGGCCGACCGCTCCATATCCCGCCAAGGGCCGGAGATCTTCCGGCCGCAATGGCCTACTCCCGCAGACTGTCCGGCCATGTGGGAGCGGATGAGTGCGCTTCGCGCGTCACCTGTTATCCGATTTTGACATGGCTGGCCCACTGGACGGCGCAGTCCGAATGGCAAGATGCGGTAATCACACGAGGTCGCGACACTCGAAGACGTGTGCTTCCGTCGACCTGCGGCACTGCCGACCCCATCGGCAGTGGCCGACCCCATCGGCATCCCACCCTTCCGCCGGAGGAACCACCATGACCGCACGTATCACCCGTCGCTCCCTCGCCGCCAAGTCCCGACTGGCAGCGGTAGGCGCGATCGCGGTCGCAGGCTCCCTGCTCGTCACCGGTTGCGGTGACCAGACCAAGGACAACGGCTCGGACAGCAGTGACACCGCGGCCGGCAGCACCGCCCCGCTGGCCGACAAGCTGCCCAAGTCGATACGCGACAAGGGCGTCATCAAGGTCGGTTCGGACATCGCGTACGCCCCGGTCGAGTTCAAGGACGACTCCGGCAAGACGGTCGGTATCGACCCGGACCTCGCGAACGCCATGGGCAAGGAGCTCGGCGTGAAGTTCGAGTTCCAGAACGGCACGTTCGACACCCTCATAGGCGGTCTCGCGTCCAAGCGCTACGACGTCGCGATGTCGGCCATGACCGACACCAAGGAGCGGCAGGAGGGCATCGACTCCGACACCGGCAAGAAGGTCGGCACCGGTGTCGACTTCGTCGACTACTTCACCGCGGGCGTCTCGCTCTACACCAACAAGGGCAACGACCAGGGCATCAAGACCTGGGACGACCTGTGCGGCAAGACCATGGCGGTCCAGCGCAACACCTTCTCCCACGACCTCGCCAAGGACCAGGCGAAGAAGTGCGCGGAGGACGGCAAGAAGACGCTGAAGATCGAGGACTTCGCGACCAACCCCGAGGCCGAGACCCGGATGCGTTCCAAGGGCGCGAACGTCGTCTCCGCCGACTTCCCGATCGCCGCGTACTCCGTGAAGAACTCCGGCGGCGGCGAGTACTTCGAGATCGTCGGCGACCAGGTCGAGGCGGGCCCGTACGGCATCGCCGTCGCCAAGGACAACACCGAGCTGCGCGACGCCCTGCAGGCGGCCCTCCAGGCGGTCATCGACAGCGGTGAGTACAAGAAGATCGTCGAGAAGTGGGGCGTCGAAGACGGCGCGATCACCGAGGCCAAGATCAACGGCGGCTCCTGAACCGGCCCGTTCGACGCGGCTCTGAAAGGCTCCATTCGTGACTGCTGACGTCAACAAGACGGCCGGTCCCGACGCGACGCCCCCCGCCGGGCCGGAGGCCATCAAGGCCGTTCCGGTCCGGCACCCGGGGCGGTACGTGTCCGCGGCCGTCGCGCTCGCCCTTCTGGGCTCGGTCATCTACGCCTTCGCGCAAGGCAAGATCAACTGGGATGCGATCCCCGAATACTTCTTCGACGACCGCATCATCGACGGTGTTCTGAACACCCTGCTGCTCACGGTGCTGTCGATGGTGATCGGCATCGCCGGCGGCATCCTGCTCGCCGTGATGCGCCTGTCGAAGAACCCGGTGACGTCGTCGATCGCGTGGTTCTACATCTGGTTCTTCCGCGGCACACCGGTCCTGGTCCAGCTCTTCGTCTGGTTCAACCTGGGCCTGGTGTTCGAGTACATCAACCTGGGCCCGGTCTACAAGGACTACTGGTCGTCCTTCATGACGCCGCTGCTGGCGGCGCTGCTCGGCCTGGGGCTCAACGAGGCCGCCTACATGGCCGAGATCTGCCGCGCCGGCCTGCTCTCGGTCGACGAGGGACAGACCGAGGCGTCGCACGCCCTGGGCATGAGCCACACGAAGACGCTCCGCCGGATCGTCATCCCGCAGGCCATGCGCGTCATCGTGCCGCCGACCGGCAATGAAGTGATCAACATGCTGAAGACGACCTCACTCGTCTCGGCGGTGCAGTTCTACGATCTCTTCAAGGAGGCGCAGGACATCGGCCAGAACGCGGGCTCGCCGGTCGAGATGTACTTCCTGGCCGCCGCCTGGTACCTGATCATGACCTCGATCCTGAGCGTCGGGCAGTACTACGTCGAGCGGTACTACGCCCGCGGTTCGAGCCGTTCCCTGCCTCCGACACCGCTGCAGCGCTTCAGGGCCGCGGTCCTTCCCACGCGCCGCCCGAAGGGAGTCGCGGCATGAACCAGTCCTCCCCCGCCATGGTCAAGGCCGAGGGCGTCCACAAGTCCTTCGGCCCCCTGGAGGTCCTCAAGGGCATCGACCTGGAGGTGAAGTCCGGCGAGGTGTTCTGCCTCATCGGCCCCTCCGGCTCCGGCAAGTCCACCTTCCTGAGGTGTATCAACCACCTCGAGAAGGTCAACGCGGGACGTCTGTACGTCGACGGGGAGCTGGTCGGCTACCGCCAGAAGGGCGACAAGCTGTACGAGCTCAAGGACGGCGAGGTCGCGCTGAAGCGCCGGGACATCGGCATGGTCTTCCAGCGCTTCAACCTGTTCCCGCACATGACGGCCCTCGAGAACGTCATGGAAGCACCGGTGCAGGTCAAGGGCGTGAGCAAGGCTCAGGCCCGGGAGCGCGC
The DNA here is from genome assembly GCF_044540975.1 of Streptomyces sp. NPDC085927. Classification (NCBI taxonomy): domain Bacteria; kingdom Bacillati; phylum Actinomycetota; class Actinomycetes; order Kitasatosporales; family Streptomycetaceae; genus Streptomyces; species Streptomyces sp. NPDC085927. Next base: position 191,511 of record NZ_JBITSN010000001.1, read on the forward strand.
GGGGCAGCTGCTGGAGCGCGTGGGCCTGGCCGACAAGGCCAGGAGCTACCCCTCGCAGCTCTCCGGCGGCCAGCAGCAGCGGGTGGCGATCGCGCGGGCGCTCGCCATGGACCCGAAGCTGATGCTGTTCGACGAGCCGACCTCGGCCCTCGACCCGGAGCTGGTCGGTGACGTCCTCGACGTCATGCGCGACCTGGCCGAGTCGGGCATGACGATGGTCGTCGTCACCCACGAGATGGGCTTCGCCCGCGAGGTGGGCGACAGCCTGGTCTTCATGGACGGCGGCGTGGTGGTCGAGTCCGGCCTCCCGCGGGACGTGCTGACCGACCCGCAGCACGAGCGGACGAAGTCGTTCCTGTCCAAGGTGCTCTGACACCGCACGGGACACAACAGCGCACGCAGGGGCAGGGGCGGCACGGAGGTCATCCGTGCCGCCCCTGCCCCTGCGTGCGGCCGGTCTCACTTCAGCGCGAGCAGTAGGGTGTCCGAGGGTGAGCACCACACGGGGCGGGCCTCGGCGAACCCCTTCTCGCGCAGCACTCGGGCCTGCCACGTGGCGGACGGCATGTCGCCGTCGGCGTGCTCGCCGTAGATCTCGAAGCGGCGGGCGGTGGGCTCGGCGAGGACGGGGTCCGCGGCCGCGGTCCTCCACCATTCGGCCCAGTCGAGGACGCCGTCCCGCCTGGCCCGGTCCATGCGCGCGTGGCGCCGGGCGCGCTCGGCCGCGTTGATCCGGGGGGTCGTCTCGTCGATCATGTGGTCCGCGTTCATGAAGACACCGCCGGGGCGGACCAGCCGCGCGACCTGGCCGTAGAGGTCCGCGAGGGGTTCGCTGTGCAGCCAGTGGAGGGCGGTCGCGGTCAGTACGGCGTCGTAGGAGTCGTGGGGAAGCCCGGTGGGCCAGTCGGGGCCCTTGAGGTCGGCCGTGACGAAGGAGACCCGCTCGTCACCCGCGAAGGTGCCCTCGGCGATGGTGAGCAGCGCCGGGTCCAGGTCGACTCCGGTGCTGGTGGCGTCCGGGAACCGGGCGAGCAGCCGGGCGGTGACGGTCCCCGTGCCGCAGGCGAGGTCCAGGACGCGCGGGGAGGTGCCGACGACGGCCTCCACCATGTCGAGCATGACCCGGAACCGCTCCTCGCGGTCGGGCATGTACCACTCCTGCTGCCGGTCCCAGCTCTCCTGCCAGTTCTGCCAGTCGACCGTGGGCGTACTGGTGTGCGCGGCCATCGTGAAGCCCCTCCCGCATCGCGAAACGTAATACCCTTTAACCGTGATCGCCTGTTACTTGATCGCGGGTACGACCATAGACTTCCGAAGTAAGGACTGCAAGTGGAACTGGCCTATTACTCGGACTACGCCGTGCGCCTCGTCAACACCGAGGAACCGGCCCGGGGCACGGACACCCTGACCTCGGTGGAGGCCGTCCGCGGTCTGTTCGGCGCCAACCAGTCCGCGGCGCGGCGCGCGACCGAGGCGGACGTGACCCGGTTCCGTTCCGTCCGGGCCCGGCTGCGCGCGGTCTTCGAAGCGGCGGACGCGGGCGACGAGACGCTCGGCGTCGACCTGCTGAACTCGCTGCTGCTGGAGTTCCCGGTGAGCCCGCAGATCTCCGGGCACGACTTCCGTGACGACGACGGCCGCCCGCTGTGGCACATGCACCTGGCCGACCACCCGTCCAACGCGACCGCCGGTTACGCCGCCATCGCCGCGATGGGCCTGGCCTTCCACCTCACCGAGTACGGCGTGGACCGCCTCGGCCTGTGCGAGGCGCCGCCCTGCCGCAACGCCTATCTCGACACGTCGACCAACCGCTCCCGGCGCTACTGCTCGGACCGCTGCGCCACCCGCGCCAACGTGGCCGCCTACCGCGCCCGCAAACGCCTGGAGGCCGAGCGGACGGAGAGCACCGGCCGGGCCGCCGACAGCGCCCAGCCCACCACGGCCAGCGGCGACCGCTGATCCGGTGTGCGCGGCCGGTAGCGCAGGCGGACCCGGCCGAGCACCAGTTCGTCGGGAACCACCCCGTAGTCGGTGCTGTCACCGCCGGCGTACCGGTTGTCCCCCAGCACCCACCAGCCGCCCTCGCGCCGCTCGGCGGCCCGTTTGACCACCAGCAGATCCTGCTGGAACGGGTGCCGCAGCACGATGACGCACCCCGGCCTGATCCGGGCCCCGTAGTGCACCAGGAGCCGGTCCCCGTGGTGCAGCGTGGGCACCATGGAGGGCCCCGTCACCTCGGCCACCCCGAAGGGCAGCGCCCCCACCCGCTCGGCATCCTGCGACAGCTCCGGCATCACCTGGTACCTCCCCGGTTCTTCCTCCACCAGTCCCAGTCTGACCCCGGACTTTTGTCCTAAGCCCCCGGGGGCACTCGCGAAATCACCTCCTCCACGGAGTAATGTCCCCTGTGAGAAGACGATCACGAGGAAGGATGCTCCATGCTTTCCCGCCTGTTTGCCCCCAAGGTCAAGGTCAGTGCCCACTGCGACCTGCCCTGCGGCGTGTACGACCCGGCCCAGGCCCGCATCGAGGCAGAGTCGGTGAAGGCCGTCCAGGAGAAGATGGCCGGCAACGACGACCCCCACTTCCAGGCCCGCGCCACGGTCATCAAGGAGCAGCGCGCCGAACTGGCGAAGCACCACGTCTCCGTCCTGTGGAGCGACTACTTCAAGCCCCCGCACTTCGAGAAGTACCCGGAGCTGCACCAGCTGGTCAACGACACCCTGAAGGCCCTGTCGGCCGCCAAGGCATCGACCGACCCGGCCACCGGCCAGAAGGCGCTGGACTACATCGCCCAGATCGACAAGATCTTCTGGGAGACCAAGAAGGCCTGATCTTCGATCATGCCGCTCGACCTGCGATTTCATTGGTCGCCTGGTCCACCTGTCCGCACCCGGACCGTCGACTGCCGAACACGGCGTCCATGACGGCCCGGGTGCGGTCTTCTTCGCCCGGCCCAGGCCCAGGTACGCGCAGATCCGCGGCGGGATGACGGCGAACGCGTGACCGAGAACGAACCGAGAACGAACCGCACCGGCCTGCCGCTCGCTCCGCCGGGATGAGGGCGGAGACCATGCGTCCGACGCCTACGGACGCCTCGGCAGCCTGCTGGTCGTTCGGTCCGACCATGGGCCTTTCCGGCATTCCGTGGGCTTCGGTCACTGCTGTGTTGGCAGGCCGCGAGACCCTCCGTCCTGCAGGGCCGAGGTCTGGTCCAGGGCAGCCGGGACCTGGGCAGCAAGTTCCCTGAGGGGCCCGCCGCTCAGTCGGCATACCGTCCACTCCTCCAGGAACTCCACGCCGAGCGACGTGTAGAAGTCGATCGTCGGCTCGTTCCAGGCCAGGACCCACCACTCGAAGCGCTCGTAACCCCTCTGCTCGCAGAGCGCGGCCAGGGAGGCGAGCAGCGCCTTGCCGTGTCCCCCGCCACGGGCGGCCGGGCGGACGTAAAGGTCCTCCAGGTGCATGCCGCGCGTGCCGGTCCACGTCGAGAAGTGGGGGAACCACAGGGCATAGCCCACGACCCGGCCCGTCCCGTCGTCCTCGGCGATCAGCGCGAAGGCGGCGGGATGTTCTCCGAACAGCGCCTCGCGGAGTTGCTCCTCGGTCGCCCGGGCCTGTTCAACAGCCCGTTCGTATGCGGCGAGTTCGCGGATCATCGCGCGGATCTCCGCAACGTCTTTCGCAGTGGCGGCCCGGATCATGCCGGAGATCATCGGTCACGGTACCGGGCCGTGTCCATCCCATTCCGCGCCTCCCCGGCGGAGTGACCTCCATCGCCCGGGCCCGCACTCGCCGCCGGCCTTCCCGAGAACTGGTACGGGAACAGCTCGCGCGTTCCGCGTGATCGGGGGCCGTCCCGCCCGGTGGAGGTCAGCCAGGCTCCGCTTCCGGTGCGGGGGCCGTGCTTCCGGGGTGCTCGGGCCGGGGGGAATCGGCGGGTTCGCGGCCGGGGGCCCTGTCGCAGTCCGGGTTGCCGCATGGTCCTGGGACCCAGGTCGGGACCCATGCGCCCGGCGTCTTGTGACGCCGGACGACCGTCTCCACCGGCTGTCCGCAGGAGGGACAGATCGGTTCGTCGCTGCCCATGACCCCCCGGGCAGGCCCGGCTCCGGTTCAGCGCTTCCTGCTGTACGTGCGCACCAGCACCCCGTTCTTGAACGTACGCACCGACTCGAGGGCGAACTCCGTCACCGAGAAGCCCGCCCCGAACATCGGCATGCCGGCGCCCTGCACGATCGGGTACGTCTTGATGACCAGCTCGTCGATCTCGTCGAGCAGCTCACCGGCGAGCACGGAGCCGCCGCACAGGTAGATGCCGAGCCCGCCGTCCTCGGCCTTCAGCTCCCGGACCCGGCCCACCGGATCGTCGGCGATGATCTCGACGTTCGGGTCGGGCGACTCCTTCAGCGTGCGCGAGGCGACGTACTCGCGCAGGTGGGCGTACGGGCTGGTGATGCCCTCCTTCAGCGCGAGGCCGTAGCTGGCGCGGCCCTGGACGATCGTGTCGAACCGCCGGTTCGGCAGGTCGTCGATGCCGAGCGGGCGGCGGCCGTGGGTCGGGAGGGTCTCCGGGTATTCCGTTTTGAGGAACGCGAAGAACTCCTCGTCGACGAAGCGCATCATCGCCGACGCGTCGCCCTCCGGGTCCCCGATGAAGCCGTCGATGGAGCAGGCGATGAAGTAGGTGAGCTTTCGCAACGCGGTCTCTTTCCGTAGGCTGCCCCGTCCGTGAACCACTCCAGTTGTAGTACTTCACTTGTAGTGGTTGCAAGAGATTTACGGACACGGACCGGAGACCGAGACAAGTGAGGAAAGGGATTCCGCATGGTCGCCAACCCTGAACGCCGTACGGCCCTGGTCGACGCCGGGGTCGAGGTGCTCGCCCGTGAAGGGGCCCGGGGACTGACGTTCCGCGCGGTGGACGCCCAGGCCGGGGTGCCGGTGGGCACCGCCTCCAACTACTTCGGCGGACGGGACGACCTGCTGCGCCAGATCGACTCCCGGCTGCACATACGGCTCGCACCCGACCCCGCGGTCGTCGCCGAGCTGCTGACCCGGCCGCGGGACCGCTCGCTCGTCGCCGCGTTCATGCACGACCTGATGGCGCGTGCGACCGGTGACCGCACTGGCTGGCTGGCCTTGCTGGAGATGCGGCTGGAGGCCACCCGGCGCCCCGGGCTGCTCGCCTCCTACACCGCCTCGGTCCGCGGCGACCTCGTGGAGGGCATGGAGTTCCAGCGGGCCGCCGGGCTTCCGGGCGGCGACGAGACGGTGGCGGTGCTGTACCTGGCCATGCTCGGGCTGATCCTGGAGCACCTGACGCTGCCGGGCGTCCTGGACGGTGTACTGCCCGGGGTGAGCGTGCCGGACGGGCTCGTGGACCGGATCGTGGCGACGATCGTGCCGGAGACGGCCGGGACGCCCGAGACCGCGGAGGAACGGGGTGAGGAGCGGACTCAGGAGTAGCGCGCGCCGGGCGGTTCCGCGGGCCCTCCGGCCGGGAGCGCGGCGGAGGGGGCAGGCGTGGTCTCTCCCGTCCCCCGTTCGGCTCCCGCGGGCCACACGATCTCCACGGGGATGCCCCGGGCTCGGGCGTACGTCACCAAGTGGGCGGTGGCGTCAAGGCCGTTGGAAGGGGAACCGTCCCAGGCCGCCAGGAGCAGGCCGCTGGTGGCGATCATCCGCTCGTCCGCGCCGACGCAGGAGTCCCGGTGGTTCGGGTCGTACGGCAGGAGCCGCGCCTGGTCGGTGAGGTTCAGCAGCTCACCGGCGGCCACCCGGTCGCGCCGGGGCGGCATGGCGGGGACGCCGTTGTGCGTGGGGATGAGCACGATCAGGCGGCGGCCCGACACGCTCGCCGCCCGGCCGAACGCCAGCGGTGCTCCCGCACCGCAGCGCACCATGACCGGCCCCGGCTCGACACGCTTCCCCAGTCGCTCCAGCCGCTCCTGGAACGCGGACTCCACCAGCGCGAGTGTGCGCGGGGTCAGATCGGCATGTCCGACCGCCGCGACCTCCCTGCCCGCCGCCCCGCCGCCCGGCACCTGGCCGCCTGCCGCCCCGTTGTCGCGCGCCGTTGTGCTCATCTCGCCCCTGACAGTCCTCGCCGACCGGTCCTCGCGAGGGCCAGTGAAGCGGGGACGCACGCCGGCGGCCAGGGCCGAACGTCCCTGATGGGACGGGAAACCGGTCCGAGCGGGCGCGGGCGGGCCCATCCGGCCCCGGTCGGGCGCGGGCGGGGCGCCGGCCGGTCACGGGGTGCGGGGTTCGCGCCACATCGGCCACATGCGGGGGCCGTCCGGGAGTTGCAGAGGCTCGCCGGCCGGGGCGAAACCGAGGCGTTCGTACAGCAGGCGGCTGCGCACACTGCTCGCCTCCAGATAGGCGGGCAGTCCCTCGCGGTCGCAGCGGTCGAGGACCGAACCGATGAGCGCGGTGCCGAGACCCTCGCCCTGCCGGCCGGGCGCCACGCCGATCATCCACAGGTACTCGTGGGCCCGCCCGGTGGGGTGGGCACCCGCCGTCAGCCGGCCGATCACCTCCACCCGCTCGTTCTCCGGGTCGACGGCCTGGCGTACCTGCACCGGGCCCTCGTCGTCCGCCGGGTCCCCTGCGTCGTGGTCGTCCGCCGGCACCGACATCCACAGCGCGCACGCCGAACCGTCCTCCGTGACGTCGATGCGTCCCACGGCGAGCACGATGTCGGTGAAGGCTCCCATCAGCCTGTGGTGCGTCGTCCGGCGGTACTCCGTGCCCGGGAAGACCCAGCCACTGACCGGGTCGTCCTGGAACGCCTCGTCCAGGAGCCGGACCAACAGCTCCCGGTCCCCGTCCCCAGCCGTCCGGATCGCCACGCCCATGTCCGTCCCTCCGTCTCAACCCTCGCCTACCGTACGAGGGTTGACCTTATCGGGACGACGATGACCGACGGGGGAACGACTACGGCCGCTCGTCGAAAGCCCTCCTGTCCCTGCCACGACAGGGGCAGGGACAGGAGACGCCGCAGAGCGGACGGGCCCCGCACACCCTGGGGAGATGCGGGGCCCGCCGGGCCGGAACCACGGTGGCCGCACGGGGTCGGGGTTCCGCACGCCTCCGGCCCGACGGCCCGGGCCGCTCCGCCTAGGTGGTGCGCCGGGTCACGAACTCGGCGAGGGCCAGCAGGCCGCCCGCCGCCTCCGGGTCCGGCACCGCGCGGGCGAGTTCCTGCATCGCCCGGGCCATGCGGTCGGCGGCCTGGGCCTGCGCCCAGTCGCGGCCGCCCGCCCGTTCCACGGTCAGGGCGATGTGCTCCAGGTCCTCCCCCGCGGGCGGGGCCGCGTACAGCGCGGCGAGTTCGGACGCCGCCGGGGTGCCGGAGGTGAGCGCGGCGACCACCGGCAGGGACTTCTTGCGGGCGGCCAGATCCGCGCCGGCGGGCTTGCCGGTACGGCGCGGATCTCCCCATATGCCGATCACGTCGTCGATCAGCTGGAAGGCCAGCCCCGCCTCACGGCCGAACGCGTCCAGTGCCGCCACGTCCGCCGCCCCGGCGTCCGCGTACAGCGCGCCGAGCGCGCAGGCGCAGCCGAGCAGCGCGCCCGTTTTCGCCTCGGCCATGGACAGCGTCTCCTCGAGGGCGACCTCGCCGGGAGCGCGTCCTTCCATGGCCGTGTCCACCTGCTGCCCCGCGCACAGTTCCACGACGCAGTCCGCGAGCCGGGCCACCGCGGCCGGGGCCGACGGGTGCGTGTCCTCCGCGAGCAGCCGCAGGGCGAGGGCGTGGAGAGCGTCCCCCGCGAGGATCGCGTCGGCATCGCCGAAGACGGTCCATGCGGTGGGCCGGTGGCGCCGGGTGGCGTCCCGGTCCATCACGTCGTCGTGCAGCAACGTGAAGTTGTGCACCAGTTCCACCGCGGCGGCTGCCCGGACGGCCGTCGCCCGTGCCGCGGGTCCGCCGAGGGCGGAGGCCGCGGCGAGAACCAGTGCGGGACGGATCGCCTTGCCGGAACCGCCGGCGGCCGGGGTCCCGTCCGCGTGCTCCCAGCCGAAGTGGTAGCGGGCGATCCGGCGCAGCGGGCCGGGCAGCGAGCCGATGGCGGCCCGGAGCACCGGGTCGACCTCGGCCCGCGCCCGCTCGAGCAGAACGGTCGCCTCATGGCCCTCGGCGGGAGGGTGCTCGTCCTCCGTCTCCGTCGTGAGCCCGGCCATGGACTCCGTCATGAACTCACCTCTGGACCCGTCTCGGAGGATGACCGGAGGTGACGCTTCCGCCGGTGTCGCGCGCGTACCCCCGGGGTGTACCCGCCCAGGTGGGCGGGGACACGGCGTGCGGGCCGAGAGATCCCGGAAGGTCACCGCCAGCGACCGATCTCGACGTTCTCCAGGACGCCGAGCGCGTCCGGCACCAGGACCGCAGCCGAGTAGTAGGCCGTGACCAGGTACTTGATGATGGCCTGTTCGTTGACGCCCATGAACCGCACGGAGAGGCTCGGCTCGATCTCGTCGGGGATGCCGGAGGCCCGCAGACCGATGACGCCCTGGTCCTCCTCGCCGGTGCGCAGGGCGATGATGGAGGTCGTACGCTCTTCGGTGACCGGGATCTTGTTGCACGGGAAGATGGGCACGCCCCGCCAGGTGGGAATGCGGTTGCCGGCCATGTCGATGGTCTCCGGGACCAGCCCCCGCTTGTTGAGCTCGCGGCCGATGGCGGAGATCGCGCGCGGATGGGCGAGGAGCAGCTTGGTGCCGCGCCGCCTGCTGAGCAGTTCGTCCAGGTCGTCGGGGCCGGGTACGCCGTCGTGCGGCTGGATCCGCTGGTCGTACTCGCAGTTGTGCAGCAGGCCGAAGCTGCGGTTGTTGACGAGTTCGTGCTCCTGGCGCTCCTTCAGCGCCTCGACGGTCAGCCTGATCTGCTGCTCCGTCTGGTTCATGGGCTGGTTGTAGAGGTCGGCCACGCGTGAGTGGATGCGCAGCACGGTCTGGGCGACGCTCAGTTCGTACTCGCGGGGCCTGGCCTCGTAGTCGACGAAGGTGTGCGGGATGTCCGGCTCCCCGCTGTGGTCGGCCGCGAGGGCGATCTCCTTCTCGCCGTACTTGTTGGTGCGCTGGATGGGGATGGACCGCTGCTGCTGGAGGTGCCCACGCAGCGTCTCGGACCGCTCGGCGACCTGCTCGACGGCGTCGCGCGGCAGCACGAGCACGGTGCAGGCGGTCAGGGTGCGGGTGGTGTATTCCCAGATGGCGCCCTCGTCCAGCAGAGCCTGGTCGCCGAAGTAGGCGCCGTCGGCGAGGACTCCGAGGGATTCGTCGGCGCCGTAGGGACCGGTGCCGACCTTCTCGACCCTGCCGTGCGCCAGCAGGAACACCTCGTCGGCCGGACTGCCGAACGAGGTGATCACCTGGCCGGCCTCGATCTCCCGCTGCCGGCAGCGGGAGGCCAGCTCCGAGAGCACCTCCTCGTCCTCGTACGACCGCAGGGCCGGCAGCTCGCCCAGTTCGGCCGGGATGACCTCGACGCGGTCGCCGGTCTTCACGAACGTCACGCGTCCGTCGCCGACGGCGTACGTCAGCCGCCGGTTCACCCGGTACGTGCCTCCCTGCACGTCCACCCAGGGCAGCATGCGCAGCAGCCAGCGCGAGCTGATCTCCTGCATCTGCGGTACGGACTTGGTGGTGGTGGCCAGGTTCCGCGCCGCGGCCGTGCCGAGGCTCTGCTGCTGCCGGGTCTGCTCGGTGCGGACCTCTTCGCCTACCGACATAAAGAATTGCCCTCCCAGTTGTGACCGGCGCCCATCCGTGCCGGGCGTCGGTCTCCGCGACAAAGCCTTCCTCACGGAACGTGGCTGCGGTATTACCCGAATGAGCGGGAATGGATCTTCAATTGCGTGGGCATTCATGGGGATTCCGTTCGGCGGCGGTCCCGGGGTCGAACATTGTCCGGATCGGCCCGTACGGGGACCGAACGATTGGTTGCGTTCGCTCCGTTTAGGTACAAGCACCGGTACGAGACGGCTGCGACCGGCAGCCGTCGCGCTGCGAGAAGGAGGCGCGGCCCATGGCCCCACCCATGTCCGCGAGCGCGTTCCTGAGCTCTCTGAAGGCGGAGGGCCTCACGGTCGTCGAGGTCGGCGACTGGCGCGATCACAACCGCAACCACAAGGGCCCCTGGGGGCCGGTGCACGGCGTGATGATCCATCACACGGTCACCCGGGGCAGCGCCCGGACCGTGGACCTGTGCCGCAAGGGCTACTCGGGGCTGCCGGGCCCTCTGTGCCACGGCGTCATCACCAAGGACGGCAAGGTCCACCTCGTCGGCTACGGCCGCGCCAACCACGCCGGCCTGGGCGACGACGACGTGCTGCGTGCGGTGATCGCGGAGAAGGGGCTGCCCGCGGACAACGAGCAGAACACCGACGGCAACCGGCACTTCTACGGCTTCGAGTGCGAGAACCTGGGCGACGGGAAGGATCCCTGGCCCGCGGCGCAGCTGGAGGCCATCGAGAGAGCCGCCGCCGCGGTCTGCCGCCGCCACGGCTGGAACGAGCGGTCGGTGATCGGGCACCTGGAGTGGCAGCCCGGAAAGGTGGACCCGCGCGGGTTCACGATGGCGTCGATGCGGAAGCGGATCCGCGACCGGCTCAAGTGAGGCACGCGGGCACACGCGCGTGCGGGAGGACGGGCGGGAGGGAGAGCGGGAGGAGGGCCGGGGCCGGCCTGGCGACAATCCGTCGGAAGCTGTCGCCCGGCCCCCTGGGGGCGCGGCACACGCGCTTCTAGCGTGGTGAGTCACCGCAGGTCGTCCCAGGTAAAGGCCCCGCCATGCAATACGTCGCACCCGTAGCCATCGGTGTTCTCTACGCACTGCTGATGTCCTTCGTCCGCGAGCCGCACCGGCGGCGCCTGAACGCCGTCATGCTCGCCGGTGCGGGTGCCGCCTATCTCAGCGGGGGCGGCCTGGGCGGCTGGGAGTTCGCCTTCACCGCGCTGCTCGCCTACGTCGCGTTCCGCGGCCTGGATTCGTGGACGTTCATCGGCGTCGGCTGGCTGCTGCACACCGCGTGGGACGTCGTCCACCACCTCAAGGGCAGCCCCATCATCCCGTTCGCCCCCACCTCGTCGATGGGCTGCGCGATCTGCGACCCGGTGATCGCCCTGTGGTGTCTCCGGGGAGGCCCGTCCCTGATCGACCTCGTCCGCCGTCGACGACGCGGGCACCGCTCCGGCACCGGGGGATCCACGCCCGTCGAACCCGCCGGACACCCCGGCACGGGGGCACCGGCCCCGAGCGGCAGTTCGGGCTGACGGCGCACCTCGGCCGCGCGTTCGCCCGGAGCCCGGTCGGCAACGGCGAAATCCAGCCATGCTCACTCCACGGCCCGACCCGGCCGACCCGCCCGGCGCCCCGTGCCCCCCGCCGGGCGACAATGGCCCCGTGACCAGCCCGGACACCCCCGAACCCGACACCGGCCCGACGACAGGCGCCCGTCCCGGCCCCGATTCCGCGGTATCCACCCCCGTGGCCTCCACTCCCGTGGCCTCCACCACCGCGATCTCCACCGCCCCGGCCTCCGCAGCCTTCGCCGCCCCCGCCGGTCACGGAGGTCTCGCGGGTCTGCGCCCGCGGCTGCCCTCACCGGTGCAGGACATCGTGGACGAACGGTTCGAGCGGCGCGGGGTCCGGCTGGTACTGAAGCGGGACGATCTGATCCATCCGGAGCTGATCGGAAACAAGTGGCGCAAACTCGTGCCGAACCTGTCGGCGGCGGCCGGACGGACGGTGCTCACCTTCGGCGGCGCCTACTCCAACCATCTGCGGGCCACCGCCGCCGCCGGACGGCTGCTGGGACTGCCCACGGTCGGCGTGGTGCGCGGCCAGGAACTCGCCGGCCGCCCCCTCAACGCCTCGCTGGCCCGGTGCGTGGCCGACGGCATGCGGCTGCACTTCGTCGACCGGGCGACCTACCGCGGCAAGACCGCGCCGGCGACCCTCGCGGCCGTGCTGCGCGAGGCGGGCGCCGAGGACGCGTACGTCGTCCCCGAGGGCGGAAGCAACGCTCTCGCCGTGCACGGCTGCCAGGTGCTCGGGGAGGAGCTGGCCGGCCGGGCGGACGTGGTCGCGACGGCGTGCGGCACCGGCGGGACGCTCGCCGGGCTGGCCTCCGGCCTCGGCCCGGGCGGGCGTGCGCTGGGCGTTCCGGTGCTCAAGGGCGGTTTCCTGGCCGGCGGGATACGGGCACTGCAGGCCGAGGCGTTCGGCGGTCCGCGCGGCGACTGGAGCCTGGACGACCGCTTCCACTTCGGCGGTTACGCCCGGACCACCCCGGAACTCGACGCGTTCGCCGCGGACTTCGAGCGCCGGCACGGCGTACCCGTCGAACGTGTCTATGTCGCCAAGTTGCTTTACGCTCTTGTCGTCCTGGCGGAAGAAAACGCGTTCCCGCGCGGGAGCACGGTCGCGGCCGTCGTCACCGGGCGCCCTTTCCCGTGAGCGGGCGGGCCTGTGGGCAAGGGCTTCCGGGCGCCTCCGGACACGTCCCCGAGAGGACTCCGGTACGGACGGTTCGACCGTCTGACGTCTGGGTACGTCAATCCGGCGCGCGCTCTTCCCATTCGGGCCCGCAGACCCCTATCCACGGAGCGTATCCGTGGCTTTACTATGAGTGACAGCATGAGGTCGGGGTCCCGGGGACAGGACCATCCGGAGCGCGGTAGCGTCACCGCTGAACCACGTATCGCGTTATCCGGGGGCGACCCCGATCCTGAATGCTTGTACCACCTTGGAGGTGAGGGTGTCCCAGATCGCAGGCGAGCCCGCGACCCAGGACTTCGTGGAAGTCCGGCTGCCGGCCGCGGGTGCCTACCTGTCGGTGCTGCGTACGGCCACGGCCGGCCTCGCGGCCCGTTTGGACTTCACCCTCGACGAGATCGAGGACCTGCGCATCGCGGTCGACGAGGCCTGCGCGATCCTGCTTCAGCAGGCCGTGCCGGGTTCGGTGCTCAGTTGTGTCTTCCGCCTCGTCGACGACTCACTCGAAGTCACCGTCTCGGCGCCCACCACGGACGGCCACGCCCCTTCGCGCGACACCTTCGCGTGGACCGTGCTGTCCGCTCTCGCGGGCAAGGTCTCCTCCGCCGTGGACGAGGACAAAACCGTTTCGATCAGCCTCTACAAACAGCGCGGCGCGGGACCCGGGCCGGCGTGAGGAACGAGGACGGGCCGGTGCGGGACGAAGAACGCGGCACACGCGAACTGCCGGCCGAGCGGATCTCCGGCGGCATCGAGGGCATCGACGCCATCCCGGAACAGGCCCGGCCGCATCCGGAGGACGACTCCGCGGTGGCCGGTGCTCCGGACGGCGGGCAGCACGACCCCGCCGCGCGGAGCATGCCTGAGGCCGGCCGGCCCGGTGCCTCCTCCGGCCACGGGGGAGAGCGGGCGCGTGGTGAGCCGACGGCGGGGGACGAGGCGAGCGCTCGGGGAAGGGCGACGGGCGGGACGATGAACGAGCACGAGCGACACGCCGAGAGCGAGGTGCCGCGGGCGCCGGGCGCGCAGGGCGCCCGGCGCACCCCGGACACCCCGGGCACGCACGGCGCGCAGCGCGACCCGCAGGATCGCAGCGGGGCGCGTGCCTTGTTCCTCGAGCTGCGCACCCTGCAGGACGGCACTCCGGAGTACGCGGAGTTGCGCAACCGGCTGGTCCGCATGCATCTGCCGCTCGTCGAGCACCTCGCGCGCCGCTTCCGCAACCGCGGGGAGCCGCTGGACGACCTGACCCAGGTCGCCACCATCGGTCTGATCAAGTCGGTCGACCGCTTCGACCCGGACCGTGGCGTGGAGTTCTCGACGTACGCGACCCCGACGGTCGTCGGCGAGATCAAGCGGCACTTCCGCGACAAGGGCTGGGCGGTACGCGTCCCCCGCAGGCTGCAGGAGCTGCGGCTGGCGCTGACGACGGCGACGGCCGAGCTCTCGCAGCAGCACGGCCGCTCCCCCACCGTCCACGAACTCGCCGAGAAGCTGGCGATCTCGGAGGAGGAGGTCCTGGAGGGCCTGGAGTCCGCCAACGCGTACTCCACGCTGTCCCTGGACGTCCCCGACACCGACGACGAGTCCCCGGCCGTCGCGGACACCCTGGGCGCGGAGGACGAGGCGCTGGAGGGCGTGGAGTACCGCGAGTCGCTGAAGCCGCTGCTCGAGGACCTGCCTCCGCGCGAGAAGCGGATTCTGCTGCTGCGCTTCTTCGGCAACATGACCCAGTCGCAGATCGCCCAGGAGGTGGGCATCTCCCAGATGCACGTCTCCCGGCTGCTGGCCCGCACGCTGGCCCAGTTGCGGGAGAAGCTGCTCGTGGAGGAGTGAGCCCCGAAAGGCGGTCCGGGCCGTGACCCGCGCCCCGGGTCGCGGGGTTTTACTTCTCGGTGTTTCCGGGCCCCCGGATACCGAGGGCCCGGGTCGTCTCGGGGTTCAGCAGCAGGACCAGGGCCGTGACGGCCACCACCGCGAGCACGATCCCCGCCGGGATGGCCACGCTGTCGGACTGCAGCAGGTTGTAGGCCACCGGCAGGGCCAGGAGCTGGGTGATGACGGCCGGGCCGCGGCTCCAGCCGCGGCGTCCGAGCAGCCCGCGCGCGGCGAGCAGCGGCAGCAGGGCGAGGACCGCGAGCGTCACTCCGCCGGTGACGGCCTGCTGCCGGTCGTCCGGCTGTCCTGTGAGCCCGAGGACCAGCATCCAGACCCCGCCGACCAGCAGAGCCAGCCCTTCCAGGGCGGCGAGCCCCGCGGCGTACGTCAGGCGGCGCGGGCGGGGGCCGGCGGGGGCCGGGGCGGTGGTGGGGGTCTGCTCGCTGCTCACCCTTGAAGGGTAGCCCTCGGCCTGGGCCCCGGTACCACCCAGTAGGTACCCTGCAACGCATGCGTGCACTTCTCGTGGTCAATCCGGCGGCAACCACCACAAGTGCGCGTACGCGCGATGTGCTGATCCACGCCCTCGCCAGCGAGATGAAGCTGGAGGCGGTCACCACCGAGTACCGCGGCCACGCGCGCGACCTGGGCCGGCAGGCGGCGGAGAGCGACGACATCGACCTGGTGGTGGCCCTCGGCGGCGACGGCACGGTCAACGAGGTCGTCAACGGCCTGCTGCACGCCGGCCCCGATCCGGAGCACCTGCCCGGTTTCGCCGTGGTCCCCGGCGGCTCCACCAACGTCTTCGCCCGCGCCCTGGACCTGCCCAACCATCCCGTGGAGGCCACCGGCGCCCTGCTGGACGCCCTGCGCGAGGGCCGCGAACGCACCGTCGGCCTGGGCCTGACGTCGGGCACACCGGGAACGGACGACGAAGGCGTGCCGCCCCGCTGGTTCACCTTCAACGCGGGGCTGGGCTTCGACGCCGGTGTGGTCGGCCGGGTGGAACAGCACCGGGAGCGCGGGAAGAAGTCCACTCACGCGCTGTACATGCGTCAGGTCGTGCGTCAGCTGATCGGTGAACCGCACCGCCGGAACGGCGTGATAACGCTCGAGCAGCCGGGCGAGGACCCGGTCAGGGATCTGGCGCTCTCCATAGTCTCGAACGCCTCCCCGTGGACGTTTCTCGGCAATCGCCCGATCTACGCGTCACCTAAGGCCTCGTTCGATACCGGCCTCGACATCTTCGGTCTGAAGCGGCTGTCCGCCTCCGCCCTTGCCCGGTATGGCACCCAGTTGCTCACTTCGTCCCCCGAGCGCGGACCCCGGGGCAGGCATGTGACCGCGAGGCACGACCTGACCCAGTTCACCTTGCATTCGAAGGTGCCACTGCCCCTCCAGATGGACGGCGACCACCTCGGACTGCGAACCAGCGTGACGTTCACAGGCGTTCGCCGTGCACTGCGTGTGATTGTGTGAGCGGAAAAGGCCAAAGTCCTTTCACTCGAACGTTTAGGCCAGGATCCACCCCATGGAAGTACGGCTGTGACCTAGTCGACACCGATGAATCAAAAAAAACTTTCCGGAAGGGGTTGTATCCGCCGCCGAGGTTTGCGAGTCTCTACATGGCGATCGGGACGGCCCGCAACACCGGCCTCCACAGATCACCGGAACCCCTCTTCAAACCCAAGGACCACGCCAGGGAACCTGGCGTTCGGCCCTTCACTTGTTGGGGGATTCGTGAAAGCGTTCACATTCACAAGCCACATGTAGTTCATACCAAGGAGAGGTAGCAGCCATGGACTGGCGTCACAACGCCGTTTGCCGCGAGGAAGACCCCGAGCTCTTCTTCCCCATCGGCAACACCGGTCCTGCGCTGCTGCAGATCGAGGAAGCCAAGGCCGTCTGCCGTCGCTGCCCGGTGATCGAGAGCTGCCTTCAGTGGGCACTCGAGTCCGGTCAGGACTCCGGCGTCTGGGGTGGTCTCAGCGAGGACGAGCGCCGCGCAATGAAGCGCCGCGCCGCCCGCAACCGGGCCCGTCAGGCCTCCGCCTGACAACCCACCCCTGCTGACAGCCTGAGCTTGGCGGCGCGTACAGCGCGTACGCTTCTCCCGCCCCCGAGCCGCAGCACGCAGTTCCCCGGTGCTCCCCCGAGTCCCGGCTCATCTCGAGCCGGAGGGGAACCCATCAGTCAAGCAAGAGCCCCGGACGGGGTAACCGTCCGGGGCTTTTCGCTGCGCTCCCACATCAGGGGCCGGCCACGTCACCGGCCCGCGTCACCGGCGCACGTCACTCGTCGTCACTTGTCCATGGCCACCGGCACGTCCAGGATCACCCGCGTCCCCCCGTCCGGGGCCGGCACCATGTCGAAAGTGCCGCCCAACTCGCCCTCCACCAGGGTCCGTACGATGTGCAGCCCCAGGTTGCCGCCGGTGTGCGGGTCGAAGTCCTCGGGCAGGCCGACGCCGTCGTCCTGGACGGTGACCAGCAGGCGGGCCTCCTTGGTGGTGCCGCCGCGGACCGCGGTCACCTCGACCGTGCCGATGTCACCCTCGCGGAAGCCGTGCTCCAGGGCGTTCTGCAGGACCTCCGTCAGCACCATCGACAGCGGGGTGGCGACCTCCGCGTCGAGTATGCCGAAGCGGCCGGTGCGCCGGCCGGTGACCTTGCCCGGCGAGATCTCGGCGACCATCGCCAGGACACGGTCGGCGATCTCGTCGAACTCCACCCGCTCGTCCAGGTTCTGGGAGAGCGTCTCGTGCACGATCGCGATGGAACCGACCCGGCGCACCGCCTCCTCCAGCGCTGCGCGGCCGCGCTCGGAGCCGATCCGCCGGGCCTGGAGGCGCAATAGTGCCGCCACCGTCTGGAGGTTGTTCTTCACCCGGTGGTGGATCTCCCGGATGGTCGCGTCCTTGGTGATCAGCTCCCGTTCACGGCGGCGAAGTTCGGTGACGTCCCGGAGCAGGACCAGCGAACCGATGCGGGTTCCCTTCGGCTTGAGCGGGATCGCCCGGAACTGGATCACCCCGCCCGGCGCCTCGATCTCGAACTCGCGCGGCGCCCAGCCGCTGGCGACCTTCGCCAGCGCCTCGTCCACCGGCCCGCGGGAAGGTGCCAGTTCGGCGGTGGTCCGGCCGAGGTGGTGGCCGACCAGGTCGGACGCCAGGCCCATCCGGTGGTAGGCGGACAGGGCGTTCGGGGAGGCGTACTGGACGATCCCCTCGGCGTCGAGCCGGATCAGCCCGTCCCCCACCCGGGGCAGCGCGTCCATGTCGAGCTGCTGGTTCGCGAACGGGAAGGCACCGGCCGCGATCATCTGGGCGAGGTCGGAGGCGCTCTGGAGGTAGGTGAGCTCCAGCCGGCTGGGAGTACGCACGGTGAGCAGGTTGGTGTTGCGCGCGATGACCCCGAGTACGCGGCCCTCCCGCCGTACGGGAATGGACTCGACGCGGACCGGGACCTCCTCGCGCCACTCCGGGTCGCCCTCGCGCACGATCCGCCCCTCGTCCAGGGCCGCGTCCAGCATGGGGCGGCGGCCGCGCGGGACGAGATGGCCGACCATGTCGTCCTGGTACGAGGTCGGGCCGGTGTTGGGCCGCATCTGCGCGACGGAGACATAGCGGGTGCCGTCGCGGGTGGGGACCCACAGGACCAGGTCGGCGAAGGAGAGGTCGGAGAGCAGCTGCCACTCCGAGACCAGCAGATGAAGCCACTCGAGATCGGAGTCGTCGAGAGCGGTGTGCTGGTGTACGAGTTCGTTCATGGAGGGCACGTCAGCGAGCGTACCGGGACGTCGCGCCCTCCCCCGGAAGCACCCGCGGGCCGCGGCGCCTGAGAGGGACCCTCAGCCCTCCCGGCACCGCAGCCCGGAGCGACATCGGCCACGGGGTGTGCGGTCCCGTTCGGCCGAGGGATGAGGATCCGGGGCAGTCAGGGCAGAGAGCTCCGGGTCCTCGGTCCGCCTTCCTGTGCGGGGAAGGCAGGCTTGCGTGCGCTGCACTGTTACGCATTGTGGACTAGACCACTACCCGTGTCCATGTGTCGGAGACTGTTCATTGTTGTCTTTTTCGCGAGCACGCGATCGCGTGCTCACGCGACCGCCGGGACGACGGCCGAGCGGGACAACGGCCGAGCGGACATACGGGCGTCCGCCACGCACCCTATCCCGCAAGCGTGCGTCAGGGAACGGAATTCCATGGTCATTTCGGTTGACGGGCCGCGGCCGTCCCGCACTGGGATGCTGAGGAGAGGACGGGGAGCGGACTCCCGCGGGAAACGCCGCCGCCCTTCGCCTGGGAGCGGACCCCCCGCTCTGTTAGATTGAGATTGGTCTAAACCACATGGCTGCCCCGCTCCCCTCCGGGGCCGGCCCCAGACGAGTCCCCTCCCAGAACGGCAGGCTCAGCGTGGAAGTTGTCATCGTTCCGGACGCCAAGGCCGGCGGCGCGCTCATCGCCGGGGCCATGGCCGATCTCCTGCGGCGCACCCCCGACGCCCTGCTCGGCGTGGCCACCGGCTCGACGCCCCTGCCCGTCTACGAGGCACTGGCGGCCCAGGTGCGCTCCGGTGCCGTGGACACCTCCCGGGCGAGGATCGCCCAGCTCGACGAGTACGTGGGGCTGCCCGCCGACCACCCCGAGTCCTACCGCTCGGTGCTCCGGCGCGAGGTCCTGGAGCCGCTCGGCATCGGTATGGACGCCTTCATGGGCCCCGACGGCACGGCCGAGGACGTACAGGCCGCGTGCGAGGCGTACGACAGGGCGCTGGCCGGGGCCGGCGGCGTCGACCTGCAGCTGCTCGGCATCGGGACGGACGGGCACATCGGGTTCAACGAGCCGTGCTCCTCACTCGTCTCGCGCACCCGGATCAAGACGCTGACCGAGCAGACCCGGGTGGACAACGCGCGCTTCTTCGACGACGACATCGACCAGGTCCCGCACCACGTCATCACCCAGGGCATCGGCACCATCCTGGAGGCCCGCCACCTGGTCCTGCTCGCCACCGGCGAGGGCAAGGCGGACGCGGTCGCCGCGACCGTCGAGGGCCCGGTGGCCGCGGTGTGCCCGGCGTCCGCCCTGCAGCTGCACCCGCACGCCACGGTCGTGGTCGACGAGGCCGCCGCGAGCAAGCTCAAGCTCGCGGACTACTTCCGGCACACCTACGCCAACAAGCCGGACTGGCAGGGGATCTGACCGGAAGCCCCCGGGCGCTCCTCGCTCCGTGCCGCGGCCCCGGGGCCGCCCGGGGTCGCTCCGGGCCGCAGCTGCCCCGGGCGGCCGCGGTGGACTAGACCAACCCCCGGCTCGGCGGTATACAGAGGGGATCACGGAGCGTACGGGGGGAACATCCCCGGCCGCGGTCGTGCCACGATGTGGGCCGGGGCCGATGGGGTGTCGGCCGTTCGGCACTCGGAGCCGGGAAGGCAGAGCATGAGCACCGACGTCAGCAGTACGGAGAACGAGGGCGGGGCCACGGTCCGTACGGCGCGCGTGCCCAAGTACTACCGCTTGAAGAAGCATCTGCTCGACATGACGGAGACGGCTCCTCCCGGTACTCCGGTCCCGCCCGAGCGGACCCTGGCGGCGGAGTTCGACACCTCGCGCACCACCGTGCGCCAGGCGCTCCAGGAGCTGGTGGTCGAGGGGCGTCTGGAGCGCATCCAGGGCAAGGGCACCTTCGTCGCCAAGCCCAAGGTCTCACAGGCGCTGCAACTCACCTCGTACACCGAGGACATGCGTGCGCAGGGCCTGGAGCCCACCTCGCAGCTGCTGGACGTCGGCTACATCACCGCCGACGACGGCCTCGCCTCACTGCTCGACATCGCCGCCGGCGGACGGGTGCTGCGCATCGAGCGGCTGCGCATGGCGAACGGCGAGCCGATGGCCATCGAGACCACCCACCTCAGCGCGAAGCGCTTCCCGGCGCTGCGCCGCAGCCTGGTCAAGTACACCTCCCTCTACACCGCCCTCGCCGAGGTGTACGACGTCCATCTGGCGGAGGCCGAGGAGACCATCGAGACCTCCCTGGCCACTCCGCGCGAGGCCGGCCTGCTCGGCACCGATGTGGGGCTGCCGATGCTGATGCTCTCCCGGCACTCGCTGGACCGGGACGGGCAGCCGGTGGAATGGGTGCGCTCGGTGTACCGGGGCGACCGGTACAAGTTCGTGGCCCGGCTGAAGCGCCCGCAGGACTGAGCCCGAAGCCGGACCCCGCCGCCGGATCCCACCGCCGAGCCTCACAGCCGGACCCCGCGGCCCGGAGCGCCCGGAGGGGCGGTGCCGAGCCGTGCGCGGAACAGCACAAGCCGGACGGTTGACGGAGAATCCACCGCCCTCGAGTCAGCCTTCCGTGGAGTTTAAGTACGCAATCCCCACGAGGGGTTCCGCCCCGCTCCGGCGCTGACCTAGATTTCCTGCGCATTGCGCAGCGCAGGCGATCAGCGAGGGGACGGAGTCGTTCGATGTCGCAAGCCCCAGATTCCAGCAGAGGCCCGGTGGTGACGCCCGCACGCGTCGTCATCGGCGTCTGTCTCGTAGCACCGTTCGTGGCCATGCTGTGGGTCGGCTCGTACGCGAAGACCGACCCCACCTTCATCGGCATCCCGTTCTTCTACTGGTACCAGATGCTCTGGGTGCTGGTCTCCACCGTCCTGACGGTGATCGCGTACAAGCTGTGGCAGCGTGACCAGCGTGCCCGCGCGGCGGCGAAGGGCGGTGCCGGGCGATGAACGACGGCGTGAACGGCGTGGCACTCGCCGTCTTCATCTTCTTCTTCGTCCTCGTCACGGCGATGGGCTTCCTGGCCGCCCGCTGGCGCAAGGCGGCGAACGAGAACAGCCTCGACGAATGGGGCCTGGGCGGACGGTCGTTCGGCACCTGGGTCACCTGGTTCCTGCTCGGCGGCGACCTGTACACGGCGTACACCTTCGTGGCCGTACCGGCGGCGATCTACGCGGCGGGCGCGGCCGGCTTCTTCGCCGTGCCGTACACCATCCTCGTCTACCCGCTGATCTTCACCTTCCTGCCGCGGCTGTGGTCGGTGTCGCACAAGCACGGCTATGTGACGACGTCCGACTTCGTACGCGGCCGGTTCGGCTCGAAGGGGCTGTCGCTGGCGGTGGCGGTCACCGGCATCCTGGCGACGATGCCGTACATCGCGCTCCAGCTGGTCGGCATCCAGGCCGTGCTGGACGTGATGGGCGTCGGCGGCGGCGAGGACACCAACTGGTTCGTCAAGGACCTGCCGCTGCTGATCGCCTTCGGTGTGCTGGCGGCGTACACGTACTCGTCGGGTCTGCGGGCCCCCGCGCTGATCGCGTTCGTGAAGGACACGCTGATCTACCTCGTGATCGCGGTGGCGATCATCTACATCCCGATCAAGCTGGGCGGCTTCGACGACATCTTCGCCAGGGCGAGCGAGGCGTACAGCGAGACCAACCCGGCCACGGGCGCGCCGCGCGGTTCGCTGGTGCCGGGCGAGGCGGGGCAGTGGACTTACGCCACGCTGGCGTTGGGCTCGGCGCTCGCGCTGTTCATGTACCCGCACTCGATCACCGCGACGCTGTCCTCGCGCAGCCGTGAGGTGATCCGTCGCAACACCACGATCCTGCCGCTGTACTCGCTGATGCTGGGCCTGCTGGCGCTGCTCGGCTTCATGGCGATCGCGGCCGGGGTCGATGTCAGCAACGGGCAGCTGGCGATCCCCCAGTTGTTCGAGAACATGTTCCCGGACTGGTTCGCCGGCGTGGCCTTCGCCGCCATCGGCATCGGGGCGCTGGTGCCGGCGGCGATCATGTCGATCGCCGCCGCGAACCTGTTCACCCGCAACATCTACAAGGACTTCATCAAACCGGACGCGACACCCGCGCAGGAGACCAAGGTCTCCAAGGTGGTCTCGCTGCTCGTGAAGGTGGGCGCGCTGGCCTTCGTCCTCACCATGGACAAGACGGTCGCCATCAACTTCCAGCTCCTCGGCGGCATCTGGATCCTGCAGACCTTCCCCGCCCTGGTGGGCGGCCTGTTCACCCGCTGGTTCCACCGCTGGGCACTGCTCGCGGGCTGGGCGGTCGGCATGGTCTACGGCACGGTCGCGGCGTACGGGGTGGCCTCGCCGACGCAGAAGCACTTCGGCGGCTCCTCGGAGGAGATTCCGGGGATCGGCGAGATCGGCTACATCGGCCTCACCGCCTTCGTGATCAACGCCCTGGTCACGATCGCCCTGACCTTCGTCCTGAAGGCCGTCAAGGCGCCCGAGGGCCTCGACGAGACCCGGCCGCAGGACTACACGGCGGACGCGGGCGATCCGGGCGTCAGCACCGAGCTGCCCCTGGACACGGCCGAAACGGCCGACGCGGCCGCCGACGGCAGGCACTGACGCGGTACGCGGGTACGGCAAGGGGCCACCGGACGTCTCCGGCGGCCCCTTGCCGTACCCGCGTGGGGCACACTCGCCCCATGGACATCGTCATCCGGCCGGTGGAGCCGTACGAGTTCGGGGAACTCGGTGAGATCACCGCGCAGGCCTACCTGCGCGACGGACTGCTCGACTTCGGGGAGAGCGACGCGTACCTCGGTGAGCTCAGGGACGTCGCCGGGCGGGCCGCGGCCGCCGAGGTACTGGTCGCCGTGGAGGGCACCGGGGCGCCTGCCGGGGTGGCGGGGGCGGGCGGGGCGGGGCGAGTGCTGGGCGGGGTGACGTTCGTGCCGCGCGGCGGGCCGATGGCCGACATCGCCGGGCCCGGCGAGGCGGAGATCCGGATGCTCGCGGTCGCCCGCGCCGCCCGGCGCCGGGGTGTCGGGGAGGCCCTCGTCCGCGCCTGTGCCGACCGGGCACGGGCCACGGAGGGGTGCGTACGGATCGTGCTGTCGACCCAGCGGACGATGCGTGCGGCCCACCGCGTCTACGAGCGTCTCGGCTTCGTCCGCTCTCCCGGGCGGGACTGGAACCCTGTTCCGCACCTGGACGACATCACGCTGCTCACCTATGAGCTGACGCTCTGACACTCCTGCGGCCCTGCGCCACAGCACCCGCCGGGACACAAGATATGGGGCTGCCGACAGCACCCGGCACAAGATGTATGCTCATGCTCGCTGTCGCCGCAGGGGAATCCGGTGCGAATCCGGAACTGTCCCGCAACGGTGTACTTGTGCGTGTTCGCGTTTTCCGCGTGCCCGCACGGGCTTCAGTCCGAGGACCTGCCGACAGTGCGCCCGGCCGTCCGGTCCGGGTGCCTGACGTCCGGGCCTCGCGGAATGGGCCGGTGGACGCGAGGCCCGTTCGCGTGCCCGTGTGCTGCCCCCTGCCCTCGCCGAGGCCCCGTGCCGAGCGAGGGAGAGCCCCACGTGACCATCGCGCCAGCCGATCCTGCTTCAGCGGTCGACGTGACCGACATGAGCGACGTGAGCGACGGCCCCGGTGCCGCGCTGCTGCGGACCCTGACCGAGCTGACCGCCGACCTCCCCGACGCCGACCCCGGCCGGGTCGCCGCCGCCGCGCTGCGCGGCCGGTCCGCCCGTGCGGACGAGGCCGAACTGCGGGAGCTGGCCACCGAGGCGGCGGCCGGGCTCATCTCCGAGGACCCCGTCTACTCCCGGCTCGCCGCCCGGCTGCTGACCCTCGGCATCCGCGCCGAGGCCGCCTCGCAGGGGGTCACGTCGTTCACCTCGTCGATCGCCGCCGGCCACCGCGAGGGCCTCATCGCGGACCGGACCGCCGAGTTCGTCCTGCTGCACCCGGACCGTCTCGACGCGCTGATCGACCCCCGCGCCGACGACCGCTTCGGCTACTTCGGGCTGCGCACCCTGTACAGCCGCTATCTGCTGCGCCATCCGGTCACCCGCAAGGTCGTCGAGGCGCCGCAGCACTTCCTGCTGCGGGTCGCCGCCGGCCTCGCCGAGGACGGCACTCCCCGCTCGGTGGACGAAGTCGCCGCGCTGTACGGCCTGATGAGCCGCCTGGAGTACCTGCCCTCCTCCCCCACCCTGTTCAACTCCGGCACCCGGCACCCCCAGATGTCCTCCTGCTACCTCCTCGACTCCCCCAAGGACGAGCTGGACTCCCTCTACGACCGCTACCACCAGGTGGCCCGCCTCTCCAAGCACGCCGGCGGCATCGGCCTGGCCTACTCCCGCATCCGCTCCCGGGGTTCGCTGATCCGCGGCACCAACGGGCACTCCAACGGCATCGTCCCGTTCCTGAAGACCCTGGACGCCTCCGTCGCCGCCGTGAACCAGGGCGGCCGGCGCAAGGGCGCGGCGGCGGTCTACCTGGAGACCTGGCACTCGGACATCGAGGAGTTCCTGGAGCTGCGCGACAACACCGGTGAGGACGCCCGCCGTACGCACAACCTGAACCTCGCGCACTGGGTGCCGGACGAGTTCATGCGCCGGGTCAATGCCGACGCCGCCTGGTCGCTGTTCTCCCCGTCCGACGTCCCGGACCTGGTCGACCTGTGGGGCGAGGAGTTCGACGCGGCCTACCGGGCCGCCGAGGCCGCGGGCCTGGCCCGCAAGACCCTCCCCGCCCGGGAGCTGTACGGACGCATGATGCGGACCCTCGCCCAGACCGGCAACGGCTGGATGACGTTCAAGGACGCCGCCAACCGCACCGCCAACCAGACCGCCGAGCCCGGCCACGTCGTCCACTCCTCCAACCTGTGCACGGAGATCCTCGAGGTCACCAGCGACGGGGAGACAGCGGTGTGCAACCTGGGCTCGGTCAACCTCGGCGCGCTCGTCGACCCGGCCGCCGGTGACCTGGACTGGGAGCGGCTGGACGAGACCGTGCGCACGGCCGTCACCTTCCTCGACCGGGTCGTGGACATCAACTTCTACCCGACCGAGCAGGCGGGCCGTTCCAACGCGCGCTGGCGCCCGGTGGGGCTGGGGGTGATGGGCCTCCAGGACGTCTTCTTCGCCCTGCGCCTGCCCTTCGACTCCCCCGGGGCCCGGCGGCTCTCCACCCGGATCGCCGAGCGCATCATGCTCGCCGCGTACGAGACCTCCGCCGACCTCGCCGCGCGCCCCCGGACGCCCGCGACGGGCTCCGGGGCGGCGGAGGCACCCGTCGGCCCCCTGCCGGCCTGGGAGCTGACGCGCACCGCCCGGGGCGTGCTGCATCCCGACCACTACGACACCGAACTCGCCTGGCCCGAGCGCTGGACGGCGCTGCGCGAACGCATCGCCTCCGTCGGCATGCGCAACTCGCTGCTGCTGGCGATCGCGCCGACCGCCACCATCGCGTCCATCGCCGGCGTGTACGAGTGCATCGAGCCGCAGGTGTCCAACCTGTTCAAGCGCGAGACGCTGTCCGGTGAGTTCCTCCAGGTCAACTCGTACCTGGTGAACGACCTGAAGCGGCTGGGCGTGTGGGACGCGCGGACCCGCGAGGCGCTGCGCGAGGCCGGCGGCTCGGTGCAGGACTTCACCTGGATCCCCGAGGAGGTGCGCGGCCTGTACCGGACCGCGTGGGAGATCCCGCAGCGCGTCCTGATCGACATGGCCGCCGACCGCACCCCGTTCCTGGACCAGTCGCAGTCGCTGAACCTGTTCCTGGAGACGCCGACCATCGGCAAGCTCTCCTCGATGTACGCCTACGCCTGGAAGCGGGGCCTGAAGACCACGTACTACCTGCGCTCCCGGCCGGCGACCCGCATCGCCCGCGCGGCCCAGGCGCAGCCCACTGCCGCCACCGGCCCCGTTCCCGTCCCCGCCCCGCAGCCGGCCGCCGACCCCGAAGCCGTCGCCTGCTCCCTTGAGAACCCCGAGTCCTGCGAGGCCTGCCAGTGATGACCACCGCCCCCCGAACCCAGAACCTGCTCGACCCGGGCTTCGAACTCACCCTGCGCCCCATGCGTTACCCCGACTTCTACGAGCGCTACCGGGACGCGATCAAGAACACCTGGACCGTGGAGGAGGTCGACCTCCACTCGGACGTCGCCGACCTCGCGAAGATGAGCCCCGCCGAACAGCATCTGATCGGCCGTCTGGTGGCCTTCTTCGCCACCGGCGACTCGATCGTGGCCAACAACCTGGTGCTCACCCTCTACAAGCACATCAACTCCCCGGAGGCGCGGCTGTACCTGTCGCGGCAGCTCTTCGAGGAGGCGGTGCACGTCCAGTTCTATCTGACCCTGCTGGACACCTACCTGCCCGATCCGGAGGACCGGACGGCCGCGTTCGCGGCGGTGGAGAACATCCCGTCCATCCGGGAGAAGGCGGAGTTCTGCTTCAGGTGGATGGACTCGGTGGAGAAGCTCGACCGGCTGGAGACGCGGGCCGACCGCCGCCGCTTCCTCCTGAACCTGATCTGCTTCGCCGCGTGCATCGAGGGCCTGTTCTTCTACGGGGCGTTCGCCTACGTGTACTGGTTCCGCAGCCGGGGCCTGCTGCACGGTCTCGCGACCGGCACCAACTGGGTGTTCCGGGACGAGACGATGCACATGTCCTTCGCCTTCGACGTGGTCGACACCGTCCGCGAGGAGGAGCCGGACCTGTTCGACGACGAGCTTCAGCAGCAGGTGACGGACATGCTGCGCGAGGCGGTCGAGGCGGAGCTGCAGTTCGGGCGCGACCTGTGCGGTGACGGGCTGCCGGGCATGAACACCGAGTCGATGCGGCAGTACCTGGAGTGCGTGGCCGACCAGCGGCTCACCCGGCTGGGCTTCGCTCCGGTGTACGGCTCGGACAACCCGTTCTCCTTCATGGAGCTCCAGGGGGTCCAGGAGCTGACGAACTTCTTCGAACGGCGTCCGTCCGCGTACCAGGTCGCCGTGGAGGGCACGGTCGACCTGGACGAGGAGTTCTAGAGCCGGCCCGGCCCGGGGAGGTCTCTCCTCCCCGGGCCGCCGGCCCGGGCGCCGCACCGGCGGTGCCGCACCTCACGCCGCGCGTGCGGTGCGGTGCGGGGTGGCACTCCGCGCGGGGCAGGGCCCCGGGGTCCGCTCCGGCCGGGACGGCCCGGCGGGGGCGTGGCCCCGCTCGGCGGCGGCGCGGCCGGTCCCGGCCTGCTTCAGCTGCCGGTCGATCCTCCGCTCGTGCACGATGCCGATGACGGCGGGGAGGACCATCAGGACGAGCAGTCCGAGAACGGTCAGCATTCCGATCAGCGCTTCCACGTGTGTCGTCTCCATGGACACCACTGTCGCGCCGGACACTCCTTACCGAACAGTGGCAGGACTGCCGCACACCCTCGATTTACTGCCAGCGACAGGGCACACTGGGGTCATGCTCCGCAATGTGGCCGCCGTCCTGCTCGACAGCGTGAACCCCTTCGAACTCGGCGTCGTCTGCGAGGTCTTCGGCGTCGACCGCAGTGACGACGGCCTGCCCGTCTACGACTTCGCGGTCGCCTCCGCCGAAGGCCCCTCGCTGCGCAGCAACACGGGCTTCTCGATCCAGGTCGAGCACGGCCTGGACCGGCTGGAGGCGGCGGACCTCATCGCCGTGCCCGCCGGGTCGTGCTACGAGACGCGGGACTTCCCGCCCGAGCTGCTGGACGCGCTGCGCCGGGGCGTGGACCGGGGCGCCCGGGTGCTCAGCGTCTGCTCCGGCGTGTTCGTCCTCGCCGCCGCCGGTCTCCTCGACGGCCGGCGCGCCGCCGCCCACTGGCGGCACGCGGACGCGCTGACCAGGAGGTACCCCCACCTGACCGTCGAACCGGATGTGCTCTACGTCGACGAGGACCCGGTGATCACCTCCGCGGGCACCGCCGCCGGGATCGACGCCTGTCTGCATCTCGTGCGCAAGGAGCAGGGTCCCGAGGTCGCCAACCGGATCGCCCGGCGCATGGTGGTGCCCCCGCACCGCGACGGGGGCCAGGCCCAGTACATCGAGCGCCCGCTGCCGCTGCCCGGCGGCGACACCGTGTCCGAGGTGCTGGTGTGGATGGAGCGGCATCTCGACCAGGAGGTGACCGTCGAGCAGCTCGCGGCCCGCGCCCACATGTCCCCGCGCACGTTCGCCCGCCGCTTCCAGCAGGAGACCGGCACCACGCCGTACCGCTGGATCCTGCGCCAGCGCGTGCTGCTCGCCCAGCGTCTGCTGGAGGGGACCGACGAGACGGTGGACGCGGTCGCGGGCCGTACGGGATTCGGCAACGCGGCCGCGCTGCGCCACCACTTCGTACGCGCCGTGGGGACGACCCCGAACGCCTACCGGCGGACGTTCAGGGGCCCGGAGGCCGCCTGAACGTGCGCCGCACGGCCGGTCAGCGGGGCAGTGCCCGCAGCATCAGCCGGCGCGGCCGGAGAGTGATGCCGATCCGGGGCCGGGTGTCGGAACCGGGCTCGTGCTCGAACCGGTAGGCGGAGGCGACCGCCGCGGTGATGAGCGTGAGCTCGGCCATCGAGAAGTGGTCACTGGGGCATTTCCGGTTGCCCACGCTGAACGGGCTCATCGCGTACCTGGGCACGTCCTGGGCCCTTTCCGGAAGCCAGCGGTCCGGGTCGAACTCCTCGTTCCGCTCGTACGACCGCCCATCGCGCTGGATGGCGTACGGACTGTAGATGAGGTCCGCCCCCCGGGGAATGCGGTATCCGCCGAGTTCCGTGTCGGCCACCGCCCGGCGCGTCAATATCCATACGGCCGGATGCAGCCGCAGGGTCTCGGTGACGACATTCGCGGTGTACGTCAGCTTTCGGACGTCCTCGAATGCGACGGGGCGGTCACCGACGACGGTTTTCACCTCGTCGCGGATCTTGTCGCCGAGTTCCGGGTGCTCGGTGAGAACCAGGAGGAGCGACATGACGGTGGATCCGACGGTTTCGCTGCCGGGGGTGAGGATGGCGATGACCTGATCGTGGATCTCCTGTTCCCCTATGGGCTCTCCATTATCATCCTTCGCCTCCAGCAAAGCCGTCAGCAAATCGTCCGGTTTTTGACCGCTTGCCCGTCGGTCGGCGACGATCTCGTCGACCAGGACGTGCAAATCGGCCAGCGCCCGGTTGAATTCGCGGTTGGCCGGAAGCGGCACCTTATAAAGCGGCCCGAGCGGCACCACCATGCGCTGGTACATACCGCTGAACAGCGTGGCGAGATCGGCGCAGATGCGCTCGGCCCGGGCGTCCATGTAGCTGCCGCGCATCAGGCAGCGGGCAGCGATCCGGACGGCCACGCGGAAGGACTCCGCCGTGACGTCCAGTACCTCGCCGGAGCGCCAGCGCTCCACGAGCGCGTACGACTCCTCCGCCATGATCGGCCCGTACGCGGGGATCGCATCGAGCCGGAACGCGGGCTGGATGGTGCGGCGCTGGCGCCGGTGCAGTGGGCCGTTGGCGGTGGCGACGCCCTCCTCGCCGAGCAGGTCCCCCAGGGACTCCCACACCGGCCCGGCGATGATGTAGTCGGGGCTCAGCGCCACCGCCCCGGTGAGGGCGGGGGTGGTGACGGCGTACACCGTCTTCGGTCCGAGCTTGATGCGCACGACGTCGCCGTGATCGCGCAGTTGGGCCATGAAGGCCAGCGGATCGCGCACCAGCTTCCAGCCGTGGCCCAGGAGCGGGACACCTCCGCCGGCCAAGGGCGGCTCGCGCAGCGCGGTCGCCTCGGACGCTCCGGGTTCCACCGACTCGACGGTCATTTCTCACCTGCCGCTTCGTTGTTGACGTACGGGGGCGTGGACCGGTCGTCCCAGCTGTCGACCATGTACCGGCCGGACTCGTGGTGGAACCAGTAGACGGAACTGAACCAGTTCCGCATGTTGCCGAGGCAGGCCCGCACGGCCGCGCCCCGTTCCTTTCCTCCTACCGTGCCGTCGTCGAGACCGTCGGCGAACCGTAAGGCTTCCTGTTCTGCGTCGAGGAATTCGGTGATGCATTTCTCCACGCGGCGCCTCACATCGACGACCGCCTCTTCGAGGGTCAGCCCTTCGTGGACGATGAGACTGATTCCGAGATTGTGCACCTCATTGCCCGCCAATTCCTTCGGGAGTGAGCAGAGGTCGTTGTACCAGGCGGCGAATTCCTGACTCAGCAGGGCCGCCTTCCGATAGGACGGGTTCTTCCGCACGGCGTCCGGAAGTTCACAGCCCGCGCTCGGCTCCAGGAGATCGGTCCAGATCCAGTGCGCGAAGGTGAGCCGGCGCAGTTCCAGATATTCCTCGACGGTGGGGACGATTCCCTCCGTGCGATTGCGGAATTCCCGGTCGTACGCCTCGATCACCGCGTGGAAGTGCCGGGCGAACCGGGCGTTCCACGTCTCCGGAAGGAACGAGTACAGCCGCCGCACACTGTCCGCGAACCCGGAAACCAGTGCGTCCTCGTGACGCAGGTGGTCCGTGGGGGTGTCGAGGGCCGTGTGCAGGTGGTCCTTCAGCCGCCGCCAGGCCTCGGGGCGGCCGTGCACGATGTCGCGGTCGTGCCGGTCGTCCCAGACGAAGAACCACGCGCTGTAGTCCGCTATCGCCTGGAGGACCTCGTCGGCGGCACCCGTGTAGTAGCCCGCCATGAGGTCCGTGTAGCACAGGCCATCGGCATATTCCTCCACCTTGTCCGCCGGCATGAGCCGCTTTTCGAGCAGCCACGCACGGGTTTCCTCCTGGAGCTTCGGCCAATACGGATGGAGTTGCCGGGGAAACGCCGCCTCGATCACCGGAAGAGACAGCGCCGGTGGAACTGCGATGGTGGTCGGTTTCGATGTGGTGCCGTGTGACAAAGCATGCACGAACAATCCCCTCTCAGCCGCCAGTCGGCGCGCGCCTCTCCCCCGTACCGGGCGCGCGCCCGTGCGTATCCCCACCCCACCATTCAGCACCACAACTGACCGTTCTGGGAACGCATTTGCCTCCTTCACTACCCCACGGTGCCGAGAACCTCCCCTTGCGTGTCCGGTTTCGCGCTGCCGGACCGCCGAAGGATCGAACACCTGTCGAAAAGACGAACGGCGCCCGTTCCGGAGGAGAAACCGGAACAGGCGCCGTGCGTGAGGGAGTTCTGTGAACCAGGAGACCGGGGGACCCCGGGAGGGACGGGAGGTCAGCCGTTGGCGACCACGGGATAGCGCGGCTCGTTCTCGGCCATCTGCCGCAGCGCGTCCTTGCGTTCCCGCTTGGAGAGCCGGTCGATGTACAGGTAGCCGTAGAGATGATCCGTCTCGTGCTGCAAACACCGTGCGAAGTAGCCGGTGCCGCGCACCCTGACCGGGTTGCCCAGTTCGTCCTGGCCGGTCACCTCGGCGTAGTCGGGCCGGGCCAGCGGCGCGTACGCGGTGGGGACCGACAGGCAGCCCTCGTTGGAGTCGTCCAGCCGGCGCTTTTCGGCGGGCAGTTCGACCAGCTTGGGGTTGCAGACCACGCCGACGTGGCGTGCGCCGTCGTCGTCCGGGCAGTCGTAGACGAAGACCTTCAGGTCGACGCCGATCTGGTTGGCGGCCAGGCCCACGCCCTCGGCGGTGCGCTGGCTGGCGAACATGTCCGCGACCAGCTGCTGGAAGTCCGGGCCGAAGTCGGTGACGTCCCGGCACTCCTTGTGCAGCACCGGGTTGCCGACCACGGTGATCGGCCGCGAGGTGCCGCGCTCGACCCAGGCGGCCTCGCGCTCCGCGCAGCCCTCCGTGTCGATGACGTACCCCTCCTCGTCGACGGGGAGCACGCCCGCGTGCTGCTGATCGGTGTCCTGCTGAGCCATGACCGACGTACGCCTTCCTGGAAAACATGGGGTGTGATGCTGGTACAGGGTACGGCGAACGGCCCGCCCGCCGACCGGCCCGCGCCCTGTCCGACGCCCGGGCCGGTGAACGCCCTAGCAGACCTCTTCGAGATCCCGCCAGTCCCGCGAGTCCGGGCTGTCCGCGACCCAGCCGTCCAGCAGACCGCGGACCAGCGAGGGCGGCGCGGCGAGCCCGCACTCGCGCTCCGGCACCCACAACTGCCCGTCGGTGCGGTGGCCGAGCGGTCCGGGGTGCCCCGGCTCACTGTGGTCGTGCGGGTCGAGGTGCTCCCCTTCGCCCTCGTCGGACGGCATCCGGGACTCCGAGCACATCCGGCACAGCAGCCGCACCGACGACGACCAGTCCTCGGCGGCGAACCCGGCGTCCGCGGCCAGTTGCTCCAGAGCGTCCCGGTCGGCCTCGCTCGCGGCCTCCAGCAGGACCACCCAGGTCGGCACCGGTGAGGGCGCCCACAACTCGATCTCGTCGAACACCGGGTAGGTGTGCCCGGCGGCCGTGCTCCGCTCGCCGTGCGGCACCCCGTCGTGCAGGACGACCTCGCCCCAGCGGCGGCCGGAGGACGGCAGCGGAATGGACAGCACCTCGATCCGGGCGGGATCGAGCCGGCGGCCCCAGACGACCTCGGCCTCCCCCTCCGGGGACAGCCGTACCGCCGCGCTGCCCAGGTCCATGCCGAGCGGCTCGCCGGAGTCGGTGGGGCTCCCGGGCACCTTCAGCCCGTAGGCCTGCCAGGCGCGGCGGGCCAGCGGCCAGTCCTGCAGGGCGGTGGCGGCGATGCCGACGTTCCACCAGTCCGGCGCTCCGGCGTCCCGGTCGAGCAGGGCCACGGCCCTGAGACCCGCCGCCCGCGCCTGCTCCCAGTCGTGGCGGAACTTGTGCAGCAGCGCGAGGTTGAACCAGGACTCCGACAGCCAGGGCTCCAGATCGGCGGCCCGGGTGAGCAGCGCGCCCGCGTCCTCGTAACGGCCGTCGCCGATGAGTGTGAACGCGCGGTCGGTGGCCTGCCGCCAGGAGGCGGAGGGCCTGTTCCGTCCCTTGCCGAAGATCCTCACGATTCCCGCCTGCCAGTTCCGTGCGGTGGGCGGCCTAGCCCCCGGACACCGTCTCCTTCGCATCCAACCACGTACGGCTGGAAGGGCGCTCATTACCCATGGGTTACCCCGGACCCGCCCGGGTCAGACCGTCCCGTTCGCGGCTCTCGCCGCGCTCGGGCGCCGTCCTCACGCCGGTCCTCGCGCCCCTTCCCCCGGCGCGCCCCTGGTCGTCCGCGTCCCCCTGCTCACTACGCCGTCCTCATCCTCACATCCCGGCCCCCGCGACGCCCCGGCGGCCTTCCGCCGTCTCACGGCCGGCCGCCTCCGTCGTCGTGCCCGTCTCCGTGCTCCCCTGCCCCGGCTGCCCTGGACAGCACCCGGGCCAGGGATTCGACGACCTGGGGCGCGTACTCGCCGGCGGTGCCGAGGCGCAGTTCCTCCAGTGCCGTCAGGGGCCCGCCCGGGCCTCCTGCCCGGGACTTCTCGTCGTACGCGTTCACCACCCGGACGATCCGCGCGGCCAGCGGCTGCTCCCAGTGGGGTTCGGCCTGCCGCTCCACGATCCCCGCCACCTTCGGGTCCACCCCGGTCTGGCGGACCACGGCGCCGCCGAGCAGGGCGATCCGCCGCTGTTCCGGTGCCGGCAGGGCGGCGGTGGCACCCGCGGGCACCGGGTCGACAAGGCTGAGCTGGCCGATGTCGTGCATCAGGGCCGCGTACTCCAGCACCGTCAGGTCCGGCTCGGTCAGCCCCAGGTCCCGGCCCACCGACTGGCTGAGGTCGGCGACCCTGCGGGCGTGCCCGGCCGGGGTGCAGCCGGCGATCTCGGTGGCCCGCGCGAGGGAGGCGATGGTCTGCCGGTAGGTGGCCCGGACGGCCGCGTACCGCCGGTAGGACAGCTGCGCGAGCAGCAGGGGCACGGAGAGCAGGGGCAGCGCCCACAGCCCCACGACCGCGACGCCGAGCGCCATCACCGCGCCCGTCGCGACGACGGCGGCCCCGATGCCGGGCAGCGCCCGCAGTTCGTCGCGCAGCACCGGTGGGAAGGGCCAGCCGGTGCGGGAGTGGGCCAGCGCGGCGGCGAGCACGGCGTCGCACAGCGCGGACAGCGACAGCAGGGCGAGCAGCAGCAGCGCGTGGGCGGGGCCGCCCCAGTCGTCGAACGTCCCCCGGCCGTACAGCGGCTGGAAACACACGGCGACGAACCCGACGGTGAGGGTCCGGCGGGCCAGCCGGTCGCGGGTGGGTCCGCGCCCGCGCCCGATGTGCGGCACGCTGCCGAGCAGCGAGGCCGCGAGGACCACGGCGACGACCTGGGCCGCGCCGTGGTGGCTGGGCCGCCCGCCGGCCTCGCCGAGCAGCGCGTACGCCAGTGACCCGGCGGCGGCGAGCGGCGCGGCCTGCCGGATCCGCGGTCCGTCGCGGGGCTGCGCTCCGGCGCCCGGCGGCGCTCCGTCTCCGGGCTGCCGTCCGTCGGGGGGCCGCGGTCCGTGGTGCCGGGTGAGTTCGCCGACGGCGACGAGGACACCGAAGGCGAGGGCGGCACCGCGTTCCGCGATCCCGTGCCACAGGGTGGCGCCGAGACAGCCGGTGGCGAGCGCGGCGGCGCAGGCGTGCACGAGGGTGTGCGGCCGGAGGGTCATCGGCGTACTCCGGGCGGATCGGCGACCGCATCGGCGGCCTGGGCGGCGGCCGGTTCGTCGACGGGCCCGGTGGCCGGCGGGGCGGGCGGACCAGGAGGCTGCCGGACGTCCTCGGCCGTCACCGCGGGATGCCAGCCGGTCCGGCCGATCGCCCGCACCAGCGCTTCCACCATCCGCGGGTCGAAGTGGTCGCCCGCACACCGCTGGAGCTCCTCCAGCGCCACGGGCACCGGCCGGGCCCTGCTGTAGGACCGGTTGGAGGTCATCGCGTCGAAGGCGTCGGCGACCGCCACCACCCGCGCGGACTCCGGGATCTGACCGCCCGCCAGCCCGTAGGGGTAGCCGCTGCCGTCCAGCCGTTCGTGATGGTGCAGCACCGCCGCGCGGGCCTCGCCCAGGAAGGAGATCCCGCGCACCATCTCGTGTCCGTACTCGGGGTGCAGTTCGATCACCCGCCGCTCCTCGGGGGTCAGCGGCCCGTCCTTGGTGAGCAGCCGGGTGGGCACCCCGAGCTTGCCGACGTCGTGCAGGATGCCCGCGAAGCGCAGTACCTCGGTCCGCTCGTCGTCCATGCCGAGCTCACGCGCGATCATCGTGGAGGCCTGACCGACCCGCTCGCTGTGCCCGCGCGTGTACCCGTCCTTGATGTCGACGGCCTGCACGAGCGCGCGGATCGTCGCCTGATGGGCGGCCCGCTCCCGGTGGTACTGGGCGAACGCCCACCACGAGACGCACATCGGCAGCAGCACGAGGAGCGCGGCCACGGGCCCGTAGGGGCTGCGCCACAGCAGGGCCATCATCAGTCCGGCGAGCCCGTGCACGGTGACCGGCGCGAGCGACCGCAGGAACAGCCGCCACCAGGTCGTCCGCCGGTACCCCGGACGGGGCGCCCGGTTCCCGCGCCGAACCGGCACACCGCCCGCCAGCGCCAGGATGCCGCGGTCCAGCAGGGTGAGCACCAGGCAGAACACCAGCACCGAGGCGCCGGCCGCGCCCAGCGCTGCCGGAACGTCCCCGTCCGCGACCGCTTCCCGGCCGCCGGCGGCGAGGTGGGCCCGGCTCGCGGCCCATACGGCGAGGGTCAGCTGGCCGGCCCGCCAGATCCGCCGCGCGAGGAACGGCCGCTGGTCCACGGGGATGAGCAGCGCGCCGGGCAGCGCGACCAGCGCGGCGGCGGACGGCGGCAGCAGAAAGGCCGCGGCGAGCAGGACGGGGTGGAAGGTGCCGCCCGGGTTCGGGGCACCGAGGTGCCGGGACCGGGCCATGCGTTCGCAGCCGGCGTACAGCACGGCGAGCGAGGCGACGGCCCCCCAGAGGGCGTCCGGACCGGACGCGGACGGCAGCGGCACCGTCCGTGGCAGCGGCGCGGACGGAAGGGGCACCGCCGGCAGCAGACAGAGCAGGCCCGCCACGGCGACACCGGTCACGTACATGCGGGCCCGTGCCGGTAACGCCTCCATGAGCCCCTCCCCCGACTGTGCCGGCCGCGCTCGGCCTGTCGCCTGTCAGGGTCCGGAGCCTAGGGGGACGAGCGGTACCTCTGCGGGCCCATGACCCGCGGGTTAGCACGTACGGGTGACGACACTCCCCTTTCGGGGGGTGCCTTCCGGGGCAGGTGTTCGCAGGGCGTCCGAACAGCGGGGCCCGGAGGCTCAGGACTCCTGCGGCGCCGGAGCGGCCTGGGGCGGTGCGTCCGCCTCGGAGACAGCGACGTCCTGGTCGGGGACGGCCTGGCCCGAGCGGATCACATCGATCCGGCCCATGACCTTCGCGCGCAGGTCGCCCGGCACGTCGTCCTGCCCGCAGCAGCGCTTGACCAGCTTCTTCACCGCCTGCTCGAGCCCGTACTTCTCGAGGCAGGGGGAGCATTCCTCGAAGTGGTGCTCGAACTTCGCGCAGTCGGAATCCGGCATCTCACGGTCGAGGAACTCGTAGAGATGATCGAGGATTTCGCTGCAATCCGTCTCGTGCGGCTCTCCGCAGCTCATGACCTCGAGCCTTTCGCTTCGTTCGACTCTCCGGCGCCCGCCGGAACCAGTCCGCGCTCGCGCGCATAGTCCTCGAGCATGCCGCGCAGCTGGCGACGGCCACGGTGCAGCCGGGACATCACGGTACCGATGGGTGTGCCCATGATGTCGGCGATCTCCTTGTAGGCAAAGCCCTCGACATCCGCGAGATACACGGCGATGCGGAACTCCTCGGGGATCGCCTGGAGCGCTTCCTTGACGTCCGAGTCGGGGAGGTGGTCCAGCGCCTGCGACTCCGCGGAACGCAGACCGGTCGACATGTGCGACGCGGCACGCGCGATCTGCCAGTCCTCGATCTCCTCGGCCCCGCTGCGCTGCGGTTCCCGCTGCTTCTTGCGGTACGAGTTGATGAACGTGTTGGTGAGAATCCGGTACAGCCACGCCTTGAGGTTGGTGCCCTCGCGGAACTGGTGGAAGGACGCGTACGCCTTGGCGTACGTCTCCTGGACCAGGTCCTCCGCGTCCGCCGGGTTGCGCGTCATGCGCAGGGCGGCCGAGTACATCTGGTCGAGGAACTCGAGCGCGTCCCGCTCGAAGCGCGCGCTGCGCTCGGCGGCCGATTCCGCCCGCCTGTCGCCCTGGCCCTCGGGCTGCTCCGCCTGGCCGTGATCGGTCCCTGCGTCGGTACCGGGAACCGGACCCACCTCCTCCGTTGTCGCGAGACCGGGAACGGCCTCACCCGAATCGGAGGATAGACGACGATCCGGTCCGTCCGCCGCCCGAAGGGGGACGGTCCTGGCCGCGTGCAGCACCGTCCAGTCCAGGTCGGTGCGGCCCTTGCGGCTCGGGCAGAAGGTCGAACCCATGCGGCGGACTTCCTCTCCTACGACTACGACGGCTGTGCCGCAGACCGGCGGACACGTCGGCGTCAACAGCGGAGGGCGTCCGGACATTCCCGAAGCTTTACCCGGGCGGGCCGGGCGGCCGCCGCCACGGGAGAGGGGCGACCCGCTACGGCACGAGGGAGCCGGCCCACCGCACGACAGCGTCCGTGACGACCGTCAGGGCCTCCTCCTGCGTGATGTCCGCCCGTCGGGGAACGGCGAGGCCGTGATCGCCGTGCGCCACCTCGACCAGTTCGTATGCCCCCTCGGGGAACTCACCGGGCCTGCCGAAGGGGTCGTTGCCGCCCTGCACGACGAGGGTGGGCACCCCGGCCCCGAGCAGTTCGCCGGCGCGGGACTTCTCCGGCCTGCCGGGCGGGTGCAGGGGGAAGCCGAGGGCCAGCACGGCATGGGCGCCCAGTTCACCGGCGGTCCGGCAGGCGACACGGGCTCCGGCGCTGCGCCCGCCGGAGATCACCGGCAGGCCCGGCTTCGTCAGCGCGGGCCAGAGGCCGCGCCAGCCGATGTCCAGGGTCTTCGGCGCGGGGGCCACCTTCTTGCCGGCCACCCTCCAGGGCTGCTCCACCAGGGCCACGGTCACGCCGTGCGCGGGCAGCACGGCGGCCAGGGCCTTCAGGTCCCGCGCCTCGATGCCGCCACCGGCGCCGTGGCCCAGCGCGAGGACGAGGCGCGCGGTGGACCGGGCGGGGTGCCAGGTGATGCGGGCGGGGCCGGCGTCCGTCTCCACGGTCTCGGCCGACGGTTCCGCCGTGCCGGCGGCAGCAGGGGTGTTCTCCGGGCTCTTCGCGTTCTTCACATGCGTCACGTCAGAAGAGTGTGCTCTCTTCCGGTGCTTCCAGTTCCTTCAGCAGATCCGGGCCGTTGTTGCGGACGTTGCTGACCGCCGTGGAGACCGGGAAGGCGCGCATCAGGCCGGAGGGCGGCGGGGCGAGCAGCCCGCGCAGTTCCTCGGTCTCCGTACGGGCGGGGTCGAGCCAGGCGTCCCAGCGGTCCGGTGTGAGCATCAGCGGCATCCGCGGGTGGATGTCGGCCAGGGTCGTCGGGCCCTCCGCCGGTGCCACCGCCAGGGGCGTGGTCTCCGCCTCGGTGGTGATGACGGAGCACGTCACCCACCAGGCCCTCGGATGGTCGTCCGGCAGGGTCCGGTCCCGCCAGAACTCGTACAGACCCGCCATCGCGAAGACCGCGCCGTCGGCCGGTGTCACGAAGTACGGCTGCTTGCGGGGGCGCTTCCGCTTGCCCTCGACCTCCAGGTCACGCTCCTGCGTGCCGGTGACCCACTCGTAGTAGCCGTCGGCGGGCAGGATGCAGCGCCGGGTGGCGAAGGCGCGACGGTAGGACGGCTTCTCGTGGACGGTCTCCGCGCGGGCGTTGATCATCCGGGCCCCGCCCTCGGGCGTCTTGGCCCAGGACGGCACGAGCCCCCACTTCAGCTTCCGCAACTGCCGAACCGGCCGCGGGTCGTCCGCGTCCTTCAGGGCACGGTCGAGTACGGCGAAGACCTCTTTGGTGGGCGCCACGTTGTAATCCGGCTCCAGGGCCTCTTCCGGATCCCACT
The DNA here is from genome assembly GCF_044540975.1 of Streptomyces sp. NPDC085927. Lineage (NCBI taxonomy): Bacteria > Bacillati > Actinomycetota > Actinomycetes > Kitasatosporales > Streptomycetaceae > Streptomyces > Streptomyces sp. NPDC085927. The sequence goes on from NZ_JBITSN010000001.1 coordinate 230,675, forward strand.
GTTCGATCTCGAAGACCTCCGCGAGATCCTCGGGCCTGCGACTCGCTGCATAACGTCCGCACATACGTGCAACACTGCCAGGCCCACCCGTCTCCCTGCCACCGCCCCTTGCAACGCGGCGCTTCGCGCCGCCCCCTCGGTTCGCGACCACGAGGAGCCCCCGCCGACCATGGACAGCACCGCATCCGCCTCGCTCGCCTCCCTCTGGGACGAGGTCACGGGCACCCAGCCCGACCCCGACCTGTGGGTGGTGATCGCCACCCTGGCCGCCGCGCTCGTCGTCGTCACGCCGCACGGACTGTGGAGACTCTCGCGCAACGCCATCACCATCGCCCACGAGGGCGGGCACGGGCTCGTGGCGCTGCTCACCGGCCGCACCCTCACGGGGATACGCCTCCACTCGGACACCAGCGGCCTGACCGTCAGCCGGGGCAAGCCGACCGGCATCGGCATGATCCTCACCGCCGTGGCCGGCTACACGGCTCCCCCGCTGCTGGGCCTCGGCGGGGCGGCGCTGCTGGGCACCGGGCGCATCACGCTGCTGCTGTGGCTGGCCACGGTGCTGCTCGTGGCGATGCTGGTGATGATCCGCAACGCGTACGGGGCGCTGACGGTGCTGCTCACCGGCGGCACGTTCGTCCTCGTGTCCTGGCTGGCCGGCCCGCAGGTCCAGGCGGCGTTCGCGTACGCCGTGGTGTGGTTCCTGCTGCTCGGCGGGGTACGCCCGGCGTTCGAGCTCCAGGCCAAGCGGGCGCGCGGAGGCGCGGGCGACTCGGACGCGGACCAGTTGTCCCGGCTGACGCACGTACCGGCGGGGCTGTGGTTCTTCCTGTTCCACGCGGTGTCGCTGTGCTCCCTGCTCGGCGGAGGGCGCTGGCTGCTGGGGCTGTGACGCCGCGGGGGCGTCCCGGGGACGGTGGTCGTCGACGCGTCAACAGGGGTGCACACGCGCGGGACCCCGCCCGTACTCGGCCGAGGGCGCCCGGTGGGGTGACCCGACCGGGGGACGAGGGCCCGGGGGCCGACCGGCCGGGTGGTCCCGGGCACGCCCGGCGGCCCGGGCCGCCACTAAAGTGGTGGGCATGACCGCTAATCCCGCGCCCACCGCCCTCTGGCCCGCCCCGCACGCGAGCGGAGCCGTCGACGCGACGGTCCATGTACCGGGGTCGAAGTCGGTCACCAACCGTGCCCTCGTGCTCGCCGCCCTCGCCTCCGAGCCCGGCTGGCTGCGCCGCCCGCTCCGCTCGCGCGACACGCTGCTGATGGCCGGCGCGCTGCGTGCCATGGGGATCGAGATCGAGGAGGGCGTGGGCCCCGACGGCACCGGTGAGGCCTGGCGGGTGCTGCCCACCGGCCTGCGCGGACCGGCCACCGTCGATGTCGGCAACGCCGGCACGGTGATGCGGTTCCTCCCTCCGGTCGCCGCCCTGGCCGACGGTCCCGTCCGGTTCGACGGCGACCCGCGGTCGTACGAGCGCCCGCTGAACGGTGTCATCGACGCGCTGCGTCACCTCGGTGCCCGGATCGACGACGACGGCCGGGGCGCGCTGCCGCTGACCGTGCACGGCGGCGGCGCTCTGGAGGGCGGCACCGTGTCGGTGGACGCGTCCTCGTCGTCGCAGTTCGTCAGCGCGCTGCTGCTGTCCGCGCCGCGCTTCAACCAGGGCGTCGAGGTCCGGCACACCGGCGCGACGCTCCCCTCCCTGCCGCACATCCGGATGACCGTCGACATGCTCCGCGCGGTGGGCGCCCAGGTGGACAGCCCGGAGTCGGGCGGCGAACCCAACGTCTGGCGGGTCACCCCGGGGGCCCTGCTCGGACGGGACCTCACCATCGAGCCCGACCTGTCCAACGCCCAGCCCTTCCTGGCGGCGGCGCTGGTGACCGGCGGCCGGGTCGTCGTCCCGGACTGGCCGGCCCGCACCACCCAGCCCGGTGACCGGTTGCGGGAGATCTTCACCGAGATGGGCGGTTCCTGCGAGCTGACCGAGCAGGGACTGGTGTTCACCGGTTCGGGGTCGGTCCACGGCATCGACGTGGACCTCGGCGAGGTCGGTGAGCTGACGCCGGGCATCGCGGCCGTCGCGGCGCTCGCGGACTCGCCGTCCACGCTGCGCGGTGTGGCCCACCTGCGGCTGCACGAGACGGACCGCCTGGCCGCGCTCACCAAGGAGATCAACGAGCTCGGCGGCGACGTCACCGAGACCGCCGACGGTCTGCACATCCGCCCGCGCCCGCTGCACGGCGGCCTCTTCCACACCTACGAAGACCACCGCATGGCCACCGCGGGCGCGGTCATCGGCCTCGGGGTGGCGGGCGTACGGATCGAGAACGTGGCGACCACGGCGAAGACGCTGCCGGACTTCCCCGAACTGTGGGCCGGGATGCTCGGGGCCTAGGACCAAGACGATGCGCCGCTACGGCAAGCACACCGACGAGGACGACATCCGCTCGCGCCCGAACCGCAAGGGCAACCGGCCGCGCACCCACATCCGGCCCAAGCACGAGGACGCCGCCGAGGGTCTGGTCCTCACCGTCGACCGGGGCAGGCTGACCTGTCTGGTCGAGGACCGCACGGTGCTCGCCATGAAGGCCCGCGAGCTGGGCCGCAAGGCGGCGGTGGTCGGCGACCGGGTCGCGCTCGTGGGCGATCTCTCCGGCCAGAAGGACACCCTCGCGCGGATCGTCCGCATCGGGAAGCGGACGTCGGTACTGCGCCGTACCGCGGACGACGACGACCCCTACGAGCGGGTCGTCGTCGCCAACGCCGACCAGTTGGCCGTCGTCACCGCCCTCGCCGACCCCGAGCCCCGTCCGCGTCTGATCGACCGCTGTCTGGTCGCGGCGTACGACGGCGGGCTGACCCCGCTGCTCGTCCTGACGAAGTCGGACCTCGCGCCGCCGGACAAGCTGCTGGAGCTGTACGGCGACCTCGACATCCCGTACGTCGTCACCAGCCGTGAGGAACTGGAGAACGGCTCGGCGGCCGACCGGGTGAGGGAGCAGCTGGCGGGCCGGATCACGGCGTTCGTGGGGCACTCCGGGGTCGGCAAGACGACCCTGGTGAACGCGCTGGTGCCCGAGGAGCGGCGGCGGTCGACCGGGCATGTCAACGCGGTGACGGGGCGGGGACGGCATACGACGACGTCCGCGCTGGCGCTGCCGCTGTCGGGTGCCGAGGGGTGGGTGGTCGACACTCCCGGAGTCCGGTCGTTCGGTCTCAACCACGTCGATCCGTCGCGGGTCATCCTCGCCTTCCCCGACCTCGAACCGGGGACGGAGGGCTGCCCCCGCGCGTGCAGTCACGACGAACCGGACTGCGCGCTGGACGCCTGGGTCGCCGAGGGACACGCGGACCCCGCGCGGCTGTACTCACTGCGGCGGCTGCTGGCGACCCGGCATCACACGGATGGTGACTGACCCGAGCGGCCGGGCCCTCCGGGGCCATGACGCGGGATCGTCGGCCCTCGCGTGTTTGTCATGGCCCGCGGGCGGTAAGTGCATAATCGCACCGAGCCGGATCCGAAGCCGTCGAACCCGGCGAAACGGTCACTGTACGTAAAAGCGGTCACTGTATGTGGGGACAACGGGAGGACGACACATGGCGTGGCTGCTGGTCGTGGTGGCCGGGTTGCTCGAGACCGGTTTCGCCGTGTGCCTGAAGCTGTCCCACGGCTTCACGCGGCTCTGGCCGACGGTCGCCTTCTGCGTGTTCGCGCTGGGCAGCTTCGGCCTGCTCACTCTGGCCCTGAAGAAGCTGGACGTCGGGCCCGCGTACGCCGTGTGGACGGGGATCGGGGCCGCGGGCACGGCGATCTACGGGATGGTGTTCCTGGGTGACCTGGTGTCGACGCTGAAGATCGTCTCGATCACCTTGGTGATCGTCGGCGTGATCGGGCTGCAGCTGTCGGGGTCGGCGCAGTGAGCGCCGCCCGCCGGTGGGCGCGGGGGTGCTACGGCACCGGCCGACGGTGCAGGGCACTGCGGACCAGGTCGGCGACACCGCCCTCGGCCGGCGGCGCGGCGATGCAGGACAGGGCGAGGCGCACCACCAGTTCACAGAGGCGGGCCAGCTCCGCGGTCTCGGCCGTCCCGGGCACGCCGGGGCCGGTCAGGACGGCCACCGCGCGGTCGCGGACGAGCGCGACGAGGTCACCGGGGGAGGGCAGCGGGCCGTCGGCGCGGCGCTGGGCGGGGACGACGGAGCCGGACCGGACCGGTGACAGGGCCGGGAAGGGCAGGCGCTCGCTCCAGCAGCCGGTGAGCATGGCCCGCACGAGGGCGTTGCGGCGGGCCGCGGCTGCGGTCCACTCGGCCGCCGCCGCGAGCCGGTCGCGGGGGTCGTCGTGGACCGTGAGGGCGCGGTCGACACCGGCGAGGTAGCCGTCGGCCTCCCTGCGGACCAGGGCCCTGGCGAGCCCCTCCTTGCTGCCGAACTCGTTGTAGAGCGTCTGCCGGGACACTCCGGCCGCCGCGGCCACGTCCACCATCCGTACCGCGGACCACGGGCGGCACGCGAGGGCCGCGTAAGCGGCGTCCAGCAGAGATTCCCGCGCTGCAGGCATCATCGCCTCCCTCGGGGCGGGCGAGCGGCTCTGCGCCTCAGATTTGACGTGCCGTCGGGCGCTGTCAAGGGTTCGCGTGGGGTGCGGAGCCCCGGTGCCCGCGCGGTGTGCGGGCTTCTGGCCCGCACACGGGCCGCAAGCCCCCTGTGGCCCTGGCCCCACCTCGGCAGATACGGTTCGTTGCATGCCCGACTACCTTGATGACCTGCGTCTCGCCCACGTTCTCGCGGACGCCGCCGACGCCGCGACGATGGACCGGTTCAAGGCCCTCGACCTCAAGGTGGAGACCAAACCCGACATGACGCCGGTGACCGAGGCGGACAAGGGCGCGGAGGACATCGTCCGCGGTCACCTCCAGCGCGCCCGTCCGAGGGACGCGGTGCTCGGCGAGGAGTACGGGGTGGAGGGCACGGGGCCGCGGCGCTGGGTGATCGACCCGATCGACGGCACCAAGAACTACGTGCGCGGCGTTCCCGTCTGGGCCACGCTGATCTCCCTGATGGAGGCCGGTGAGGGGGGCTTCCAGCCCGTCGTCGGTCTCGTCTCGGCTCCCGCGCTCGGCCGCCGCTGGTGGGCGGCGAAGGGCCACGGCGCCTACAGCGGCCGCAGCCTGTCCTCGGCCTCCCGGCTCCAGGTCTCCCGGGTCTCCAAGCTGGCCGACGCCTCGTTCGCGTACTCCTCGCTCAGCGGCTGGGAGGGGCAGGGGCGTCTGGACGGCTTCCTGGATCTCACCCGCGAGGTGTGGCGTACGCGCGCGTACGGCGACTTCTGGCCGTACATGATGGTCGCCGAGGGGTCGGTCGACATGTGCGCCGAGCCGGAGCTGTCGCTCTGGGACATGGCCGCCCCCGCGATCGTCGTCACCGAGGCCGGCGGCAGTTTCACCGGACTCGACGGCCACCCCGGACCGCACAGCGGCAACGCGGCCGCCTCGAACGGCCTGCTGCACGACGAGCTGCTGGGCTACCTCAACCAGCGTTACTAGCGCTGCCGACGCTCAACGGCCTCCTCGGCCTCGTCGGCGTCCCCGATGGCACCGTCGGCAGCGCTGTCGGCGCCCCAGGGCGTACGAAATCCGCGCGCGAGGCCTGCGCGCGCCCTCGATCCGCCGCACACGCCCTCTTGTTGACCCGGACTTTGCCTGCGACTCTGAGGACCCGCCCACTTGTGAACTTGTGAAACCGTGAACCAGTGGACCGCTCCGGCGTCCGACGGCACGGTTTCCGGTAGGAGGTGGCTCCATCCCATGCTCGTCCGCGACGCCATGAGCACGGTGGTCCTCACCATCGGCCCCGCCCACACTCTCCGCCAGGCCGCCGTTCTGATGTCCGCCCGCCGCGTCGGAGCGGCAGTGGTCCTCGATCCCGACGGCATCGGCATCGGCATCCTCACCGAACGGGACGTCCTCAACTCCCTGGGCCTGGGACAGGACCCGGACTCCGAGCGCGCCCACGCCCACACCACCACCGACGTCGTCTTCGCCGACCCGTCCTGGACGCTCGAGGACGCCGCCCACGCCATGACCCACGGCGGCTTCCGTCATCTGATCGTCCTGGAGCGGGGCGAGCCCGCGGGCATCGTCTCGGTGCGTGACATCATCCGCTGCTGGGTTCCCGCACGACGCCAGGCCGCCCAGCACACACCGGCGTGACCGCCGCGCCGGGACCCGCTCGGCACGCGAGACGGGCCGGGCTCCCCGTGAGGGAGCCCGGCCCGTCGCCACGACAAGCGGTCCAGCGCTGGAATCAGCCGCGAAGGGCCTGGACCGCGGCCTCCAGCCGCTTGCCGAAGTCCTCGTCCGCCTGGCGGAAGTTGTTGATCGCGCGCTCGGCGATGTCGACGCGCGTGACCCCTGAGATGGCGCCCGCCAGGTTGTCGACCAGGCGCACCTTCTCCTCCTCGCTCATCAGCCGGTAGAGGTTGCCCGCCTGCACGAAGTCGTTGTCCTCGGCGTGGGACGGCGTGACCGTCTCGCCGGTGACACCGGTCACCGCGATGGGCTCCCACAGCGGACGGTTGGTCTGGACCGGACCGTCGAAGCTGTTCGGCTCGTAGTTCTTCGCACCCTTGTGGCGGCCGTCGTACAGGTGGCCGTCACGGGAGTAGGTGCGCGCCTCGGTGGCGTGCGGGCGGTTGACCGGCAGGTGGTCGGCGTTGATGCCGACGCGGTACCGGTGGGCGTCCGCGTAGGAGAAGATGCGGCCCTGGAGCATCTTGTCCGGGGACGGCCCGATGCCGGGCACGAAGTGACCGGGGCTGAAGATGGACTGCTCGACCTCGGCGAAGATGTTCTCCGGGTTGCGGTTGAGCTCCAGCTTGCCGAACTCGATGACCGGGTAGTCCGCGTGCGGCCAGACCTTGGTCAGGTCGAACGGGTTGAAGCGGTACGTCGCGGCCTCGGCCGCCGGCATGATCTGCACGCCCACGGTCCAGGACGGGAACTCGCCCCGCTCGATGGCCTCCCGCAGGTCACGCTGGTGCGAGTCGGGGTCCTTGCCCGCGAGGACCTCGGCCTCCTCGGCGGTGAGGTTCTTGATGCCCTGGTCGGTCTTGAAGTGGTACTTGACCCAGAAGACCTCGCCGGCCTCGTTGTTCCACTGGTAGGTGTGGGAACCGAAGCCGTCCATGTGGCGGTAGGACGCCGGAATGCCGCGGTCACCGAACAGCCAGGTCACCTGGTGCGTGGACTCGGGCGACAGGCCCCAGAAGTCGAAGACGTTGTCCGCCTCCTGCGAGCCCGTGTACGGGTCGCGCTTCTGCGTGTGGATGAAGTCGGGGAACTTGATGGCGTCCCGGATGAAGAACACCGGGGTGTTGTTGCCGACGAGGTCGTAGTTGCCCTCTTCGGTGTAGAACTTCAGCGCGAAACCGCGCGGGTCGCGCACGGCGTCCGGGGCACCCAGGTTTCCGGCCACGGTCGAGAAGCGCTGGAAGACCTCGGTCTCCTTGCCCACCTCGGAGAGGAACTTGGCCCTGGTGTACTTCGTCACGTCGGCGGTGACCGTGAAGGTCCCGTAGGCACCGGCGCCGCGGGCGTGCACCACGCGCTCCGGAATGCGCTCACGGTTGAAGTGGGCCAGCTTCTCCAGAAGCAGCTGGTCCTGAACAAGCACCGGCCCGCCGACGCCGGCGCTCTCGCTGTTCTGATTGTCGGATACCGGAGCTCCGGCCTCCGTGGTGAGTGGTCCCTGCGTCACGTGCGCCTCCTGGGCGGTTCCAGCCAACTGCGTCCCTTGGTCAAAGTCATCTCCGATCCTACAATGGACAATGTCTAAGTCAAGCAAGGCTCCAAAGTCACACTCATTCGAACCTGCTTCCTCCTAGCTGTTAGGCTGGTGTTCATGAGCGACCTTCTGGAACGACTGCGCGGACGTGGCTGGCGGATGACCGCACAGCGTCGTGTGGTGGCCGAGGTCCTCGACGGCGATCACGTCCATCTGACGGCCGACGAGGTGCACGCCCGAGCCGTCACCAAGCTGCCCGAGATCTCCCGGGCGACCGTCTACAACACGCTGGGCGAGCTGGTCACGATCGGCGAGGTGCTGGAGGTCTCCACGGACAAGCGGGCCAAGCGCTACGACCCGAACGCCCACCGGCCGCATCACCACCTGGTGTGCGGGCAGTGCGGCGCCATCCGTGACGTGCATCCGGTCGGCAACCCGCTGGCCGACCTCCCCGACGCGGAGCGCTTCGGCTTCACGGTCTCGGGCGTCGAGATGACGTACCGCGGTGTCTGCCCGAACTGCGCGACGGCGTAACGGCAGCACCCACCCTCTTTCGCACACACGCGCGACGAAGCCCCGGCACCATTGATGCCGGGGCTTCGTCGCGCGATGTCCGGACGCGCGGACGCGTAGAGGTGCGGACGCGTGGGCCCGTGCATGCACCGAGGGCCGGAACCCTTTCGGATTCCGGCCCTCGGCCTTCAGTAGCGGGGACAGGATTTGAACCTGCGACCTCTGGGTTATGAGCCCAGCGAGCTACCGAGCTGCTCCACCCCGCGTCGATGAATGCAACGTTACGTCAAGGATGCGGACGGAGGCAAATCCCTTTCGGGGCGGCCGTACGCCGCGGAGGTGCGGCGTACGGCCGCCCCGCCCCGGGCGCGCGGTCACGCGGTCACGCGGAGAGTTCCTCGCGGAGGGCGTCGCGCAGGCGGGTCGCGCGCTCCGTCACCGCCGTCGGGCCCAGTGCCGCCGCGCGGTCGGCCCAGCTCTGGCCCTCGGCGAGTTCGCCCCGGCGCGCGTAGACCAGGGCGAGCCGCAGGGCGGCACGTCCGTGCCCGGCGTCGGCCGCACGGGCCCACCACACGGCCGCCTCGGGCTCGCTGCCCTCCCGGGCCAGCAGCAGGCCCAGGTTGAACGCGCCGTTGCGGGAGCCGGCCTCGGCCGCCTCGCGGTACCAGCGGGCCGCCTCGACCACGTCGCCACGGGCCGCGGCGAGCATGCCGACCCGCACCTGTGCACGCCGGTGGCCCTGCAGGGCGGCGCGCTCGTACCACTCCTCGCACTCGCTGCGCCGGTTCACCGGCTCGCCCAGCTCGTGCGCCGGCTCCGGCGGACGGCGGGCGTCCAGCACGGCCGCCAGACGGTAGGCGGCCTCGGCGCTGCCGCCGCCCGCCGCGCACCGCAGGAACCGCTCCGCCTCGCCCTCGTCCCCGTCGCGCAGCCGGGCCATGCCGACCTGGAGCGCGGCCTCCGTGTGCCCGGCGCCCGCCGCCCGCTCGTACCAGCGCAGTGCGGCCGTCTCCTCGTCCCGGCCGGCGTGCAGGATGCCGAGGTTGAAGGCGGCGTCCACGCTGCCCGCCTCCGCCGCCTTGGAGAACCAGGGCTCCGCGCCCTTCTCGTCGCCGGCCGTCAGCAGCAGGATCGCCAGCGCGTTGGCCGCCTCGCGGTGACCGGCGTAGGCGGCGCGGCGGTACCACTGCTCGGCCGGCGCGGTCCGGCCCTGTTCGGCACAGAGCAGCCCGAGGTTGTACGCGCCGTTGACGTCGCCCGCGTCCATCGCGGCCCGGTACCAGCGTTCGGCGGTCTGGGTCTCGCCGCGCTCGGCGTGCAGGGCGCCCAGCGCGTTGGCGGCGTTGCCGTCGCCGTCCTGGGCGGCGCGCAGCCACCACACGGCGGCGTTCTCGGTGTCACCGGCGTCGCGCAGCAGGAACCCGAGCGCGCAGGCGGCCCGTGCCTCCCCGTCCTTGGCGGACATCAGGTACCAGCGGCCGGCCTCCTTGAGCTGGCCGCGCTTCTCCAGGATCACGCCGAGGTACAGCGCGGCCCTGCGGTGCCCCCGCGCGGCGGCCTGCCGGTACCACTGCTCGGCCTCCTCCACGAACGGGACGGTGTCGTCGCCGGTCTCCCGGGCGGCCTTCCGGTCCAGCGTCCTCGCCAGCCGGTAGGCCGCTTCCCGGTGTCCCCGCTCGGCGGCCGCCCGCATCCAGCGCTCGGCACCGGCCGCGTCCCCGCGGTGTTCCAGCAGGTCGGCGAGTGCGTAGGCGCCCAGGGCGTGGTCCTGCTCGGCGGACTGGCGCAGCCAGTACTCGGCGGCGGGTTCGTCGCCACGCTCGCGGTGGTGCCGGCCGAGCGCGTGCGCCGCCGGGGCCGAGCCGGCGACAGCGGCGATCCGCCACCATCCCGCGGCCTCCTCCGGATAGCCGCGCTGGAACAGGAGGACACCCAGGTTGTTGGCGGCGGCACGGTCGCCCGCGGCGGTGGCGGCACGCAGGTGGGGTTCGGCTCCGGCGAGGTCACCGCGGCGCAGCAGCATGGCACCGAGGACGCTCATCGCCTCGACGTCGCCGGCCTCGGCAGCGAGCCGCCGGCGCAGTTCCTCGGCCGCCTCGTCGGCGGCCTCCGCGGTCTCGTCGCGAGGTTCCCCCCGAGGGGAGGGCTGCTCAATACGTCCTGTCTCGAACAGAGTTGTCCTGTCCCCCATAACATCCATCGTCGCACCACCTGCAACCTGGGTACACCTGGTATGCCGCAGTCAGTGAGGTCACTTCAGCGTTTTGTCGACATGCCCACAGAGAGACAAGTGAAACACAGATCCGCCAACTCCCGTCGCCGGCGCGGCCGTCACATGTCCCGGCACATGCGTTCGCACACCACAAAGGCCCGGATTCCTTGAGGAATCCGGGCCTTTGCTGTCGCCGACTTCGCGACTTCAGTAGCGGGGACAGGATTTGAACCTGCGACCTCTGGGTTATGAGCCCAGCGAGCTACCGAGCTGCTCCACCCCGCGCCGTTGTGTGTAGAACCGTACCACGGCGCGAGGTGGGCCTTTGACCAGCCGACTTGCTAACTGCTCGGGCTCGGGTTGGGGCTGGGACTGCTGTCCGACGCGCCCGAGCCGCCTCCGCCGTCCCCGGCCTGGGCCTCCTCGGCCCTGCGCAAGGCCGCCTCGAGGTCCTTCTGCGCCTGGCCGTAGGCTTCCCAGTCGTTCTTCTGCAAGGCTTCCTGGCCGGCCTCGAAGGCCTCCTGGGCGTCGTTCAGGGCCTCTTGGACCGTCGGGTTGTCGGATGTCGGCGGCTTGGTGGTGCCTTCGTCCTCGCCGGATCCTTCGCCCTCGCCCCCCGGGGGCTCGGTGGCCGGGCCCTCGGCTCCGAAGACCTTGTCGAGGGCCTGCTCCAGGGTGTCCTCGAAGGCGGTCTGGCCTCCGTAGGTCACCAGCACCTTCCGCAGCAGCGGGTACTTCAGTCCGCCACCGCGCACGTAGACCGGCTCCACGTACAGCAGTCCGCCGTCGAGCGGGACGGCCAGCAGGTTGCCGTACTCCACTTCGGAGTCGCCGCCCCTCAGCAGCCTGATCGACTCCGCGATGTCCTGCTCGGAGTTGAACTGGCTCTGGACCTGTTTGGGTCCGGCGGCCGTGGTGCTCGTCGGCAGTTTCAGAACTCTGATCTTGCCGTACCCCTCGCTGCCCGCCTCGGCGTCGACCGCCATGAACGCGCTGAGGTTGTCACGGCCGTTCGGAGTGAACGTCGTGGTGAGCGAGAAGGCCTGTTCCTTCTGGTCGGGCATCCTCATGCTCTGGTAGTACGGCGGTACCGCGTCGCCCGTCTTGTTCGTCGGGTCGTCCGGCACCTGCCACACCTCGCTGCCGCTGAGGAACGTGGTGGCGTCCTTCACGTGGTAGCGGGTCAGCAGTTCGCGCTGCACCTTGAACAGGTCCTGCGGGTACCGCAGGTGGTCCATCAGGCCGCTGGAGATCTCGCTCTTCGGCTCCACCGTGTCCGGGAACGCCTTCATCCACGTCTTCAGGACGGGATCCTGGGTGTCCCACTGGTAGAGCTCGACCTCGCCGCTGTACGCGTCGACGGTCGCCTTCACCGAGTTGCGGATGTAGTTGACCCGGTTCTCCTGGGCCACCACCGCGCGGTTGTCGTTGGTGGCGGTCAGCGAGTCGGCCGTGGTGTCACCGAGGGTCGTCCGCGACGCGTACGGGTAGCCGTTGGTGGTCGTGTAGGCGTCGACGATCCACTGGATCCGGCCGTCCACCACCGCGGGGTAGGCGTCGCCGTCGATGGTCAGCCACGGGGCGACCGCCTCGACACGCTCCTTGGGTGTGCGGTTGTACAGAATCCGCGAGCCCTCGCCGATGGCACCGGAGTACAGGATCTGCGGTTCGCTGAACGCCGCGGCGTAGGCGGCCCGGTTGATCGGGTTGGCGAGGTTGACCCCGCTGTCGCCCTTGTAACTGGTCGTCTTCTCGCCGCTGTCGTCGGAGTAGTCGATCTCCTTCTGGGGACCGCCGACGATCGAGTACGTCGTCGTCCGCTCGCCGTAGTAGACGCGCTGCTCGTACGTACCGAGGTCGCCCTTGGACGGCAGGTCGTACTCGGTGAAGACCGGACGGCCGTCGTCGGAACTGGTGCCCTTGGCGGCGACGGCACCGTATCCGTGGGTGTAACGGAAGTGGTCGTTGATCCAGTTCCGCTTCGGGATGCCGTTGAGGTTGATCTCGCGCAGACCGATGACGGTGTCCTGCTCCGCGCCGGTCTTGGGATCGGGATAGCGGTCCACGTCCAGGTTGGTCGGGAACGCGTAGTAGTTCCTGATCTGCTGGAGCTGCTGGAACGTCGGCGAGACGATGTTCGGGTCCATGATCCGGATGCTCGCCGTCTCGGAGACCTGGTCCCGGAGCTTGGTCTTGTCCTTGGTCTGGCTGGTCCCCGGGTACTCGTCGACCTGGGCGTCGTCGATGCCGTAGGCATCACGCGTCGCCTTGAGGTTCTTCTCGACGTACGGCGCTTCCTTGGCCTGCTCGTTCGGCTGGACCTGGAACTTCTGCACGATCGCCGGGTACAGGCCGCCGATGAGGATCGCCGACAGCACCATCAGGCCGAAGCCGATCACGGGCAGCTGCCAGGTACGCCGCCACAGGGTGGCGAAGAACAGCAGCGCGCAGATGACGGCGATGCAGAACAGGATCGTCTTCGCCGGCAGATAGGCGTTGGCGTCGACGTACCGCAGACCGGTCCAGTTGTCGGTCGCCTTGAAGTCGCTGGACTTGACCGCCAGGCCGTACCGGTCGAGCCAGTACGCGACCGCCTTCAGGGCGACGAAGATGCCGAGGAGCACCGAAAGGTGCCCGGTGGCCGCGGCCGTGGCGCGCGCGCCGGGGCTGGTGACCCGCAGGCCGCCGTACAGGTAGTGGGTGAGCGCGGCGGCGATCAGCGACAGGATGGTGGCCGCGAAGCCGAACCCGAGCAGGAACCGGTACCAGGGCAGGTCGAAGGCGTAGAACGCGACGTCGAGCTTGAACTGCGGGTCCTTCTTGCCGAACGGCACGCCGTTGACCCACATCAGCCAGGTGCGCCACTGGCCCGAGGCCGAGGCACCGGCGATCAGCCCCAGCAGCGCGGTGATACCGAGAAGCAGCCACTTCTTGTACGGGGCGATGCCCATCCGGTACCGGTCGAGGTTCTGCTGCTCCATCGACATGGCGCTCAGCGGCGGCCTCATCCGGTGTGCCAGCCAGATGTTGAAGCCGACCGCGAGGGCCATCAGCAGACCGAAGACGAAGAAGAGTCCGATCTTGGTCCACAGGGTCGTCGTGAACACCGACGAGTAGTCGACCGAGCGGTACCACAGCCAGTCGGTCCAGAACCCCGCGAACATGGTGAACACCATGCCGAGGACGGCCAGGACGCCCAGTGTCATGAGCAGGGTCCGGACCCGCCGGGACGGGCGGCCCACTCTCATCCGTGGCCCTGTCGGGCCTCCGCCACGGTCCGGCATCTGGAAAGCCAAGGTAGGCACCTCGAAGTTCGGTGTCGATTCGTCAGGTCCGCGAGTTCGTGGACCGTGTGTGGGCCCCCTTGTTCACGGGCCCACACCTATGCAACTTACTCACCCTTTACTCGGTTCCCGATTTCGGCCCTCAACGAGAGAGGATTGTGACCATGTCCAACACACCCATGGCGGCGAGCCCGCTCACCCGGGCCGTGCTCGAGATCGACGAGTACGTCTCCGGCCTCGGCTGGGACCAGCCCGCCCGTCTCTTCGCCCTCGTAGACACCGCACGGCTGCGCGCCGAGCAGCCCTCCCTCGCGGACCGGCTCGGTCCGGGCGACGAGCAGGAGACGACGGCCCTCACCCCGATCGAGCAGGACGCAATTCCAACGGGCAAGCCGCTCGACGAGTTCCTGGGCACCATCGCCTGGCCCGACTCGGTGGCCGGCTGCGCCCTGACCGTGGAGCGTCTGATGCTGCCGCCGTCCGCGGAGGCCCAGGTTCCGCAGGATCTGGACGAGGCCGCGCTGGCGGCGTGGGTGGCGAAGCACCCGGAGCGCCAGGAGGTCCGCATGACGGTCGCGGTGCTGCGCAACGGTGCCCGCGATTCCGCCTTGCGGCTGCGGGCGAAGGACTCGCCGACGGAGGTCCTCACCGGTTCCGCCCTGGTGCCGGGTCTGGCGGAGGCCCTGACGGCGACGTTCGAGGCGTAGCCCTCAGAAGGTGTGGCGAGCGGTCCGCCCGGTCAGGAGGCCGCACACGTCGGCAGGTCGGCGGTGTCGCCGGAGTCGAGGTCCTTCAGGGCACCGAGGGCGTCGTGGATGGTGTCCACCTTGATGAGCGTGAGACCCTCGGGGGTGTCCGCGGAGGCGGCCGCGCAGTTGTCGGCGGGTGTGAGGAAGTACTCGGCGCCCTTGGCACGCGCGCCGACCGTCTTCATCTCGATCCCGCCGATCGGCCCGACCTTGCCGGCGTCGTCGATGGTGCCGGTGCCGGCGACGAACTTGCCGCCGGTCAGGCTGCCCGGGGTGAGCTTGTCGTAGATGCCGAGCGCGAACATCAGACCGGCGCTCGGCCCGCCGACGTCGGCGAGCTCGATGTCGATGGTGAACGGGAAGGTGTGATCGGTTCCGGCGGCGATCCCGACGACGGCGCGTTCGTCCCCGGCGTCGTCGGAGGCCGTGGTGGTGATCGTGATCTCCTCGGTCCGCTTCGGTGCCCGGTTCTCCTTCTCGGCGGCGGCCTGCTCCTTGGCGGGCACGATCGTGAAGTCGACGTCCTCGCCGGGCTTGTGCTTGGTCACCAGCTCGGCGACGTCGGCCGGCTCGCGCACCACGCTGCCGTCGACGCTCTTGATCACGTCACCGGCGTGCAGCTTGCCCTCGGCGGGCGAGTCCTTGACGACCGTGGAGACGATCACCCAGGACTTCACCGGGACGTCGAGCTCCTTCAGGGCCACTACCTTGGCGCTCTCCTGGGACTGGCTGAACTCCTCGGCGTTCTCCTGCGTGGACTGCTCCTCCGTCTTGCCGTCGGGGTAGAGCGTGTCGTGCGGCACGACCTTGTTGTCGTGCGCGAGCCATCCGTAGACGGCCTCGACCAGGTTCATCCGGTAGTCGGCGCTCGTGACCCGCACCGTGGTCATGTTGAGGTTGCCGTCGGTCGGATAGGTCTTGCGCCCGTCGATCCGCAGCACCGGCTCGCCGTCGTGGTCGCCCAGAGTGTTCACCGTCGGCCCCGGGGACATCTCCGCGTACGGCACGGGGAGGAACACACCCGCGCACAGAAGCACGATCAGCATGAGGGTGGAGGCGAGCATCGTCGCGGTGCGGCGTGGCATGCACCGACAGTACGGGACGGGCCTGTCAGCGCACTGTCAGGGCCGCCCGTCCGGGCAGCCCTGACCTTGTCCTACGCCGGTGACGTGCCGTTTTCGGTCCTAGGGCCGGAGCTCTTCCTCCGAAGGCCGGGGCCTCTCCATGGCCTCGCGGAACCGGGCGTAACCGATGAGCTCGGGGCCGTCGCTCCGCACCCGGCGAGTCCGACTGGCCCAACTGCCCCACAGTCCCGCGCCGACCGCGGCCATAAACGGAATCAGCAACCAGGCAAGTGCCGCCATGCCGACCTCCCATCCCCATGAGCGTCCGCGACTGACTGATCAGCAGATTAACCATCCGCAGTGACAACGCTCATACCCAGGGTGCGGTTACGCAAGCGGAGTGCAGCGGGGAACAGAGATCCGGGAACGGGAGCGACGGACGGGTTCCGAGGGCGTCCGGCCGACGGCCCGCCCTCCCGTCGCCCGGCCACCACCCCTCAACGACGCCGCTACGCGCCGGCCCACTCTCCCGTCGCCCGGCCACCACCCCTCAACGACGCCGCTACGCGCCCACCCATTCTTCTGTACCGTCGGAGAACTTCTGGTGCTTCCAGATGGGCACCTCGTGCTTGAGGTCGTCGATCAGCTTCCGGCAGGCCTCGAAGGCCTCGCCCCGGTGCGCGCATGACACACCGACGACGACGGCGAGATCCCCGACCTCGAGGTCCCCCACCCGGTGCACGGCCGCCAGCGCCCGCACGGGGTACTCGGCGACGACCTTCTCGGCGATCCGCCGCATCTCGTCCTCGGCATTCGGGTGACACGAATACCCCAGCTCGTCGACGTCGGTCCCGCCGTCGTGATTGCGCACGGTCCCCACGAACAGTGCCGTCCCGCCGGCCGCGTCGTCGCCGACGGCCCGGAAGACCTCGTCCACGGACAGCGGCGCGTCCCGGATCGCGATCAGCTTGACCGGGTCCTGCGTGGCCTGCTCACCGGGGTGATCCTTCATGGATGCCATGCACTCCATCGTGCCCCACGGCCCCGACACCGCGGAAGCACCCTCGGGGCTCCGCAGCGACCGTCGCCGGGAGGATCCGCCCCTCCTCAGATCCGCCGCCGGGCCTTCCGCGCCCGCCGCACCACCGCGGCCGCGCCCAGCAGGGCCACGGTCGCTCCCGCGGCGCCCGCCGCCGTCGCGTCCTTGCGCCCGAGCCGCCGCCCGACGACCGTGTGCCGGCCGGAGACCTCCTCCAGGAGCTCGGCCAGCACCTGCTCGTTCGTGTAGGCGGGCCGCCACCCGGCCTCGTGCAGCCGGCTCCCGCTGACCACCCAGGGATGCATCGTGTACGCCAGGTCCCCTGCCGGGGACGGGGTGAGCCCGATCCGGTGCAGCCGGGCCGCCGCGCCCAGCGCGACCGCCGACGGCAGCTCCATCCGCCGGATCCCGCTGAGCTCCTCGACCTCCTCCTGCTCCAGCCATCCGTCGCACCCGACGGCCAGCTCTCCGTCGACTTCCTCCCGGACGGCGTACTCCAGGGCGCTGCACAGATCGTCGACGTGGCAGAACTGCCACGCGGGCCGTGATCCGGCCACCACGAGCAGCCGGGGCGACTCGAAATACCTGGTCAGCGCGGTGTCGGTGCCGCCGACGAGGACAGCGGGCCGTACGACCGTGACATTGAGTCCGGGGTGCGCGCGGGGCGCCCTGCGCGCGAGCCGCTCGATCTCCAGGAGGTCGCCCACGCCGGTGGCCTCGGCGGTGGCCCGCAGCTCCGCGTCCTCGGACAGCGGCAGCTCGTTGTCCGGGAGCGCCCCGTAGACCATCGTCGAGGTGCACAGCACGACCCGGCGCACTCCGGCCGCCGCGGCGGCGGTCAGTACGGTCTGCGTCCCGCGGACGTTGTAGGCCGTCCGGGCGGCGGCGTCGCCCTCCAGGTCGAGGTCGAGCGCCAGGTGCACCACGACGTCGGCCCCGCGCAGTCGTTCCGCGATGGCCGGATCCCGCACGTCCAGGATGTGCCACTGCGCCTCGGCGCAGTCGCCGCGGCGCTCGTCGATGGCGATGACCTGCTTGATCTCCTCCGAGGCGGCGAGCCGCTCGGTGAGCAGCGCGCCGACCCCGGAGGCTGCGCCGGTGACCGCGACGACGGGCCCCCGCGCGGGCGACGAGCGGGGTGACCGGTTTCGCGCTGCGCGAACCTGTGGATCTGGGGAACTCACCGGGCGTCTCCAGCGGTTGTCTTCAGTAAGAGCGCATGCGAAGCATGTGTACCAGGTGGCATCCATCCTGCCGCAGGCCTTCTGTCGGCGAAGCATCGAGGCTCGAACCGCCTCAGGTGTCTACGCTGGGTGGTGTTGTCGGGCAGCCGTGCCGCCGGAAAGAACCGGTGGCCCTATCAGCCGAGGAATCCCGTGAGTGACACCCCATTCGGATTCGGCCTTCCGCCGGAGGAGCCGGACGACGGCGACGAGGGCAAGAAGAAGGACCAGCAGAGCGGTGGTGGTCAGGACCCGGCCAACCCGTTCGGTTTCGGCACGCCCGGAGCCGGCGGCTTCGGCGCTCCCGGCGCGGACAATCCGTTCGCCGCGATGTTCGGTTCCCTGAACCCCAACGACCTGGGCGCCGCGTTCCAGCAGCTCGGCCAGATGCTCTCCTACGAGGGCGGGCCGGTGAACTGGGACATGGCCAAGCAGATCGCCCGCCAGACGGTGTCCCAGGGCACCGCCGACGGCACGAAGGACGCGAGCGTCGGCCCCGCCGAGCGCAGGGCCGTCGACGAGGCCGTCCGGCTGGCCGACCTGTGGCTGGACGACGCCACCTCGCTGCCGTCCGGTGCGGCCTCCTCCGTGGCCTGGAGCCGCGCGGAGTGGGTCGAGGCGACACTGCCGGCGTGGCGGGAGCTCGTGGACCCGGTCGCCGAGCGCGTCGGCACCGCGATGGGCGACGTACTGCCGGAGGAGATGCAGGCCATGGCGGGCCCGCTGATCGGCATGATGCGCTCGATGGGCGGCGCCATGTTCGGCACGCAGATCGGCCAGGCGGTCGGCATGCTGGCCGGTGAGGTCGTCGGTTCCACCGACATCGGCCTGCCGCTCGGCCCGGCGGGCAGGGCCGCGCTGCTGCCGGTGAACATCGCGGCGTTCGGCAAGGACCTGGGCGTCCCGCAGGAGGAGGTGCGGCTGTATCTCGCCCTGCGTGAGGCCGCCCACCAGCGCCTGTTCGCGCATGTGCCGTGGCTGCGCTCGCACCTGTTCGGTGCCGTCGACGGCTATGCGCGCGGGATCAAGGTCGACACCGCCAAGCTGGAGGACGTGGTCGGCCAGTTCGATCCGCAGAACCCGGAGCAGCTCCAGGAAGCTCTTCAGCAGGGCATGTTCCAGCCGGAGGACACCCCGCAGCAGAAGACGGCACTGGCCCGTCTCGAGACGGCGCTGGCCCTCGTCGAGGGCTGGGTGGACGCCGTGGTGCACACGGCGGCGAAGCCCCGCCTGTCGTCGGCGGACGCGCTGCGCGAGACGCTGCGCCGCCGCCGCGCCTCGGGCGGCCCCGCGGAGCAGACGTTCGCCACGCTGATCGGCCTGGAGCTGCGCCCGCGCCGGCTGCGCGACGCCTCGCGGCTGTGGGCCTCGCTCACGGACGCGCGCGGTGTCGACGGGCGGGACGCCCTGTGGGCCCACCCGGACATGCTGCCGACGGCCACCGACCTGGACGACCCGGACGGCTTCGTGCACCGCGAGCAGATCGACTTCTCCGAGCTGGACAAGATGCTCGGCGAGGCGGCCGGCAAGCACGACCTCGGCAAGCGGAGCAAGGACGAGGACACCACCGGGGACGGCGGCGAGGGAAAGACCGACGGCGGCGAAAACGACGACCGCAAGGGTGACGGCACCGAGTGAGTCTGTACGACGACGCGGTTCTCGTACTCAAGGGGTACGAGAACCAGCCGGAGCTGCGCCAGGCATACCTGGACCACCTCGCCGCACATCCGGACGGCATGTGGAAGGCCTGTCACGCGGGTCATCTCACCGCCAGCGCCCTCGTGGTCGACCCCGGGCGCGGCCGGGTGCTGCTGACCCTGCACCGGAAGCTGCGGATGTGGCTACAGATGGGCGGGCACTGCGAGCCGGGCGACCCGTCGCTGACGGCGGCGGCTCTGCGGGAGGCCACCGAGGAGTCGGGCATCGCGGGGCTGACCCTCCTGGCGGGCGGACCGGTGCGCCTGGACCGGCACGCGATCCCCTCACCCTGCCACTGGCACTTCGACGTCCAGTACGCGGCCGTGGCCGCTCCCGATGCCGCGCACACCATCAGCGACGAGTCGCTCGACCTGCGCTGGTTCCCGTACGACGAGGTGGCTGAGGTGGCGGATGCCTCGGTCGTCCGTCTTCTGGAGGCGACCCTGACCCGGCTGGGCACCTGATCCGCGGGGCCGGCCGGCACCCGGCTGTTCCACGGACACGGGAAGCGGACCGGCACCCGGCTGTTCCTCGGACACGGGTGAGGGCGACCGCTCGGCGGTCGCCCTCACCCGTTGTGTCTCCGGACGCCGGTCAGCTCCAGACGTTGCCCTGGTTCTGTCCGCGGGCGCCCTGCTGTCCCATGCCGTACTGCGCGGCGATGCCGGACCCGATCTGGGCGTTCTGCGGCGGCAGCAGCTCGCTGGGCTGAACGAGCGCGAAGCCGCTGCCCATGAAACTGAGCTCCCAGCCCTCGCCGGTGTTGCCGCGGCGCCGCCACACCCCGGAGGAGTGCGTCTGGGCCTGCAGCTGCACGCGCAGCCCCGTGGACCAGGCGACGATCGCGTCGGCGTCGCAGTTGACGTACTTGTCCGGCGTCACCTGCATCAGCAACGGCATACCGGAGGTCATCAGGGCGACCTTGCCCTGACCGGTGATGTTGAGCTGGTACTTCCCCGAGCCGGAGATGCCGTACATGCTGTCGACGGCGATGACCTCGTGATGCAGCGAGGAGTCCATGGCGAGCACGTAGCTGCTGTCGACGGTCAGCCCCTCATGGTCCACGTCCATGACATGGATGTGCTGGGCGAGGTTGGCGAAGTAGACCGTGCCCTGCCCGTGGCAGCGCATCAGGTCCAGTCCCTCGCCGGTGTGCGAACGGCTGCGTGCCTGGCCGCGGCTCTGGTACTCGGCGTCGAACTCGACGAGTCCCTGGTAGGCGATCATGCTGCCCTTGCGGGCGAGGATGTCGTCGTGCCCTCCCAGAGCGACCCGGAGCATCTGCTTGTTCTGCAGGCTCCAGCGTTCCTGGGTCTGCTGGTCGTTGAAGGCGAAAAGCGGGCTCTGCATGGTGTGGTTGCTCCCCCTCAGCCCCGGACCCGGAGACGGTCGGTGCTGTCCTCGCTGGGCTGGACGACGACGATGCCCTGACCGGAGAACGCCATCTGGTAGGCCTCGCCGCTGCCGCGGCCGATCAGAGACTGCGCCCGGAAGCTGCGCTTGCCCTTCACCTTGAGGTTCGGGGACCAGGCGACCAGGGCGTCCGGGTCGACGTACGTCTCGTCGTCACCGCCGCCGCAGTCGACGACGATCGGCTCGCCCCGGGAGGTCAGCGCGACCCAGCCCTGCCCTGAGATCTTGGTGTTCCACAGGCCCTGACCGGCGAACTTCGCCAGGCCCTTCACCCGCTCCACGCCCCAGGTCAGGCCGGCGTCGAAGGCGAGCAGGTTGGTGGCGTTGACGGAGATGCCTTCGCCGTTGAGGTTGAGCACGACGACGTTCGCCCCGTAGTCGGCGAGGTAGAGCAGGCCGTCGCCGGAGCACTTCATCAGCGGGGCGCCCTCCCCGGTGGCCCAGTCCCGGGCGATCTGGCGCACGGCCGGCGGGTTGGGCTCGTACTGGATGAACCCTTCGTAGGCGATCATCGACCCGACGCGCGCGAGGAGGTCGTTCCCGGTCTGCATGGCGACCTTGAGCATGTGATCGCCGTGGTTCTCCATGCGCGCGGTGACCGGTGCGGGGGCGTAGCCCGCGAGTGGCTGGTTCATGACGGGCTCCCTCAGATCTCGTACGGCTGGACGACGATGAAGTTGCCGGGCGCGCCCCGGAACTGGAGGTTGACGCTCTCCCCGGTGTCGCCGGGGTAGGAGTTGCGGCGCATCCGCACCTGGCTGGAGACGATCACCTGGGAGGCGGCCGACCAGGCGACCACGGCGTTGGCGTCGGCGAACGTGGTGGGTGTCACCGGCAGGACCACGGGCGCCCCGTGCGTCTTGACGACGACGGTGCCGGTCCCCTGGAACTGCATCGTGAACAGCGCGCCGCCGGGGATGCCGTGTCCCTCGATGCGGCGGACCTCGTATTGGAGGCTCTCGTCGAAGGCGAGGACGCTCTCGGCGGAGACGCACACGGCGTCTCCCTGGAGCTCGATCGGGTGCAGCATCGTGGCGTCCTCGGCGAAGAACACCTGGCCCTGGCCCGTGCAGCGCATCAGCTGCATCTCCTGGCCGGTCGCGTTGCCGACGATCCGGCCGCTGAACCCGGCGCCCTTGTAACTGAAGTCGACCTTGCCCTGGTAGAGCACCATGCTGCCCTGCCGGGCCAGCACGGGCTGTCCGCCCGTGCCGAGGTCGGCGCGGACCAGCTTCGGGTTCTGCTGGGTCCAGCGCTGTCCGGTGGGCGTCTCCTTGAACATCTGGAGCGCGCCGAGCACACCCGGGCTCTGCGGCGCTCCCTGGGGCGCGCCCTGCGGTACCCCGTAAGGGGACTGCTGACCCGGCATCTGCCCCGGAGGCATCTGTCCGGACGGCGGCTGCTGGCCGTAGCCCGGCGGAGGTGTCGGCAGGCCGTAACCCGGCGGCGGGGCGGGGGCCTGCGGTACGTGCGGTGCGTGCGGCTGCGCGCCGTAACCCGGGGGCGGCGGGGCGGGAGCCTGCGGTACGTGCGGTGCGTGCGGCTGCGCGCCGTAGCCCGGGGGCGGCGGAGCACTCGGTGCGGGTGGCTGCTGACCGGGTTGGCCGAAGGCGGGTGCCGGGGACGGCGGCGGCACCGGGGAACCGCCGGGCGGAGTGTGCAGGGGCGCGACGATCGTCGGCGCGGCGTGCACCGACGGCGCGGGGGGCGGCGGGGTGGCGCCGGGGGGAGGGGCGAACCCCTGCGCGGCGGGCTGAGGCGCCGGTGCGGGAGCAGGTGCCGGGGCGGGGACGGGGGTGGGAGCCGGCGCGGGGGTGCCGGGAACACCGAACGCGGGCGGGGCGAAGCCCGGGGCAGCGCCTCCCGCCTGCGGCTGCGGCTGCTGCGGGGCGGCGGGCTCCTCCTCGGCCACCTCGCCGCCGAAGTTCTTCAGCAGCGCTTCGAGCCCGCCGTCGAAGCCCTGTCCGACGGCGGCGAACCGCCACACGTCCTTGAAGTAGAAGTCACCCAGCATCACCGCCCGCTCGGTGGAGAACTCCGAGCCGCTGAAGGGGTAGCGGGCCACTTCCTCGCCGCCCGCGACGATGCGGATGTACCCGGGACCGATCTGGGACATCTGCCCGGCGCCGTCGAGCGTCGCCGTGAAGGACAGCTTCTTGATCTGCTGCGGAATCTTCTCCAACGTCACGCGGAAGGACTCCGTGTCGCCCGCCTGCGGGCCCAGCAGCTGAAGGGACTCCTCGGGGGACTTCGGCTGGTTGAAGAAGATGAAGTACCGGTCGTCCGAGAGCCGTTCATCGGCATCGAGACCGAAGCAGCTGATGTCGAAGGTGAGCCCGGGGCCGGAGATCTGCACGCCTACGTACAGATCCGTGCCCGCGGTGAGGTCACTGATCCTGGCCTTGTGGCCGCGTTGGAATTCCCTGGCCATGCGTACGACCGTCCCCCATCCCGAATGCGAGTGCGTCGCGCCAGGCTAACCGCAAACCCGGACATCCGATGAAGTCGGTACAGACCCGGTACACAACCCGCGGGCGCCTCTGCGGGGCCCTCACGTCGGGCGGCGTTCACTCGTTGCGGGTCCCCGGCGGGTGGGGCAGCCGCTCGGCCGCGACCACTCCCTCGAGGTAGCCCCGGGCCCGTTCCGTCTTCGGATACGCCTCCAGCAGACGCCAGAAGCGGGGCCCGTGTCCGGGCACGAGCAGGTGGGCCAGTTCGTGGCAGAGGACGTAGTCGACGACGTACTCGGGCATGCCCTGCAGCCGGTGCGACAGGCGGATGCTGCCCTCGGACGGCGTGCACGAACCCCAGCGCGTGTTCTGGTTGGTCACCCAGCGTACGGAGCGGGGCTGGGCCCGCCCGTTGAAGTACTGGGCCGACAGCCGCTCGGCGCGCTCGGCCAGCTCGGTGTCCCCGAGTGCCCGCCTGCTCTCCTGGGCCGCCAGCTTGTCGAGCATGACGTTCACCCAGCGCTGCTCCTCCGCCTCGGACATCCGGGCGGGAATGAGCACCACCGTACGATCGCCCTCGCGGTACGCGGAGACCGTTCTGCGCCGGCGGGCGCTCCTGCGGACCTCGATCGCGCTCGCCCGTGAGCCGCTCGTCGGCTGACTCGTCGTGCTGCGCTGAGGATGTGGGGCGCTGTGCAGTGGGTCGGCGGGCACGCCCCGACGTTACCCGCTGCACACGGGGAAGTCCCGGCTCCGGGACGCTTCGATACCGATCCCCCCGCCATGCACCGGATTTATATGACCAATCGCCTTGCCTGTGGACAACTTTCTGCAAGCCACTTCAAATCCGGGCATGCTGGCACTCGTCGACCGGCCCACGAGTGGGCGGCGGTACTACGGCCGCCGTTCGAACGGCGGCCGTTCAAGGAGACACGGGGGACCCGACATGCATCCGATGGTGAAGCCGGCGCTCCGGCGCGGCTGGCGCGACCTCAACACCGTGCAGTTCGGGATGACACCCGCGCACGCGTTGACCCTGGGACCGATGGACACGGCGACGGGCAGCTTCCTCGATCTGCTGAACGGCACCCGTGGGCTCGACCGTCTGCGCGAGGAGGGCCGGCGGATGGATCTGCCCGACGGCCATGTCGACCGGCTCGTGACCCGGCTGTCCCGGGCCGGGCTCCTCGACGACTCCCGGGGCGGCGGCCCGGCCGCCGACGCCCTGCGCGAGAAGCGGGAGGTCCTCGACCGGTTGCGCCCTGATCTGGCCTCGCTGACCCTGACCACCTCCGCGCCGGGCGACGCACTCGGCCGGCTCGCGGCGCGCCGCGGAGCCCGGGTGCAGGTGAGGGGCGCGGGCCGGGTGGGCTCGATGCTGGCGGCACTGCTGTCCGGGGCCGGGGTGGGTGAGGTCGACGTACGCGACATCGGCCGGGTCGAGCCCTGGGACGTCGCGCCGGGCGGTCTGCCCCCGGAAGCCGTCGGCGACCGCAGGCACGAGGCGGCCCGCCGTGTTGTACGCCGGGCCGCACCGGACCGGTCGCCGCGCCGGACCGTTCAGTCCCCGCCGGAAGAGAGCGCCCCCGGGTTCTCCCTGGTGATCGTCGCTCCGCGGGACGACGTCGCCGTGCACACCCCGGACCCGGCGGGGACCGAGCCTTTGATGGCCTCGGGGACACCCCACCTCTACGTCGGCGTGGTGGAGGGAACCGGCGTCGTCGGTCCGCTCGTCCTGCCCGGTGAGACCGGCTGCGCGGGCTGCCTCCAGGAAGACAGGACCGACCGGGATCCGACCTGGCCGCGTATGGTCGCCCAGTGGCGTTCCGGGCGGCAGCGCCGGGTGGGGGCCTGTGATCTGTCACTGGCCGCGACCGTGGCCGGACTGGCCGGTGCCCATGCGCTCGCCTTCCTGGACGGCCATGTTCCGTCCAGTGCCGGTGCCCGCTGGGAGGCTTCACTCCCGGGTCTGCACTGGCATGCACGGCCGGTCGGGGCACATCCCGGGTGTCCGTGCGGAGCGGCGGAGCAGAACGCGGCGGAGACGGAGTCGGAGCACACCTCCGAACACGGCCGGACGCACGGGACAATGGCCACGCACGGGCCGTCGAGGAAGTTGTGCCGTCAGGCGGACTCGGAGCGGCCGGCAGGGACTTGGAGGGCTCATGTCTGATCTTCCCCGGAAGGCGGTCACCAGGACCGCCAAACTGGCCGCGCTCCCGCTCGGCTTCGCCGGGCGGGCGACCTGGGGGCTCGGCAAGCGGATCGTGGGCGAGTCCGCGGAGATCGTCGGCCGCGAGTTGCAGCAGCGCACCGCGGAGCAGCTGTTCAAGGTGCTCGGCGAGCTCAAGGGCGGCGCGATGAAGTTCGGCCAGGCCCTGTCGGTCTTCGAGTCGGCCCTGCCGGAGGAGGTCGCCGGGCCCTACCGTGCCGCGCTGACGAAACTCCAGGAGGCGGCCCCGCCGATGCCGACCCGCACCGTGCACGCGGTGCTGGAGGAGCGGCTCGGCGAGGACTGGCCCGAGCTGTTCCTGGAGTTCGAGGACAAGCCGTCCGCCGCGGCCTCGATCGGCCAGGTGCACCACGGGGTGTGGCACGACGGCCGCGAGGTGGCGGTCAAGGTGCAGTACCCGGGCGCCGGCGAGGCCTTGCTGTCCGACCTGAACCAGTTGAGCCGGTTCGCCCGGCTGCTGGGTCCGCTGGTCCCCGGAATGGACGTCAAGCCTCTGATCGCGGAGCTCAGGGACCGGGTCGCGGAGGAGCTGGACTACGGTCTGGAGGCCCAGGCCCAGCGGGTCCACGCCGAGGAGTTCGCGGACGACCCCGACGTCGTCGTACCGGCGGTGGTCCACCAGTGCGAGCAGGTGCTGGTCACCGAGTGGATGGACGGTGTACCGCTGTCGGAGATCATCTCGGACGGTACGGAGGAACAGCGGGACCGGGCAGGTCAGCTCCTCGCCCGTTTCCTGTTCTCCGGGCCGGCCCTCACCGGGCTGCTGCACGCCGATCCGCATCCGGGCAACTTCCGTCTGCTGCCCGGCGGCCCGGACGGTGAGGACGACTGGCGTCTGGGTGTGCTGGACTTCGGCACGGTCGACCGGCTGCCGGGCGGGCTGCCCGCTCCCATCGGCGAGGCACTGCGGATGACGCTGGACGGCGAGGCGGAGGCCGTCTACGAGATGCTGTGCGCGGAGGGGTTCATCAGGGAGACCATCGAGCTGGATCCCGACGCGGTCCTCGAGTACCTCCTGCCGATCATCGAACCGGCGCAGGCCGAGGCGTTCACGTTCACCCGGGGCTGGATGCGCGGCCAGGCCGCCCGCATCGGCGACCCCCGCTCCCCCGCCTACCAGCTGGCCAAGCAGCTCAATCTCCCCCCGGCGTACCTGCTGATCCACCGGGTGACCCTGAGCACGATCGGTGTGCTGTGCCAGTTGGGCGGGACAGTACGGCTGCGTGACGAACTGCGGGAGTGGCTGCCGGGGTTCGTCCCGGAAGAGGCGGAAGCAGTGGGGGCAGCGACAACAGGGGGAGCAGGGAAGCTGGTACCGAGGCAGGCGGTGGACGAGACCCCGGTGAAGGAGCCCTCAAAGGCGAAACCCGCCGAACGGAGGTCCGCCGAGCAGAAGTCCGCCAAGCGGAAGCCCACAAAGGGGAAGCCTGCGGCGAGGAAGGCTGCGGAGGGGAAGCCCGCGGAGGTGGCCGCCGGGGACGAGACGGCCGAACCGGCCGGGGAGGCATCGGCGGCGCAGGCGTGAGAGACACCAACCCGGATCGCGCCCGCTGTCATCACCACTGCGTGCCCGGGGGCCCTCGGCCGGCGCATCACAGCGGACGCACCACAGCGGGCGCACACTTGGGCCTCTGTTCCGCAGCCGAGCGGCCGTATGCGTCTGCGTCTGCGTCTGCGTCTGCGTCTGCGTCTGCGTCTGCGTCTGCGGAATGGTTCGTCACCCGGTGACGACAACGCCGTACCGGACGGCCCGCTCGGCGCAACGTACCGCGGGGGCCGGTCCGTTCGGCACGGACCGGCCCCCGCGGGGAGAGCCATGACGAGCTGGGTCGACTCGAAGGTCGAATCGGCTCGATCGGTTGGATCGGTCGGTTACTGCATGACGGCCATGGCCAGGGCGCGGCGGGCACGCTGGGAGGCGCGCTCGGCGCGGCGCTGCATCCGGCGAGCGGTCACCAGGCGTGCCGCCCGGCGCTCCTGCTCGGCCTCGTGCAGGCGCTCGCGCATATGCGCACGGGCCAGGGCTTCTGGAATGAGTTGCATCTCACGGGTCCTGTTCTGGCGCGAGTCGTTCGCACCACGGGTGGTGAAGTCTTCGGTCGCGGAGCCTGCGGGCTCGTCGGCGGTCGGCATCATCGGGGCCTGCTTCTGGGGGTCGTGCGTGAGGGGGCGGTCGATCGTTCCTGGGGTGTTCATGCCATGACCGGGTTCTTCCGCGGACGGCCACGCGGCCGCTTCCGGGCGACAACGACGCCCTGGACGAACAGCTCGCCGCCCCAGACGCCCCACGGCTCACGCCGCTCCTTGGCGCCGGCGAGGCAGGCCTCCATCAGCGGGCAGGTGCGGCAGAGGGACTTGGCGTACTCGACGTCCGCCGGCGACTCGGCGAAGAAGACCTCCGGGTCGTAGGAACGGCAGGGGACGGGTACGCCGAGGTTCTCGATGGCGTCGTCGAGCGCGGTGAGCGCGGTGAGCGGAGTCAAGGTCGGGTCCTCCGTGGAGCCGGGCTTGGGGATCGTGTCGGAAGGCGGTACGGACGGGGCGTGCGCTTCGAGTTGCACGGTTCGTCTTCCTCGTCTGGTCGTTTCCGGCCGGTGGGCCGGGTGGCGGCTGGTACCGGGTTCTTGTCCTGTCCCGAGGCGCTTCGGTCCGTCGTCCCTGTTCGGGGACAAACAGAAGGGCCGCGGATCCCG
Source organism: Streptomyces sp. NPDC085927 (assembly GCF_044540975.1). NCBI lineage: Bacteria > Bacillati > Actinomycetota > Actinomycetes > Kitasatosporales > Streptomycetaceae > Streptomyces > Streptomyces sp. NPDC085927. The sequence continues at coordinate 259,035 of NZ_JBITSN010000001.1, forward strand.
GATGGGGTTCCGCGGCCCTGAAGGCGCCGGCCTGATCGAATCAGGCTGGATCACTCCAGGGTTCTGGCCCACGGAAGGCCCACATCAGGTGGTGGTGCTGCGTCGTCTGCTTCCGGAATCCGGCACCGGCCGCCGCAAAGGCATAGGCCTTCGCCTGTGCCTCTACCGCTTCCAGTGCCTTGATCGGTCGCTCATCGCGCTCACGGACGACGAGGCCCGCGGGAGCAACGGAGGACGCCGGACGTGCGGCAGGGATGCCGGACAGAACGGTGCCCTGATTCGAGGCGCCGAGAATGCACAGGGAGACGGCCGAGCGATCGGTCATTTTGACGACGGAGCTGGTGTTGATGTTGATCACAGGACTCGCCTCCTCTCGGCGCATCGGGGGACCGGGGTCAGCCGGTCCGACGGATATGCAAGTACAACACGGAATCAGGGCCTTCGAGAAGGCCGCTGCTCTCGTGTCTAAGAACCTATGGGGATTCCTGGGGCATGCGCAAACTATTTTCTCGACGAGTTGGAATCAGTCCTGATCTTTGTCCTGCGCTCCGTCCCCGCCTGCGCAGATCGCCAGTACGTCGGCCCCGTAGCGGTCCAGCTTGCGCTTGCCCACGCCTGGGATGCGGGCGAGCCCCGGCGGGTCCTCGGGGACGGCCTCGGCGATGGCCATCAGCGTCTTGTCGGTGAAGACGCAGAAGGCGGGCTGGCCACTGCGCCGCGCCTGCTCGCCCCGCCAGTCGTGCAGCCGCTCGTAGACGCCCTCGTCCATGTCGGAGGGGCAGTCCTCACAGCGCATCAGCTTCATCTCGCCCGCGTCCGTCAGCGTGCGGCCGCAGACCCGGCAGCGGGCGGGGCTGCGCTGTCTGCGTCTCGGTTCCGGGGCCACGGAGACGGCGGTCGCCCTCCCGGGCACACCACGCTCCACACCTCCCGTGGCTCCGCTGCCGGCCGCGCCGCCGCGGCCGGCCGGCGAGCCGGAACGCAGCCCGTGGAGGAAACGGCTGGGCCGGCGGTTGGCCCGTCCGCCGGGCGAGCGGGCGAGCGACCAGGAGACGTGGAGACGCTCCCGTGCCCGGGTGACGCCCACATAGAGGAGGCGGCGCTCCTCCTCGATCTGTTCGTCGGTCTTCGCGTAGGTGATCGGCATCATGCCCTCGGCGACACCGACCAGGAAGACCACGTCCCACTCCAGGCCCTTGGCCGAGTGCAGCGACGCGAGCGTGACGCCCTGCACGGTCGGGGCGTGCTGGGCGCCTGCCCGCTCGTCGAGTTCGGCGACGAGATCGGCGAGGGTGGCGTCCGGCTTCGCGGCGGTGAAGTCCTGGGCGAGGTTCACCAGAGCGGCCAGGGACTCCCAGCGCTCCCGCACCGCCCCCGAGCCCGCCGGCGGCTGCGCCGTCCAGCCTTCGCCCGACAGCACGGCACGTACCTGGGAGGGCAGGTCCACCACGTCGTCGAGGAGGCTGTCGTTGCCGCCGAAGCGGGCCGCCGCGCGCAGGGCGCTGCCCGCCTTGCGCACCTCCGGACGGTCGAAGAAGCGCTCGGCGCCCCGCAGCTGGTACGGCACTCCGGCGTCCGCGAGGGCCTGCTCGTAGGTCTCGGACTGGGAGTTCGTGCGGAACAGCACGGCGATCTCACTGGCCCGGACACCGGCGCCGATCAGTTCGCCGATCCGGCGCGCGGCGCCCTCGGCCTCCGCGGGCTCGTCGGTGTACTCGGTGAAGACGGGGTCGGGCCCCGGGCCGCGCTGGGAGACGAGTTCCAGCCGGTGATCGGCGGCACGGCCGTGCGCCTGGGCGAGCAGCCCGTTGGCGAGGCGGACCACCTGGGGGGTCGAGCGGTAGTCGCGGACCAGTTTCACGACGGTGGCACCGGGGTGCTTGGTACGGAAGTCGAGGAGGTGGTCGGGCGTCGCCCCCGTGAACGAGTAGATCGTCTGGCTGGCGTCGCCGACCACGCACAGGCTCTCCCGGTCGCCGAGCCAGAGCTCCAGCAGCCGCTGCTGGAGCGGGCTGACGTCCTGGTACTCGTCGACGACGAAGTGCTGGTACTGGGCGCGGACCTGTTCCGCGATGTCCTGGCGGTCCTGGAGCACGGCCACGGTGAGCAGCAGCACGTCCTCGAAGTCGATGACCCCCCGCTCCCGCTTGAGGTCCTCGTAGGCGGCGTAGAGCTGGGCGATCTCGGCGGGGTCGCGGGGCGCCTCACGCGCGGCCTTGGCGACGGCGGGCGGGTAGTCGGCCGGAACCGTCTGGGTGACCTTGGACCACTCGATCTCGGCGGTGACGTCCCGCAGCTCGCCCCGGTCGAGCCGGATGCGGCAGGCGGCGGCCGCGTCGGCGACGAGCTGGATCTTGCGGTCGACCAGCCGGGGCAGGGAGCCACCGACCGCTTTCGGCCAGAAGTACTGGAGCTGGCGGAGCGCCGCCGAGTGGAAGGTGCGGGCCTGGACCCCTGTGGCGCCGAGCTGGCGCAGCCGCCCGCGCATCTCCCCGGCGGCGCGGTTGGTGAAGGTGACGGCGAGCACGCTGGAGGGCTGGAGGATCCCGGCGCGTACCCCGTAGGCGATCCGGTGGGTGATCGCCCTGGTTTTGCCGGTACCGGCGCCCGCCAGCACACACACCGGGCCGTGCAGGGCGGTGGCGACCTCGCGCTGCTCGGGGTCGAGCCCTTCGAGCACCGCGTCGGCCGAGTCCGGTACCCGCGGGAAGAGAGGGGAGTGCGTTGCTGCTGTCACACAGCCATGCTGCCAGGTCGCCGGAGACGGCTGAGCCGGTTGTCCACAGGCGTGCCCTCGCAGTCGTACCAATGCGGCGGGCATCACGTCCTCGTGCGGTGGGCATCACGTCACGCAGGCGGGGCGGAGTTCACGTCACGCAGGTAGGGCAGGCCACGGCCCTGGGAATGGTGGCGCTTTCAAGTACGTTCCTCCTCAGCGAGGACTTCCCCGAGTCGCCGAAGGAGCACGAGAGACATGCCGGGCACTGTGACGATGTACAGCACCACGTGGTGCGGATACTGCCGCCGTCTGAAGGGTCAGATGGACCGCGAGGGCATCGCGTACACCGAGATCAACATCGAGCAGGACCCGGACTCCGCGGCCTTCGTGGAGAAGGCGAACGGCGGGAACCAGACGGTCCCCACCGTGCTCTTCGAGGACGGCTCGACGCTCACCAACCCGTCGTTGGCGCAGGTGAAGCAGAAGATCGGCGTCTGAGCGGGCGGTTCACCCGGAGCGGGGTGGGCGTTCCTGACCGAGGGCCTGTCAAGGCCTGGTCGTGGGACGCCCGCCCCGCTCTGTCGCTGTACAGCGCGCACCGCGGGACAAAAGGCGGTGCGGGTCGGAAAGCACCGCGGGTCGGAAGGCGGTGCGGGTCAGAAGGCGGTGCGGGTCGGGAGGGGCTTGCCGTACCAGCGCTCGATCAGACGGGCCGCGATCGAGATGCCGTAGGGCGGGAGCACCTCGCCGGACTCGAAGGCGGCCCCCAGCTGGTCCCGGGAGAACCAGCGGGCCTCGTGGATCTCGTCGCCGTCGACCTCGATCCCGGTCGAGGTGGCGCGGGCGACGAAGCCCAGCATGAGGCTGGAGGGGAACGGCCAGGGCTGACTGGCGACGTACTCGACCTCGCCGACGCTGATGCCGACCTCCTCGTGGACCTCGCGGCGCACCGACTGCTCGATGGACTCCCCCGGCTCGACGAAGCCGGCGAGCGTCGAGAAGCGGCCCTCGGGCCAGTGGACCTGGCGGCCGAGCAGGATGCGGTCCTGGTCGTCGACCACGGACATGATCACCGCGGGGTCGGTGCGCGGGTAGTGCTCGGCGCCGCAGGCCGGGCAGCGGCGGATGTGGCCGGCCGCGGCGATGACGGTGCGCTCGCCGCAGCGGGAGCAGAAGCGGTGCAGCCGTTGCCAGTTCTCCAGGGCGACCGCGTGCACCATCAGGCCCGCGTCGCGGGACGACAGGAGCAGGCCCGCCTCACGCAGGCCGGCCGGGCGGGCGGAGTCGTCCATCCGGCCCGGCAGGGCGTCCTTCTGCAGCGCGAAGTAGCTGACGCCGTCCTCGTCGGTGCCCAGGAAATAGCGGTGTGCTTCGGTGAGCGGCGCCTCGAAGGAGGGCGTCATGACGAGTTCGGTGCGGCCGTCGGCCGTCTCGTCGATGAGGACCTGGCCGCCGGAGACCACGAAGCAGCGCGTCGAAGGGTGGCTCCAGGCCGCCGCGAGCCATGCTTCGTCGAGCCGGTGGTGGGCGGCGCGGTTGATGCCGCTCGGGGCGGTGAGCGAGACGGGACGGTCGGCGGTGTGGTCGGTCCAGGTGGTCACGGGTGCTTCCAACTCCCCCGGTGAAACGGGTGGGATCGGCGGTCGGTTCGGCGGGTCGTACGGGCGGGAGACGACCGGGCCCGGCGGCGCGCGCGGCGGGGTGCTTCCAGTGTGCCCCGCGCGGGCGGCCCGGGTCGGACGGCCCGAGAGCGTTCAGGGCACGCGCCGCCAGTGCTCGGCGAGGTCGTCCCAGAGGTGTGCGGAGGCCTCGGCGCCCTTGAGGAGCAGGTCCAGTTCGACCTTCTCGTCGGGGGCGTGCCATCCGTCGGACGGGACGGAGATGCCGAGGAAGAGCACGGGGGCGCCGAGCACGTCCTGGAGGTCGGCGGCCGGTCCGGAACCGCCCTCGCGCGTGAAGCGGACGGGTGTGCCGAAGGCGCGGCCCATGGCACGGGCCACGGACTTGAGGGCAGGGTGGTCCAGCGGGGTCAGGCACGGGCGGGTGGCGGGGCTGAAGGCGATCTCGTACCGGACGCCGTCGGGAATCCGCCCGGCCACCCAGTCGCGGACGGCCTTCTCGATGTGGTCGGGGTCCTGTCCCGCGACCAGCCGGAAGGACAGTTTGACCATGGCGGAGGACGGGATGATCGTCTTGCTGCCGGGGCCCTGGTAGCCGCCGCCGATGCCGTTGACCTCCGCGGTGGGACGGGCCCAGACGCGCTCCAGGGTGCTGTACCCGGCCTCGCCGCCGGTGGCGTGGGAGGAGGCGGCGCGCAGCCACTCCCGTTCGTCGAAGGGCAGCTCGGCGAAGAGCTCGCGTTCGCGGTCGGTGAGCTCGACGACGTCGTCGTAGAAGCCGGGGATCGTCACGCGCGCGTGCTCGTCGTGCAGCGCGGCGACCAGGCGGGCGACGACGGTGGCCGGGTTAGGCACCGCGCCGCCGAAGGAACCGGAGTGGATGTCCTGGTCCGGGCCGTGCAGCCGGATCTCGCACTCGGCGAGGCCGCGCATGCCGGTGCACACGGTGGGGGTGTCCTCGGACCACATCCCGGTGTCGGAGACGATCACCACGTCGGCGGCGAGCCGGTCCGCGTGCCGCTCGACGAGGGTCCGGAAGTGGGGCGAACCGGATTCCTCCTCGCCCTCGATCAGCAGCTTCAGGTGCACGGCGGGGGCGGTACGGCCGGTCGTGGCGAGGTGGGCCCGGACGCCGAGGGTGTGGAAGAACACCTGGCCCTTGTCGTCGGCCGCTCCGCGCGCGTACATCCGGTTGTCCCGGACGAGGGGTTCGAAGGGCTCGCTGTGCCAGCCGTCCTCTCGGGCGGCGGGCTGCACGTCGTGGTGGCCGTAGACCAGGACGGTGGGCGCCCCGGGGTCCGAGGAGGGCCATTCGGCGTACACGGCGGGGGCGCCCGGGGTCGGCCAGACCTCGACGGCCGGGAAGCCGGTCGCGGTGAGTGCGGCGGCCAGCCAGTCGGCGCTGCGGCGCACGTCGGGTGCGTGCTCGGGCTGGGCCGACACCGAGGGGATGCGCAGCCACTCGGTGAGGTCGTCGAGGAAGGCGGCGCGGTGCTGCCCGATGTACGTACGGACGGCGCTGACGGCACTGTCAACGGGCTGGCTCATGGACTCGAGCCTATCGGCCCGCGGGGGTGTCCTCGGAGTGCGGTATCTCACCGGACGGTTCTTCCAGCAGCAGCCGTTCGATGGCCGCGCGGTCCGGCAGCGCCTCGGGGCGTACGACCTCGCCGGTGCGTACGTACAGGAAGGCGGCGCCGACCGACTCCAGGGGAACGCCCTGCTGCTCGGCCCAGGCGAGCCGGTAGACGGCGAGCTGGAGCGGGTCGGCGGTGCGGCCGCGGCCGGTCTTCCAGTCGACGATCTCGTACGTCGTCCCGGCACCGGCGGCGGCGCCGCTCCTGTCTCCGGCACTGTCGCCGTCGCCGTCGCCGTCGCTGTCCCCGGTCCCGGTCCCGGCCCCGGTCCTGGTCCCGCCCGCATCGCTGCCGTCCTGCCGGTAGACGGCGTCGATGCGGCCGCGGACGACCCGGCCGGCGATCTCCAGTTGGAAGGGGGCCTCCACGCGGTAGGGCGTGCGGTGCGCGTACGCGGTGCGCTCGAAGGCCTCCTTGAGAACGGCGAGGTCCTGCTCGTCGGCGATCTCGGCCTCACTGCCGGGGAGGTCGTCCGGTTCGAGCAGGGGCAGGGTCAGTTCCTCGAAACGGGCCTCGACCCAGGCGTGGAAGCGGGTGCCGCGGCGGGCGGCCGGCTGCGGCGGGCGGGGCATGGGGCGGGCCAGCTCCCGCGCGAAGCCGTCCGGGTCCGCGGCCAGCCGCAGCAGCTGGGACGCGGTGAGCGACGGGGGCAGCAGGACCTGGGTGACGCCGTCACGGGCGCGCAGCAGTTCGCCGGTGAGGGCGTCGAGGTCGCGGTCCCAGGAGGCGACGGTACGGGCCTCCTCCGGCGTGAGGCGGGGCGTGGCGGGCTCCGTCAAGAGCTCGGGGACGGCGGGCTCCGGAGTCGCGGGGTCCGCGTGCCGGGCCGGTTCCGGAGCGCCGGGGCGACCGGTGGGCTCCGGAACGCCGGGGCGACCGGTGGGCTCCGGGGCCGTCGCTTGGTGCGGGATGGCGGGGCGGCGGTCCGCGGGGTGACGGTCGTCGGGGTGGAGGTCGGCAGAAGGGACGGCCGGAAGACCGTCGGTGGGGCGGTCGGCGGTCCAGGAGTCCCAGTCGCCCTCGCCGGAGGCGTCGTCGTCGAAGGGGCCGACGTCGTCGGGCGGGAGGTCCTCGTCGTCCGGGGGCAGGGGCCAGTCCGGGTCGCCGTACGCGTCCGCGGCGTGTACGGCCGGGGGAGGATCGTCGGGGTGGCCGGCGAGGCTCTCGAGGTGGGCCAGGACGGTGTCGGCAGCGGCACGGCGGCGGGCGAGGGCGTCGTCGTCCAGCGGGAGGGGCCACACCTGGTCCTGGGTGGCCCGCTGCAGGGCGGGGTTCTCGTCGTCCTCGGCGGGCTCGTCCGCCCATGCCTCGATCTCGCCGTACCCGGCGGCGCAGTGGTCGTGGAGGGCCTGGAGGAACGCGGACGGCCCGCGCGGCTTCTTCTGGGAGGGCCCCCACCAGTGGCCGGAGCCGAGCAGCAGCGAGCGGGGGCGGGTGAAGGTGACGTAGCCGAGGCGGAGCTCCTCGGTGTGCTGGTGGTCCTTCATCGCCTCGTGGAAGGCCTTCAGGCCCCGGGAGTCCCAGGATTCGATGTCGGGCAGGGTATCGGCGTCGCCCCGCAGTCCGTGCGGCAGGACCTTGCCCTGCGCGGTCCACTTCTCGCGGCCCTGGCCGCTGGGGAAGGTGCCGGTGACCAGTCCGGGGACGACCACGACGTCCCACTCCAGGCCTTTGGACTTGTGCGCGGTGAGCACCTTGACGGTGTTCTCGCCGCCGGGCAGCGCGTTGTCGAGGCCCTTCTCGTACTGGGCGGCGGTGCGCAGGAAGCCGAGGAAGGCGAGCAGGCCGGCCTCGGCGTCCCCGGTGGCGAAGGAGGCGGCGATGTCGAGGAAGTTGGAGAGGGTCTCGCGGCGACGGGCGGCCAGGGCGTGCGGGGACGCCGACAGTTCGATCTCCAGGCCGGTGACGGCGAGGACGCGGTGCAGGACGTCCATCAGCGGGTCGGCCAGGGAGCGGCGCAGGTCGCGCAGTTCGGCGGCCAGCCGGGCGAACCGCACGCGCGCGTCCGGCGAGAAGGGCAGCCCGTCGTCGTCCCCGTGGCCGTCCAGCGGGGTCTCCAGGAACGTGTCGAGGGCGTCGGCGAGCGAGATCACCTCGGACGGGTCGATGCCCTCGACGGCTTCGGCGAGGCGGCGGTCGGGGTCGTCCTCGCCGTCCACGCGCGCGTGGGACACGAGCAGGCGCGCGCGGCGGCCGAGGAGGGCGAGGTCGCGCGGGCCGATGCGCCAGCGGGGGCCGGTCAGCAGACGGACGAGCGAGGCGTTGGCACCGGGGTCCTGGAGGACCTCGCAGACGGCGACCAGGTCGGCGATCTCGGGCAGGTGCAGCAGCCCGGACAGACCGACGACCTCGACGGGTACGTCCCGGGCGACGAGGGCGCCCTGGATCTCGGCGAAGTCGGTCGCTGTGCGGCACAGGACGGCGATCTCGCCGGGCTCCTTGCCGGTGCGTACGAGGTGGGCGATGGAGTCGGCCATCCAGTCGAGTTCCTCGGCGTGGGTGGGCAGCAGGGCGCAGCGGACGGTGCCGTCCCGCTCGGCTCCCGGGGCCGGACGGAGGGCCTCCACGCCCGCGTGCATGGCCCGCAGGGGCTCGGCGAGGCCGTTGGCGAGGTCCAGCAGGCGGCCGCCGCTGCGGCGGTTCTCGCTGAGCGACTGGCGGGTGGCGGGACCGCCGTCGTCCCGGGCGAAGTGTTCGGGGAAGTCGTCGAGGTTCGCGACGGAGGCGCCGCGCCAGCCGTAGATCGCCTGGCAGGGGTCGCCGACGGCGGTGACCGGGTGGCCGGTGCCGCCGCCGAACAGGCCGGCGAGGAGGACCCGCTGGGCGACCGAGGTGTCCTGGTACTCGTCGAGGAGGACCACCCGGAACTCGTCGCGCAGGATGCGGCCCACCTCGGGGTTCCGGGCGAGCCGGGCCGAGAGGGCGATCTGGTCGCCGAAGTCGAGCAGGTCGCGTTCGCGTTTGGCGGCCCGGTAGCGCAGGACGAGGTCGGCGAGTTCGCGCCGCGCGGCGGCCGCTTCGGGCACTTTGCGCAGGTCCGCGTTGGTGAGCTTGGTGTGCTCCAGGGTGCGCAGCAGTTCGGTGTCGTGGCCGCGCAGGTCCTCGGGCCGTACGAGGTGCTCGGAGAGTTCGCCGTCGAGGGTGAGGAGGTCGCCGACCAGGTCGGCGAAGGAACGGGTGAGGGCGGGGTAGGGGCCGGGGGCCTCGCGCAGCACCCGCGCGGCGAGCTGGTAGCGGGTGGCGTCGGCGAGGAGGCGGGAGGTCGGTTCGAGGCCGATGCGCAGCCCGTGGTCGGTCAGGAGGCGGCCCGCGAAGGCGTGGTAGGTGGAGATCACCGGTTCGCCCGGCGGGTTGTCCGGGTCGATGGTGTCCGGATCGGTGACGCCTGCCTTGATCAGTGCCTTGCGGACGCGTTCGGCGAGTTCACCGGCGGCCTTGTTGGTGAAGGTGAGGCCGAGCACCTGCTCCGGGGCGACCTGGCCGGTGCCGACCAGCCACACCACGCGTGCCGCCATCACGGTCGTCTTGCCGGAGCCCGCTCCGGCCACGATCACCTGAGGAGCGGGCGGCGCGATGATGCAGGCCGTCTGCTCGGGAGTGAAAGGGATCCCGAGGAGCTCCTTGAGCTGCTCGGGATCGCTGATGCGTGCATGCACATGCAGAGGCTAGCGGCGGCCGCTGACAAAAAGGCCGTACCGCCCCTCGCCGGCCGGAGAACCGCAGGTCGGCGCGGGTGGTGCGATGCGTCACGCCGGTCGTCGGCGCGCCGCATCAGGTCGTATGCCCCGGTCAGGTCGTGTGCGTCACCAGGTCGTGCACCCCGTCAGGTCGCGTGCCTGCGGGGCGTGCACCACGCCCTCGTGCGCCTCACGAGGGCGTGGGCACCGCCGCGGTGATCCGGTCCCGGTCACTCGATCACGTGCCGGCCCTCGGGGCGGGCGCTGCACGAGGCGCGGAAGGCGCAGTGGGCGCAGTGCTGCCCCGCGCTCGGGGTGAAGCGTTCGTCGAGGACCTTCCCGGCGGCCGTCGCCAGCAGGTCGCCGACCCACTCCCCCTGCTCCCCCTCCAGCGGCTCCTGGGCCTGCACCTTGGGCAGGGTCTCTCCGCCGTCCCGCTTGGGGGCCGGCTGGCGCAGCTGGACCAGTTCGGCGCCGCCCGTCCCGGGCCGTGTCCCGTCGAACACCTCGTCGACGGCACCCTCCTGCACGGCGAGCTGGTAGACGGCGAGCTGGGGGTGGCGGGCCACCTCGGCGGAACTGGGGGCGTGCTTGCCGGTCTTGAAGTCGACGACGTAGGCGCGGCCCTCACCGTCGGCTTCGACGCGGTCCATCTGACCGCGGATGCGGACCTCGTAGTCGCCGGCTTCGAGCCGGACGTCGAAGTCGTGCTCACTGGCCACCGGGGTGCGGCCGGTGCGGTCGATGACGTGCCACTTCAGGAAGCGTTCGAGTGCCACGCGCGCGTTCTGCTTCTCCTGCTGGGACTTCCAGGGCGCGTCGAAGGCGAGCGCGTTCCACACGGAGTCGAGCCGTTCCATGAGGACGGCGAGGTCGGCCGGAGTGTGCCCGGAGGCCACCTCGTCGGCGAGGACGTGCACCACGTTGCCGAAGCCCTGGGCGGCGGTCGCGGGGGCGTCGGCCTTCACCTCCCGGCCGAGGAACCACTGCAGGGCGCAGGTGTTGGCGAGCTGGTCGAGGGCGCTGCCGGAGAGCACGACGGGCTGGTCGCGGCTGCGCAGCGGCACCTTGCTCCGGGTGGGTTCGTACATGCCCCACCAGCGGTACGGGTGGGCGGACGGCACCAGGGGGCGGCCGTCCTCGTCGGCGAGGGCGGCGAGCCGGGCGAGCCGGCGGGCGGCGGCCTCCCTGAGCGTGTCGGAGACGCGCGGGTCGACGGTGGTGGCACGCAGTTCGGCGACGAGCGCGGCGACGGACAGCGGGCGGCGCGGGCGCCCGGTGACGTCCTTGGGCTCGACGCCGAGTTCGGTCAGGAAGCGGGAGGGCTGGTCGCCGTCGTCGGCGGGGGCCTTCACGGCCGTCACCACAAGCCGTTCACGCGCGCGGGTGGCGGCGACGTAGAACAGGCGGCGTTCCTCGGCGAGGAGCGCACCGGGGGTGAGCGGTTCGGCGAGCCCGTCGCGGCCGATACGGTCGGCCTCCAGCAGGGAGCCGCGGCGGCGCAGGTCGGGCCACAGGCCCTCCTGGACACCGGCCACGACGACCAGCCGCCACTCCAGGCCCTTGGCGCGGTGCGCGGTCATCAGGCGTACGGCGTCGGGGCGCACGGCGCGGCGGGTGAGGGTGTCCGCGGCGATGTCCTCGGCGTCGATCTCCTCCAGGAAGTTCAGGGCGCCGCGGCCTCCGGTGCGTTCCTCCGCGCGGGCGGCGGTCGCGAACAGGGCGCACACCGCGTCGAGGTCCCGGTCGGCGTTGCGTCCGGCGGCACCGCCGCGGTGGGCGGAGCGTTCCAGTCGCGCGGGCCACGGGGTGCCGTCCCACAGGTCCCACAGCGCCTCCTCGGCGGTGCCGCCGCTCGCCAGGCGCTCACGTGCCGTGCGCAGCAGCGCGCCGAGCCGCTGGGCTCCGCGCGCGTAGGTGGGGTCGTGCACGACCAGCCGCTCGGGTTCGGCCAGCGCCCGCGCGAGGAGTTCGTCCGAGGGCGGCGGCAGCACGTTGCCCGCGGCCCGCTCCTCCTCGCGCAGGGCCCGGCCGAGACGGCGCAGGTCGGCGGCGTCCATGCCGGCGAGGGGGGAGGTGAGCAGGGTGAGCGCGGTCTCGGTGTCGAGCCAGCAGGGTTGCTCCGGCCCCGCTCCCTGGTCCTGCCCCTTTTTCCGCCCTTGATCCTGCTCCTGCTCCTGCCCCTGCCCAGGAGCCTCCGGTTCCTGCTCCTGCTCCTGCCCAGGAGCCTCCGGTTCCTGCTCCTGCTCCTGCCCAGGAGCCTCCGGTTCCTGCTCCTGCTCCTGCTCCTGCCCAGGAGCCTCCGGTTCCTGCTCCGGCCCGTCGGCCGCCTCCGCCGTCGCCACCGCTCTCAGGGCCGTGAGCAGCGGAGCCACCGCCGGTTCGTGGCGCAGGGGAAGGTCGTTGCCGTCGACGTCCACCGGGACGCCCGCCGAGGCGAGGGCGCGGCGGACGGCGGGAAGGGTGCGGGAGCCGGCCCGCACCAGGACGGCCATGTCGTTCCAGGCGACGCCGTCCTCCAGGTGGGCCCTGCGCAGGATGTCGGCGATGTTGTCCAGCTCCGTGCCGGAGGTCGGGTACGTGTAGACCTCGGTCCGGCCGCCGTCCCGTACCGGGGTGAGCTCCCGGTGGGCGCGGACCTTCTCGGCGGGCAGGCGGGGCAGCGGCATGCGCTGGGTGATCAGGCGGGTGGCGGCCAGCAGGGCCGCGCCGGAGCGGCGCGCGACGCGCAGCACCTCCACCGGGGCCGGGTGGCCGTCCGCGCGGGGGAACGCGTCGGGGAAGTCCAGGATGCCGTTCACGTCCGCACCCCGGAAGGCGTAGATCGACTGGTCCGGGTCGCCGAGGGCGACCAGGGTGCGGCCGCCGCCGGCCAGTGCCTGCAGCAGCCGCACCTGTGCCGGGTCGGTGTCCTGGTACTCGTCCACGTAGACGGCGTCGTAGCGCGCGGCGAGCTGTCGGGCGATCTCGGGGCGGCGGGCGAGGAGCACCGCGCGGTGGACCAGTTCGGCGTAGTCGAGGACGCCCTGCAGGTCGAGGACGTCGAGATACTCGGCGAGGAAGGCGGACGCGGCACGCCAGTCGGGGCGTCCGATGCGGCGGGCGAAGGCGTCCAGGGCATCGGGGCCGAGGCCCAGCTCGCGGCTGCGGGCGAGCACCGCGCGGACCTCGTCGGCGAAGCCGCGGGTGGTCAGACAGGCGCGCAGTTCGTCCGGCCAGCGCACATGCGCCAGGCCGAGGCGTTCCAGGTCGACCTGGCCCGCGAGCAGCTCACGGACGGTGACGTCCTGCTCGGGGCCCGACAGCAGCCGCAACGGCTCGACGAAGAGGTCGCTGTCCTGGTGGGCGCGGATCAGGGCGTAGCACAGCGAGTGGAACGTGGTCGCCTGGGGCGCGTGCGCGGCCCCTGTGCGCAGGGCCATGCGGTCGCGCAGCTCGACCGCCGCCCTGCGGCTGAACGTCAGCACGAGGATGCGTCCGGGATCACCCCCGCGGGCGATCCGCGCGGCCACCGACTCGACCAGTGTGGTCGTCTTCCCGGTGCCCGGACCTGCGAGGACGAGCATCGGTCCGGTCCCGTGGTCAACCACGGAGCGCTGTGCGGCGTCCAGCCGAGGGGGGGATGTACGGGCCGGCGGGGTACGGACCAGTCGATGAGCGCCACGGTTCCCCCGCCGCACCTGGGGGTGCGACAGGCCATTGGTGGAGAAAGAGGAGCTCACGTGGTTCGCCGGTCCTGGTGGGTGTGCTGGTTGCCGTTCCACCGCGTGTGGAGGGCGGTGGCCGCGGGGTCGAGGGGGACACGTGCGGTTGACGTTACGCCGACAGAGAGTATGGAAGCAGAGCTTCCGTTTCTTCCCTCCCGGCACATGCGGCACTCGTGTCACCCGCATCACGAACGTACGTCATGCCACGGACGTGTCCTGTTTCCCCTGCACGGCTCACAGGTCGCACGGCGGTACGTCCGATGGCGGAAGCCGGCCGATGTGACTCCCCACGTGCCCACCGCTGCCGGTGTGCCTGCCGTCGTCCGCGTGCCCGCCGTCGTCCGCGTGCCCGCCGCCGTCCCACCGCGCGCGCTTCATCTCGAGGCGCGGCAGGTGCCCGTCGGCGGCCCGGCTCGCCTCCTTCAGCGGAGTTCCCTCCGCGCGATAGTGGTCGAGGGCTCTCAGCTCGTGGCCCGGCAGCAGCACCCCGTCAGCGCGGACGACCCGCCACCACGGGACGGCTCCCCCGTAGAGCGCCATCACGCGCCCGACCTGCCGGGGGCCGCCCTCCTCCAGCCACTCGGCCACGTCGCCGTACGTCATGACGCGGCCCGGGGGGATCCGCTCGGCCACGTCGAGGACCCGCTCGGCGTACTCGGGCAGGGTGTCCGCATGCTCCGGGCCGGTGTCGGACGGAAGGCGCTGCTGGCTCATCCGACCCATCCTGCACCACCCCACCGACAACGCGGCCGGCGATGTGACGCGTACCGAGGCGTGCGTACGCCTCGCCCGGGAACCTCACTTCGGGCAGACTGTGCGACCCCGCACGTCGACCCTGCTGCCCGTGTGCGGCGGCGCGGCATGCCACCATCGTGCGGGCGGTGACTGGTGATAAGAGATCAAGAAGAGGCAATGACGGAGCAGGGTGCGCACCCCGGGGACACGGCGGGCAGCCCTGACGCTTCGTCGCGCCCGGACCCCGGCCGCACGGGTCCACAGGACGTCGAACCCATCGATTCCATCGATCCGCAGAACGCCGACACCAAGGACGCCGGCACCGAGGCGGCCGGGAAGCAGGCTGCTCTGGATGCCCATCGCGCCGACGGCACGAACGGCACGGACGGCACCGATCCGGCACGCGTCGAGGAGGTCGAGGGCGACGAACCCCTCCTCCCCGCGCGCGTGCACCGTCCGTCCGATCTCATGCGGCTCCTGGTGGGTGCGCTCGCCATCGGGGTGCTGCTGGCGATCGCCGCGTTCGCTCACGGCACCACCTCGGGGCTGGAACAGGACATCACCAAGGGCACCGGTCAGGCGCCCGACCTGCTCATCAAGATCGCCGGTCTGGCCTCCAGCATCGCGATCCTCCTCGTGCCGGTCGCCTTCGCGATCGAACGGCTGATCAAACGGGACGGGCTGCGGATCGCCGACGGTGTGCTCGCCGCCGTCCTCGCGCACGGAGTGACACTCGCCACCGATCTGTGGGTCGCGCGGGCGGCCCCCGGCTCGATCCAGGAGGCGCTGACCCAGCCCTCCCCCGGTGACATCCACTCCCTCACCGATCCGGTGCACGGCTATCTGGCACCCGTCATCGCCTACATGACGGCCGTCGGCATGTCCCGCAGACCCAGATGGCGCGCGGTGCTGTGGGTCGTGCTGCTCCTCGATGCCTTCTCGATGCTGGTCACCGGGTACACGACTCCGTTCTCGGTCATCCTGACGGTGCTGCTCGGCTGGACCGTCGCGTACGGCACTCTCTATGCGGTCGGGTCGCCCAATGTGCGCCCCACCGGGCAGACCCTGATGGCGGGCCTGCGGACCGTCGGCTTCCATCCGGTGAGCGCGTCCCGGCAGGAGGCGCCGGACGCCGTCGAGGCCGGGGACCGGGGCCGCCGGTACTTCGTCACCCTGGAGGACGGTCCGCCGCTGGACGTGACCGTGGTCGACCGCGAGCAGCAGGCGCAGGGCTTCTTCTACCGCGCGTGGCGCAACCTGACCCTGCGCGGCTTCGCCACCCGCAGAAGCTTCCAGTCCCTGCGCCAGGCGCTCGAGCAGGAGGCACTGCTGGCGTACGCGGCCATCGCGGCCGGTGCCAACGCGCCGAAGCTGATCGCGATGTCCGAGCTGGGGCCCGACGCGGTGATGCTCGTCTACGAGCACAGCGGCGGGCGCACCCTCGACTCGCTGCCGGACGAGGAGATCACCGACGCGCTGCTGCGCGACACCTGGCGTCAGGTGCAGGCGTTGCAGTCCCGCCGGATCGCGCACCGCAGGCTGGTCGGCGACGCGATCCTGGTGGACCGGTCCGGCACGGTGATCCTCACCGATCTGCGGGCCGGGGAGATCGCGGCCGGTGAAGTGCTGCTGCGCATGGACATCTCCCAGCTGCTGGTGACGCTGGGACTACGGGTGGGCGCCGAACGTGCGGTGGCCTCGGCGCTGAGCGTGCTCGGCCCCGACGCCGTGGCGGACTGCCTGCCGATGCTTCAGCCGATCGCGCTGAGCCGCTCCACGCGCGCGACGCTGCGCCGGCTCGCCCGGGAGCGGGCCGAGCGCGAGCGTGAGGCGGTCCTGGATGCCTCCCGGCAGGCCAAGCAGCTGCGCACGGAGCAGGCCGCGGACCACCCCGGGAAGCCCTCGGCCGACGGACCCGCCGTGGCCGGGAAGCCCGACAAGAAAGCCGTACGCGCGGAGCAGCGGGCCGAGAAGCGGGCGCTCGACGAGGCGCTGGAGGAGGCCCGCGAGGAGGACCTGCTCACGCAGATCCGGCACGAGGTGCTGCGGATCAGGCCACAGGCACCGGTCGAACCGGTCCGCCTGGAGCGCGTGCGTCCGCGCACGCTGATCAGTTTCATCGCCGGCGCCATCGGCGGGTACTTCCTGCTGACGCAGCTCACCCACATCGAGTTCGGGCCGCTGATCGCCAACGCGGAGTGGGGCTGGGTGGCCGCGGCCGCGCTGTTCTCGGCCGCCAGCTACTTCGCCGCCGCCCTGGCGCTGCTGGGGTTCGTGCCGGAGCGGGTGCCGTTCGTCAGGACGGTGGCGGCGCAGGTCGCCGGTTCCTTCGTGAAGATCGTCGCGCCGGCGGCGGTGGGCGGTGTCGCCCTGAACACCCGGTTCCTCCAGCGTGCCGGGGTGCGCCCGGGGCTCGCGGTGGCGAGTGTCGGCGCGTCCCAGCTGTTCGGCCTGGGCTGCCACATCCTGATGCTGCTGGCGTTCGGCTATCTGACCGGTACCGAGAAGACGCCTTCGCTGTCGCCGTCCCGTACGGTCATCGCGGGTCTGCTGACGGTGGCGGTGCTGGTGCTGGTGGTGACCTCGGTGCCGTTCCTGCGGAAGTTCCTCTTCACCCGTGTGCGATCGCTCTTCGCGGGTGTCGTGCCGCGGATGCTCGATGTGCTGCAACGCCCGCAGAAGCTGGTCACCGGCATCGGCGGCATGCTGCTGCTGACCGCCTGCTTCGTACTGTGCCTGTACGCCTCCGTCCAGGCGTTCGGCGACGAGACGACGTCGATCAGCCTGGCCGGTGTCGCGGTGGTCTTCCTCGCGGGCAACGCGTTGGGGTCGGCGGCTCCCACCCCGGGTGGTGTGGGAGCGGTCGAGGCGACCCTGACGGTCGGTCTGATCGCGGTCGGACTGCCCAGCGAGGTCGCCGCGCCGGCGGTGCTGCTGTTCCGGCTGCTGACCCTGTGGCTGCCGGTGCTCCCGGGCTGGCTGGCCTTCAACCACCTCACCCGCAAGGGAGCGTTGTAGCTGTAGCGGGCAGCGGGCAGCGGACAGCGGACAGACAACGAACACCATGAAGCAGCAGGTCAGAGGGTTTTCCACAGGCTTTCGCGGTGAACGCGGGACCTGTCTACCATGGCTTGACCGCCATCCGCCGCATGGTGCGGACGGCCCGCGAGGGGGATGTGGCACATGACGCGTTTCGCACGGTGGACCGCTCTGACGGCCTGTGCCGCGCTGCTGACGGCAGCGTGCGGCGGCGGCCCGGACGGCTCCGACGACCACGACAGGAGCGGCGGGACGGCGATCGACTGGGGGCGCTGCGAAGCCTCCGGGGACACGCCCGCGCCCGGTGGGGAATGGCAGTGCGGCACGCTCCGGGTGCCACTGGACTGGGCGGAGCCGGACGGCGGGACGATCGAGCTGGCGCTGATCCGGGCGAAGGCCACGGGGGACGACCGCCTCGGGTCCCTGCTGTTCAACTTCGGCGGGCCCGGCGGCTCCGGCGTGTCCACGATGCCCTCCTACGCCACCACCGCCTCGAAGCTGCGCGAGCGGTACGACCTGGTGAGCTGGGACCCGCGCGGGGTGGCCGCCAGCGAGGGCATCCGCTGCCGGGACGACGAGGAGATCCAGGCGGCCGAGTCCGTGGACTCCACCCCGGACACCCCGGCCGAGGAGCAGGCCTACCTCGCGGACGCGGCGGACTTCGGCAAGGGCTGCCAGAAGTCGGCCGGCAAGCTGCTGGCCCATGTGTCGACCACCGACACCGCCCGTGACATGGACCGCATCCGGCAGGCCCTGGGCGACGACAGGCTCAACTACTTCGGCATCTCCTACGGCACCGAACTCGGCGGCGTCTACGCCCACCTGTTCCCGAAGAGGGTGGGGAGGCTGACCCTCGACGCGGTGGTCGACCCGAGCGCCGACACGGTGGGGCACGCCGAGAACCAGACCCGAGGATTCCAGCGCGCGCTGGACAACTACCTGAAGTCCACCGGCCGGGACCCCGAGCAGGGGTCGCGTGAGATCGCGGAGCTGCTGGAGCGGATCGACGCCGAGCCGCTGCCGACGTCCTCGAAGGGGCGGGAGCTGACCCAGTCGCTGGCGCTGACCGGCATCGTCCTCCCCTTGTACAGCAAGGACGGCTGGCCGGTGCTGACCAGCGCGCTGGAGGCGGCCGAGGAGGGCGACGGCTCGGAGCTGCTGGCGCTGGCCGACGGCTACAACGAACGGTCCGCGTCGGGGACGTACGGCACGACGACCCACTCGCAGCGGGCCATATCGTGCCTGGACGACAAGCGGCGGATGACCGCGGCCCAGACCGAGGAACTGCTCCCGGACTTCGAGCGGATCTCGCCGGTGTTCGGTCCCTTCCTCGGCTGGGACACGGCCGGCTGGTGTCACGACTGGCCGGTCCCCGGTCAGCACGACACCCCGGAGGTGAGCGCGCCGGGTGCCGCTCCGGTCCTGGTGATCGGCAACACCGGCGATCCCGCCACTCCGTACGAGGGCGCTCAGCGGATGGCGGACGAGCTGGGCGAGGGCGTGGGGATCGTGCTCACCTGGGAGGGCGAGGGCCACGGCGCGTACGGCAGTGGGAGCGACTGTGTCGACTCCACCGTGAACACGTATCTGCTGGACGGCACGGTGCCGAAGGACGGCAAGGTCTGCTCATGACGGCGGCGGGGGCTTCACGCGCCCGTGGTGCGTGAAGCCCCCGCCCGGGACCTGTCCGGGATCGCGGTGGCGGTCCGGGGCCGGCCGATCGGTCAGTAGATCGGCTTCGCCGGCTCGATCTGGTTGACCCAGCCGACCACGCCGCCGCCGACGTGGACGGCGTCGGCGAAGCCCGCGGACTTCAGGACCGCGAGAACCTCCGCGCTGCGGACGCCCGTCTTGCAGTTCAGGACGATCTTCTTGTCCTGCGGGAGGCTCTCCAGGGCGCTGCCCATGAGGAACTCGTTCTTCGGGATCAGCCGGGCGCCGGGGATGGAGACGATCTCGAACTCGTTCGGCTCGCGGACGTCGATGATCTCGATGTTCTCGCCCTCGTCGATCCACTCCTTGAGCTGCTTGGGAGTGATCGTGGAGTCGGCGGCCGCCGCCTGGGCCTCCTCGGAGACGACGCCGCAGAAGGCCTCGTAGTCGATGAGCTCGGTGACGGTCGGGTTCTCGCCGCAGATCGCGCAGTCGGGGTCCTTGCGGACCTTGACCTGGCGGTACTGCATCTCCAGGGCGTCGTAGATCATCAGGCGGCCGACGAGCGGCTCACCGATGCCGGCGAGGAGCTTGATGGCCTCGTTGGCCTGGATGGAGCCGATGGACGCGCACAGCACGCCCAGGACGCCGCCCTCGGCGCAGGAGGGGACCATGCCGGGGGGCGGGGGCTCCGGGTAGAGGCAGCGGTAGCAGGGGCCGTGCTCGGACCAGAACACGGAGGCCTGGCCGTCGAAGCGGTAGATCGAACCCCAGACGTAGGGCTTGTTCAGCAGCACGCACGCGTCGTTGACCAGGTACCGGGTCGCGAAGTTGTCCGTGCCGTCGACGATGAGGTCGTAGTCGCCGAAGATGCCCATCACGTTGTCGGACTCGAGGCGCTCTTCGTGAAGGATCACGTTCACGTAAGGGTTGATGCCCTTGATCGTGTCGCGCGCGGACTCGGCCTTGGGCCGGCCGATGTCGGCCTGGCTGTGGATGACCTGTCGCTGCAGGTTCGACTCGTCGACCTCGTCGAACTCCACGATGCCGAGCGTGCCCACGCCGGCCGCGGCCAGATACATCAGCCCCGGCGAGCCCAGGCCACCGGCGCCGACGAACAGCACCTTGGCGTTCTTCAGCCGCTTCTGCCCGGCCATCCCCACGTCGGGGATGATCAGGTGGCGGGAGTACCTGCGGACCTCGTCTACGGTGAGCTCGGCGGCCGGCTCGACCAGGGGTGGCAACGACACGGGGACTCCGTTGGTCGGTCAATCACTACGGTTGTTCTTCCCTCCAACAGTGCCATGGCCTTTTTCATTCCGAGACACCCATCCCGACCTGCGAGACGACCTCGTCCCAGTAGCCGGGCAGCGTCTCCCAGGGGCTGATGCGGCTGTCGCGGTCGGTGAACCAGACGGTCGCGGCACCCTGCCAGCGGGCGATGCGCAGTGCCTCCTCCAGATGCGGCCGGGGCACTCCGTGGACGAAGTGGCAGAAGCGCTCGGGCGGGTGGTCGGCGGTCCACTCGGCCACCTGTGACCAGCGGTAGTCGTGCCACGAGCCGGAGAAGGTGACCAGTTGGTCGGCGATGGCGGCGTGGCCGGGGTGCGGGTGGGTCCCGTGGCCCAGGACGATGTGGGCATCGTCACGGATCATCCGGAGCGTGTGGACCGCGCGCCGGACCGCGGGGAGCGCGGCGCGGTCCGCGGGGCAGCGGTCCAGGAGGAACCCGTCGGCCTGGTACCAGTCGATGAACCGGTGCGCGTCCGGGATCAGCTCGCCGAAGTCCCGGAGGCCGTATGCCGAGTCGAGACGGCCCAGAATACGGACACCGGCGTTGCGCAGGCGGCCGGCCGCTTCCAGGCAGCTCGGGTCGGGTTGCACTCCGGGTCCGTCGGCCACGTCCAGGACGACCCAGTGCAGCGGGCTTGCGCCTCCCGGGCGGGTGAGCGCGTTCCACTCGGCCGGGGCGAGAAGGGGATGCGCCAGGCCGGGCACTCCGAAGCCGGTACGGGCACCGGTGCCGGCGCCGGTGCCCGTACCGGGTCTGCTGCCGCCCGCGGTGACCGGAGGGACGGGAAGGACCGGATCGCTCGGACGACCCGGACCGCTCGGATGGCCTGGCCCGCTCGGATGGCTCCGGTTGATCAGATACGACATGCCGCCTCCATCCAGATGTCGGCGAGGGACTCCTCGAGATTGATCCGGGGGCGCCAGCCGAGCCGGTCGCGTGCGGTGCGCACGTCCGCCTGCTGCCAGCTGCCGCAGCCGTCCGGGTACGGGAACGCGACCGAAGCCGCGTGAGGGTCGGACTCGCCGCGCGGGTGTCCGATGGCCGGCCTGAGATGCGGGGTGTGGGCGATGTGCCCCACGTGTCCGCCATGACCCCCGTGGGAGGCGTGGGCGCCGGGCGGGCCGTCGAGCTCTTGGAGGGCACCGCCGTATCCGGCCACGCGGGCGAGCACCGCGGCGGCGTCCCGCAGGCGGACGGCGCGGCCCGAACCGATGTTGATGACCCCCTGGGCGGCGGAGAGCGAGGCCGCGTGCACGGCACGGGCCACGTCCCGGACGTCGACGAAGTCGCGCTGGACGCCGAGACCGCCGAGTTTCAGTTCGCCGTCGCCGGACTGCATGGCGCGGCGCATGGCCTCGGCGAGGCGGCCGAGCGGCGAACCGGCGGGGGTGCCGGGCCCCGCGGGTGAGAAGACCCGCAGGACCACGGCGTCCAGGCCGGAGCCGAGGACGAGTTCGGTCGCGGCGAGCTTGCTCACACCGTACGGACCGCCGGGGCGGGGGACTGCGTCCTCCGCCGTGGAGGAGTTGGGCTGGCTGGGGCCGTATTCGGCACTGCAGCCGATCTGCACGAGCCGGGCGCCGCAGCCGCTGCGGCGCAGGGCCTCGCAGACGGTGGCGACGGCGACGGTGTTGTGCCGGGTGAGGTCGCGGGCTCCGCCGCGGGTGGTGCCGGCGCAGTTGACCACGACGCCGGGGTGGACGGCGTCGAGGAACCGGGTGAGTGCGCCGGGGCTGCCGGTGGCGAGGTCGAAGCGGACGTCGGCGTCGTCGCCGCGGCCGAGGGCGGTGAGCTGGACGGCCGGGTCGGCGAGCAGACGGTCGGCGACGAAGCGGCCGATGTACCCGTTGGCTCCGATCAGCAGGACTCTCATCGGGTGGCTCCTGTGACGGCCGAGGCTGCTGGACGGGTGATCATGCGGGATCTCCTTGGGGTGGTGCCTCCGGCTGGGCGTGGGCCGAGGCTCGGGTGAGGGTGCGTGCTGCGTGGATCAGAAGAGTCAGGGCGGCCGCACCGCAGATGAGGGTGGCGACGCCACTGGGGTCCCAGGCGGTGACCAGGGCTTCCACGGGGGTGGCCAGTGCCCCGCAGCCGGGCAGGCGGGCCGCGAAGACCGTGGCCAGGGCCGCGGCCTGGGCGAGGGCCGCGGCAGTGAGGATCACCTTCGGCGCGTGGGTGAAGCCGTGGAGGGTGAGGAGGCGGGCCAGGAAGAGGAGGGCGCCCAGGGTGAGCACTTCGTGGTGGGTGAAGGGCTCGTCCAGGGCCGTGGCGCAGAGGGTGAAGAGAGCGGCCAGGGCGCACAGGAACAGGGCGAGGGCTCCGAACAGCAGGGGGCGCACGGAGTCGGCGAAGTCTTCGAGGCCGCGGCTGGCCGCGACCTTGCGGCGGGCCCGTACGGCGAAGAGCCGGGCACTCCAGGCCCCGGGGGCGAAGGCCAGGGCCAGGGCCAGGGCCGGGGCGACGGTGAGCGTCCAGTCGCCCTCAAGGCTGCCGGGGCCGCCGGGGCCGCGGGTGGGCGGGCCGTCGGGGCCGCCGGTGATCGCGGTGTGGAGCAGGC
The DNA here is from genome assembly GCF_044540975.1 of Streptomyces sp. NPDC085927. Lineage (NCBI taxonomy): Bacteria > Bacillati > Actinomycetota > Actinomycetes > Kitasatosporales > Streptomycetaceae > Streptomyces > Streptomyces sp. NPDC085927. The sequence goes on from NZ_JBITSN010000001.1 coordinate 281,672, forward strand.
CGTCGCCCAGGAGGGCGTAGCCGATGAGCCAGCAGGTCCAGGCCGCCGTGCCCGTGGTGGGCGGGGTGGACGTAACGGGCGTGGTGCCGAGCGGGCTGCCGCGCCGGAGGGCCGCGCGCATGGCCAGGGCGATGGCGAGGACACCCGCGGCGACCGCGTAGACGCGGCTCTGGCCGTGGGTGAGACGCAGGGCGGCCATCGACGCGAGGGCGAGGACGCCGGGGAGCAGGGTGAGGACGATCCAGCCGGCGCGGGGCCCCGGGGCGGTCGTGGCGGCGGAGGGGCGGGGGGTGTCGCCGTCGCGCGGGATCCGGGCGTACAGCTCCTCCGCGAGGGAGAAGACGTCCCGGTGCTTGAAGCGCGCGGCGGTCCGGTCGGTGACGCCGTGCGCCTCCAGGCCCGCCGCGATCTCCAGGGGGTCCACCGCCCGCTCGCACAGCTCGCGATGGCGGTGCAGCAGCGCTTTCACGGGGTCGGCGGCGCCTTGGCCGGTGCCGGACCGGGCGGACTCGAGGTCCAGTTCGTCGAGGCCCGTCATCGTGCCGCCTCCGTCGCGGGGACCGGTGATGCGCCCGGTACCGGGTCGGTGGCCGCCCGAGCGGGGGCGGGGGCGGACCGAGCCGGAGCGGGGGCGGACCGAGCCGGAGAAGGAGCCCGTGGCGGCGTGTCCGTGGCCCAGGTGGGGGCGGTACGGCGCGGCCCGCGGGAGGCGGGGTCGGCCCAGTGACCGGGGACGTGGGCCTCGACCGGGGCGGCGAAGGGCAGGGGATCACCCGTGCCGTTCAGGCGGACGCGACGGACCGGGGTGCGCGCGACGATCTCCAGGTACAGGTCGTGGAACGCGGCGACGTTCTGCTCGACGGTGAACAGTTCGAGTGCGCGGGCGCGCGCGGCGGCACCGAGGCGCGCGCGTCGCTCGGGGTCGCGCAGCAGCGACACGCACGCCTCTGCGAGTGCCCGCGGATCGCGCGGCGGTACGACGAGTCCGGTGCCGCCGATGACCTCGACCACCGCGCCGACGTCGGTGGACACCGTCGCGCGGCCGGCGAGCATCGCCTCGACGAGCCCGGTGGGGAAGCCTTCGACCACGCTGGACAGAACGGTCACGGCGCCTGCGGCATACGCGTCGGCGGGGCCGGTGAGCCCCGGCCCGCCGATCTCCTCGAAGGACACCGGACCCGCGCCGTCGGCGTGCGGGGCCCCGGTCCCGTCCGGGAAGAGCCGCGCGGCCAGTTCCCGGCAGTGCTCGAGGTAGGCGGCGCCCTCGGGGCCGGCCGGGCCGCCGATGATCCGCAGGCGGGCCCCGGGCTCGGCCGTGCGGATCCCGGCGAACGCGTGCAGCAGCGAGACCAGGTCCTTGGCGGGCTCCACCCGGCCGGTCCAGACGAGGGTGCGCGGATCGGCGCGCTCCGGGGACTCGCCCACCTCGGCGAAGGGCGCCGCGTCCATCCCGGGATGGACCGTGCGGACCTTCGCCCGGTCGGCGCCGCAGCGCTCCTGCCAGCGGCGGGCGTGTGTGTTGCCCGGGGTGAGGAAAGCGGCCCGCCGGTAGGTCTCGGCGGCGAGCCGGCCGTGGAAGGCCGCGAGGAGGGACCGGACGGCGGGTGAGGAGTCCGGCCGGGTCAGGTAGTGCGTGCGCAACCGTACGCCGTACTCGGTCACCAGCAGGGGGACGTCGAAGAAGTGGCCGGCGAGCAGGCCCGGGAGGGCGGCCGTGCCGCCGGAGGCGGCGTGGCACAGGTCGACCGCGCCGAGCCCGTCCTCCTCGTACCAGTCGAGCGAGAGGGGGCGCAGGGCCTCGTGCAGGTGCGCGGCGACAGCCAGCAGGTCCGACACCCGGGCCTCCCGCGCGGCGGGCAGCACGCGGGGCGCACGACAGGCGCGTTCCAGGGCGCGTACGGCGGTCTCGGAGCGGAGGGCGGTCGCGAGACCGCCCTCGTCGCGGGCGAGTTCGGCGAGGCCGTACAGGGCTCCGGTGAAACGGTCCGCCTCGGCCGGGGCACGGGTCGCCCCTTCCGCCCCGGGGGTCGCGGAGTCCGACGCGGGCCCCGGGTCCGACGTGCAGAGGACGGCGGCGAGTTCGTCGTAGTGCTCGGCGAAGCGCCGGCGTGCGCGCCTGCCGTACACCACCCCGTCGTCCTCGGCCGTCCACAGCGGCGCGGTGCGCACCCGTCCGACCTGGGGCGGCAGCGGCACCCAGCCGTCGTCCTCCTGGGCCTCGCTGCGACTGAACGCGTAGACGTCGAATTCGTGGTGCCCGAGTCCGCGCACGAGACGGTCGCACCAGAGTCCGGCGTCACCGCTCACATACGGATAACCACCGTCCGTAAGCAGTCCGATGCGCACGAGTGCACCCCCGATCTCCCGTATGGGGAGCCGCCGTTGACCCGGCGGCTCGCAGCGGGACGAACGTAGACGGTCAAGGGGGTGGCGTGATGGACGGTTGTCCGTCGCACCACCGGAAGGGGTGAACGGTCGTAACTTTCCGGCGCGGGGCGCGTTTAGCCACGCTAAGAGATCAGATGACCATGTGGACGGCGGCGGTGCACGGCACGGGCACCCACGGTCCCCGGGCCGGCTCCGACGCTCCCGTCAGCCCTTCGGGTACGGCCAGGCGTTGGGCAGGCAGCTGATTCCGTCGTGGTCGAGGAACTTGGTCTGCTGCTGCATGACCGGGGCCAGATCGCCGTCCTTGTCGCAGGTGAGGTGGTTGTACCCGAGGCGGTGACCGATCTCGTGGTTGATCAGCATCTGGCGGTAGGTGAGCATCTCGTCGCCGTACGTCTCGGCACCCTGCGCCCAGCGGAACGCGTTGATCATGACGCGTTCGGTGGCGGCCGAGTCGCAGGAGACATTGTCGACCGTGGTGTCCAGCCCTGACTTGGCGCACCATTCGGCGGTCGTGCCGGGGCTGGCGAGGGTGATCACGAAGTCGGGACTGCCGGAGTGGATGCGTTCGAAGGCGCGGGCGCCGTTGTGCGCCCAGCTGCGGTCGTCGTTGAGCGTCTGGTGCACCGCCTCGGCGAAGAGCGCGCCGTCCAGACCGAGTCCCCGCTCCACGTCCACGCGATAGGTGATCTTCTCCCCCTTGCCCGGCGCGTCGGCGATGCCGGGGACCGCGTCGAACTTCCCCGAGCCCTCGGCCGTGGCGCTGAGCGGGTACTTCTTGTCCATCTTCTGCGCGTACGTCAGCGGCCCGGCGCGGGAGGCGCCCGGGGACGTGTCCTGCTCCTCGCCCGCGCCCCCGTTCACGCCGGGGTCCCGGGCGTCGCGCGCTGCCTGTTCGGGGGCGGACTGCGCCTGGAGGCCGTCGGAACCGTCGCCTCCGTCGGCGACCTGGCCGGCCACGACGACCGCCAGCACGGTGGTGACGGCGGCGGCCGCGATCCCGGTGAACGTGCGCCCCTTGGTGCCCTTGGTCTGTGCCGGTGTCCCGGTGGGCGGCGCGGCGTCGTCGGTGCCGGCCGGGGGCCGGGCGGCCGGGGCGGTGTTCCAGTCGGTGACGGCGTCGTAGGGGTCCACGGGACGCGCGGGACGCGCGGGGTCCGCAGGATGTACGGAGTCCGCGGGGGAGGCCGGGCGGGTCGCCGCGGGCGGGCGGGAAGCGAAGACGTCGTCGCCCTCCTCGAAGGCGTCGAGGTAGTCCTGCCGCGGGCCCCACCGCCCTCGCGGCCCCAGTGGTCCGCGCGGTCCCTCGGGTGGCGCCTGGCGCTGTCGCGGCAGGGGTACGGCCGCCCTGCCGGCCGGCCCGGCGTACCCGGGACCCTCGCTCCGTCCTTCCCACTCGCCCCAGCCGCCGCCGGGCTCCCGCTGCTCGGGATGGCCGCCCCCGCGGGCCCGCGGTACGCCGGGCCCGCGGGTGCCGTCGGGGAGACGGGGGAAGCCGTGGGCGGGGGTGCCGTCGGGGAGGCGGGGCACTCCACGCGCCGGTGTCCCGTCCGGGAGCCAACCGTCCGGGAGCCGTGGTACGCCGGGGTCCGGGGTCCCGGGTCCCGCGGGCGGGCCGCCCCCCTGTGATCCCTGTCCGGGTGAGCCGTACGGGCTGGGCGGAACGTGCGGGCCGTACGCGCCGGTTCCGTCGGAGGTCGCCCCCTGCCCCGGGGGCGTCGTCCCCCGCGCCGGGCGGGCGTCGCCCTTGGGTGCGGGTCCACGACGGCTGTGGCGTCCCACGTCGCGCCTCAGCCCCTCGGGTTCTCGGCGGTGGTCCCGCCGTCGGCGGCCTCGTCCGCGGCGATACCGGCGGCCGAACCCGGAGCGCCCTTCGCGCCCAGCTCCAAAGTATCCCCCTCATCGGCCGAATCCGTGGCATCCAGAAGGAGTTCGCGGAAGGCGGCAGCCACCGCCCCGGGGTATTCCATCATCGCCACGTGGCCCGCGTCGGGCAGGGTGACCAGTCTGGAGTCGCGGAACGCGCGGGCCGCGCGCCCGGCCATCCGGAAGCCGACGAGCTGGTCCCGGCCGCCGTACAGCAGCAGGGTCGGCGCGAGCACCCGCTCGGCCTGACGCCACAGCCCGTGCTGGCCGCCGAGGGTGTACGCGTTGACGAGACCCCGCGCGGAGCGTGCCATGGCGTCCCAGAAGTACGGCAGCCGCAGCCGCCGTTCCATCTCCTGCACGGCGTGGCGGAACGCCTCCGGCGACACCTGCCCGGGGTCCCCGTAGCTGAGCGACACGACACCGCGGACACGCTGTTCCGCCGTCCATCCCCGGGTGATCCGGGTGAACAGCCGGGCCACCCCGGGCAGCGCCAGCAGTCCCGTCGGCACGGCGGTGCGCTGCACGCGCAGTTCGGGAAGGGCCGGTGACACGAGTGTGAGCGTGCGGACGAGGTCGGGGCGTACGGCGGCGACGCGGGTGGCGACCGCGCCGCCGAGCGAATTGCCGAAGAGGTGCACGGGGCCGCGCCCGGCGGCGTCGAGATAACGGATCACCGCGCGCGCGTGCGCCGAGATCGAGTAGTTGCCGTCGTCCGGGGGCGGCGAGTCGCCGAAGCCCGGAAGGTCGACGGCCTCGCTGTGGACGACGTCCTCCAGGAGGGACATCAGCGACGACCAGTTCTGCGACGACCCCCCGAGCCCGTGAATGTGGAGCGCGGGCGGCAGCCCTTCGCGCGCGGGTGGCCTCGACCGCACGGACAGGGTGATGCCCGGGAGCTCGACCGACCTGAGACGCTCGCCCTCGGCGACCCTCACGGCGACCGCTTCGGGAAGCACGGTCGCGGGCGGCACGGGCGGCACGGGCGGCAGGTCGGTCGAAGACATGCGGCAATGTTACGAGATGATCACGCCGGGAATCCTGTGGCGGCGGTCACAGGCCGGCCCCGTCATGTGCGCACCGTGTCACATCCCGGTCGCGGATCGCATAGCGCCCGGATCGGGTGTCTCCTAGGCTCGTACCCAGGGCACCCGTATATGGCCCCCGCATGTTCCGGGGACGTTCGCAGGAAGGGAGCCCAGCCATGACCACAGACCCCACCGATCCCGAGACGTTCGAGGAAGCCGCCGACGCCCGCGAAGGCATGGAGTACGGCGTCGAGGCGCCGGAGGCCGATGCCGCCGAACAGCTCGCGGACCTCACCCCGGACCGCGACGACCCGCTGACCGACGCCGACGCCGACCGGGCCAATGAGGCGGACCTCGCCGAGCAGGCCAGGATCGTCTCCCTCGACGAGGACGACTACCGGTGACGGTGACGAGAGAGCCGGGGAGGCCGCCGAAGGGTGCCTCCACGGAGAAGGCACCTGCGGAAATGAGGCTTCACCTTGCCCCGTCTGGCAGCTTTTGAAACCGTCTGTACGGCTTTCGGCGTCGCCCGGTCCGTGAAATTCTGCGCTCTCACCGCGCACAGCACGGTTACCGAAAAGTACGATGACGGCGCGGCTCACACCGCACGTGGACGACAATGGGAGGCGGCGTGACAGCCATCGAGCAGACAGAGACCGTGCGCCCGAGGGGTACACGCCTGCCGCGCCGTGCCCGACGGAACCAGCTCCTGGGCGCCGCCCAGGAAGTGTTCGTCGCGCAGGGTTACCACGCGGCGGCGATGGACGACATCGCCGAGCGTGCGGGTGTCAGCAAGCCGGTGCTCTACCAGCACTTCCCGGGCAAGCTCGACCTTTATCTGGCACTGCTGGACCAGCACTGCGAGTCGCTGATCCAGTCGGTGCGCCACGCGCTCGCGTCGACGCACGACAACAAGCAGCGCGTACGGGCGACCATGGACGCCTACTTCGCGTACGTCGAGGACGACGGCGGAGCCTTCCGTCTGGTCTTCGAGTCGGACCTGACGAACGAGCCCGCCGTGCGCGAGCGCGTGGACCGGGTCACCAACGACTGTGCCGAGGCGATCTGCGACGTGATCGCCGAGGACACCGGGCTGTCCCGCCAGGAATCGATGCTGCTCGCCTCGGGGCTGGGCGGTCTGGCCCAGGTGGTCGCGCGGTCCTGGCTGCACAGCGACCGCAGCGTGCCGCGCGACCAGGCGGTCCAGCTGCTGACCTCGCTGGCCTGGCGGGGCATCGCCGGATTCCCGCTGCACGGCAGCGATCAGCAGTTCTGACAGCGCCGGGCGGCGCGTGCGAGCCGGCGGGGACTGTCGTGTGTTCCCGCCGGCTGTTCGCTCCTGGCGTGGCGGGGGCTGAGCGTGCGGGTCCCCGCACCGGGCTAATGTGTGCTGAGTACGGCGCGGAAGGTCGCGCACTTCACTGACCGTCGGAGGGACATAGCCGTGGAGGTCAAGATCGGCGTGCAGCACGCGCCCCGCGAGATCGTTCTGGAGAGCGGTCAGAGCGCCGAGGAGGTCGAGCGCGTGGTGGCCGAGGCGCTGGCCGGGAAGTCTCAGCTGCTGAGCCTCGTGGACGAGCACGGTCGCAAGGTCCTGGTCCCGGCCGACCGTCTCGCGTACATCGAGATCGGCGAGCCGGCCCCGCGCAAGGTGGGCTTCGGCGCGCTGTAGGCGACGACCGGCAGACACGGAAGGGCCCGGCGGCTCGGCACCTCGAACCGCCGGGCCCTTCCGTGTCCCCGCTCCGTGCCTCTGCGTCGCTCCGCCTCTTCCTCTTTCCGTGACTCCGCCGCTCCGGCTCGCCGCCCTCTCCCGGCCGGCGCCTCTGCGCGGCTCTCCGCCTCTGCTCCGTTCGGCTTCTCTCCCCTGCCGTCCTCCTGCGCCCCGGCTGTTTCCGCCGCCGCGCGCTCCCGCCTCCGCCCGCACAAACGGGACATGGACCCCTACAGGGGAGGATTGGATTCCGCAGGTCAGGGGTAAGACGGGCTACGACCGATGCGAACAGGCCAGCCATGTGGGAGGGGCCCGACATGCTCTTGGAAGCGCTCAGTTCAGTGATCCTCGGCCTGGCTCTGGCATGGGCGGCCACCCGCCGCCTGCCGCACCGTCTCCCCGCCCGCACCCTGGTCCTGTCGACCGGTGCGGCCGGGGCACTGTTGGGCGCGTTCCTCACGCACAGCGCGCTGGACGCGGGCAACCTGCTGACGACCCTGTCCGGCGCGGCGATCCTCTCCGTGGCGTCACTGTCATTGCTCCTGCGTCCCGCAGGAGGACTCCGCGGCCGGTCGGCGACCGCCTGACCGGCCGCCGACCGGCGCCCGACGTAGGGAACGGAGGCGGGCGGAGGCGGGCGGCTCTCAGGCCGCCAGACCCAGGGCCGCCATCCGCTTGGTGTGGGCCTCGGTGATCCGGGAGAACATCCGGCCGACCTCGGCGAGGTCGAAGCCGTCCGCGACTCCGCCGACGAGCATCGTCGACAGCGCGTCCCGGTCGGCCACCACCCGCTGCGACTGGGACAGGGCCTCACCCATCAGCCGACGCGCCCACAGGGCGAGCCGCCCGCCCACACGCGGGTCCGCGTCGATCGCCGCGCGCACCTTCTCCACGGCGAACCCGCCGTGCCCGGTGTCGTCGAGCACCGACAGCACCAGCGCGCGGGTGTCGGAGTCCAGCCGGACCGCGACCTCCCGGTAGAAGTCACTGGCGATCGAGTCGCCGACGTAGGCCTTGACGAGTCCCTCGAGCCAGTCGGAGGGCGCCGTCTGCTTGTGGAAGCCCTCGTACGCGGCGACGAACGGCTCCATCGCGAGGGTCGACTCCTCGCCGATCCCGGCCAGGCGGTCGCGCAGCCGCTCGAAGTGGTGGAACTCGGCCGACGCCATCTTCGCCAGCTCCGCCTTGTCCTCCAGCGTGGGGGCCAGCTTGGCGTCGTCCGCGAGCCGCTCGAACGCCGCCAGTTCCCCGTACGCGAGCGCGCCGAGCAGGTCCACGATGGCCGCGCGGTACTGCGGGTCGGCGGAGGCGGCCGCCCAGTCCATGGCGGCGACGCCGGTCGGCGCGGCGGGGGTGTCGGTGGTCTCCGCGGCACGGTCAGGCTTGTCAGAGCTCGTCATAATCCGCACAATAGCCCGCTCGTCGCGGGCCGTAAGGCGCTGGTCAACACGTGTGACGACGACTACGTGGCCAAATCGGCCATGGCGTGTGCGCGAATCCGGGGTATGGTGGTAATGCGCCCGCCGAATACTCTGACGTAGTCGGCAGGGCGCATGTATGAGGATGCCCGGTCGGAGGCCCGATCGGCTCCGCCCCGACCGCTCTCCCTGACCGTACGGCACATTGCGTACGACGATCGGAGGGACCCTCAGCGGTACGAGCGCTAGAGCGTCGGCAGTGGTCCCGTGCCCTACGGCATCCCCGTAAGGCAGCCGACGTCCCCGGCACGGTCCATAGACGACCCCCGCGCTCGCCTCGCACCGCGCACACAGAAGAGGCAGCACCCTGACTACGTTCCGAGAGCTCGGGATTCTCCCCGAGACCGCCGAAGCCCTTGAAGCCGTCGGCATCATCACCCCCTTCCCCATCCAGGAGATGACGCTCCCCGTGGCCCTGTCGGGCACGGACGTCATCGGCCAGGCCAAGACCGGCACCGGAAAGACGCTGGGCTTCGGCCTTCCGCTCCTCGAGCGCGTGACCGTCCCCGCGGACGTGGAGGCGGGCCGTGCGAAGCCCGAGGACCTCACGGACACGCCGCAGGCGCTCGTCGTCGTCCCCACCCGCGAGCTGTGCACGCAGGTCACCAACGACCTGCTGACCGCCGGCAAGGTGCGCAACGTCCGTGTCACCGCGATCTACGGCGGACGGGCCTACGAGCCGCAGGTCGAGGCCCTCAAGAAGGGCGTCGACGTGATCGTCGGCACCCCGGGCCGGCTGCTCGACCTGGCCGGGCAGAAGAAGCTGAACCTGAAGGATGTCAAGTCCCTCGTCCTCGACGAGGCCGACGAGATGCTCGACCTGGGCTTCCTGCCCGACGTCGAGAAGATCATCAACCTGCTTCCGGCCCGCCGCCAGACCATGCTGTTCTCGGCGACGATGCCGGGCGCGGTCATCGGACTGGCCCGCCGCTACATGTCGCAGCCCACGCACATCCGCGCCACCGCGCCGGACGACGAGGGCGCGACCGTCGCGAACACCACGCAGTTCATCTACCGCGCGCACAACATGGACAAGCCCGAGTTGGTCTCGCGGATACTCCAGGCGGACGGCCGGGGCCTGGTCATGGTCTTCTGCCGCACCAAGCGCACCGCCGCCGACCTCGCCGACCAGCTCAAGCAGCGCGGCTTCGCCTCCGGCGCGGTCCACGGCGACCTCGGACAGGGCGCCCGCGAGCAGGCACTGCGCGCCTTCCGCAACGGCAAGGTGGACGTGCTCGTCTGCACCGACGTCGCCGCCCGCGGCATCGACGTCGAAGGTGTCACGCACGTCATCAACTACCAGTCCCCCGAGGACGAGAAGACGTACCTGCACCGCATCGGCCGTACCGGCCGCGCGGGGGCGAAGGGTACGGCGATCACGCTGGTCGACTGGGACGACATCCCGCGCTGGCAGCTGATCAACAAGGCGCTGGACCTGGGCTTCGGCAACCCGCCGGAGACGTACTCCACCTCCCCGCACCTGTTCACCGACCTCGGCATCCCCGAGGGCACGAAGGGTGTCCTGCCGCGCTCGGAGCGCACCCGCGCCGGGCTCGACGCGGAGGAGCTGGAGGACCTGGGCGAGCCGGGCGGCCGTGGTGGCCCGCGCGGACGCGGTGGCCGCAACGAGCGGGCCGACCGCAACGACCGGGGCCAGCGGGCAGACCGGGGCGAGCGGGCCGACCGGGGCGACTCCCGGTCCGCCGACCAGGAGCATCCGGCCCGTACGCCGCGCCGCCGTCGCCGTACGCGTGGCGGTACGCCGCTGAGCGACTCGGCGCAGCAGCCGGCGGCCCTGCCCGTCGAGGACACCGGTGAGGCGGAGGCCGGTACGGCTCCCCGCACCCCGCGTCGCCGTCGCCGTATGCGCGGCGGAGCCCCGGCCGAGGCCGCGACCACTCCGGTGACTGCGGTCGAGTCCGCCGGGCCCGTGGAGTCCGCCGAGGCCGCTGTCGCGACGGCGGAGGGCACCTCCGGGGCCGCTCTGGAGCACCCGGAGACTCCTGAGACCCCGTCGAAGCCGCGCCGCCGCCGTTCCCGCAGGTCCGCGGAGACGGCAGCCGTCGACAGCACGGCCCCGGCCGGTTCGCCGGTCGAGACCGACGCGGCGGTGGCGGTCGCCGTCGCCCCGTCGGCCGAGAGCACCGCTGTGACCGGGACGGTCCCGGCGACCGGGGAGCCCGAGGCCCCCGCCGCCGAGCCGCGTCGCCGCCGGACCCGCAAGTCCGCGGTCGCGACCACGCCTTCGGCTGCCGAGACGGTGGTGGACACCGCCGAGGTGACCACCGAATCCGCACCGGAGCCGGCTCCGGCCAAGCCGCGCCGCGCCCGCAAGAGCGTGGCCAAGGCCCCCGAGGCTGCCGCGGCCGAGGCCGTGCTCGACACCGCCGAAGGTGCGGAGGCCAAGCCCCGTCGCCGCACCCGCAAGGCCACCGCGACCGCCGAGGCCACCGAAGCCGCCGCGAGCGCCGTCGGTATCCCGGCACAGGCCGTTTCCGAGGCCGAGCCGGCAAAGACCGCGGCGACCAAGCCCCGGCGCACCCGCAAGGCCACCACCAAGGCGGAGACGGCCGTGGACACGGCCGAGGCCGCCGAGGCCAAGCCGCGCCGCACCCGCAAGGCGGCCACCGTCGTGCAGGAGCCGGAGGCCACGGTGGACACCGCGGTCGAGGCGAAGCCCAAGCGCACCAGGAAGACGGCGGCCGCCAAGGCCGTCGACATCACCGAGGCCGCTGAGGTGGCCGAAGCGGCCGAGGCCAAGCCCCGCCGCCGTACCCGCAAGGCCACCGCGGACACGGCCGGCATCCCGGCGCAGGCCGCGTCCGAGGCCGAGCCGGAGACGGCCGAGGCGAAGCCCCGGGTCCGCCGCACCCGCAAGGCCGCGGCGACGGCTCCCGCGGAGTCCACGGAGGCCTGACCCGCACCAGAGGCACGGTTCGACGGCCCGGTCCCCCATCCGTGGGGCCGGGCCGTCGGCGTCCCCCGGCAGGCGTCACCCGGCGCCCCGTCGACGCTCCGGCGCCCGCTACCCTCACCCCGTGACCAGCCACGCCGCCCCCGTTTCCCCTCCTGCTCCTTTTCCCTCTCCCTCTCTCTTCCGCGCGATGCCGTCCGGCGCCCGGGCGTACCGACTCCGCACCTCCCGTGGGGAGTTCGCCGTCGTCGACGTGCCGCCGACCGAGGAGGTCGAGCCGAAGGGGGTCGTACTGTCGCTGCCCGGGTTCACGGGGAGCAAGGAGGACTTCACGCTGGTGCACGGGCCGCTCGCCGCTCGCGGGTACCGCAGCGTCGCCGTGGACGGGCGGGGGCAGTACGAGTCGGACGGGCCCGTGGACGACGAGTCCGCCTACGCGCGGGCGCAGTTGGCGCGGGATGTGCTCGCGCAGGCGGAGGCGCTCGGCACGGACGTACCGCTGCATCTGGTCGGACACTCGCTGGGCGGCCAGATCGCCCGTGCGGCGGTGCTCGAGGACCACTCCCCCTTTCGTTCGCTCACCCTGATCTCGTCCGGCCCCGCCCGGATCTCCGTCTTCCAGGAGCAGCGCGTGAAGTTGCTGCGGGACGCGCTCGCCCGGATGACGATGGCGCAGTGCTGGGAGGCGGTCCTGGCCCTGGGGCCGCCGGAGGAGGTCGGCGGGCCCGCGCGCGGGCTCGGCGGCCAGGAGCATCTGCGTCGACGCTGGTTGGACACCAGCCCCGCTCAACTACTGGCTACCGGGCGGCAGTTGTGTGCGGAGTCGGACCTGGTCGCCGAACTCGCCGCCGTGCCAATGCCGTTCCACGTGCTGTCGGGTGCGCACGACGACACCTGGCCGGTGCCGGACCTCGACGCCATGGCCGTACGCCTGAACGCGCACCGCACGGTCGTCGTCGGCGCCGGGCACTCCCCCGCCGTCGAACGGCCCGAGCCCACCGCGCACGCCCTCGCCGCCTTCTGGGACGGCCTCCAGGCCCCCCGCGCCGGCACCGCCACCGGCACCGGTACCCACTCCCTCGCCTAGTACTGCGCCTGGAGGTGGGACCAGAAGCCGTCGCGCAGGGCGCGTCTCAGGTCGGCCTGGCCGCGCAGGGAGTACTGCAGCAGTCCCTCGGCCTCCACCAGCAGGTCCTGGTCGACCGAGCCGGGCAGATAGGGATGGCCGGGCAGCAGTTCCACCAGCGAGTCCCGCCCGCGTTCGGAGAGCCACTTCGCGGCGATCTGCGCACCGACGAAGCGGACGTCCTCGCGGGTGGGCCGGCCTGTCGTCGGCTCGTACCCCGGGGCCGTGCGCCGGGAGACGTACGGCTTGAAGAAGTCGAGGTCGAAGGTGCGCTGGCTGTCGACCTCCCAGAGCAGGGGCTCGGCCTGGTTACGGCCCTCGGGCGCCTCGATGCCCCAGAGGTGGACGCGGGCGCCGTACCCCTGGGCGGCCTCGACCGCCGAGACCAGGTCCTCGTCGCCGCCCAGCAGGGCGGCGTCGCTGATGGCGCGGTGCCGGGCCAGTGACTCCAGGTCGGAGCGGATCAGGGAGTCGACGCCCTTCTGCTGGTTGTTGGCGTTGAGGTTGCCGAGGCGGACCTTGACGTCGGGAAGCTCTGCGATGGTCTGCTGCTCGGCGGTGTGGATGCGGCGCCTGGCGCCGTCGTACCAGTAGACACGCAGCAGCCTGCTGTCCGCGAAGATGGTGCGGGCCCGGTCGATGAGCGCGTCGATGAGTCCCTCGGCGTCGAGGTCGAAGGCCCGGCGGTCCTCCGTCCCGGCCACCAGCCGTCCCGCCGCCGCGTACAGATAGCCCGCGTCGACGAAGATCGCGTGCGTGGAGGGCGTCTTCGCCACTTCGGCGAGCATGCGCTGGAGCAGCTCGTTCGTGCGGTCGATACGGGAGGTCAGGTCCGCCAAGTCGTCGTTCATCGCCTCTATTGTCCCGGCGGTCACTGTGCGAACACAACCGGCCCCGGTCGGTCTCCTTCGAAACATTCGCTTGTCGGCAACCCGTCAATACTTAGCCGATCGAAGAATTTCCTTAGCGTAGGGAATGTTTGCATGGGACAAACCGTTGACCACTGATGGAACACGAGCCGATCCGGCTCGTGGCCGTCCGCCCAGTAGTTCTCCTTCAGGAGGATGACCAGACGAAGGGAGAAGCCCTTGCGCTTCGAAATCATGCGACTCGACGACGTCGACGGCACCGCCGTGGACACGACCGTTGTGGACGCCGCCTCCGTCAACAGCATCGTGCAGCAGGCCGCCGCCATCGGGCAGCGCCTGTGGATCCGCCCGGCCGACACACCGGCCTCATAACGCAGAACGCCGGTCCTGTACCGCCTGTTCCACCTGTTCCGAAGCCTCCGTCCCGTCTTTCGAAGGGCACGGGGGCTTTGTGCGTCCCCCGTACCCCGTCCTGCGCATTCTGCGCCCTGCGCCCTGCCTCCCACGTCCTGTGTGACGCGGGGCGAACGAGGGCGGGGCGGTCAGCTGCCCCGGATCACCTGCGTGACCCCGTTGATGATCTGCTGCACGGCGATCGCGGAGAGCATCATGCCCGCGAGCCGCGTCACCAGGACCACCCCGCCGTCCTTGATGACCCGGATGATCAGCAGCGAGTACCGCATGACCAGCCACAGCACCACGTGGATGGCGAGGATCGCCACCCACACCGACACCTGGGCCGAGGTGCTGTCGGCCTTCTGCACCGCGAGGATGACCGACACGATCGCGCCGGGCCCGGCCAGCAGCGGCATGCCGAGCGGCACCAGAGCGACGTTGACGTCCTTGGTCTGCTGGGGCTCGTCGGTCTTGCCGGTGAGCAGGTCGAGCGCGATCAGCAGGAGCAGCAGCCCGCCCGCGATCATCAGCGCGGGCATGGACACATGCAGGTAGTCGAGGATCTGCTGCCCGATCAGCCCGAACAGGACGATCACGCCACCGGCCACGCAAACGGCCTGGAAGGCCATCCGCCTCTGCACCTTGGTGGGCCGGCCCGCGGTCAGGGCCAGGAAGATCGGGGTGATCCCGGGGGGATCCATGATGACGAAGAGGGTCAGGAAGAGGGAGCCGAAGACGGCGACGTCGAACATGTCTGCCTTGCTGGGAAACGAAATGAAATGAAATGAGCGGAGAGGGGTGAGGGTGAGGGAGAGCAGTGAGCAGGCGGCACCCGGGAAGGAGCGCGCTCAGGTGTGCTCAAGGAGAGAGCTCAGGGGGAAAGCGGGCGCCGCCCCGGCGCGGGGCGGGCCCGGGAGGTACGGGCGGCTCAGGCCCCGCCGGCCCCCGGCACCGGGAACGCGCCGGTCGCGCGGCGCGTGATCTCGCCGTACACCTCGGGGTCCGTGGTGAACTCGCCGGGCACGCAGCTCTTCCGGCTGCCGTGGTAGTCGCTGGACCCGGTCACGAGCAGCCCCAGTTCCTTCGCGAGGCCCCGCAGCCGCGCCCGGGTGTCGAGGTCGTGGTCCATGTGGTCGACCTCGATGCCGTCGAGACCGGCCTCGGCCAGTTCCGCGATGGCGGACTCCGGTACGGTCCGGCCGCGCTTGCTCGCGGCCGGATGGGCGAACACCGCCACCCCGCCCGCGCCCTTGATCAGCCGGAGCGCTTCGAAGGGGTCGGTCTCGTGCTTCGCCATGTGGGCCCGGCCGCCGTCCGCCAGCCACTCCCGGGTGAAGGCGTCGTTCACTGTCTCCACCACACCCAGCTCGACGAGTGCCGTGGCGATGTGCGGGCGGCCCACCGAGCCGTCGCCGGCGATCCGGGCGACCTGCTCCCAGGTGACGGGCACGCCCAGGCCGTTCAGCTTGGCGATCATGCCCTGGGCCCGCGGCACGCGGTCGTCCCGGACCAGCTCGCGCTCGGCGAGCAGCGCCGGCTCCTCGGGATCGAAGAGGTAGGCCAGCATGTGCATGCTGATGCCGTCGTACCGGCAGGAGAGTTCGGCGCCGGTCACCAGAGTGAGCCCCGGGGGGAGCGCGGCGAGGGCCTCGGCGTGGCCGCGGGTGGTGTCGTGGTCGGTCAGCGCGACGACGTCGAGACCGGCGGCATCGGCCGCGCGGACCAGGCCGGCCGGGGAGTCCGTACCGTCGGACGCGGTGGAGTGGGTGTGCAGATCGATACGCACGACGCGTGGCTCCAAGCGGTGACGGGCGGACGGGGGACGCTTCAGGATAACCGCACTTCCGCACGCTCCCGTCACACCCGAACCCGCCCGGCACCCCCTACACGCGCGCCGCGCGCCCCTTACCCGTGCACTTCGTGCCGACCCTCCGCGCCGGCTCTCCCGCCGCCGCCCCTCACGCCGCCCCTCACGGCGCCTCCATCAGCCGCGGCGACAGTGCCCCGCAGGGCACCAGCTCCGCCTCGGCCCCGGCCTCCCGGAGGTCGGTGAGGACCAGTTCGTCGTACATCAGGAGCCCGGACTGCTCGGGCCACAGCACCGCCCACAGCCACATCCCGAGCGCCTCGCCCGCGAAGACGGCCCGGTCGTCCGGCGTTCTGGAGACGTGCCAGAGCGGGGTCGGG
The DNA here is from genome assembly GCF_044540975.1 of Streptomyces sp. NPDC085927. NCBI lineage: Bacteria > Bacillati > Actinomycetota > Actinomycetes > Kitasatosporales > Streptomycetaceae > Streptomyces > Streptomyces sp. NPDC085927. The sequence goes on from NZ_JBITSN010000001.1 coordinate 297,638, forward strand.
CGGCCGGCGGCCAGCACCTTGGCGTCGGCGGGCTTCTCGACGTCCAGGTACGGCCCCGGGTCCGGGCCGTCGACGCCCGCGTACCGTGCGCCGAGCCCGACGCCGAGTTCCTCGGCCACGAGGATCAGCTCGCCCATGCCGCCGAGCGGTCCGGGTCCGGTGCACGCGACAGCGGTGGCGCGGCCGCCGCTGCGGTCGTCACCCGCGCTGGCCACCCCGGTGAACAGCCAGCCCACCGGCAGCGGCCACGGCATCCACACCGGTACCCGGGTACGGTGCACGACGACGTCGAGAGCCTCGACGCTCGGCGGTATCACGGGCTGGACCGGATGCACGACGCCGTGCACATCGCACTGCCAGGCATCGGAGAAGAGGCCGGGAGCCCTGACCCGGCCACCACACTTCGGGCAACTGGGTTCGCCCCTCATAGGGCCCCACGGTCCTACCCTCGCCCCGCCACGTCAAGGACGATCACCCGTCCGGACCGAACCGGTCACCCGAGGACCGGAAACGGTACACACCGACCGGTTCGGACCACGGCACCGCGCAACCGGTGGCCGCATCCGGGGCGCACGCCCCGCCACTCCCGACCGGTCGGCCCGTCAGGCACCGGCCGTCCCGGCCGGCACCCGGCCACCGTCGTCCTCACCGGCTGAACCAACTGAGGTGCCGCGGCTCATCGTTGACGGTCCGGCACAGGTGAGCTTGCTCACTTCGGCGAACGGCCGCCCGCCGAAAGCGGGGAACGCGTCAGTCCAGCGCGACGGAGGCGCGGGTGGGGTGCCTCAGGTCCGTTCCGCAGGCCAGCCAGCGCTCCTGCAACTCCTGGGCGCCGTGCACCCGCTTCCAGGCCGCCTCGTTCGGCGTCATGGGCAGCAGCGGCAGGAACCGTACGGGCTCCATGGGCTCGTCGAGTTCCAGGTCCTCCACCAGACCGCCCGGCTCGGCGACCAGCACCGAGGTGAACGGGGCTCCGGGCCACAGCGGTTCGCCGACGTCGAGGGAGGCGCCGGGGGCCACGACCACACCCTCGACCTGCGGGGACGCGGCGAGCACGGCGAGCGGGCGGAGCACCTTGTCGGTGTCGGTGAGACCGCCGCGCACCGACAGCACCAGCTCCGCGCGCGGGCCCGCGACCGGATCCGCGATCGCCGCCGTGGGGTCGGCCATGGGCTGGGCGGACATGCCGAGGGTGGCGTAGCGCACGATGTCGCCCTCCTGGAAGCGCAGCACCTCGATGCGGTCCGTACCCAGAAAGGTGACCGCCGCGCGCGCGTCCGGCTCGCCCAGAGCCGTGAGCAACCGGGCCTCGACCAGAGGAAGAACATCTGCCATGCGGCGAGCATAGAACCCGTCGGCAGCAGGCGAAGCGGCACCTTGACACAGTGGCCGGCTGCTAGTCTGGCCCGGTGGTTCGGGGCAGCACGCAGTAGGCCCCCCAGGCAACGCCCAGGCCCGGCAGGGCATTTTCAGGGCACTGGGTGAGTCCGTCGGAGCCCCGGTACCGCTATGACACTCCCCCTACGGGGGAATCCCCTTCAGGGGATGAGGATCGTCCCTTACGAGGGACCGGCCGGAGGAGGTGGGGCTGGCATGGACCGAAGTCGACCGTGCAGTAGCACCCGCTCTTCCACCCGTTGATGTAGCTGCTCCGTTCCGGCTGTCACCTCGCATCATCGCGTCTTCATCGGAAGAGCATTTCGTTTCGTCCCGACTGATCTGCCCCAGTAGCTGCATCAGCGACGAGACTCGCCACCGCGACGGTGCGGTGCTCCCCGCTTTGTGGACGTGCCAAACATCCCCTGCCCGGGCTTTTTTCCGGAAGCCGGGTCATCCCTGGTCAGGACGTCCTCATTCCGGGTGGTTCCACCCGTCGCGCCGGCGCCTTTCGTTGCCCGTTTCGCGAAGGAGCCCGCCATGTCGATGATCCGTGACCTGCGCGCCGTGGTCCGTCCCTCCCGTGCCCCGCTGCGCAAGGAGAGCAGCGCCCCGTACGACACCACCCGCGACCCGGCGACGACCACCGCGGTCGTCGACTGCGCCATCTACCGCGACGGCCGCCGTGTGGAGACCGAGAGCCCGCTCACCCCTCAGGAGGCGATGCGCCTGGTGCGCCGGGACTCGGGCTTCGTGTGGATCGGCCTGCACGAGCCGACCGAGGACGAGTTCGCCGGTATCGCCCGCGAGTTCGGACTGCACCCGCTGGCCGTGGAGGACGCCGTCCAGGCCCACCAGCGGCCCAAGCTGGAGCGCTACGACGACTCGCTCTTCACGGTCTTCAAGACCATCCACTACCTCGACCACGACCGGCTCAACTCCAGCAGCGAGGTCGTCGAGACCGGTGAGGTGATGTGCTTCACCGGCCGGGACTTCTTCATCACCGTCCGGCACGGCGGCCAGGGTTCCCTGCGGGGCCTGCGGCACCGCCTCCAGGAAGACCCCGAGCTGCTGGCCAAAGGCCCCTCGGCGGTCCTGCACGCCATCGCCGACCACGTCGTCGACGGTTACATCGCGGTCGCCGACGCGGTGCAGGACGACATCGACGAGGTGGAGACGGAGGTGTTCTCGCCGGGCCGGGGAGGCACTCCGCGCGGCACCGACGCCGGACGGATCTACCAGCTCAAGCGGGAGGTGCTGGAGTTCAAGCGGGCGGTGTCGCCCCTGCTGCGGCCCATGCAGCTGCTGAGCGAGCGGCCGATGCGGCTGATCGACCCCGAGATCCAGAAGTACTTCCGGGACGTCGCCGACCACGTGGCCCGGGTGCACGAGCAGGTGATCGGCTTCGACGAGCTGCTCAACTCCATCCTCCAGGCCAATCTCGCGCAGGCGTCCGTGGCGCAGAACGAGGACATGCGCAAGATCACCTCGTGGGCCGCCATCATCGCCGTGCCGACGATGGTCTGCGGGGTGTACGGCATGAACTTCGACTACATGCCGGAGACGCACTGGAAGTACGGCTACCCGGTGATCCTCAGCGTGACCGTGGCCCTCTGCCTGGGCATCCACCGCACGCTGAAGCGCAACGGCTGGCTCTGACACCCTCCGGCACCGGCTCCGGGAGCAGAACCGGAACCGGAACCGAGAGGGGCCCCGTGGCCGGCCCCGGGATCCGGAGTCCGGCCCGGAGGCCCTGGATAGGCTGGGCCCATGACAAGTGCGACCAGTGCGCTGTTCGACCGGGCCCTCGTCGAGGAGGCCACCAAGAAGTCCGGCCTCGTCTGGGTCCGGGGGTCCGGTGGCCCGGCCCGGCCGCTGTGGCACGTGTGGCACGAGGGTGCGATGTGCCTGGTCGGCGACGGCCCCGGGGAGCAGCCGCTGCCCGGGCTGGCGGACGGTGGGCCGGCCGAGGTGACGGTGCGCAGCAAGGACAAGGGCGGCCGGCTGGTCTCCTGGGCCGCGACGGTCGTGGAGTTGCCCTCCGGGTCCGAGGAGTGGGACGCGGCGGTCGCCGTGCTCAAGGGCAAGCGGCTCAACGCGCCCGACGGCGAGGCGATGACGGAGCGCTGGGCGCGTGAGTGCCGGGTGCTGCGTCTGGAGCCGACCGGGGCGACGGCACCGCTGCCCGAAGGTTCCCTGGCCGAGCCCCCGCTGCCGACGCCGGTGACGACCCGGCACCCGGTCCCCGCGGGCCTGCCCCGGCTGCTGGCGGGGCGCAGGAAGCGCCGCTGACCGGCTGGATCCGCCCCGCTCCGCCCGGTCCTCCTACGACGTCGGGTGCTGGCCCTCGTAGTCCAGCGTCTCGTCCCCGGCCGGTTGTTCCAGGGCGAAGTCGGCGCCCCAGGCCGAGAAGGTGAGGGTGCCCGCCTTGCCGGCGCGCACCAGGCGCAGCGGGTACGGCTTGCCCTCGAGGGAGACGTCCAGGGTGCCGCCGGAGCCCTCGTCGCCGGTGATGCGGATGGTGCGGACGCCGCCCTGCTCGTGGTGGCCGTCCGTGGCGAGGGTGCCGTGCAGGGTCAGCAGACCGTTGAGGAGGACGTCCTTGTCCGCGAACCCGATGAACTTCTTGTACGACGGGTCGCCCTCCGGCACCTTCACGTACTTCTCGGCGAGCTTGCCGGCCGCCGCCGCGTCCGAAGCCCCGTCCCCCTCGCCCTTCGCGCCCTCCTTGCCGGCCCCGCCGTCCGCCTGGCCCCAGAACTTGGCGTCGGCCTTCAGGAAGAGCTCGTCGTCGACCTTCAGCAACCGGAACGTCTGCCCCCCGGCGGTGACCGATCCGATGCCGCCCTCGGGCTTGAGCCGCATGTCGAGCGTGTACGTACGCCCGCTGGTGACGACGTTTCCGTGCAGCCGCACGGTGTCGACCGACTTGGCGGCCGTCCGTGTCCTGCTCTGGATCTCGGCGGCGGTCAGCTTGCCGACGCCGTTGGTGCCCTCGTTCGGGTCTTCTTCCTCGGAGCATCCCGTGAGCGCCATTCCGGTCACGAACAGCACGCACACGGCACTCGCCAGCGTGGCTGTGCGGGAACGGCCCGGGGAGATCGGAGTCACAGGTTGCGCTGCCTCTCTGACGGGGACCTGAACGGCGTACCGCAGATTACCGGGGCCGTACCGGCCGGTCGGAGGCAGTCCGTCCGGACCGGCCACGGGAGCAGCGCTGATCGGGACGGGCTAGCCTGAAGCCGCCCGAACGGGCCATCCGGACAACCGGCGCGGCAGCGGACAGGACAGCACAGCAGGGCCAGAGCAAGCAGAAGTACACACGCACGGCAGCACCGACCCGTATGAAAAGGAGCCGCCGCCATGGCAGCGGGCGCCCCCCGGTTCTTCGTCTCGCACATCTCCGGCGTCGCCGCCTTCGATCCGGCCGGTGACCAGGTGGGGCGTGTGCGCGATCTGGTCGTCATGCTGCGGGTGGGCGGGCGACCACCGAGACTGCTCGGTCTGGTGGTCGAACTGCCCAGCCGGCGCCGCATCTTCCTGCCCATGAACCGGGTGACCGCCGTGCAGTCCGGCCAGGTCATCACCACCGGGGTGCTCAACGTCCGGCGCTTCGAGCAGCGGCCCACCGAGCGGCTCGTCTTCGGTGAGCTCCTGGACCGCAGGGTGACGCTCGTGGAGACCGGTGAGGAGGTCACCGTCCTCGACCTGTCGGTGCACCAGCTGCCGGCCCGCCGGGGATGGGTGATCGACCGGGTGTTCGTCCGCAAGGGCAAGAAGGGCGGAACGTTTCGTCGGGGCAAGGGGGAGACCCTGACCGTCGAGTGGTCGGCGGTCAGCGGGTTCTCGCTGGAGGAGCAGGGGCAGGGGGCCGAGAATCTGCTCGCCACGTTCGAGCAGCTGCGCCCCGCCGACCTGGCCAACGTCCTGCACCACCTCTCCGCCAAGCGCCGCGCCGAGGTGGCCGCCGCTCTGGACGACGACCGCCTCGCGGACGTGCTGGAGGAGCTGCCCGAGGACGACCAGGTGGAGATCCTCGGCAAGCTGAAGGAGGAGCGCGCCGCCCACGTCCTGGAGGCCATGGACCCGGACGACGCCGCCGACCTCCTCTCCGAGCTGCCCGAGGAGGACAAGGAGCGGCTGCTGAGCCTGATGCAGCCCGGTGACGCGGCCGACATGCGGCGCCTGATGGCATATGAGGAGCACACGGCGGGCGGTCTGATGACGACCGAGCCGATCGTGCTGAGGCCCGACGCGACCGTCGCCGACGCCCTGGCCCGCATCCGCAACCCGGACCTGTCCCCGGCGCACGCGGCCCAGGTCTACGTGTGCCGTCCGCCGGAGGAGACCCCGACCGGCAAGTACCTGGGCACGGTCCACTTCCAGCGGCTGCTGCGCGACCCCCCGTACACGCTGGTCGGCTCGATCATCGACGACGATCTGCAGTCGCTGGCGCCGGGTGCGGCGCTGCCCGTGGTCGCCGGGTTCTTCGCCGCGTACGACATGGTGGCGGCGCCCGTGGTCGACGAGACGGGCGCGCTGCTGGGAGCGGTGACGGTGGACGACGTACTGGACCACATGCTGCCGGACGACTGGCGGGAGACCGAGTTCCATCTGAACGAGGGCGACGACCCGGACGGCGCCGACGGCGCGGAGGACACGGACGGTGCGGACGGCAGGGACGTCAGGGACGACGACGAGGGGGTGGTGACCGATGGCACCTGAGCGCGACGGCGTGCGCGAGCAGCGTCACCCGGCGGGTGCCACGGCCGCCGGCCGCGTGCGGACGCCCCGGCTGGACCAGCCGCGCCCGCCCAGGCGCCGCCTGCTGCCCGAATGGGATCCGGAGGCCTTCGGGCGCCTGTCGGAGCGGATCGCGCGTTTCCTGGGGACCGGCCGGTTCATCGTCTGGATGACGGTCGTCATCATCGTGTGGCTGGTGTGGAACGTGTCCGCGCCGAAGGAACTGCGGTTCGACGAGTACCCGTTCATCTTCCTGACCCTGATGCTCTCCCTCCAGGCCTCGTACGCGGCCCCGCTGATCCTGCTGGCGCAGAACAGGCAGGACGACCGCGACCGGGTCAACCTGGAGCAGGACCGCAAGCAGGACGAGCGGGCGATCGCGGACACCGAGTACCTGACGCGGGAGGTCGCCGCCCTGCGCATCGGGCTCGGGGAGGTCGCGACGCGCGACTGGATCCGCTCGGAGCTCCAGGACATGATGAAGGAGCTCGAGGAACGGCAGAACGGACACCGGGACCATCACGGCTCCATCGCGGCAATGCGGGCGCAACGGTCTCCGGGACGTGACGCAGACGACCAGTAGCGGGCTTACCGGGGGACGTGCCGGGCGCCGTACCATCGACACCATGGCTACGGAAGACGCGGTGCGCGAGGCACTGGCGACAGTGAACGACCCCGAGATCAACCGGCCCATCACCGAACTCGGGATGGTCAAGTCGGTCGAGATCGGGGCGGACGGGGCGGTCGCGGTCACCGTGTACCTGACGGTCTCCGGCTGCCCGATGCGGGACACGATCACGCAGCGGGTGACGGACGCGGTCTCCCGGCTCGAGGGTGTCACGCGGGTCGACGTCACGCTGGACGTGATGAGCGACGAGCAGCGCAAGGAGCTGGCGAACGCCCTGCGCGGCGGCCAGGCCGAGCGCGAGGTGCCCTTCGCGAAGCCGGGCAGCCTCACCCGGGTGTACGCGGTCGCCTCCGGCAAGGGCGGTGTCGGCAAGTCGTCGGTGACGGTGAACCTGGCGGCGGCGATGGCGGCCGACGGTCTGAAGGTGGGCGTCGTGGACGCCGACATCTACGGCCACTCGGTGCCGCGCATGCTGGGTGCCGACGGGCGTCCGACCCAGGTCGAGAACATGATCATGCCGCCGTCCGCGCACGGGGTGAAGGTCATCTCCATCGGCATGTTCACCCCGGGCAACGCGCCGGTGGTGTGGCGGGGCCCGATGCTGCACCGCGCGCTGCAGCAGTTCCTGGCGGACGTGTACTGGGGCGACCTGGACGTGCTGCTGCTCGACCTGCCGCCGGGCACCGGCGACATCGCGATCTCGGTCGCGCAGCTCGTGCCGAACGCCGAGATCCTGGTCGTCACCACGCCCCAGCAGGCGGCGGCCGAGGTGGCCGAGCGGGCGGGCTCCATCGCCGTGCAGACCCACCAGAAGATCGTCGGTGTGGTCGAGAACATGTCCGGCCTGCCGTGCCCGCACTGCGACGAGATGGTCGACGTCTTCGGCACCGGTGGCGGCCAGTCGGTGGCCGACGGACTGACCCGCACCACGGGGGCCACCGTCCCGGTGCTCGGTTCCATCCCCATCGACGTGCGCCTGCGCGAGGGCGGCGACGAGGGCAGGCCGGTCGTCCTGTCCGACCCGGAGTCCCCCGCGGGTTCGGCGCTCCGCTCGATCGCCGGCAAGCTCGGCGGGCGTCAGCGCGGTCTGGCGGGCCTGGCGCTGGGCATCACGCCCCGGAACAAGTTCTGAGCTCTCCGGGCGCCCGTACGGGGTCCTGAGAGCCGCTGTGCCGCGTCCGGCCGGGGCGCCGTCCTTCGGGGCGGCGCCCTTCGCCGTGCGAGGACGGCGGTACGTTCCCCGCTCGGGCCCGGCGGTACGTCCCCCCGCTCAGGACGCGTAGGCGGTGATGTCCTTGACCACGGCGAAGCCCAGCCCGTACGCGCTCATGCCCCGGCCGTACGCGCCGACGTGCACGCCCGCCCGCGTCGATCCCGCGAGCACCCAGCCGAACTCGGACTCCCGGTAGTGGAACGGCGTCGACACCCCGTCCACGGGGAGGGACAGCGTCGACCAGTCCGGTCCGTCGAGGTCGTCCGCCAGCACCCAGGCGGTCTCCGTCTGCTGCTCCAGCCAGTCGTCGCGCAGGGAGTGGTCCATCTGGCCAGGCCAGGTGAACGACAGCAGCCCCACTCCGGCGAGCCAGGCGGCGGAGGACACCGAGGTGGCCTCCATCAGGCCGGTGCCGTCCGCGCTGCGGCGCACCGGGTTGGCGGCCACCGTCACGGCGACCGCGAACCTCTCCTTGGTCTCCTGGCCGCTCTGGGCCGTGTACTCGCTGCGCACCGAGGGCTCGTCACCGTGCCCGATCGATCCGTGCTCGACGGTCCCGTCGGCCGCGGTGCCCACCTGCATCAGCCAGCGCCGCCCCGTGAACGCCTCGTCGAGGCCGTACCACGGGAAGGGCGCGCTCAGGTAGCCGTCGACCGTACGCCGGACGGAGGGGACTGGTCGTCCGTCCTCCGCGGCCGACGCCTGCGCGACTGCCCGACTCGTCGTCTCCATGCCCGGACGCCTCCTCGCTCTCGTCGGACCGGGGGCGGCCCGCCCCCCTTCGGGCGTACTCGTCCGGACCGCACAACAACTGGGGCAGCATAGCCACCTCGTGGGCACCTGCCCGGGAAACCACCCGGCGCGTAGGCCGCGTGGACGTCCGGTTCGGGCCGTGCGGGGCTCTGGCGGAGTATGAAACGCGTCACGTATGCGGGGGCGTACACCCCCGTGCGCCCGGCCGCGGCTGCGCCGGGCGAGGCTCAGGTGGCGTCTGCGTCGAAGGGCGGACGGTCGTCGGCGGCCGCCTTCTCGGGCTTCTTCGTCATGTCGAGGCGACCGCCCGGGGTGGACGCGGAGGAGGTGGAGGCGGAGGAGGACTCGGCGTCGCGGCCCTGGACGGCGTCCGTGACCTCGGCCATCTCCTTCTTCAGGTCGAAGCCGCTGCGGATCTCCTTGAGCCCCAGGTCGTCGTTGTCCATCTGCTTGCGGATGAACGTCTTGGGGTTGAGGTCCTCGAACTCGAAGTCCTTGAACTCCGGGCCCAGTTCCTCGCGGATGTCCTGCTTGGCACTGTCCGAGAAGTCGCGGATCTTCCGGATCGTCCTGGTCACGTCCTGGATGACCTTGGGGAGCTTGTCCGGACCGAAGACGAGCACGGCGAGGATGACGAGCGTCACCAGCTCGAGCGGTCCTATGTCATTGAACACCTGAAGCTCCTTGCGATGTCCTCGGCCCTCGGCCCTCGGTGGTCAGTGCGTCGACGCGTCCGTGCGTCCGTGCGTCCGTGCGGTCTTCCGTGGTCCGGGCCGGGTCCACGGTACCCGGCCTCCCCGCACGACCGGTACTGTGCCGGGGCCTCCGGTTGCGTGACGGGTACGGTCTTCGCCGGCTGTTCGCCTTCCCGTGCCTGCCGCGCCCCCCGTGTCCCCGCGCCACCGCACCGGCCGTCGTGCCGCCCGGTGTCTAGCCGCCGCCGGAGGAGCCGAGGACCAGCGAGACCTCCCGCTCCTTGCCGTCCCGCTCCAGGGTGAGCTCCAGTCGGTCCCCGGGGCGGTGTGCGCGGGTCTTGACGATGAGTTCCTCACCGGAGTGGACGCGCTGCCCGTCGACCTTCGTGATGACGTCGCCGGCCTTGATCCCGGCCTTGTCGCCGGGCCCCCCGGTGCTGACCGGGGGACCGCCGTCGCTGCCCTCGGCGCCGACGCGGGCGCCGTCGCCGGCGTAGTCCATGTCCAGGGTGATGCCGATCACCGGGTGGGTCGCCCTGCCGGTGTTGATCAGTTCTTCGGCGACGCGCTTGCCCTGGTTGATCGGGATGGCGAAGCCGAGGCCTATGGAGCCGGCCTGGCCGCCCTCGGCCTCTCCGCCGCCGTCGGCGGCGGAGCGGATGGCGGAGTTGATGCCGATCACGCGGCCCTCGGCGTCGAGCAGGGGGCCGCCGGAGTTGCCGGGGTTGATCGGCGCGTCGGTCTGCAGGGCGTCGACGTACGACACGTCACTGCCGTCGCCCTGCCCACCGCCCGCCGTGATGGGGCGTTCGCGCGCGCTGATGATGCCGGTGGTGACCGTGCCGGCCAGGTCGAAGGGGGCGCCGATGGCGACCACGGGATCGCCCACCCGCACGTTCTCCGAATTGCCGAGGGGCAGGGGGGCCAGACCGCCGACGCCCTTGACCTTCACCACGGCGAGGTCGTAGCCGCTGTCCCGGCCGACGACCGTGGCCTCGGCGGTGTCGCCGCTGTGGAAGGTCACGGTGATCTCGCCGTCGCGTCCGGCGGGCTGCACGACGTGGTCGTTGGTGAGGATGTGTCCGCGGTCGTCGAGCACGAATCCGGTACCGGTGCCGGCCGACGCCGCCCCGCTGACGTGCAGGGTGACGACGCTGGGCAGGGCCTGCGCGGCGATGCCGGCGATGCTTCCGGGTTCCCGTCCGGCGGGCTCCTCCTCGGCCTGCGGGAGTTCCACGGCACCCACACCGCCGCTGCGTTCCAGCTGGGTGCCGACGATCCCGCCGACGCTGCCCGACAGGAGCGCGACCAGCAGCATGAGGCCGACGAGCTTCCTCCTGGCCCGCTTGCGCCGCCGGTCCTCCGTGTCGACCGCGCCCCCGGTCTGCTGCAACGGGGCACTCGCCGCGGCGGCGGCCCAGGGGTCGTAACGCTGCCAGGGGCCGGCCGGTGCCTGGACTTCCACTGCCGGAGCGCCCGGGGCCGGAACCATGGATGCGGGCGCGGGCTCGACCGCGGGCGCGGATGCGGGCTCGACCGCGGGCGCGGGTACGGGGTGGCTCGCGTCCGGGGCCCCGGGCCCGGGGACGCCGGGCGCGGGCGGGGCGGGGGCAGCGGGCTCCGGCACGCCGTGAACAGGTGCGCCGGGCACGGCTATGTCGTGCGGCGGTGTGCCCGGCGCCGGGGGTGGTGTCGGGACGGGCACCGACGCGTCCTGCGCGGGAGTTGCCGCCGGATGCTGAACCGGGGGCGCGGGCGCCCAGGGGCCCGGCTCACCGTACGGCGGGGTGCTGTAGGGATCGGGGTCGTGCAGCGGCCGGGGCTGCTCGGACCGGTCTCCGAAGGAACCGGGGAGGACGGGCTCGGAGAACCCGGAGGGCTCGGAGGACTCGGCGGGCGCCGTGGGCCCGGAGAACCCGGCGGGCTCGGAGGACTCGGCGGGCGCCGTGGGCCCGGAGAACCCGGCGGGCTCGGAGGACTCGGCGGGCGCCGTGGGCCTCGCGGGCTGCGTGGGCACGGCGGCCTCGTGAGGCTCTGCGGCTCCCGCGGGTTCGACGCCCTCTGCGGGCACGCCGGCTTCCGCCCCCTCGGCGTTCCGGGGCCGGTGCAGTTCGTAGTCGCCCCCCGCCTCGGCCAAGGACGCGGCGGGCCGGGCGAGTTCGAAGTCGGCGTCCTTCGGTGTGTCCACCGGAGCGGGAGCCGGACCGGCACCGTCGGTGAGGTCCGCGCCGCCGGGGCCGTCGGAGCCGGTGGTGCCGTCCGAAGGCGCCGGGCGCTCCAGCTCGAAGTCCCCGTCCCGGTCCGGCTCGGCCGGCTGTCCCTGCTCCCCCGGCTCCCCCGATGGGCTCGCCTTCGGGGGCTTCCCGTCGTTCATGCTCTCCCCACAGCTGGCCGCAGATCGTCGACTCCGTGGCTCCTTGCGCCTCCGCGCTTCGAAGCCCTGGTCCGGCACCCGGCTCCATGGGCCTGGGCGCGCCACCTGGATTCAACCAGGTTCGCACGCCCGTGCGCAGCGGACGGGCGCGCACGGGCCGGGGCACCGGTCAGCGGATCATGCGGGAGGAAGCGGCCGGGCGGGCGCCGCGGTCGCGCCGCCGGAGGGCGCGGAGGAAGCGGAAGGTGCGGGGGACGACGGGACGGCGACGGTGGGGAAGCCGCCGGGGGTCTTGAGCCCCGGGGTCGTCTCCCACTCCGTCAGGGACAACGGCGGTATCAGCGGGGCCCTCAGGGCGGCGCCGGCCATGGCAGGAGTGGCCGCCAGGGGGCTGTGGCGCCGGGGAGCGGGCGGCGGGGCCCCGGGGAGCAGCGGCGCGGACGCCTGGGTCGGGGCGGCCGGGGTGCCGCCCCGCGCGCTCTGGCCCTGCAGCTGGCCCAGCAGGGGGGCGGAACTCCGGCGGCGCTGGGAATCGGGCGTCGTCGTCGGCGTGCTGCCCTGGGTGCGCAGCGGGGTCACATTGCTGCCGTTGCCCGAGCCGCGGACCTCCGCGTCGGTGGGTGTGAGGGTGACGACACCGCCGAGGGCGATCGCCGCGAGGGACACCGCCCCCGCCGCGGCGGCGGCGAACCGCATCCCGCGCGAGGAGGGCCGGTCCTGTTCGTGCCGGCCGACGTCATGGATGCGGAAGCCCCGGTCCGCCGTGGCCGCCCCCGACGGGGGCGGGAGCAGGGGGGAGGATCGCCGGGCGGGCGTGTGGGCGAACTCGAACCGCTCACCGCGCCTGCCGGCCCCGAAGGATCCGGGCATCCCGCCGAGCTGCGCGGGCGGGCCGCCCGGCAGCACTCCGCCGTCCAGGGGCGAGCCGCCGCCGAGGTCGCCGCCCGCCGGAAGGCCCTGGAGGCGGGCCAGGAAGCTCTCGGACGGGGGCGGGGGCGCGGCTTCCGCGAAGACGTTCTTCAGGCGGCGCTGTGCGTCCAGCTCCGCCTTGCACTTCGTGCAGGTGGCGACGTGCGCCAGTACGCGCTCACGCGCGTCATGACCCAGCTCTCCGTCCACCAGGGCGGAAAGCCGGTCTCCCAGGTGCTCCTCTGCGAGGTGTCCCTCGGCAGGTTTCGGACGTGAACCACTCACGTGCTCGCGCCCCCTCCTCCCAGTGCGGGAACACGCGGCACGAAGGAGCGGCGCTCCGTGCGCGCCTGGGGCGAGCGGTGAGCGAGGGCCTTGCGCAGCTGTGAGCGCCCGCGGTGGATCCGGGACCGGACCGTGCCGAGCTTGACGCCGAGGGTCGCGGCGATCTCCTCGTACGACAGTCCCTCGATGTCGCAGAGGACGACCGCGGCGCGGAATTCGGGCGCGAGCGTGTCGAGGGCCTGCTGGACGTCCGCGTCGAAGTGGGTGTCGTTGAAGACCTGCTGGGGGGTGGGCTCCTTGCTGGGGAGCCGCTCGGCCGCGTCGTCGCCCAGCGAGTCGAAACGGATGCGCTGCTTGCGGCGCACCATGTCCAGGAAGAGGTTGGTCGTGATGCGGTGCAGCCAGCCCTCGAAGGTGCCCGGCGTGTACGTCGACAGCGAGCGGAAGACGCGGACGAAGACCTCCTGGGTGAGGTCCTCCGCGTCGTGCTGGTTACCGGTGAGGCGGTAGGCGAGCCGGTAGACCCGGCCGCTGTGCATGCTGACGATCTCCTCCCACGTGGGCGGAGTCCACGCCTGCCCGTCCGCGTCGGTGGAGAAGCTCGCGGTCTGGGCCGGCTCAGCGGCGTGGCTGTGGTCAGCAGCGGTGTCGTTCACGGATTTCGGCCTGCCCGCCGATCCGAGGAAGCGCCTCAGCACTCCTCCCCGATCCCCAGGCGCAGCCGCACCTCCCCTATCGGCTCTGGTGGTGTCCAGTGGAGCCCCTACCATAGCCACCTCGCCCGTTAGCTCCGGATAAGCGGTTTTACGAGAAATTGATGTGGGCTGCCACGGCTCGTGGGCCTGCGTCAGCACTTGCTCGGTGTCCCCGCCCATACGCCCACCCCCTCCATGGCACACGTCGCTCGCTCTTCCCTGTAAACGTCCGGTCCCATCAGTGGGTTCCCGGCGTCAACGGATAAAGTCACGCCGAGGCAACCACGGGGACAGGAGAGGGTCATTACCGCCAACCGGCAGACGAGCTGGGCGTTCGCGGACGCCTATGTCGCCGAGGACGAGGCGCTGCACTGGGCCCGGGACCGGGCCCAGGAGGCAGGGCTGCGCTCGGTGTCGCCCGGTACGGGCGCGGCCCTGCGGTTGCTCGCGGCCACCGTGGACGCCAAGGCGGTCGCGGAGATCGGCACCGGCTGCGGCGTCTCCGGGATCCACCTGCTGCACGGCATGCGGCCGGACGGTGTGCTGACCACGGTCGACCAGGAGCCGGAGCACCAGCAGTCCGCCCGCCAGGCCTTCCGCACGGCGGGCTTCGCCGCCAACAGGGCCCGTTTCATCCCCGGGCGGGCGCTGGACGTCCTGCCCCGCCTCGCGGACTCCGGCTACGACCTCGTCTTCTGCGACGGGGACCGGCTCGAGTACCAGGACTACCTCGCGGAATCGTTGCGTCTGCTGCGCCCGGGAGGTCTGGTCGCCTTCGAAGGGGTCTTCGCGAACGGCCGGACGGTGGATTCCGGTCCGCAGCCCACCGAGGTGCTGCGGCTGCGGGAACTGGTGCGGGCCCTGCGCGAGAGCCAGGAGATGGTGTCGTCCCTGCTGCCCGTGGGTGACGGGCTGCTCTGCGCGGTGAAGCGGTAGCGGACGGCTCCGGACGCGCATCGGGCCTGAAACGGTGGCGGACCTCTCTGGCACCACTCCTACCTGCGCAAACAGTCGCCCCGGTGCCGCATGCGGCACCGGGGCGACTGAAAGGGTATGGTCGCTTGCGCGTCAGCCGACGACCTTCTTGAGAGCGTCGCCGAGCGCGTCGGCCTCATCCGGGGTCAGCTCGACGACGAGCCGCCCGCCGCCTTCGAGCGGAACGCGCATGACGATGCCCCGCCCCTCCTTGGTCACCTCGAGCGGGCCATCACCCGTCCGCGGCTTCATGGCCGCCATGCTCGTTCCCCTTCCTGAAACCCAGCTCAACCGTCTAGCCGACGGCCCACTGAAGGGCACCTGCGGTCCTTGAAGCAGGACACACGCCACCGGCATCGAACACATTGCTTCCAAGCCATTATCCCGCATCTCAGGACCCGATGACCAACATCGGTCGGCATCGCTTGGGCAACGCGCGCGAGCAAAACCACTCAATTCGGCGATGTGGCTGCGATACTGCGCCCCCTTGCGCCACTCCCCCGACGGAAATCGGTCCGTAATTCTTTGACGCAGGTCACATGCGGGCTCTACGCCTGCGTCGGCGATCTCCGTCATGCTGTCCTGCAGAGGGACGTACTGACGGGTAGGTCCACGAGCCGCGACGCGGAGGGATACACCATGGCCGACACCGTGCTCTACGAGGTGAGCGACGGACTCGCGACGATCACGCTGAACCGCCCGGAGGCGATGAACGCGCTGAACGTGGCGGCGAAGGTCGCTCTCCGGGACGCGGTCCGGGCCGCCGCGGACGACGAGGGCGTGCGGGCCGTACTGCTGACCGCCGCCGGTGACCGGGCGTTCTGCGTCGGGCAGGACCTCAAGGAGCACATCGGGCTGCTGGTCGCCGACCGGGAGGACGGCGGCGGGCGCACGATGAGCACGGTGCGCGAGCACTACAACCCGATCGTGAAGGCGCTCGCCGGGGCCGCGAAGCCGGTGGTCGCCGCGGTGAACGGGGTGGCGGCCGGGGCGGGCTTCGGCTTCGCGCTGGCGGCGGACTACCGGATCGTGGCCGACACGGCGGCGTTCAACACGTCGTTCGCCGGGGTCGCGCTGACCGCGGACTCCGGGATCTCCTGGACGCTGCCGCGGGTCGTCGGCCCGAGCCGCGCCACCGACCTGCTGCTCTTCCCCCGCAGTATCACGGCCCAGGAGGCGTACGACCTCGGGATCGCGAACCGGCTGGTCCCGGCCGCCGAACTGCGCGCGGAGGCGGAGAAGACGGCGCGGGCGCTGGCCGCGGGACCGACGGTGGCGTACGCGGCGCTGAAGGAGTCGGTGGCGTACGGGCTCACCCACTCCCTGGAGGAGGCCCTGGAGAAGGAGGACGAGCTCCAGACCCGGGCGGGTGCCTCCGAGGACCACACGATCGCCGTGCAGGCCTTCGTCAACAAGGAGAAGCCGAAGTACCAGGGCCGCTGACTCCGGGGCGGCAGGTCCGGGGCGACGGGTCCGGGGCGACGGGTCCGGGGCGGTCTGCGCCACGGACCTGTCGTCTTCGAGGGGTCAGGCCTGTCGGGCCGCGCAGTCCTTCAGGTGGTCGTCGACCAGGCCGCAGGCCTGCATCAGCGCGTAGGCCGTGGTCGGTCCGACGAAGCGCAGGCCCTGCTTCTTCAGGGCCTTGGACAGCGCCGTCGACTCGGGGGTGACCGCGGGGACGTCGGCGAGGGTCACCGGCGCCGGGCGGCCGGCCGGATCGGGGGCGTGTGACCAGATCAGGGCGTCCAGGTCGCCGGGCGCCCACCCGGCCAGCACCCGCGCGTTGCCCAGGGTCGCGTCGATCTTGGCGCGATTGCGGATGATGCCGGCGTCGGCCAGCAGGCGCTCCCGGTCGGCGTCGGTGAACTCCGCGACGGCCGCGATCCGGAAGCCGGCGAAGGCGGTGCGGAAGCCCGGACGGCGGCGCAGGATCGTGAGCCACGACAGGCCGGACTGGAAGGCCTCCAGGCTGAGGCGCTCGAACAGGGCGTCGTCCCCGTGGACCGGGCGGCCCCACTCCTCGTCGTGGTACGCGATGTAGTCCTCGGTGGACAGGGCCCAGGGGCAGCGCGGGGCGCCGTCCGGACCCGCGAGGGCGGTTCCGTCGGTCACAGCTGGTCGTCCTCCTGGCGCGCGGCGGGCTTGTCCAGGGCGATGTGGGCCGCGACGGCACGGGCACCGGCCAGCGCGGACTCCAGGTCGGCGATCCGGGCGTCGCGCTCGGCGAGTTCGGCGCCGAGGCGGCTCAGCGCGTCGTCCACGTCGGCCATGCGGTAGCCGCGGGCGGCGAGGGGGAAGCGAAGGCCGTCCACGTCCGCGCGGCTGACCGGGCGGTCCAGCGGCAGGGTGTCCCTCAGCCGGTCGGGAGCCGCGTCGGGCAGCGGGCCGCGCTCGCCGCCGCCCACCACGGCGAGGGTCACCGCGGCGACCACGACGGCGAGCGCGACGACCAGGAACAGGAACATAACCATCGCTGAGGTCCCCAGGGTTGGATCGAACCGGAGTCGGATGTGTGTGTCCGATCGTGCCATGCGAGTCTGACAGTCAGGGTCACAGGCGGCCGGGACGGCCGGTGGACCGCACCGACGAGGAGAGGTCTTTGGGGATGCTCAGGCTGGGCAGGCGGGAATTCGCACCGCACGAGCCGGTGATCATGGCGATCGTGAACCGGACCCCGGACTCCTTCTACGACCAGGGCGCGACCTTCCTCGACGAACCGGCGCTCACGCGCGTGGAGCAGGCGGTGGCCGAGGGCGCCGCGATCATCGACATCGGCGGGGTGAAGGCCGGGCCGGGCGAAGAGGTGTCCGCCGAGGAGGAGGCGCGGCGCACGGTCGGTTTCGTCGCCGAGGTGCGGCGGCGCTTCCCGGACGTCGTGATCAGCGTGGACACCTGGCGGCACGAGGTCGGCGAGGCCGTGTGCGAGGTGGGGGCGGACGTACTGAACGATGCCTGGGGCGGGGTCGATCCGCGGCTCGCGGAGGTCGCCGCGCGGTACGGCGCCGGGCTGGTGTGCACCCACGCGGGAGGCGCACTGCCGCGGACCCGGCCGCACCGGGTGGAGTACGAGGACGTGATGGCCGACATCCTCGACCGGACGCTGGGACTGGCGGAGCGCGCGGTGTCCCTGGGCGTGCCGCGGGAGTCGGTGATGATCGATCCCGGGCACGACTTCGGCAAGAACACCCGGCACAGTCTCGAGGCGACGCGGCGGCTGGACGAGATGGTCGCCACCGGGTGGCCGGTGCTGGTGTCGCTGTCCAACAAGGACTTCGTCGGGGAGACGTTGGACCGGCCGGTCAAGGAGCGGGTGCTGGGGACGCTCGCGACGACCGCGGTGTCGGCGTGGCTGGGGGCGCGGGTGTACCGGGTGCACGAGGTGGCGGAGACGCGGCAGGTGCTGGACATGGTGGCGTCCATCGCGGGCCACCGCGCTCCGGCGGTGGCCCGGCGCGGACTGGCGTAGGGCTCCGCCCCGGGGTGAAGGTTCTGCCCCTGCGCCGCTCATGGGCGCCGCCCCTGGACCCTGGGCATGGAGCGTCGCCCCTGGACCTTGGGGAGAAGCGTCGCCCCGGAGCGACGCTTCTCCCCTTACGCCTTTCTCATAGGCAATGCCCCCGAGCTCCGGGCGTGGGGCTCCGCCCCGGACCCCGGCCTATGCCCGCCCGTCCCATCACCCGGCTCGGTGCGTCGGAAAGTGCTCCCACCGCCCAGGACGGCCACTCCGTGGCACGGGAAGGGCCCGGCCCGCGCGCCGTTCGGTGGGCCGGGGGCGGGAGGACGGGGAGTCCGGGGCCCGGCGGGTCAGCGGCCCGCTTCCTTGGAGACCAGGGCCACCGCTTCGTCCACGTCGTCCGTGACGTGGAAGAGGAGGAGGTCCTTCTCGGCTGCCTTGCCCTGGTCGATGACCGTGCTGCGCAGCCAGTCGACCAGGCCGCCCCAGTACTCGGTGCCGAACAGGACGATGGGGAACTGGGTGATCTTCTGCGTCTGGACCAGGGTCAGCGCCTCGAAGAGTTCGTCGAGGGTGCCGAGGCCGCCGGGCAGGACGACGAAGCCCTGCGAGTACTTGACGAACATCAGCTTGCGGACGAAGAAGTACCGGAAGTTCAGGCCGATGTCGACGTAGCTGTTGAGTCCCTGCTCGAAGGGCAGCTCGATGCCGAGGCCGACCGAGACGCCGTTGGCCTCGCAGGCGCCCTGGTTGGCCGCCTCCATGGCGCCGGGGCCGCCGCCGGTGATGACGGCGAAGCCCGCCTCGACCAGGCCCCGGCCCAACCGGACGCCGGCCTCGTACTCCGGCGAGGTCGCCGGTGTGCGTGCCGAGCCGAAGACGCTGATGGCGGGAGGCAGCTCGGCGAGGGTGCCGAACCCCTCGATGAACTCCGACTGGATGCGCAGCACCCGCCAGGGGTCGGTGTGCACCCAGTCCGAGGGGGCACGCCCGTCCAGCAGCCGCTGGTCCGTGGTGCTCGCCTGGACCTGGTCCCGCCTGCGGAGCACCGGGCCCAGCCGCTGCTCCTCCGGTGGGATCTGCTTGCCCTCGGGATTGCCAGTAGCCATATGTGCTCCCTCCGTTCGCGGTCTCCCCGGCTCGGGAGGATCGCCGAGAGTGCGGGGAGAGGTCGTTCCACCCCAGCGTAGATCCACGCGGGTTACGTCTGGGGGACGTCAGCATGTCCGCGGAACAGCGTTCCAAACGCCCCCTCGGGGTGGTGCGCTCACGCGGTCAGCCAGGACCGCAGCCGCTCCTCCCCCGCGAGGATCTTCGCCGTCTCGACGCGTTCGTCCCGCTTGTGCGCCAGGTGCGGGTTGCCGGGGCCGTAGTTGACCGCCGGGATGCCGAGTGCCGAGAAGCGGGAGACGTCCGTCCAGCCGTACTTGGGCTGGGGTGTGCCGCCGACCGCCTCGATGAAGGCGGCCGCGGCCGGGTGGGACAGGCCGGGCAGGGCCGCACCGCTGTGGTCGTCGACGACGAACTCGCTCACGCCGCAGTCCGCGAAGACCTCGCGGACGTGGGCGAGGGCCTCGGCCTCGGAGCGGTCGGGGGCGTAGCGGAAGTTGACGGTGACGACGCACTCGTCGGGGATGACGTTGCCGGCGACGCCCCCGGAGATGCCCACCGCGTTCAGGCCCTCGCGGTACTCCAGGCCGTCGATCACCGGGTAACGCGGCTCGTAGGAGGCGAGGCGGGCGAGGATGGGGGACGCCGCGTGGATCGCGTTGGAGCCCATCCAGCTCCGCGCGGAGTGGGCGCGCTCGCCGGTGGTCTTCAGCAGCACCCGGAGCGTGCCCTGGCAGCCGCCCTCGACCTGGCCGTCGGAGGGCTCGAGGAGGACCGCGAAGTCGCCCGCCAGCCAGTCGGGGTGCTGCTCGGCGACGTGCTTGAGGCCGTTGAGGTCCGCGGAGACCTCCTCGTTGTCGTAGAAGACGAAGGTCAGGTCCCGGTTGGGGGCGGGGACGGTGGCCGCGATGCGCAGCTGGACGGCCACGCCCGCCTTCATGTCGCAGGTGCCGCAGCCCCACAGCACGCCGTCCTCGTCGAGCCGGGAGGGGACGTTGTCCGCGATGGGGACCGTGTCGATGTGACCGGCGAGGATCACGCGCTCCTCGCGCCCCAGGTTCGTACGGGCCACGACGTTGTTGCCGTACCGGTCGACCGTGAGGTGCGGCAGGGTGCGCAGGACGGATTCGATCGCGTCCGCGAGCGGCTTCTCGGTGCCGCTGACGGAGGGGAGGTCGACGAGCCGCGCGGTCAGGCGTGCCGCGTCCGAAGTGAGGTCAAGCGGTGTATCGGCCATGGCGACGACCCTAACCCCCGAGGGTCCGGGCCCACTGTCCACACCCGGCACACACGGCTCCTACTCTCCAGTACCTTGTTACCCGTGTCAGAGCCACCACTCCCTTCCAAGCGTCGGGGCCGCTTCTTCCGCTTCGGAGCGGCCTCCGTGGTACTTCTCGGGGTCGCCGGCTACCTGGTGGTCCAGTACGACACGGGCGGCGGGAGAAGCGGGCCGGGCTGCCGGGTCGTGTCCGGCAAGGACGACGGGGCCACGTACGAGTTCGCGCCCGAGCAGGCGGTGAACGCGGCGACGATCGCCGCCGCGGGCACCGCGCGCGACCTGCCCGAGCGGGCCGTGACGATCGCGCTGGCGACGGCCCTCCAGGAGTCGGCGCTGCGCAACATCGACTACGGGGACCGTGACTCGCTCGGCCTCTTCCAGCAGCGGCCCTCGCAGGGCTGGGGCACGCCGGAGGAGATCATGGACCCGGCGTACTCGGCGGGGAAGTTCTACGACGGCCTGAAGGAGGTGCCGGGGTACACCCGGCTTCCGCTCACCGTCGCCGCCCAGCGGGTGCAGCTCAGCGGCTTCCCGCAGGCGTACGCCAAGCACGAGCCGGACGCCACCCTGCTGGCCGCCGCTCTCACCGGCAGCTCGGAGGCCACGCTGACCTGCGACGGCCGTCCGGCGGCGACCCGCGCGGCGGGGACGGACGCGGTACGTGACGCGCTGGCCCGGGACTTCGGGCGGGACGTCCTGGAACCGGCCGGCGCCGAGGTCGGCGACGCGGCGGGCCCCGCACCTTCCGCTCCCCGAAACGGCGGCTCCGGCTCCGACGCCGGCTCCGACGGGCGGACCGTGACGCTGCCGGTGTCCACCGAGGCGGACCCGGGCCGGAAGGCCAGGGCTCAGGGCTGGCAGCTGGCGCACTGGGCCGTGGCCAACGCCTCCGAGCTGCACATAGAGCGGGTGGCGTACGCGGGGCGGGAGTGGACCGCCGGGGACGGCAGCGGCCGGTGGACCCCGATCGACGGCGAGGACGACGAGGACGGCAAGAACTCCGCAGGCTCGGACGGCGGGGCGGACGCGGTCCGGCTCACGACCGCGCAATAGACCGCGCGATGGACCGCGCGGCAGCCCGCACAGCAGATCGGGCAGCCGCCCGCACGGTTGCCCGATGCCTCATCCCCGGGGGTTGCCCGGGGGCCGGGCGGTTGACGGGGTGAGCGGGTTTACGCGTCCTCGCCCCCGGTTCGGCGTACTCCTTGGGGCGTGGGCGCTGTAACCATTCGGCAGCCCGTCGAACAGTGCACCGTTCGTCCGCTTTTCGGCGTAGCCGATAATGCGACACATTGCCCATTCTTTACGCCGCCCCACCGCAACCTTCCAGGCCCTCGAGCGGTAGTCACTGCGTCCGAGTCCGGGGATCGCTCACCGGAGACCCACCGGATCGACGTGGATCAACCACCGGGTCCGGCCGGACGTTCACCGTTCTCTCCCGCCGAAGGAGCACCATGTCCCTCCCCCTGACCCGCCGGATCGCCCGTGCCGCGCTGCTCGTCGCCGCCGGAGCAGCCGCCGGGGTCGGTGCGGCCGGTTCCGCCACCGCGGCCCCCGAGCTGCCGGCCACCCCGAGCGTCGGCGGTCTGACCGTCCTGGACCAGGCCGGCGCGACCGGCGCCGTGGGCGACGCGACGCACGCCGTCACCGAGACCGCGGGCGGCACCGGCGGCCAGGCGCTCGGGCAGGCCGCGCCGGTGGCGGCCCAGGCCGCCGAGGGCACGCTGCCGACCGACGCCGTCCCCCTGGACGGCGTGCAGACCGCCCGGACCCTCCCGGCCCCGGCGCTGCCGCTCGGCTGAACCACCCGGACCGGCCCGGCCGTACGGACGCCGAGGGGGCCCAGGTTCTTCCTGGGCCCCCTCGGCGTCCGTACGGCTCTGCTCCGGTCACGCCTTCAGGCGTTCCACCGCCGCCCGTACCCGCTCGTCCGTGGCGGTGAGGGCGACGCGTACGAACCGCTCGCCGGCCGGGCCGTAGAAGTCTCCCGGTGCGACCAGGATGCCGAGCTCGGCGAGGCGGGCGACGGTGTCCCAGCAGGACTCGTCGCGGGTGGCCCAGAGGTAGAGCCCGCCCTCGCTGTGCTCGATGCGGAAGCCGTGCCCCAGGAGGGCCATCCGCAGCGCGGTGCGGCGGGCCGTGTAGCGCTCGCGCTGGACGCGGACGTGCTCGTCGTCGCCCAGGGCCGCCACCACGGCCGCCTGGGTGGGCGCCGAGGTCATCATGCCGCCGTGCTTGCGGATCTGCAGCAGCGGGCCGAGGACGGCCGGGTCGCCGGCCAGGAAGGCGGCGCGGTAGCCCGCGAGGTTGGACCGCTTGGACAGCGAGTGCACGGCGACGACGCCGTCGTACGAGCCGCCGTTGACGTCCGGGTGCAGCACCGAGACCGGGTCGGCGTCCCAGCCCAGTTCGAGGTAGCACTCGTCGGAGAGGACCAGGACGCCGTGCTCGCGGGCCCAGGCGACGATGCGGGTCAGCTCCGCCTTGGGGAGCACCCGGCCCGTGGGGTTGGACGGGGAGTTCAGCCAGAGGAGCTTCAGGCCCGTCGGGTCCAGCTCGGTCGGGTCGTCGTACGCCTCGTACTCCGCGCGGGCCAGGCGGGCGCCGACCTCGTACGTCGGATAGGCCAGGCGCGGGTACGCCACCCGGTCGCCGGGGCCGAGGCCCAGCTGGGTGGGGAGCCAGGCGACCAGTTCCTTGGAGCCGACGACCGGCAGCACATGGTGGTGGGTGATCCCGCGGGCGCCCAGACGGCGCTCCGCCCAGCGGGTGAGGGCGTCCCGCAGTTCCGGGGTGCCCCAGACCGTGGGGTAGCCCGGGGAGTCCGCGGCGGCGATCAGGGCTTTCTGGATCCGCTCGGGGACCGGGTCGACGGGGGTGCCGACGGAGAGGTCGACGATGCCGCCGGGGTGCGCGGCGGCCGTCTTCTTGTACGGCTCCAGCTTGTCCCAGGGGAAGGCCGGAAGGCGGTCGCGAAGCGACTCCTCGGAAGGGTGGCGGCGGGCGACGGGTGGGGGGTCGGAGACTGCGGACACGTTCTGGCTCACTTTCATCGGTACGCGTCGGTACACGCCGGTACGGCAAACGCCTCGGCCCCGTGCGGCGCCGATCGGGGTGATCGGGCCGTACGGGACCGAGGCGGCGCGGGCGCGGGCCGCTTCCGGGCCGCCCGGGTGCTTACGCCTGCGGCGGCAGCGCGGCGATGAACGGGTGGTCGCGCTCGATCAGTCCGAGCTTGCTGGCGCCGCCGGGCGAACCGAGGTCGTCGAAGAACTCGACGTTGGCCTTGTAGTAGTCCTTCCACTCCTCTGGAGTGTCGTCCTCGTAGAAGATGGCCTCGACCGGGCAGACCGGTTCACAGGCGCCGCAGTCGACGCATTCGTCCGGGTGGATGTACAAGGACCGCTGGCCCTCGTAGATGCAGTCGACCGGGCACTCCTCGATGCACGCCTTGTCCTTCACGTCGACACAAGGCTGCGCGATGACGTAGGTCACGCTGTCGTTCCTCCTCGATAGGGCGCTGGCGGGCCTCCTCAGGCTCCGCCGCCTGGCGCGCGGGAGCGCGGCGTCGTCGATGCCCGCCCCTAGTATCTCCGTTCTTGGGCACGATCCGAACAGGAGGGGTGTACCGACCTGTGGAAATCTCCGCCGCCGGACGTCTCGAGGTCCGCATCACCACTGCTGACGTGGGCAAACGGGTCTCCGTACGGAGCTTGATCGAACATGGTCCCCCGGGTGAGAGGTTCACCGACGTGGTCGGAGTTCTCACATCATGGGACAACGGTGTGCTGCGGATCACACGGAAGGACGGCGAGAGCGTCCTCGTCCGGGAGTCCGCACTGGTCGCGGGCAAGGTGGTGCCGTCCGCACCGGCCCGCCGGCGTGGCCCGGCCCGCCGGCGTGGTCCGGCCGCCTCCTACGAGGAGCTGGCGCGGGCCGCCGCGCGGGCGTGGCAGCCCGTGGAGAGCGAGCGGCTGGGCGACTGGGAGCTGAGAGCGGCGGCCGGGTTCACCCGTCGGGCCAACTCGGTGCTGCCGCTCGGCGACCCGGGTGTACCGCTGGACGAGGCGCTGACGGCCGTATGCCGCTGGTACGCCGACCGCGGGCTGCCCGCCTACGTGCAGACGGCGACCGGTGCCGAGGGAACGCAGGAGGCGCTGGGCGCGGAGCTGGAGCGGCGGGGCTGGGTGCGGGAGGTGACCGCCGAGCTGTGGGTCGGCGCTCTCGCGCCGGTCGCCGACGCGGGACCGGAGCCGTCCGGCGGCGGACCGGCCGGGGTGAACGTCCTGCTGTCCCGGGAGGCCGACGAGGCGTGGCTGGCGCGTTACCAGCGCCGGGGTGTGAGCGAGGCCGTCCTGAAGGTGCTGGGACGGGGGTCCCCCCGCTCGAGCGAAGCCGAGAGTGGGGGAGGTCCCTCCGTGTGGTTCGCGACCGTGCCGGCGGAGGGCGGCGGCCCCGGGGGCGGCGCTCCGGGCGGTGCCGCTCCCGCCGCGATCGGGCGGTGTGTCGTGGACGGCCGGTGGGCCGGTTTCGCCGCCGTCGAGGTGGATCCGGCGCTGCGGCGGCGCGGGCTCGCGAGCGCCGTGATGGCCGCGCTGGCCCGGCGGGCGCTCGAGGAGGGCGCGTCGGCCGCCTGGCTCCAGGTCGAGGACGACAACGCGGCGGCCCACGCCCTGTACGGGAGGATGGGTTTCGCCGCGCACCACGCGTACCACCACTACCGCGCGCCCCGGTCGTCGGCTCCGGCCGGTGACGGGTCGCCGTGAGAGGGCACGAACCGGTCATGCGCTCCCCCCATCCTCCGCTCCCGGAACGCTCCGCCGAGCTGCGGCGGCGGTTCGCCGAGGAGGCCCGGTCCGAGCGGCCGGATCTGGCCACGCTGTGCCTGCTGGTCGGCGCGGTGGCGGACGGCACGCTGGACGAGGCGGGCATCGACGCCGCGCAGATCGAGCTGGACGCGCTGGCCGGCCGTCTTCCCTACCGGCCCGGCACCCCGCGCGCCTGGGCGTCGGCGCTGCGGGAGCTGCTGGGCGAGCGGTGCGGTTTCCACGGCACTCCAGGCGACTACCAGCGTCTGGAGTCGTCGCTGCTGCACGAGGTGCTGCGGCGCCGGCGCGGGCTGCCGATCCTGCTGTCGGTGGTGTGGCTGGAGGTCGCCCGGCGGGCGGGGGCGCCGGTGTACGGGGTCGGGCTGCCCGGCCACTTCGTGGTCGGCCTCGGGGAGCCCGGCACGACGGCGGACGCGAAGCCCGCAGGGGCGGAGCCGGACACGCCGGGCGGGGCGGCCCCGGAGCGGCAGGTGCTCGTCGACCCCTTCGAGGGCGGCCGGGTGCTGACCGGAGCCGATACGGAGCTGCTGGTCGTCGGGGCGACTGGGGCGCCGCTGGACCCGTCGATGCTGGCACCGGCCGATCCGCTGAATGTCGTGCTGCGTGTCCTGAACAACGTCCGGGCGTGGGCCGAGGCCCGCCCGGAGCGGTCGGACGTGGCGCTGTGGGCACTGGACCTGTCCCTGCTGCTCCCCTCCCGGCCGGCGGAGCTGCGGTACGAACGGGCCCGGCTGCTGGTGCGGCGCGGCGATTTCCTCGACGGCGCGGACGAGCTGGAGGCCTACGCCGAGACGGTGGCCGCGGTGGACGGGCCGGCGGCGGAGCGGATCCGCGGCGAGGCGCGGGCGGCACGGGCGCTGCTCAACTGAGGCTCACCCCGCAAGCCCTGCCGTGCGCTCTCGGCGAGATCCGGCCCATACCTCGTTTGACATAGGTATTTTTAGATACCTAATATCTACGGGTGTCCACCAGTAGTGCCTCCGAACAGCGCGTCGCACGCGTGAGCTCCGAGCTCGCGGCGTGCCTTCCCGTGCTGCACCGGGCCCTGGAGCGGCGGGTGGCGAGCGAGTACCCGCACCCGAAGCCGCCCGAGGGGCAGCTGGCACTGCTGCGGTTCGTCGCACAGCGTGAGGGCGCCACGGTCCGCGAGGCGGCCGAGGCGCTGCTGATGAAGCCGAACAACGTCAGCGCACTGGTCTCCCAGCTCACCGAGCGGGGAGAGCTGGAGCGCCGGCAGGACGGCGTCGACAAGCGGATCGCCCACCTCCACCTCACGGAGTCCTCGAGGCAGCGCATCGCCGAGGTCACCGCGCTCGAGGAGAGTCACCTCGGCCAGGCGATGCTGTCCCTCACCGACGGCGAGCTGGACGCGCTCGGTTCCGCTGTCGCCGCGCTGAAACTGCTGACCCGGCACCTTCACTCGGCAGCCCTCTGACGAGAGCGTCACGGACCGGCGCATCGCGCGAGGTCGCGCGGTGAAGCGCTCGTCCGGTGTTCCGCGCGTCCGCCCCCTCCCCCCTTCCCTCCCCTTTCCGAAGGCAGTCCTTCCCGGACAGCCCTGTGCACGGCCCCGTGCGCTCCGTCACGCCCTTGACCGGCCGGGCGGGCGCCGCGGACCGGCTGCCGCATCCCGGCCCGCGCCGTGCGGTTCGTTCGTCCCCCTTTGAGAAAGAAACGGCTCCTTTCATGGCGTCCACACCTGTGGATCACTCCGTTCCCGACACGGCCGCCCGGCCGAAGTTCGAGCGCTTCCGGGCCAATCCCTGGCTCGCGCTGATCGCCGTGTCGTTCGGCCTGCTCATGGTGCAGCTCGACGGCTCCGTCGTCGCCATCGCCAACCCGGCGATCGGCAAGGACCTCGATGCCAGCACCGCGGAACTGCAGTGGGTCACCAACTCCTACCTGATCGCGCTCGCCGCCTCGATGATCCTCGGCGGCAAGCTCGGTGACCGGTTCGGCCGGCGCTTCTACTACCTCGTCGGCATCGGCGGGTTCATCGTCACCTCGGTCGCCATCGGCGTGGTCGGCAGCATCGAGGGCGTCATCGTCTTCCGTGCCCTGCAGGGTCTGGCGGGCGGCATCCTGATGCCCAACACCCTGGGCATCCTGCGCGCCGTCTTCCCGCCGAGGAAGTTCGCCCTCGCGGTGGGCATCTGGGGCATGGTCTCGGCCGTGTCGACCTCGCTGGGCCCGATCGTCGGCGGTCTGCTCGTCGAGCACGTCAACTGGGAGTCGGTCTTCTACCTGAACGTGCCGATCGGCCTGCTCGCGCTGGTGTTCAGCGCGGTGGTTCTCGCCGAGTCCAAGAACTCCGGCGGTCGGCAGCGTTTCGACATCCCCGGCGTCGTCCTGCTGGCGGCGGGCATGGTCGCGCTCGTCTTCGGCATCGTCAAGGGCGAGACGTGGGGCTGGACCTCCGCCGGCGCCCTCGGCGCCATCGTCCTGGGTCTGGCGCTGCTGGTCGTCTTCGGCTGGTACGAGACCCGGCAGGAGCACCCGCTGCTGCCGATGCGCCTGTTCCGCAACCGCTCGCTGACCACCGGTGCGGTCATGACCCTGCTGAACTTCTTCGTGATGCTCGGCGGCATCTTCTTCATCATGCTGTACCTGCAGAACGTGCGCGGCTACACGCCGGTCGAGGCCGGTATCAGCACGCTTCCGATGTCCCTCGCGTCGCTGGTCGCCTCTCCGCTCGGTTCCCAGCTGACCGCCCGTCTCGGCGCGCGCGTCACGATTCCGCTGGGTCTGCTCCTGTCGGGCGCCGGCATGTTCGGCATGCTGTCGTGGAGCATCGACTCGTCCTACGCGACGATGTGGCCGCCGTTCATCGCGATCGGCCTGGGCGTCGGCATCGTGCTGCCCGCCACCGCCGCCACGATCATCGGCAACGCGCCCGTCAGGGACGGCGGTGTGGCCTCCGGCCTGCAGTCCACCATGCTGCAGATCGGTGGTGCGCTCGGTACCTCGGTGCTGATCACCGTGATCGCCGGCAAGGTCGGTTCCTCGCTGTTCGGTGAGCTGACCGGCGCGGGTGTCCCGACGGGCCTGGCCCATGGTCTGGAGCAGGCCGAGGACGCCGTCACGATGGGTATCGCCCCGGTCTCCGGCGACATGTCGGCGCAGATCAAGGCCGCCGTCATCGAGGGCAGTGGCCAGGCGTTCGTCAACGGTCTGCACGCCGCCGTCACCGTCACCGGCATCCTGTGCGTCCTCGGTGCCGTGGCCGCCGTCATCGGCATCAAGAGCCGCGCCGAGGAAGCGAAGGACATGAGCGCCCAGTCGGCGGACGGCGAGGAGGCCGTGGTGGCCGTCGCCGCTCACTGAGCGAGCCCCGCACACCACGCGCGTACACCTGCGCGGAAGCGGCGCCGCCAGGACCGGACCAGGTCCTGGCGGCGCCGCTTTCGCATGGCCGCGGACGCCCCGGGCCGGTACCGCCGCGCCGCGCGGGACCGGAGGGAGGCTGGGATGCTGGTGGGGTGAAGCCCCGCGCGTGACGCGGTCGGCGGACCCGGACGGTGGGTGGTGAGCGCGGTGACCATCGGCGATCTTCCGAAGCCGGAACCGGAGCTGGAACCTGAGCCGGGGCCGGGGCCAGAGCCGGGACCGGGGCCGGGGCCGGGGCCGGACGGCGGCCCCGGGCATTTCGGGGTCGATCCCCGGGGGGACCCCCTCCTGCGGACCCGGTACGCCATTCCCCCGAGACCCGTCACCTTCCTGCGGCGGGAACGCCTGACCCGGCATCTCGACAGCGCCCTGACCACTCCCCTGACGATCGTCAACGGAGCGGCCGGCGCCGGGAAGACCCTGCTCGTCGCGGACTGGGCGGCCGGTCTCGGACGGCCCGTGGCCTGGTTCACCACCGAAGCGGAGGATCTGCCCCCCGGCCTGTTCTGGGCGTACGTCCTGCAGGCCCTGCGCGCCGCCGGGGTGCCGGTGCCCGCGGCGGTGGGCTCGCCCGCGGACCCGGGCCGGGTGGACGAGGCGCTGCTGAACCGGCTGGCCGCGGAGCTGAGCGGCCCGATGACGGCGCGACGGCCGGCGGTCCTCGTGCTCGACGAGTTCGACCGGGTCGCCGCGCCGGACACGGCCACCCAGCTGGACTTCGTCCTGCGGCACGCGGGGCCGGGCCTGCGCCTGGTCGTGGCGTCCCGTACGGAACCGCTGCTGCCGCTGCACCGCTACCGGGCCGCCGGGGAGCTGGTGGAGATCCGGGACGCGGAGCTGGCGTTCACCGCTCGGGAGGCCGGTGAGCTCCTCGGCCGGCACGGTCTGTCCCTGCCCGCGGCCGTCGCGGACGCCCTCGTGGACCGTACCCGGGGATGGGCCGCCGGACTGCGGCTGTGCGCGCTGGCCGCGCGGGAGAGCCCCGACCCGGAGACGTACCTGAAGGAGTTCGAGGCCGGGCAGAGCACGGTGGCCGACTTCCTGCTGGCGGAGGTGCTGGACATCCAGCCGCCCGGTACGCAGGACCTGCTGCTGCGGGTCAGCGTCCTGGAGCGGTTCTGCCCCGGCCTGGCGAACGCGCTGACCGGGCGCTCGGACGCCGGGGCCGTGCTGGCCTCGCTGCACCACCGCAACGCGTTCGTGCAGCATCTCGGGCACTCCTGGTACCGGCTGCACCCGCTCTTCGGGGAGATCCTGCGGGCGCATCTGGAGGTGCGGCGCCCCGGTCTGGCGCCGGAGCTCCACCGGCGGGCGGCGCGCTGGCTGAAGGACGCGGGGTTCCTTCCGGAGGCACTCGTCCACGGCGCCGCCGCCGGTGACTGGGAGTTCGCCGCCGGTGCCCTGGTCGGCGATCTGGCCGTCGGCCAGTTGTTCACCGGGTTGCGCTCGGCCGGCCTGGGCGACCTGTTCTCCCGTATGCCGTCCGGGGCGACCGGTCCCGCGCCGGAACTCGTACGGGCGGCCCGCGACCTCGCCCGCGGCGACCTGGAACGGGGCCCGGCCCGCCTGGAGCGGGCCGGGAAGCTGCTGGCCGGCGACACCGGTGACGTCCTCCTGGACCAGGAGGGCTGTGAGAGCCCGGAGGGCGACCGGGAGGCCGCGCTGCTGTGCTGGGCGCTGCTCGAGGTGTTCGCCGCCCGGCTGACGGGGGCGCCGGCCCGCGCGGAACGGGCCGTCCGGCTGGCCGGGAAGCTGCGCGGGGCCGTGCCCGCCGAGCTGCTGGACCGGCATCCCGAGCTGACCGCGCTGCTGCTGGCGCATCTGGGCTCGACCCGGCTGTGGGCGGGCCGTTTCGAGGAGGCCCGGACGGTCCTGACCGCGGTCGTGGCGGGTTCCGGCGGGGCGTCGACGGCGTTGCCCCGGGAGGACGCCCTGGCCCAGCTCGCGCTGATCGACCAGCTCAACGGCTGGCCGGGCCGGGCGGAGCACAAGGCGTCCCAGGCGCTGGCCGAGACCGCGCGGTACAGCCTCCCCGGCCCGCCCGGCACCGGGCTGGAGCGGCTGGTGCTGGCGGCGGTGGCGGTCGACCGCGACGAGCTGGACCGGGCCCGGGAACTCCTCGACGAGGCGGCCACGCCCGCGCACGCCGCACACGACCCGCGTGCCCCGGCCGGTCCGCGTGCCCCGGCCGAGCCGGTCGACCCGGTCGCACGGGCGGCGCGGGCCGTCGTCACGGCCCGGCTGCTGCTGGCCCGGGGCGAGCCGCACGCCGCGCTCCGGGCGGCCGCCGGCACCACGCGCCCCGACGCGACCGCCGCCCTCGCCGCCGCCGAGGCGTCCTCCCCCTGGCTGCGGGCCCACGCGGTGCTGGTGACGGCCGCCGCGCAACTGGCCGGGGGACGGCCGGACGCGGCCGCCGAAACACTCCGCGAGGTGCCCCTCGACCAGCCGGCCTGTGCCGTGGAGGCCGCCAGGATGCAGCTCGCGGCGGGCCGTCCCGGCGCGGCGGCCGATCTGCTCGACGCACTGCGCGGCACGGACCGGACCGGCCCCGGAGTGACCGTGCGGGCCGCACTCGTACGGGCCCGGAGCGGCCACCTGGCGGGAGACCCGGCCACCGCCCGCCGGTGGCTCGCGGTGGCGCTGCGCGGCGCCCGGCACGAGCATCTGCGGCGCCCCTTCGTGGAGGCGGGGCCGTGGATCGGGCCGCTGCTGGACACGGACCCGCTGCGGGGCCTGGCCGCGGGCTGGCTCGTCACCGGGTCCGCGGACGTGCCGCCCCCCGGCGGGAGGGAGCCGGTGCACGACTGGAGGAAGGAGCCGGTGGAGGAGCTGAGCGGCCGGGAGCGGGACGTGCTGCGGCGGCTGGCCCGGATGATGACGACCGAGGAGATCGCCGCCGATCTGTACGTGTCGGTCAACACGGTGAAGACCCACCTCAGGAACGTCTACCGGAAGCTCGAGGTCAACCGCCGCGCCGACGCCGTACGCCGGGCCCGCGCCCTCCGGCTGCTGTGAGCCCCGCGCGTCCGCCCTCACCTGCCCCGGGTGAGGGCGGACGGCCGCCCGGGGTGGAGGATCGCAGGGCAGGGGCGGTTTGCCGCCTGCGCCCGAGCCGTGGGAGGGAGGAGGGCCGCATGCACTACGAGATCCGCGTCGACGGGTACATGTCGGAGGCGCTGACCAAGACCTTCCCCGAACTGGACCACGTCGTGATGTGGGGTCAGACCGTGCTGTTCGGTCATGTCGTCGACGAGGCGCATCTGTACGGGCTGCTGGCCCGCCTGCGCTCGCTGGGACTGCGCGTGGTCGAGATGCGCCCGACCCCCAGGTGACACCCGGCGCCGGGTGTCACCCGAGGCCTGGGTGACACCCGGCGCCCGGCACGTCGGCCCGGCCCGCCGGTGAGCGGTCCGAGGACGTCGGAGGACGCCCTCGGACGTCAGAGGCTCCCCGCGGTGAGCCGTCCCGAGCGTACGGCGGCCCCGAGCTTCTCGAAGTCCCGTTCGTTGCGGTCGGCGTAGGCCTGGGCGAAGCCGGGGAGGGCGCGGTCGAAACGGTCGCCGCCGCCCAGGTAGGCGGAGATCGCGACGGGATCGCCGGAGCGGGCGTGGGCGCGGGCGAGGCTGCCTCCGCACCAGCCGCCGAAGAGGGCGAGCATGCGGGGGTCCATGGTCTCCGGGCGGGCGATGCCCTTCCAGTCCCGGAGCTGGCGCACGTAGAAGTCCCGTTCCCTGCCGTCCAGGCCCTGGACGTGGGTCCAGCCGAGGAAGATGTCGCTGGAGGTCTGGATCAGGCGCTGGCCGGCCACCACGCGGTGGCCCTGGTTGTCGAAGCGTTCGCCGTCCGTGTACGGCGCGAGCACCGACTCCTGCGCCTCCTTGGCCTGGAGCAGCAGCGGGTCGTCGTCGTCGCGGCCGAGCAGGAGCAGGATCCAGCAGCGGGTGCCGACGCTGCCGACGCCCACCACCTTGCGGGCCGTGTCCGCGAGCCGGTAGCGGCGGAGCAGGTGCCGGCGTTCGGAGGAGAGGGTGCCCGTGTAGCTCTCGACGATGGTGCGCAGCTCGATCTCCTCGCGGCGGTCGGGCGCGTCGGCCAGCAGGTCCCGCAGGGGGGTGATCAGGGGCGGGTCCGGGGTGATCCGCCGGCCCTCGGGGCCGCCGTGGGTGAGCCGGTCGGCGGCCTGGAGGTAGGTGTGGGCGCGGGCCCGCGCGGCGGCCCGGTCGGTACGGCGCAGGACGGACGGGTCCAGGGAGGAGTCGAGGAGGTCGCGCATCCGGTCGACGTCGTCCTGGGCGTACCAGATGTCCAGGGTGCGCATGCCGGCGAAGCGGTGCATCCGCTCGCGGTACGCCTGAACGCAGGTGGTGACCGCCCTGTTCTGCTGCCGCGTCGAGAAGCCGTTGGCGCGGCCCGCGATGACGAGGCTGGTGGCGAGGCGTTTGACGTCCCATTCGAAGGGGCCGGGGAAGGTCTCGTCGAAGTCGTTGATGTCGAAGACGAGGTGCCGTTCCGGCGAGGCCAGCAGCCGGAAGTTCAGCAGGTGGGCGTCGCCGCACAGCTGCACCTCGAGTCCGGTGTGCGGGAATGCCGCCAGGTCGGCGGCCATGATCGCGGCGGCGCCCCGGTAGAACCGGAACGGCGATTCCAGCATGCGCCCGTACCGGATCGGGACCAGTTCGGGCACCCGCGTGGCCGACTGGCGTGCGAGCACGTCGACCGGGTCGAAGCGGTCGGGGCCTGGGTCGAACAGGCCCTGCGCCGAGCGGGGCACGCGGGTGCGGGCCGCCCGGCCCCGGTCCGCCCGCTCGGCCGGTGAGAGGGCCGCGGCGACGGCGCTCGGTGCGGTCATGGTCCGCCCTCCTGGCTTCGGCGTACGTCCGCTCTCCAGCTCACCGCGGCCGGGCCCGTCCGGGATCACCCGTCAGGGGTGAGGCCGCACGGACGCGGCGGGGGCAGCCTGGTACGGCACGCGCCACCCGCGCCGGACGAAGGAGAGCCATGAGCTCCGCGACCTACCTCGCGTACGACTATCCCCTGCTCGGGGCCTTCTGGACGATGCTGCTGCTGTTCCTGTGGGTCATGTGGTTCGTACTGCTGTTCCGGGTCGTCGCCGACATCTTCCGGGACGACGAGCTGGGTGGCTGGGCCAGGACCGGGTGGCTGGTCTTCGTCATCGTGCTGCCGTTCGTCGGCGTGTTCGTCTACGTCGTGGCCCGCGGCCGGACCATGGGCCGGCGGGAGACCGCGCAGGCCCGTGCGCGGCAGGAGGCGTTCGACCGCTACATCAGGGAGACCGCGACGGACCACGGCGGGCAGGCCGGCACCGCCGACGAACTGCACCGGCTGTCCGAGATCCGCTCGCGCGGCGACCTCACCGACGAGGAGTTCGACCGGGCCAAGGAACTGGTGCTGAGCGGCCACGGCACGGGGCACCCCCGCTGACCGCACGCACCCGCACGCACCCGCACGACGAACCCGTACGGCGAACGAGTACGAGCAACCTGTACGAGCAACGAAAGGGGCGGCGAAATGGCTACGGCTCACGCCCGTCACACACAGGCACAGACACATGCGCACACTTCCTCCGCCAAGCGCGAGTGGGCCGGCGGACTGACCGTCTTCGGCGGCGTCATGCTGATGCTCGCCGGAATCCTGAACATCGTCCGGGGCATCTCCGGGATCGCCCAGGACGACGTCTTCGTGGCCACGCAGAACTACGTCTTCAAGTTCGACCTCACGTCCTGGGGCTGGATCCACCTGATCCTGGGTGCGGCGGCCGTGCTCATCAGCGTGGGACTGTTCCAGGCCAGTACGTGGGCACGGGTGGCCGGTGTGGCGATCGGCGGACTCATCATGATCGCCAACTTCATGTCCCTGCCGTACGCCCCGGTCTGGTCGGTCGTGATGATCGCCCTCTCCGGCGTCATGATCTGGGCGCTGTGCACGGTGCGGCGCGGGGACACCTGAGCCGCACGCCAGGACGCTCAGGACGGACGGAACGAACGGAACGCGGCCCGGGCCCCGACTACAGCCAGCCCTTCTCACGGGCCACCCGGGCCGCCTCCGTGCGGTTGCGGACGGCCAGTTTCTGGATGGCGGTGGAGAGGTAGTTGCGGACCGTGCCCTGGGAGAGGTGCAGGGAGAGGGCCAGTTCCGCGTTGGTGGAGCCGTCGGCGGCGGCGCGCAGGATCTCGCGTTCGCGGTCGGTGAGGGGGTTGGCGCCGTCGGCGAGGGCCGCGGCGGCGAGCGTGGGGTCGATGACCCGCTCCCCCGCCAGCACCGTGCGGACCGCGGCGGCGAGTCGGGCGGCGGGGGCGTCCTTGACCAGGAAGGCGTCGGCACCGGCTTCCATGGCGCCCCGCAGATAGCCGGGGCGGCCGAAGGTGGTGAGGACGACCAGCTTCACGCCGGGCAGTTCACGGTGCAGGACGGCCGCCGCCTCGATGCCGGTGGCGCCGGGCATCTCGATGTCCAGCAGCGCCACGTCGACGTCGTGGGCGCGGGCCGCTTCCAGCACCTCGTCGCCGCGCGCCACTTGGGCGACGACCTCGATGTCGGCCTCCAGACCCAGCAGCGCGGCGAGGGCTTCGCGGACCATCGCCTGGTCCTCCGCGAGCAGGATTCTGATCGTGCGGTCGCTCATGCCGAAGGTTCCCTGTCTGCCGAAGCACTCGCCGGGGCACCCTGAGCGCCCGCCGGGCCGCTCTCCGTCGCGTCCGCCGGTATTTTCGCCGATGTCTCCGAGGTCTCCACCGGCACCCGGGCGACCAGCCGGAAGCCGTGCCCCGTCCGGCTCGCCTCCAGCGTGCCGCCGACCTGGTGCAGCCGCTCGGTCAGACCGTTCAGACCGTTGCCGTGACCGACGCCACTGCCACCGCTGTCGCTGCCGTTGCCGAGGGCCCGGGCCCCGTTGTCCTCGACGGACAGTTCGAGCACCGGCCCGGCCGGCGAGCGGCGGTGCAGCAGCTCGACCGTGCAGCGCTGGGCGCCGCTGTGCCGTACGACGTTGGTGACGGCTTCGCGCAGCGCCCAGGCCAGGGCGGACTCGCGCTCCTCGGTGACCTCGGCGAGGTCGCGGTCCACGGGCAGCCCGGCGGGCAGTTCGGCGTGGATGCCGGCGGTGGCCAGCGTGACCCGGACGCCGGCGATCTCGGCGTTCAGCCGGGGGCGCCGGTAGCCGGTGACGGCCTCCCGTACGTCGGCCATGGCCTGGCGGCTGACCTGCTCGATGTCGGCGACCTGCCGGGCCGCCCGATCGGGGTGGTCGGGCAGCATGCGGCCGGCCAGTTCACTCTTCAGCGTGATCAGGGACAGCGAATGCCCGAGCAGATCGTGCAGGTCGCGGGCGAGGCGCAGCCGCTCCTCGTTGGCGGCGAGCAGCGCGACGGTGGCACGGGCCTCGCGCAACGCGACGGTGGTCCGCACGAGTTCGCGTACGCCGGTCATGGCGAAGGCGCCGAGGAGTGCCGGGACGAGCAGCGCGCCCACGAACTCCTTCCCGTCCGGCACCACGAAGGCGAGCGCCGTCATCAGCCCCGCCGCCCCCGGGATCGTCCGGACGGCCAGCCGCATCGGCAGGGCGGCGCCGGAGGCGATCGCCACGTACACGAGCAGCACCAGCCACTCCCGGCCCAGGCTCAGGACGAGAGCGGAGGACAGGACGGCGAGGGCGGCGAGCGCGCCGAGGACCGGGCCGTTGCGCTCCTCACGGCCGGCGCGGAAGGTCAGCAGCAGATACGAGGCGACGAAGGCGAGCAACCCGGCCCAGCCGAAGATCCGCGCGCCCGTGCTGTGACCGCCGTCGAGCAGATCGACGACCGGCGCGCTCAGATAGACCAGCCAGATGCCGGTCCACAGGACCTTGACCGCCCGTTGCCCGACGTTCTCCGGGCGCTTCCCCAGACCGGCGCCTTTCCCGTCGTCGACCGGGGCGACGGGGTCACAGGCGGCTTTCGTCGCTGTACTCATGGGGATCATCGTGCCCGGTACGGGTGCCCGAAGGGCAGTGCCGGGCGTCCTGACCCCCGCATGACGGATGTCATGCGGGGGTCAGGAGGACGGGCCGGCGCCGGTTCAGCTCGGGTCGGTCTCGATCACTCCGACGCGGTCACCGGTGCTCTGGAGCGCCGGGCGCAGGGCGCCGATCACGTCCTCGACGGTGACGGGGGTCTTCTCCCCGTTGCCGCGGGTGATCAGCACGCCGTCGAAGACGTCGCCGTAGAGCTCCTGCAGCGCCTTCCGGTCGTAGTACTCGACCAGTTTGCCGTCCTGCGCCCTGACGCCGAGGAACTTCCACAGCGACTTCTCCGGGCTGAAGGAGATCTGGTGGGCCGCGTCGGTCTGGACGGTGACCAGGCCGGACATCGCCGGCTCGGCGAACTCCTTCATCATCCGGTCGACCTCGGCCTTGGGCACCGTGGGTTCCTGAGTGGTCGTCGGGACCGTCACCGCGGACGAGGAGCCGGTCTCCACCTGGGTCCGGTAGGCCGCCGCGACCGCCTCGGTCGACTTGTCGGCGTCGATGCCCGCGCCGGGCTTGCCGTAGACGGCGACGGCCTTGCCGGACTCGAACGTGATCGTGCCGTCGTTGCCGGAGCCGCCGCCCGCGGCCTCCAGGGCGGCGTGCAGCTTCTCCTCGTCGACGGGGATGACCGGGTCGACGACGCGGCTGTTGCCGAAGAGGGAGCCGATGACGGAGACCGGGTTGTAGTCACTCCGGGCCGCCGCGCCGATGGTGGCGTCGGTGTCGAGCTGGAGCCCGGCCTTGTCCGGTTCCAGTTCGACGGTCTTGTCGCCGACGGCCAGCTTGAGCGGCTTGTCCAGCCGGTCGGAGAGGGCCTTGTCGAGCGTCTTCACGGCCTCGTCGCGGGTGCCGCCGCCGATGTCGACGCCGAGCACGGTGGTGCCCTTGGGCACGTCGGAGTGGTTCATCAGCAGGCCGGCGCCGTAGGCGCCACCGACGAGCAGGATCACGGCGCCGCCGAGCAGGGGCAGCTTGCTGCGGCCCTTCTTCTTCGGCGCCTTCGAGGAGGCCGCCGGGGACGGGGTGGCCGGTTCGGGCAGCCTGGGCGGCGTGTGCGTGCCGGGGCCGCCGGCCGTGAAGTCCGCGTCGAAGGAGGCACTCGCCGGTACGACCGGGATACCGCTGGTGACGGTGTGTCCGGAGACGTTGTCGTGGCGGGCTCCGTGGCCCGGGGCGCCGGGTTCGGGGGCGGGGAACTGCGGGGTGAGGCTCGCGGTGTCGTCGCCCAGTCCGCCGCCGGGGTGAGGGCCGCCGTGGGGGCCGTGCGGTCCGTCGCCGGGCGGCAGACCCACCGGGCCGGTACGGCCGGTGACCGGCCCGGCCGTGGGGCCACCAGGACCCCCGGGACCGGCAGGACCGCCGGGTCCGTGCTGATCGCCGTACGGCGACTGTCCGGGCTGACCGGGGTACCCCGCCTGGCCGTTTCGCGCTTCGAGGTCGTCGTCGGTGAAGAACGGCAGGTCGTCGAGGCGCGGCTCGCCGCTTCCGCCCGCACCCGGGCCCTCGCCCGGACGCGTACCGCCGCTGCCGAGCGGGCCGGCGGCCAGCGCCTCGGTCACGTCGAAGGATCCGGTGCCGCCGCCGTGTCCGGGCGCGACCGGCCCACCGGTGGCGCCGGAGAGCCCGGAGCCGTTGCCTCCGCCGGGTGCGGAACCGTTCGTGCCGCCGGGGCCGCCGGGCCGGGAGCCGCCGCCCGTCACGCTCATGCCGCCGGACACACCGGCCGGACGTCCGCCCGGACGCGCACCGCCACCGGAAGCACCGGACGGGCCGGGCGCTCCCGGAGCTCCGCCCGCAGGACCCGAACCGCCCGCCGGACCCGCTCCGTTGCCGGAGCCGCCGCCCGTACCGCTCTTGCCCGCGCCGGACTTGCGCGGCGCGAACCAGTCGCTGGCCGGCTTCTCCTCCGGGGCCGCCTGTTGCGGGACCGACTGCTGCGGGGCGGGCCGCGGGCCGCCCGCGGCGCCCGTGGCGCCCGTGGCCGTCGTGGCGGAAGGCTCGACGGCACCGGGGCCGGACCCCGGACCGGAAGCGGTGCCGCTGCCGGCGCCCAGAGCCCTGGGGGCACCCGGCGCGGACGCCGGCGCCGGCGCCCGGCCCTTGGCCCCGCCCTGGGTGTCGCCGTCGCCCGCGCCCTCGCCGTCCTTGACGGCCTTGCGCACGACGACCGGCGGAATGGGCCGGGAGCCGGGGATGTTGATCCGGACTCTGGTCGTCAGCGTGGTCTCGGTCTTGCGTTCGTCCGAACGCCGGCCGCCCGACCGCTGGTCGCCCGGGCGCTGTTCGTCCGGCCGCGCGGCAGGCCGGCCCGCGGCCGCCTCACCCGGAACCGCCGGAATTCCGTAGGGCGGGGTGCCCGACGGGTATGCGGCTCCGCCGCGCCCGTTGGGCCCGGTGGACGGAGTGTCAGTTTCACGACTCAAGGCAGGTTCTCCCGGTTGGCTCCGCCGCCCGTCACGACCTCACGGTGGGGGTCTCCCCCAACTCGGCCGGAGCCGAGAGTTCGGGGAGGCTCAGCGGCGCGCGCACAACCATACTGGCCACATCCGGCCCGTATGGCCGGACCGTGGCGGAAACCCCCACCGGAACCGTACGCGCGCACCGCGGCGAAGTAGTACGTCACTTCCCAAGTCGGACAGGATCGCCCTGCGGTTGCCGCCCCGGCGCGAGGGTGGCACACATCACAGCGACGGCGATGCCACCGAGCAGGAAGAGGTACGAGCCGGCTCCCGCGGCGAACAGGAAGTCGCCTTCCGGACGGCTGGCGGTGAGCAGGAGGACGACGATGACCCAGCCGCCGGCGGCCGACGCGGCCCCGGCGCGGCTGCGCAGCGCGAGCGCCCCGCCCAGGCAGAGCCCGGCCTCGGCGGCGAGGGCGAGCAGCAGCCCGCCCGGGAACCACGCGGGCTGCACCAGCGCCCCGGCCACACCCACCACGGCGCCGAGCAGGAACAGCCCCACGCAGGCGGCGATCCGCCCGCCGGAGGGCAGCCGCAGCGGCTGAGCCAGTGCCGACACCGGTGCGTTCCCGCTCGTCCGCCCGCTCATGACGTCTCCTCCGCGCCGGCCGTGGTGCCGGTCCCGACCCCGGCGAAGAGGTCGCTCTCCCGGCCGCCGGGGGTCCGCGCACCGCGGACCAGCTCGTAGTACTCGGTCGTGAACAGCGGCTGCGCAAGCTCGTTGGAGAGCACGAAGCAGGGCGCGTACGGCTCCGCCACGGTGATCTGGGTGGCGTGGGCGCGCATCGCGGCGGCCTTGGCGGCGGCGTACGCGGTGCCGTCGATCTCGGTGGTGACCAGGGCGTCGTCGACGACTCCGGGCACGTCGCCGACCTCGCCCACCTTGTCGAACGGCAGCCCGGACAGGTCCTCGTCCAGCCGCGCGAAGGCGGCCTCGGCGACGGAGCGGGGCACCCGGTTCCAGTAGACCTTGGGAACGTCCCACCCGTCCCGGGCGGCGAGCTCGACGGCCCGCATGGCGACGCGGTGCGCCTGGATGTGGTCGGGGTGCCCGTAGCCGCCGTTGTCGTCGTACGTGACGAGCACCTGGGGCCGCACCTCGACGATCACCTGGGCGAGCAGACCGGCGGCCTGGTCGACGTCGGCCTGCCAGAAGCAGCCGGGGTCGTCGTTGTCGGGCAGGCCCATCATCCCGGAGTCGCTGTAGCGCCCGGCGCCGCCGAGCAGCCGGAAGTCGTCGACGCCGAGGGCGCGCATCGCCTCGGCCAGCTCGCCCATCCGGTGCTGCCCGAGGGCGGGACCGCTCAGGTGGGCCAGCCCGGACGGGATGACCTCGCCGCGCTCACCGAGCGTGCAGGTGACCAGCGTCACGTGCGCGCCCTCTGCGGCGTAGCGGGCCATGGTGGCGCCGTTGTTGATCGACTCGTCGTCCGGGTGGGCGTGCACCAGCAGCAGCCGCCGGGCGGAGCGGGAGGGGGGTTCCCCCGGCCGGGAGCCGGGGGAGGGCAGTTCCGTCATGGTTCCACCCTATGAGGCGCCGGGCCCTCTTCGCCCGCACACCGGATGTCCGCCCCCCTGCCTTCCGTCACCCGGCTCACCGGGCTCGCCCTGGGCCGGACCGGCATCCGCGATCTGGCCGGGCTGCACGACGTCCCCGCCCTCGCGGAACGGGACCTGCGCAGTTGCGGCCGGCTCAGCAGTCTGAAGGACATCGACTCCCTCACCGGCCTCACCGACCTCGCCCTCGAGGGGTGTCCCCGTCCGACGACGCTCGAGGGCCGAGGAGTGACCGTCACATCGGGCTGACCGCCGTACGACGCGTGACGCCTCGCCCCGAGCCGCCCCACCGGGGCGAGGCGCGGCGTGCCCTCGACGACGGCCTGCCGGTGCCGGCCGGCCGGGCCGTCACCTCTCGTCGTCGAGCACGTGGGCGATGGCCGGGGCGATCCTCTCGAT
Organism: Streptomyces sp. NPDC085927; assembly: GCF_044540975.1. Lineage (NCBI taxonomy): Bacteria > Bacillati > Actinomycetota > Actinomycetes > Kitasatosporales > Streptomycetaceae > Streptomyces > Streptomyces sp. NPDC085927. The sequence goes on from NZ_JBITSN010000001.1 coordinate 338,785, forward strand.
CCGGTCGACGGCGTCCGTCACCGCGGCCTCGTCGACGGGGCGGCGCTGTTTCAGGTCGCCGTCGACCAGGCCGGCATCGTGTGCGATCTTGTTGCGCCGTTGTGTGATCTCCAGGTAACGACTGCGGAGCTTCTTCTCGTTGAGCGTCCCGCGGACCACACGGCAGGGCGCCCCACCCGCTGCCGGGCAGCGCGCCGCCGATCTTTGAGATGCCCCGCCACCGACGGGGCATCCGGCACCTCTGCCGAGAAAAGAGCAGGGGGGATGTGTCATTCCGCTTGTCGAGGTGTCAGCGTCGGGCGTGACCGGCGGGTGTACGGCGGTCGGGTCGGGTGGAGACAGCGGCTTCTCAGCGTGCTGCCGCAGTCGACTCCTGGTCGTCGACCCGGAGTTCGGGTGCGGGACGGCGCAAGCCCTTGGTGATGACGGCGAGGTAGACGACGCCGATGGCCATCCAGCCGAGTCCCAGTTTGGTCGCGGTGGCGCCGAGTTGGGTGATCAGGTAGATGTCGACGGCGGCACCGGCCAGGGGCAGGAGCACGAACCCGAACAGTGAGGGGCGACTGCCGGAGCGCCATTTCCGTACGGCGTAGGCGATGACGCAGATGTTGACCAGGGTGAAGCCGAGGAATGCGCCGAAGTTGATGAACGAGGTGGCGTCGGCCAGGGTCAGGTTCGTCGCCAGGAGCGCGATCGCGGCCACGATGAGGACGTCCGGCACCGGGGTGAGCAGTTTGCTGTGCAGGCGTCCGAAGACGGGGCGGGGAAGGACGTTGTCGCGGCCCATGACGAACATCAGCCGGCTGGTGCTGGCCTGGATGGCCACGCAGGAGGCGAAGCCGCCGAGCATGGTGAGGGTGTTCGCGACGTCGGCGAAGCCCTGGCCGCCGACGAGGATGGAGACGGCGTAGCCGGCTGAGGACTCGTCGGCGAAGGTGCCTCCGGGGTGCGCCCACTGCATCACGAAGGAGAGCGTCACGAAGATCACGCCTCCTGCGAGCACGGTGAGGATGATGCCCTGCGGGATGACCCGCCGCGGGTCCCGGGCTTCCCCGCGTCCGGTTCGGCCTGTCCCGCGACAGCTCACGTGCGAGAACGCGGTCTCGCACGCGGCCCCCGGTACGGCCTTGAGCGCGGCCCGGGAACCGACGTCGCGGGGCTCTGCGCTCAGCCGATGTCGAAGTCGAGGTTGGTGACGTACCAGGCGTCCTCGATCTTGCCGGCCTCCACGTTGACGTTCAGATCCTCCGGATCCACGCCGGTGGAGTGGGACAGGATGATCTTGTCGAGCGCCTGTCCGTCGACGGTGATCCTGCCTGCGGGGACCACCACCTTGTCACCGTCGGCCGGGACCTGGGCGGCCTCCACCTTCGGGTCGTCCGTGGGCGGTTCAGGTGTGAACGACTCACGGAAGCTCCCGACCACCTCCTCCATCTGCTTCGCCTCGGGCGCGTCGCTGCCGCACCTCGCGGGGGTGCCGACCTGTGCGGGCGACGAACCGGTGGCCGCTTCCCCCATCAGCAGGCATGCTTCCTCGGCCTCCCCCTTGATGACCGCGGCGACCCACGCGGCGACCACCCCTTCGCCGGTGGACTGGTCGGCGGCCGAGGACTGCGGAGCCGGCGAACCGCTCTCCTGCTCGCCCTCCCCTGCCTTCCCCGAGCCGGCCGGCGCCGAACTGCCGGCGGCGGGCTCCTTGTCCGCCGCGGAGTCCGTATCGCTCGAGCATCCCGCGACACCCGCGAGCGTCACCACCAGCGCACCCCCGACGAGCCAGTCGGCGGCCCTTTTCCCGCGCCTCATTAACGCCATTTCAGTAACTCTTTCCCATAAAGAACCCATACATCTGGAAGGCACCCCGAAATGACTTCGATCGCGATGCCGCATTGGCCATAGAGACGCGGCGGGCGCCGAAACGGTTCAATGTCCGGGCAGGAGAACATGCTGGTCAACCGCACTACGCGGACATCCCGTCCGGGTGGGGTGATCTTTCCGGAATAGGTGGGCCAAAAGGCCACCCACCCGAGTTCGGCGGCGGTCGAGGGAAATGTCCCCTCCTGTGCCCCTGCCGTCTTCATCGCCCCGCCACGGGGCGGTTCCCGGCCTTCGGATTCGATGGGCCTACCTCCCTGTACGGAGTGAACAGCGCTCGGCGAGCGCACCGCGGCGGAGCTGAAAGAGCGTTGGCGTGCCCTCGAACACGTCACCCTCAGCCCGAGCCGGACAGGCGACCTCGCCCGCGCCGCCCTCGCCCTCGACGGCCGGCGGAAATGCTCTCCGTTGAGAGGACCTCACCGGCCGGCCCGTTCTTCCCGGGGCTCGGCGGACGACCCGGCTAACGCGCCACGCGGTGGCGGAGGTGGACGACTCTCGAGCTGAAGGCGCGGGTCTCGACGAGTTCGAGATCCACCCGGCGCTCGCGTTGGGGAAAGAACGGAATGCCACCGCCCACCAGCACCGGGTAGACCATGGCCCGGTACTCGTCGATCAGACCCGACGCGGCCGCCTCGGCAGCGAGGGTCGCGCCGCCGATCGCGATGTCGCCCTCCCCCGGCTCGGCCCGCAACCGCTCGATCTCCTCCGCCAGGCCGCCGGAGGCCAGGCGGGCGTTGCCCTGCACCGCCGACAGCGTGGCAAAGAACACGACCTTGGGGAGCTGCTTCCAGAGCGCGGCCCACTCGAGCTGGGAGTCGTCGAGCGAGGGATCATCGTCGGCGGTCTCCCAGTACAGCATCGTCTCGTACAGCCGTCGTCCCAGCAGGTGGACGCCCACCTCCCGGATCTCGTCGATCCAGGAGCGGAAGACCTCCTCGTCGGGTGCCGTCCAGTCGAAGCCGCCGTCCGGGCCGACGATGTAGCCGTCGAGCGAGACGCTCATCGAACAGGTGACGCTGCGCATCGGAAGTCCTCTTCGGTGACGGGTTCGACCGTACGACCGCCGGTCGCAGCGGGACTCATCGCGGCGCGCGGGATTTCTGGGCCGAGTCACCTCGAGCAGGGCCGGCGCGGCACGGAGCCCGAATGGAGCAGGGGCGACGCGGGACGGCCGCGTCGTGTGGGGCGGTCCCTCGAATCCCGCCCGCACCTTCGGATAACAACTGACTTGCACAGCAAGCCCGTTCGGGTGTCGCCCCGCGCTCCCGCGCCCCATGGCGCGTTCTCCGCGATCACGCGATACTGCGGTTTCCGGCACCCCACGCACCCCATGCACCCCACGTGAACGGAAGGCCCGCCCCTTGAAACCCCTGCGTGTTCGCCTCGCCGTCCTCGGCCTCGCTCTGCTGACCGGTGGCCTCGCCGTCCCGGCCACCGCGACCGCCGCCTCCACGGCGCTCTCCCCCACCACCGAGGAACGACGCCTGGACGGAGCGGTCCCGCAGGAGGTGCTGCGTCGTTCCGGATTCGACACCGTGGCGGCGGGGTTCGCCGATTCCCTCGACCGCGCGGGCTCCCACGAGGAGGCCCGCCTGGTCGTCGCGGCCGAGGGGAGGCGGCTGTGGCACAGGGCTGTCGACCGGGCACAGGGGCGCGGCCCCGCCGGTGGCGACCTCAGCCGGGACGACGACCGGCCCCTGTACTGGGCACGGCTCGGCATGACCCGCGAACTGCGTACCTGGGAACCGGAGTTCCGGCTGACCGTCGCCCAGCGGAAGCTGATGCTGAGCAAACTGGAGCAGGTCTCGCGGGGGCAGAACGGATTCGACTACCCGGCGGACAGGAGCGTCAGGCGGATCCTGGTGACCGGGTTCGACCCGTTCTCCCTGGACCGGGACGTCCGCACCTCCAATCCGTCCGGCGCCACCGCGCTCGCACTCGACGGCACCGTGATCCGGACCGCGGACGGCCCGGCGCACATCGAGACGGCCGTGTTCCCCGTGCGCTGGGAGGACTTCGCGGACGGTGTGGTGGAGCGGGCGCTGCGGCCGTACCTGCCGAAGGTGGATCTGTTCACCACCGTGAGCCAGGGCCGGTTGTTCCGCTTCGACCTCGAGCGGACCAACGGGGCCTGGCGGGGCGGGACCGCGGACAACGACGGCGTCGGCCACGCCGAATTGATCCCGGTCGCCGCACCGGCCTCACAGCCCCAGTGGACGACGACCACCCTGCCGTACGCGGCCGTCGTCGCCGCGAACACCGGTCCGTACCCGGTCTACGACCGCACCACCGTGACGGAGATCCCGGCGGGAGGCACCCAGCCCGTCGAACGGCCCGACGGCCCCACTCCCGGCTCGACGGCCCGCGCGGGCGGCGGCGGTGACTACCTCTCCAACGAGATCGCCTACCGGGCCACCCTGCTGCGGGACCGTCTCGGTCTGCGCGGCACACTGCCCGGCGGCCATGTCCACACGCCGGTCCTGCTGTTCGGCTCCGGGAACATGGACCCGAGTACGGGAACGGTCACGGACCCGGAGTTCGTACAGAACCGGCTGGACATCATCACCCAGGTGCGGTCGATCCTGACCACGGCGATCGGCGCGGCGGAGCAGCCTCGAGGCTGACGCCGGGCCCGGCCGGGGCGTCGGCGCCGGCGGGCACCTCGGCCACAGCAGGCGCCTCCGCCACAGCCAGGGAGCCCTGCCGCCCGGCTCGCCCGTGCCCTCCCCGCTGGTCTCCTCGCCGAACAGGTGAGGTTCCGACGGGCGGGTCGGGGAGGGGTGAGGCTTGGTGGGGTTTTTTCCCCCACGTTCTTTGTCTTTCAGTCGTCGACGGCACCGGGACCCGTGGGCACGGGTTCCGGTGGTACGAGGCACAGTTCCGCCCATACGGTCTTCCGCGGGAACCGCCCCTCGCTCACTCCCCAGCGGTCCGCCAGCGCCTCCACCAGCAGCAGCCCACGGCCCGATTCGGTCCCGCCGTCGGGCTCCTGCCGTGCGGGGAGCCGGTCGCCCCGCGTGTCGGTGACCTCGATGCGGAGCGTGGCGCCGACCACGTACAGCGTGAGGCGGAAGCTGCGGCCGGGCAGACGGCCGTGCGTGGCCGCGTTGGCCGCCAGCTCCGCCACGACGTGGCTCGCCGCCTCGTCCGGCAGGCCCCAGTTCCGGAGCGCGTCCACCGCGAGCAGGCGGGCGAGACGGGCACCGCGCGGGGTGGACGACAACAGCATCGTGACGTTGCGGATTTCGCGGCCGGGTCGGGCGTCCGCTCCGGCGATCTCCTGAGTTTCCTGATTCACGTCACTCAGCGTGGCCGACCGGACGTACCGTGATGGGTAATCGCGGCGCTGCGTAGGGTGACCGTCCACGGCTTGTCCGGCCCTGTCCGACCTGTCGATACGACTCCCACCGGCACCGCGTGACGGTACGGCGCGGCACAACGGAGGAGCGCGACATGTCGGTGAACGGCGAGGCGGTGCGGGTCACGACCGAGACGGACCGGACGGACGAGCCGGGGTGGGAGGTCGACCCGGACGACGACTGGGCACTCGCGGTGGTGGCCACCGTGGGACGGCAGTTGAGGCTCCGCCGGGAGGCGGCGGGCATGCGGGTCGGCGACTTCGCGGTAGCGGTCGGTTACGGAGACGACCTCGTCTACAAGATCGAGAGCGGCAAGCGCATCCCCCGGCCCGAGTACCTGGACACGGCGGACGAGCTGTTCAACGCCGGTGGCCTCATCGCAGCGATGAAGGAGGACGTGCAGAAGGTCCGGTACCCGAAGAAGGTGCGGGACCTGGCGCAGATGGAGGGGCGGGCGGTGGAGATCGGCTTGTACGTCTGCCACAGCATCAGCGGGCTTCTGCAGACGGCCGATCACGCCAGAGCTGCCTTCGAATCACGGCAGCCCGCCTACTCCCAGGACGAAATTGAGCGGATGGTGGCCGCCCGTATGGCCCGGCAGTCCATCTTCCAGAAAGACCCGGCGCCCACTCTCAGTTTCGTCCTGGAGGAGGCTCCGCTCCGGCGTCCGCTCGGAGGCACAATGGTGTGGCGGGGACAGCTCGAACACCTGCTTGAGGTAGGCAAGTTGCGTTGCGTGACGCTTCAGGTGATGCCAACGCACTGTGAAGTGCATCCAGGCTTGGATGGAAAGATCGAACTGCTGAAGTTCGAGGACGGTTCAGCAGTGGCACGCTGCGAGGGTGCGTTCAACGGCCGTCCGGTCACGGACACTCGGCAACTCCGCCTTGCCGAACTGCGGTATGGCACCATCCGAGCGCAGGCTCTCCCGCCTCGGGCGTCTCTGGCCTTCATCGAAGAACTGTTGGGAGAAACATGATCCGCAAAATCTCCGGCCAGAACGCTTCGGGCCTCGCATGGTTCAAGAGCAGTTACAGCGACGGCAACGAAGGCGACTCCTGCGTCGAAGTAGCAGGAGCCTGGTTCAAGAGCAGTTACAGCAGCGGCAGTGAGGGCGACTCGTGCGTAGAGATCGCCACTGCGCCCGGCACCGTCCACGTCCGTGACTCCAAGGACGTGGACGGCGGCCGGCTGTCCTTCGCCCCCGCCGCGTGGGCCGACTTCGTGCCGTACGCGGTCGAGGGCTGACGGCAGCTCCTACTCGACCTCGGCCTCCGGTACGTCCCCTTCGCCGCCCAGGGGACGGGCGATGGCGGTGAACTCGTCCAGGGCGGACTGGAGGTCGCGGACGATCTCCTCGGTGATCACCTCGGGCGGCAGACCGCTGTCGGCGTCGTCGAGGGCGCCGATCGGACAGAGCGATGCTCGAGTCGCCCCATTTCGACAACCTCACCCGGTGGACACATCGCTGTCGTGCATCCCGGTGACATGGCAGGACGCCTGAGGGTCCGGCCCGCTGCAGGCCGAATGCCGAAGTGTGTGGTGCCGACGCACCCTGGCACCCAGCGGATACCGGTGGGCTGTACGGCGACCCCGCGCCGCACAGTCCATTCACGTAATCCACCTGTCCGGAGCACCCCTCAGGCGTCCTGGAGGCGTCGGAAGGGCTGGTCGGCCTCCAGCTCGAAGGCGAGCTCCAGCAGCGTCCGTTCGGCGCCCGGGCGGCCGGAGAACATGACGCCGACGGGGAGCCCGTCCGGTGTCGTGGTCGTGGCCGGCACCGAGATCGACGGCGTTCCGACGACGTTGTTGACCGGGGTGAACGCGACGTAGGCGAGGATGCGTTCGATCAGGGTCTCGTAGGGGACGGCCGGGTTGAGGTGGCCGAGCGGGGGCGTGGTGTGGGCGAGGACCGGGGAGAGGATCAGATCCAGTCCTCGAAACGCCGCCGCGTACGGCTCCCGCGTGCGCTTCAGCCTCCGCACCACGCCCGGCGTGCGCTGCCAGTCCTTCACGTACGTCTCGCGCAGGCCCCGGCTGAGGCCGTCCATGCGGCGCCGGTCGAAGTCCGCGCCCAACGTCCTGCCGGTGACGCCGATGAGGAACGACAGCAGGCCCCAGTAGGTGAGGAAGTCCGGGGTGAAGCGCGGGTCGATCGACAGCTCCACCGGCTCCACGGTGTGCCCGAGCCGCTCCAGCCGCTCCGCCGTCTCCGTGACGGCCGCGCGGGTGTCGGCGTCGGAAGGGACGCCGTTGGGCGAGTCCAGGACGAACCCGATGCGCAGCCGCCGCTTCGAGGGGCCCTCGACCAGGCCGACGGGCTGCAGTTTCGGGTTGCGCCAGTGCTGCTCGGCGGCGGCGAGGAACGCGGCGCTGTCCCGTACCGAGCGGCTCACGACGCCGTCGGTGACGAGGTCGATCGGCAGTTGGCGGCCCTGGGCGTTGGGGACCACCCGGCCCCGGGTGGGCTTCAGGCCGACGAGTCCGCAGCAGGCGGCGGGAATCCGGATCGAGCCGCCGCCGTCGTTGGCGTGCGCGACCGGTACGGCTCCGGCGGCGACGAGGGCCGCGCTGCCGCCCGACGAACCGCCCGCCGAGTGGCCCGTGTGCCAGGGGTTGCGGACGGGCTCGGCGTCCTCGTACTCCGTGGTCGGGCTGAACCCGAACTCGGGCATCCGGGTCTTGCCGAGCACCGTGACGCCGGTGCTCAGGAACTGCCGGGCGAACGGGGCGTGCCGCCGTGCGGCCCTCGGCACGAACGCGGCGCTGCCGTGTCCGGTGGGCAGCCCCTGGTAGTCGGTGTTGTCCTTGACGAAGGTCGGCACCCCGGCGAAGGCACCGGCCGGCTCGGATCGGTGCGCCGGAACGTCGATGTGCACCTGGACGGCGTTGAGCCGCGCCTCCACGGCCCTGACCCTGGCCGCCGCGTCACGGGCGGCCTCGGCGGCGCTGACCTCTCCCCGGCGGATCGCCTCGGCGAGGCCCACGGCGTCGTGGTCGCCGAGGGCGTCGTCGCGGAAGACGTGCACCCTGGTCTGTTCCTGTTCCTCGGAAGTCGTCACCGGTGGCACCGCCCCTGAACGCGTGGATGATTGCCCGCCATCATTCCTTACCGGCGAGTAACAGGCGAGAGGGCAGGTGCACCCGGGTCAGTACGTCGGCGCACCCGGGTCAGTGCAGCGCCGTCCGCGAGGGTCACCGGCTTCGGCGGATCCCCGGCCCGGACCGGCCACCCGGACCGCGACCACCTGATTTTTCAGATGTCAGGGTGCACACCGGTGCGGTTGCCCAGCGCTCCGCGACCGACCTCGGAGCCAAGGCCTACACGGCGGGCAACCACGTCGTCATCGGCCGGGGCGGGGCTGACGACCACACGCTGGCGCATGAGCTCACCCACGTGATCCAGGTCCCGTCCGACGGCACCGATCACCGCACCCACGAGGAACAGAGCGCCGCGATCGCGGCCTACGTCCGCCGGCGCAATGCCCGCGCCGAACCGAAGGCCGGCTTCGCCCGGGACTCACCCCTCCGTCAGTGGACGCATACCCGGCCCGAGCGGCGTGACAAGCGGTTACCCGACGAGCAGGAGCACGCTGATCGCCAGCATCACCACGGCGGTGGCCCCGTGGATGCCGTAAACGGCCGCCCTGGGCCCGTTGCTGCGCAGCACGATCAGCGCGTCGCCGACGGGTATACCGGTGGCGGCCAGCATGAACCAGCCCAGCAAGTGGGGTGTCGCTCCAGCCAGCAGGATGAAGATGAAGAGCCCCGAGGCTATGTCGCGCACGGCCTTGACGGACAGCCAGGCCTGGAAGTTCCGGTCCTCGGTCGGCGTGCCGGGGATGCCGAAGCCGGCCGCGGCCTGCGGTGCCCAAAAGGCGCGCGCGCCGATGAAGATGATGCCTGCGCCGATCAGTCCGGCGAGTACGTTGGCGACGTTGGTGGGCATGGGTTGCTTCCCCTCTCGGTGGCAGCGCCCGCAACGGTTCCTAGCGGCGCTAGTAGTGATAGCGACGATAGGTCTATCCTCGACAGGATGTCTAGCGTTGCTAGGATGTCGTCATGTCCGCCATCAACGAGCGCCGTGAACGCGAACGCGCCCACCGCCATCAGCTGATCATCACGGCCGCGCGCGAACTCGCGGAGACTGAAGGCTGGGAAGCGGTGACGACGCGACGGCTGGCCGAACGCGTCGAGTACAGCCAGCCGGTGCTGTACAGCCACTTCAACGGCAAGGACGCCATCGTGAGCGCCGTCGCCATCGACGGCTTCAGCGAACTCGCCGCCCACCTGCGCCGCGCACGGCAGGCCGCCCCGGAGCCGGGGCAGGCCCTGCGCGCCGTCTGCCGCGCCTACCTGGAGTTCGCGACCGAGCGGCCGGCCCTGTACCAGGCCATGTTCGTCCTGCCCACCGACGTGAAGTTCGCGAGCGCCGAGACACCACCCCCGCTACGGGCCGCTTTCGACGAGTTCGTCAGCTGCTTCCGCCCGGACGACGAGCGACGCGAACTGTTCGCCGAAGTCACCTGGAGCGCATTGCACGGCATGGCCGTCCTGTCCGACAGCGGCCGCATCCCCCCGGACGGCCAGGAGGAACGGCTCGATTTCCTCGTCACCCAGATCGCCGGCCCCCAGCGGGCCGACCACGCGACCAAGGACAACTGAAAGGCCAAGAAGCTGAGCCGGGCCGCTGGCGCGGCAGGAGGTCCGCCGGCATCGCCCCGCCCCGGAAGCCGCCATCCTGGCCGCGGACAAGCCGCGTGACGCCGAACCACAGCAGCACGCCGGTGGCGAGCAGCACGAAAGCGGCGCAGTTGAGAATCGTCGGGTTGACCCAGGCCGGAACCAGGTCGTACGCCCCGTTGCATTTGTTGTGCAACGGGAACAGCCGCTGGGACTCCTCGACATGGGCCGCCTGGTAGGCGCTGTCGTACCTCTGGTGATGGACGTACGCGCACGTCTCGCCGATGTCGAGCCCACCGCTGAGCGCGCCCCGGAGCCATGCCCCACAGCCGACGAACAGCGCGAGGGACCACAGACGCGCCCACCACAGCGGACGCTGCCACGATCCGTCGCGCAGGCCGACGGGGATGCGGTAGAGGTTCCAGAGGCTCCACAGCAGCCACACGACGAGGAGCCCGGAGACGGTGAGCAGCCCGGCTTCCTTCACGCGTCGGTCCAGTCCTCACCTGCCGCTCCAGCATCCCGGCAGGGATGGGGAGTCGGGCAGGACGAGGCCGGCGGGGTCAGAAGTTTATGCTGCCGATCATGCCTGCGATGTTGGTCGTCAACTCGCTGATCGTAGGCGCGATCGTCGACGACGCCATGTAGAAGCCGAGGAGCATGCAGACCACCGCATGCCCCGCCTTGAGGCCCGACTTCTTGATCAGCAGGAAGACGATGATCGCCAGCAGCACTACCGCCGAAATCGAGAGTGCCACGGCGGCTCACCTCCAAGGATCCCAGGACGACAGGGGGGTAGGAATATGGGGGCAGATAAATCCACACAGCAGCCAGCAGGTTCATACCCACTATGCGCTAACGATCATAACTATCCGTACGTGCGCATCGGTCGGCGCACGGCCGCACAAGGGGGCGCATGGCCAATATGGTCATGGCATGACGACCGACGCTGACTCCTTCCCCCGACGGCACGCCCGCACCCAGCGCTTCACGCTCGGCGCGCCGCGATCGTTCACCGTGGCACCCGACGGTTCCCGGGTGGTGTTCCTGCGCTCAGGTTCCGGTACGGACCGGGCGAATTCGCTGTGGGTGCTCGACCCCCAGGACGGCGAGGAGCGCGTGGCGGCCGACCCGCGCGCCCTGCTGGGCGGCGCCGCGGAGCGCCTGTCGGCCCAGGAGCGGGCCCGCCGCGAACGCAGTCGCGAGGGCGGTGCCGGCATCGTCGGCTACGCCACCGACGCGGAGGTCGAGTTGGCCTCTTTCGCCTTGTCAGGGCGGCTTTTCACGGCCGAGTTGCAGGCCGGGACGGCTCGTGAACTGCCCACCCCCGGACCGGTGATCGACCCCCGGCCGTCGCCCGACGGCCGTCACGTCGCCTACGTCGCGCAGGGTGCGCTGCGGGTCGTCGCAGCGGAGGGGGCGGACGACAGGGCACTGGCGACCCCCGAGACGGAGAACGTCACCTACGGGCTGGCGGAGTTCATCGCGGCCGAGGAGATGGGGCGTTCGCGGGGCTTCTGGTGGGCTCCCGAGTCGGACCGGCTGCTGGTGGCGCGCGCGGACGACACGCCGGTGAAGCGGTGGTGGATCGCCGATCCGGCCCATCCGGAACGGGAGCCGCAGCGGGTCGCGTACCCGGCGGCGGGGACCGCGAACGCGGAGGTGCGGCTGTTCGTGATCGGGCTGGACGGGGCGCGTACGGAGGTCGTGTGGGACCGGGCGCGGTACCCGTACATGGCGCATGCGCACTGGTCAGCGGCGGGTGCGCCACTCCTGCTCGTACAGGCGCGCGACCAGCGCAGCCAGCTGTTCCTGGCGGTGGACCCGGACACCGGGGCCACCCGGATGGTGCACGCCGACGAAGATCCAGTTTGGCTTGATCTTTTCGCGGGGGTGCCGTGCTGGAGCCCTTCCGGGCAGTTGGTCCGGATCACGGACGAGGGGGGTGCGCGACGACTCGCCGTCGGCGAACGCCCGCTGACCGGGCCGCAGTTGCACATCCGTGCGGTACTGGACGTATCGGACGGCGACGTGTTGGTATCGGCGTCGGCGGGAGCGGAACCGGGATCGAGGCCGGGATCGGCGGACGGCGGCCCGGAGATCGGTGAGGTGCACGTCTACCGGGTGAACGAACTGGGCGTGGAGCGCGTCTCCCAGGAGCCCGGTGTGCACTCCGCGGTACGCGCCGGGGGCGTGACCGTCCTGGTGTCCGCGACACCGGACCGGCCGGGGGCGCGGGCGCGGATTCTGCGTGACGGGAAACCGACGGCGACTGTCCGCTCGTACGCCGAAGACCCCGGTATGTCCCCTCGGATGACCCTCACTCAGGGGGGCGCACGCAAAATTCCGTGCGCCGTGCTTATGCCAACGGACTACCACGGTGACACACCCCTCCCCGTCCTCATGGACCCCTACGGCGGTCCGCACGGCCAGCGCGTGGTCGCCGCGCACAATCCCCACCTGACCTCGCAGTGGTTCGCCGACCAGGGTTTCGCGGTGATCGTCGCCGACGGCCGCGGCACCCCCGGCCACTCCCCCGCCTGGGAGAAGGCCGTCAAGGACGACATCGCCGCGATCACCGTCCAGGACCAGGTGGACGCGCTCCAGGCCCTCGCCTCCGACTTCCCGCTCGACCTGGGCCGCGTCGCCATCCGGGGCTGGTCCTTCGGCGGCTACCTGGCGGCCCTCGCGGCGCTGCGCCGGCCGGACGTCTTCCACGCGGCGGTGGTGGGCGCCCCGGTCACCGACCTGCGCCTGTACGACACCCACTACCAGGAGCGCTACATCGGCCACCCGGACGAGCAGCCGGAGGTCTACCGCCGCAACTCGGTGATCGACGACGCGGGCCTGGTCGACGCCGCCGAGCCGCACCGCCCCATGATGATCATTCACGGGCTGGCGGACGACAACGTGGTGGTCGCCCACTCACTGCGCCTGTCCTCGGCCCTCCTCGCGGCCGGCCGCCCCCACGAAGTACTGCCCCTGTCCGGCGTCACCCACATGACCCCGCAGGAGGAAGTCGCCGAGAACCTCCTCCGCCTCCAACTGGACTTCCTCAGGCGCTCGCTCGCGCCCGCCGCTCCGGAGGCCTGAACTCCGTTAACCCGGAGGCAACTCGAGGGAAGCGGTACCGATATACGGACACGCGAGGCTGTCCAGCGTACGGCCGTGCGGGTGCCGTGAACGGGCCGGGGCGCGCCATGTCGCCCCGGCCCGTTGCCCTGCCCGGCCGGGCGCTCCGCGGGAGCCCGGCCGGCCGGGCAGGTCGGAAATTCGGAGGAGCGGTCGCGGCGTCACTGTTACCGTGACGGGCATGGCACGAGGTATCTGGTCGCAGAAGGTTCGATCCGCCCGCTGACGGCGGCGCCTTCTCCCTGTTGAACTGCGCTCGCCGTTCCGGTTCCCGCCGGGCGGCCGCTTCTCGGTGCCCGGCTCCACTGCGAGCTGCGGAGCATCCCCTTGAACCTCACTCCTCCGACCACCCCTGTCGGCACTGCCACCCCTGAAGCCCTGTCCCTGCCCGTCGCGGCGGGCGGCAGCGCGCACGTCCGTGCCGAGGGCGTCACCGTCACCCGTGGGTCACGGCGGGTCCTGAACGGTGTCTCGGTCACCGTCTCCGCCCGGTCGCGGATCGCCGTCGTCGGCGAGAACGGGCGGGGCAAGACGACCCTGCTGCACGTCCTGGCCGGGCTGATCGCGCCCGACGAGGGCTCCGTGCACCGGGCCGGCACCCTCGGTCTGGCCCGCCAGGAACTGTCCGCGCGGGACGGCGAGACCGTCGGCACCCTGACCTCCGAGGCGCTGGCCCCGTCCCTCGCCGCCCTGCGCGCGCTGGACGAGGCGGCCCTCGCCCTGGCCGCGGGGGACGACCCCGGTGCCGACGACCTCTACGCCGCCGCGCTCGACGCCGCCACCCGGCTAGACGCCTGGGACGCGGAACGCCGCGTCGACGTCGCCCTCGACGCCCTCGGCGCCTGCACCGACCGCGACCGCCCCCTGTCGACGCTGTCGGTCGGGCAGCGCTACCGGGTCCGGCTGGCCTGCCTGCTCGGCGCGCTCCACGACGTCCTGCTGCTCGACGAGCCGACCAACCACCTCGACGCGGGAGGCCTGGACTTCCTGACCCGCAGGCTGCGCGAGCACGACGGCGGTCTCGCCGTCGTCAGCCACGACCGGGCGCTGCTGCGGGACGTCGCCGACCGGTTCCTCGACCTCGACCCGTCCCGCGACGGGAAGCCCCGCCTGTACGCCGGCGGCTACGACGCCTGGCAGGACGCCCGGCGCCGTGAGCGGGAGCGCTGGGAGCAGGAGTACGCGGAGCAGCAGGACGAGCACCGGCGGCTGAAGGACGCGGTGTCGAAGGCCCGCGACCGGCTCTCCACCGGCTGGCGCCCGGACAAGGGAACCGGCAAGCACCAGCGCCAGTCCCGCGCGCCGGGCGTGGTGCAGGCCCTGAACCGGCAGCAGGACGCCCTGGAGGCGCACCGCATCGACGTGCCGGAACCGCCGTCGGTGCTGCGCTGGCCGGACCTGGGCGTCCGGCCGGGCGCGCCCCTGCTGCGGGCGCACGGCGTCGCGGTCGACGGGCGGCTGGCCGGTCCCGTCGATCTCACCCTCGACGGCGGTGACCGGCTCCTCGTCACCGGACCGAACGGTGCCGGGAAGTCCACGCTGCTCGCCGTGCTGGCCGGGGAACTCGACCCCACGGAGGGCTACGTGCGGACGGCGAAGGGGGCACGGGTCGTGCGCGTCACCCAGGAGACCGCCGCACAGGACCCCGGACTCACCGCCCGCGAGGTGCACGCCCGCCAGGTGGGACGGCTGGTGGCGCGCGGCGTGCTCCGCGACGCCGACGCCGTCCCGCTCGGGGCGCTCGGCCTGCTCGACTCCGAGGCGCTGCGCACACCGGTCGGGCGGATGTCGCAGGGGCAGCGGCGTCGCCTCGACCTGGCGCTGGCACTGGCCGGGCGGCCGGGACTGGTCCTGCTCGACGAGCCGACCAACCACCTGTCGTCGACGCTGGTCGACGAGCTGACCGACGCGATCCGCGCCACCAGCGCCGCCGTCGTCGTCGCGACGCACGACCGCCGGCTCCTCCGCGACCTCGCCCACTGGCCGCGACGGGAGGTGGCCGCACTTCAGCACCGGGAGGGCCCGGTGCCCGACCCGGCCTGACCGGCCGGCTCCTCACCCGCCCCACCGGCGGCCCCTACGGCACCACCTGCTTCTCCTCCGCGAAGTGGCACGCCGAGTCGTGCGCCGCCGGGCCACCGGTCCGGCGGAACACCTCGGGGACCGCCAGCAGCGGCACCTCCTCGGCGCAGCGCGCCTGCGCCTTCCAGCAGCGGGTGCGGAAGCGGCAGCCGGAGGGGATGTTGGTGGGGGACGGGACGTCGCCGGAGAGGATGATCCGCTCCCGGTGTTCCCGGGCCGCCGGGTCCGGCACGGGGACGGCGGACAGGAGGGCCTGTGTGTACGGGTGGGTCGGGTGGTCGTAGATCTGGGTGTCGGTGCCGATCTCGACGATCCGGCCCAGGTACATCACGCCGACCCGGTCGGAGATGTGCCGGACGATCGACAGGTCGTGGGCGATGAAGACGAACGCCAGGTCGAACTCGGCCTGGAGCCGGTCCATCAGGTTGATCACCTGGGCCTGGACGGAGACGTCCAGCGCGGAGACCGGCTCGTCGGCGACGATCACCTCGGGGCGCAGCGCCAGCCCGCGCGCGATGCCGATGCGCTGGCGCTGGCCACCGGAGAACTGGTGCGGGTACCGGTTGATGTACTCCGGGTTGAGCCCGACCACGTCCAGCAGGTGCCGGACCCGCGCCCGCCGGTCGCCCTTCGGCGCCACCTCGGGGTGGATGTCGAAGGGTTCCCCGATGATGTCGCCCACCGTCATCCGGGGGTTGAGGGAGGTGTACGGGTCCTGGAACACCATCTGGATGTTGCGGCGGACGGCCTTGAGGGCCTTCCCCGACAGCTTGGTGATGTCCTCGCCCTTGTAGCGGATCGTGCCGGCCGTCGGCTTCTCCAGGTGGACCAGCATCTTCGCGACCGTGGACTTGCCGCACCCCGACTCGCCCACGATGCCCAGGGTCTCGCCCCGGCCGAGGGCGAAGTCGACCCCGTCGACGGCCTTCACGGCGCCGACCTGCTTGCGGATCAGGACGCCCTGGGTCAGCGGGTAGTGCTTGACCAGCCCGGAGACCTCCAGAATCGGTTCCCCGGCAGGCCCGGCGCCCTTCTCGAAGCCCGGCTTCGGGGTCGGCTTTCCCTCCGCCCCGCCCCTCGGCTCAGTCATGCAGGCACTCCCTCCAGAAGTGGCAGGCGCTGCCGCGGTCGGCGTCCGACTCGGTGACCTCGTACAGCGGCGGCTCGTCGGTGCGGCAGACGTCCTGGACCATCGGGCAGCGGGGGTGGAAGGCGCAGCCGGGCGGGATGTTCATGAGGTTGGGCGGCAGCCCCTTGATGGCGTAGAGCTCCTGGCCCTTCTGGTCGAGACGGGGGATGGAGTCCAGCAGGCCCCGGGTGTACGGGTGGGCGGGGGCCTTGTAGATGTCGTGCACGGGGGCCGACTCGACGATCCGTCCCGCGTACATGACGGCGATCCGGTCGGCGACGTCGGCGACCACGCCGAGGTCGTGGGTGATGAGGACGAGGCCCATGTGGTACTCGCGCTGGAGTTCCGCGAGGAGCTCCATGACCTGGGCCTGGACGGTGACGTCGAGGGCGGTGGTCGGTTCGTCGGCGATGATCAGGGCCGGTTCCAGGGCCAGCGCCATGGCGATCATGATGCGCTGGCGCATGCCGCCGGAGAACTGGTGCGGGTACTGCCGGACCCGCTCCCGGGCGGCGGGGATGCGCACCCGGTCCATCAGCTCGACGGCCTTGGCCCGCGCGTCCTTCTTCGACATGCCCTGGTGCACGACGAACATCTCGCCGAGCTGGTCGCCCACGGAGATCACCGGGTTCAGGGAGGACAGCGCGTCCTGGAAGATCATCGCCATCTCGGCGCCCCGGACCTTGCGGCGCTGCTCCTCCTTGAGTTTGAGGAGGTCGCGCCCCTGGAAGACGACCTCGCCGCCGGTGATCCGGCCGGGCGGCATGTCGAGGATGCCCATGATCGCCTGCGCGGTCACCGACTTGCCGGAGCCGGACTCGCCGAGCACCGCGAGCGTCTCCCCCTCGTCGACGCCGTAGCTGACGCCGTTGACGGCCTTGGCGACGCCGTCCCGGGTGTGGAACTCCACGTGCAGGTCACGCACTTCGAGCAGCATGACGGCGGTTCACCTCAGCTTCGGGTCGAGGGCGTCGCGCACCGCGTCGCCGAGCATGATGAACGCCAGGACGGTGATCGCGAGGGCGCCGGAGGGCCACAGCAGTGCGTGCGGGGCGTTGCGGATGTAGGGCGAGGCGGCGGAGATGTCGATGCCCCAGGAGACGCTGGGCGGCTTCAGCCCGACGCCGAGGTAGGACAGGGTCGCCTCCAGCGAGATGTACGTACCGAGCGCGATGGTCGCCACGACGATGACCGGGGCGATCGCGTTGGGCGCGATGTGCCGGAGCATCAGGCGGGAGTTGGAGGCGCCGAGGGCCCGCGCGGCCTGGACGTAGTCGTTCTGCTTGGCGGTGATGACCGAGCCGCGGGCGATGCGGGACAGCTGCGGCCAGCCGAGCAGCACGATGAAGCCGATGACGGGCCAGACGGTGTTGCTGGTGATGACGGACAGCAGCACCAGCCCGCCGAGGACGACCGGGATGGCGAAGAAGACGTCGGTGATCCGGGACAGGAACGAGTCCCACATCCCGCCGAAGAAGCCGGCCAGCGCGCCCAGGACGCTGCCGAGGACCGCGACGCCGAGCGTGGCGCAGACGCCGACCGTGACGGACGTGCGGGCGCCGTAGACGGTACGGGTGTACACGTCGCAGCCCTGCCCGTTGAAGCCGAAGGGGTGACCGGCCTGCGAGCCCTCCTGGGCCTTGGCCAGGTCGCACTTGAGGGGGCTGCCGGAGGTGATCAGCGAGGGCCACAGGGAGATGACGACCAGGAAGAGGATCACCAGGGCGGAGACGATGAAGACGGGGTTGCGGCGCAGGTCGCGCCAGGCGTCGGACCACAGGGAGCGCGGCTTGCCCTGGGGGCCGGTGCCCTCCGGTCCTCCTGGAACCCTCTCGAGGGTCTCGGCCTCGTCCACGCCCAGGTCCATGGTGCCGCCCATGCCCGTCCCCGCGACGGCGCGGCCGGGGTCGAAGTGTTGTTCAGGCATAGCGGATCCTCGGGTCGAGAACAGCGTACAGAAGGTCGACGACGAGGTTGGCGACCAGGAAGACCAGGACGAGGACGGTCACGAAGCCGACGACGGTCTGGGTGTTCTGCCGCAGGATGCCCTGGTAGATCTGGTAGCCGACGCCGTGGATGTTGAAGATCCGCTCGGTGACGATCGCGCCGCCCATGAGGAAGCCGATGTCGGCGCCGATGAAGGTGACCACCGGGATGAGGGAGTTGCGCAGCAGGTGCCGGGTGATCACCCGGCGCCGGGGCAGCCCCTTGGCGATGGCGGTGCGGACGTAGTCGGAGCGCCGGTTCTCGGCGATGGAGGTGCGGGTCAGCCGGGTGACGTAGGCGAGGGAGACGGATGCCAGCACCAGGCCGGGCAGGATCAGCTCGTCGAACGGGGCCGCGGAGGAGACCGACGGACTGATCCACCCCCACTGAACCCCCAGCAGCAGTTGGAGCAGCAGACCGGTGACGAAGGTGGGGACGGAGATGACGACGAGGGTGAGCAGCAGGACGCCGGTGTCGACGGGGCGCCCCCGGCGCAGTCCGGTGACCACGCCGAGGGCGATGCCGATGACGATCTCGAAGAGGATCGCGATGATCGTGAGCCGGATGGTCACGGGGAACGCGGTCGCCATCAGCTCGGTGACCTTCTGGCCGTTGAACGCCGTGCCGAAGTCGCCGGTGAAGACGTTCCCCATGTAGGTCAGGTACTGCTGCCAGACGGGCTTGTCGAGGCCGAACTCCTTCTCCAGCTGGGCGGCCGTCGCCGGGTCGCACTGCCGCTCGCCGCAGAGGCCCGCGATGGGGTCGCCCATCACGTTCACCATCAGGAAGATCAGCAGCGTGGCCCCGATGAAGACCGGGATCATCTGGAGCAGGCGCCGGACGACGTAGCGTCCCACGGCGGATCAGCTCACCTTGATCTGGTCGTACACGGGGACGCTGAAGGGGTTGAGCTTCACGTCGGACAGCCGCTCGGACCAGCCCGCGCTGCCGTTCTGGTACCACAGCGGGATGGCGGCCATGTTGTCGCGGACGACCTCCTCGGCCTGCTGGAACAGGCCGACGGCCTTGGCGGTGTCGGTCTCCTGGTTGGCCCGGTCGACGAACTCGTCGAAGTCGTTGTTGGACCACTTGCCGTCGTTGGAGGAGGCGTTGGTGTAGTAGAGCGGCTGGAGGAAGTTCTGGATGAGCGGGTAGTCCATCTGCCAGCCGGCGCGGAACGGGCCGCTCATCTTCTGCTGGGTGATCTGGGTGCGGAAGTCGGCGAAGGTGCCGACCGGGTTTCCGGCACAGGCGCGCTCGTTGTCCAGCGCGTTGTTGATGGAGTTGCAGACGGCGTCGACCCAGTCCTTGTGGGAGCCGGTGTCCGCGTTGTAGGTGAGGGTGACCTTGCCGCCGGGCAGGCCGCCGCCCTCCTCGATGAGCTTCTTCGCCTGGTCGGGCCGGTACTCGCAGGCGTCCCCGCACAGTCCGTCCTGGAAGCCGCCGTCCTTGCCGAGGACCGGGGAGGTCCAGTCGGTGGCGGGGGTGCGGGTCCTCACGAAGAGGGTCTCGGTGATCTGGTCCCGGTTGATCGCCATGGACAGGCCCTTGCGGACCTTCTCCGAGCCGGTCTTGTTCCAGGCCTCGTCGTAGAACGGGAAGGCGAGGGTCTGGATGATGCCGGCGGGGGTGTTGAGGTAGCGGTCGCCCAGGTCGCTCTTGACGTTCTTCAACTGAGCGGCGGGGACGTCGTCGACCAGGTCGAGGTTGCCGGCGAGGAGGTCGGTGTAGGCGGTGTTGTTGTCGGTGTAGACCTTGAGGTCGACACCGCCGTTCTGCGCCTTGTCGTCGCCGGGGTAGTCCTCCCACTTGCGCAGGGAGATCTGCGAGCCCTTGGTGTACGTGTCGACGGTGTACGGGCCGTTGCCGACCGGCTTGGCGACCCAGGCGTCGTGGTCGTCGAAGAAGGCCTGGGGCAGCGGGGCGAAGGCGGCGTAGCCGAGGGTGTCGGGGAAGGTCGAGAACTTCTGGGTGAGCTTGACGGTGAAGGTCAGGTCGCCGGTGACCTCGAGCCCGGAGAGCGTGTCGCCGGTCTGCTTGCCGCCGTCCTCGGGGTGGACCTTGTCGTAGCCCTCGATGTAGCCGAAGAAGTAGGCGTTGCGCTGGTTGTTCTTCAGGCTCGCGCCGTAGTTCCAGGCGTCGACGAAGGACTTGGCGGTGACCTTCTCGCCGTTGGAGAAGGTCCAGCCGTCCTTGACCTTGACGGTGAAGTTCTGCGAGTCCGTGGTCTCGATGCTCTCGGCGAGCATGTCCTGGGCCTCGCCGGTCTCCGGGTCGTAGCGCTTGAGACCCCGGAAGATCATGTCGAGGACCTTGCCGCCCTGCACCTCGTTGGTGTTGGCCGGCTCCAGCGGGTTCTGCGGGTCGCCCCAGGAGGCACTCAGCACCGCGCCCGTGTCACCGCTGCCGCCCCCACTGCCCCCGCCTCCGCAGGCCGTCGCCGCGAGAGCGACCGCCACCGCGCATACGGCCCATCCGGCGTGCGTGGCTCCGCGCATGGAGTGCCTCCTCGTACGTACGCAGTGGTGCACTGACGCTTTACGCCAATATCGGCGCAAAGGGTGCACCACGCACATGCGTGGCGTCCGTACGGGCGCGACTCGGGCCGTATGCACCCGTCCGGCGGTGCGGACGGGACGGTGCGAGACGGCGTCAGAAGACGCGGGACGACGCGAAAAGACCGGCACCCGGCGCCCCTTGTACGGGGTGCCGGGTGCCGGGTGCCGTCAGCGGGTCGGGGCCGCGGCCGTGGGCGGCGGCCCGGACGTCACTCCTTGCCGGAAGTGGACTGGAGGTCTTCCTCCATCGCCGCGAGCGCCGGGTCCATGACGATGTCCTCGCCGCGGTCCGCGGTGGTGGGCTCCTCCGGGAAGTGGCAGGCGGTCAGGTGCCCCGGCTTGCTGCCGGAGATCTGGACCAGCGGCGGCTCCTCGGTCGCGCACTTGTCCTGCGCCTTCCAGCACCGCGTACGGAACCGGCAGCCCGACGGCGGTGAGATCGGCGAGGGCACGTCGCCCTCGAGGCGGATCCGCTCCTTCTTCTCCGCGTCGATGTCCGCGTCCGGCACGGCCGACAGCAGCGCGTGCGTGTACGGGTGGCGGGGCCGGTTGTAGAGCGAGTCGCGGTCCGCGATCTCCATGATCTTGCCCAGGTACATCACGGCGACGCGCTGCGAGAAGTGCCGCACGATGGCCAGGTCGTGGGCGATGAAGACGAACGCGATCCCCATCTCCCGCTGCACCTTCTGCAACAGGTTGATCACCTGGGCCTGGATCGACACGTCGAGGGCCGAGACCGGCTCGTCGGCGACGATCAGCTTCGGCTCCAGGGCGATGGCCCGCGCGACGCCGATGCGCTGGCGCTGACCGCCGGAGAACTCGTGCGGGAAGCGGTTGTAGTGCTCCGGGTTGAGACCGACGATCTCCAGGAGCTCCCGGACCCGCTTCTCGCGGCCGCCGGGCGGGTTGATCCCGTTGATCTCCATCGGGCCCGAGATGATCGTGCCCACGGTCTGGCGCGGGTTCAGCGCCGTGTACGGGTCCTGGAAGATCATCTGGATCTCGGACCTGATCGGCGCCAGCTTCTGCCGGCTCGCGTGGCTGATGTCCTGGCCCTTGTACGCGATGGTGCCCTCGGTGGGCTCGTACAGGCGGGTCAGCAGCCGGCCGGTCGTCGACTTGCCGCAGCCGGACTCGCCGACGAGGCCGAGGCTCTCCCCGGGGAAGACCTCGAACTCGACGCCGTCGACGGCCTTGACCGCGCCGACGGTGCGCCGGATCGGGAAGCCGCCCTTGATCGGGAAGTGCTTCTTCAGGCCCTTGACCTGGAGAAGCGGTGCGGTGTCGCCGTCCCGCTGCTGCGGGATCTCGTCGGCGACCGCCGTGGTCGTCTTGGTTGTGTCGCTCATGGTGATGCCCCAGTCGCCGGTTTCAGCTCAGCCCAGCCGGGGCTGAATCTTGTCGATGAACACCTGCTGCCGCTGTTCCACCGTCAGGTGACAGGCAGCCGCACGCCCCTGGGCGAGCTCAGGCCGCTCGCCCGAGCAACGGCTGCCGGGAACCAGATCGGTGAAGGCGCACCGCGGGTGGAACGCGCACCCCGTGGGCGGGTTGAGCAGCGAGGGCGGTGAGCCGGGGATCGGCATCAACGGCTCGTCGACATCGGAGGTGAGCCGCGGCATCGAGCCGAGCAGACCCCAGGTGTAAGGGTGCTGGGGCGCCTTGAGCACCTCGCGCACCGTGCCGCGCTCGACGGCGCGGCCGGCGTACATCACCAGGATGTCGTCGGCCATGTTGGCGACCACGCCCAGGTCGTGGGTGATCATGATGATCGCGGAGCCGAACTCCTGCTGGAGGTCCTTGAGCAGGTCGAGGATCTGTGCCTGCACCGTCACGTCGAGCGCCGTGGTCGGCTCGTCGGCGATGAGCAGGTCGGGGTTGCAGGAGAGCGACATGGCGATCATGGCGCGCTGCCGCATACCGCCGGAGAACTGGTGCGGGTAGTCGTCGACCCGCTGCTGCGGGTGCGGGATACCGACCTTCTCCAGCAGGTCGATGGCGCGCACCCGGGCGTCCTTCTTGGAGGCGCCGGTGTGCTTCATGAACGGCTCGGCGATCTGGCGGCCGACCGTGTAGTACGGCGACAGCGCGGTGAGCGCGTCCTGGAAGATCATCGCCATCTTCTTGCCGCGCAGCGTCTCGAGCTGCTTCTCACTGGCGTCGGTCAGCTCCTGACCGTCCAGCTTGATCGACCCGTCGATGGCGGTCTTCTTGCGGTTGTGCAGGCCGAGGACGGCCAGGTTGGTCACCGACTTGCCGGATCCCGACTCGCCCACGATGCCGAGGGTCCTGCCGCGCTCCAGGTCGAAGGAGAGTCCGTCCACCGCCTTGACGATGCCGTCGTCGGTGGAGAAGTGGACCTTGAGGTCGCGCACCGAGAGAAAGGCTTCCCCCGCGGCGGGGGCCGCGTCCTCGTCGGGCTTGGTCAGAGTGGTCACGGTGGTTCTCCTAGGACAGACGCACGCGCGGGTCGATGACGGCGTACAGGGCGTCCACGATCAGGTTGAAGAGGATGATGAGGGCCGCGCTGATCAGCATGACGCCCATCAGCATCGGCAGGTCCTTGTTGATGACGGAGTCCAGCGCGAGCCGGCCGAGACCGGCCAGGCCGAAGGTCTTCTCCGTCACCATGCCGCCCGCCAGCAGCGAGGCCAGGTCGATGCCGAGAATGGTGATGATGGGAATGAGGGAACCACGCCAGGCGTAGCGCATGAAGACGTAGTTGCCCGACATGCCCTTGGCGCGGGCCGCCTTCACATGTTCTTCCTGGAGCTGCTCGATCATCGAGGAGCGGCTCATACGGGTGTAGTTGGCGGTGAAGATGGTCGCCATGACGAGCCAGGGGATCAGCAGCCCCATGAACCAGCCGCCGAGATCCTCGGAGAACGGCACGTACTTCGGCTTGTCGAGCCAGCCGGTGCTGTAGACGAAGGCAAGCAGTACGAGCGGGCCGAGGAAGTAGATCTGCAGCGAGCTGAGGACCAGTGAACCGCTGCTGAAGGTCTTGTCCAGCCAGGTGCCGCGGAACTTGGCGGCCAGCAGACCGGCGCCGAGACCGACGATGAGGAAGACCACCAGACCGCCGATGGTCAGCGAGAGGGTGAGCGGGAAACGGTCGACGATCGTGTCCCAGACGTTCTGGTTGTTGGCGAACGAGACACCGAAGCAGGGGGCGGCGCAGTGGCCGACGGCGAAGTCCCGACCGGTGAAGATGCCGGTGAGGAAGATCCAGTACTGGACGGTGACCGGCTTGTCGAGGCCCAGGTTCTTGTGGATGATCGCCAGCGCGTCCGGGGTGCAGTTCTTGCCACAGGCCAGCAGGGCCGGGTCCTGCGGGATCGCGAAGAACATGAAGAACGTGAACGCACTGATCAACAGCAGAATCAGCGCCGCGCCGAATGTCCGGCGAACGAGGAATTGAAGCATGGCAGAAAGCTGCTCTCAGGACGGCGGCAGTCGGTTGGGGAGGTCGGGACAGGAACCGGGCCCCGGGGGTGGGCGCTCCGCCGCGCGCCCACCCCCGGTTTCCCTACGAGCCGGCTACTACTTCTTCAGGAAGATCCGGGTGACGTCCACGTAGCTCGAGTCCGAGCTGTAGCGGATGCCGCCGATGTTCGAGCCGAAGATCTGGAAGACCTTGGTGTAGTACATCGGGGCGGCCGGGTTGACCTTGTCCGAGATGTACTCGTTCAGCTCGGCCCAGGCCTTGGTGGCCTCGGCGGTGTCGGTGATCTTCTGGATGCGCGCGATCTCGGAGTTGACGTGGTCGTCGTTGATGTGCGCGTAGTTCGACGCACCGTCCTGGATCTGCGTGCCGTCGTACAGCGGCGGGAAGACGGTGTTGGCGGACGGCCAGTCCTGGCCCCAGCCGGTCATGTACAGGTCGAGGCCGTTGTCGACCTTGCCGATCTGCTCGTACCAGGTGGCGGCGTCGATCTCCTTCTTCTGGATGTCGAGGCCGATCTTCTCCAGCGCGTCGGCGATCAGCACGGCCTGCTGCTGGCGGACCGGGCTGTTGGCGTAGGCGTAGACGAGCTTCTTGCCCTCGAAGCCGCCTTCCGTGACCAGCTTCTTGGCGGCCGCGATGTCACCGTTGGGCTTCTTGGACCGGTTGAACGGGTCGTAGTCCTCGGTGTAGCCCGGGGTGGTGGGCGACATCAGCGAGTTGGCGACCTCACCGCCGTAGGCGCCACCGTCGGCCTTGAAGACCGAGGCGGAGGGGATGGCCAGGGTGATCGCGTCACGGAGCTTCTTGTCCTTGACACGGTCCATGTTGAAGTTGAGCTGCCACACGTAGGGCGCGTAACCCTGGATCGTGCGGTTCTTCATGGCCTCCTTGTCGCCCACGACCTTCTGCAGCTGCGTGGTGGCGACCTGACCCGTGAACATCATCGCGTTCTTGGCCTCGCCCTGGTCGGCGAGCAGGGTCTTGGTCTGGTCCTCGTCATCGTGGTTGATCGAGATGTCGAAGCCGTCCACGTACTGGTGACGCACCGAGTCGGACTTCGGGTCCCACTGGTCGTTCTTGACCAGCTTCATGGACTTGCCCGGCTTGAACTCGGCGATCTTGTACGGGCCCGTGGCGACCGGGTCGGTGTCGTACTTCTCCTTGGTGTCCGACTCCTCGGGCACCACGGCGTAACCGGGCATGGTCAGCAGCTGCGGGAGGTCGGGCTGCGCGTCCTTGAAGTGGAAGACGACCGTCTTGTCGTCCGGCGTCTCCAGGACGTCGTCGGGCAGGTGCTTGCCCTTGTCCGGACCCTTGTACGCGTCACGGTAGGTGGTGCCGGCACCGGACAGCCACTGCTGGAGGTAGGTCGGGCCGTCGGTGATGAACGACGAGTACATGCGCTCGATCGAGTGGCGGATGTCCGCCGAGTTGATCGGGTCGCCGTTCTCGTCCTTGAGGTCGTCCTTGAGCGTGTAGGTCCAGGTCTTGCCGCCGTCGGAGACCTTGCCCGCGTCGGTGGCGAGGTCGCCCACGACGGTCAGGTTGCCCTTGTCGTCCTCGTCGTACTGGGTCAGACCGCGGTAGATCAGGCGGCTGAGCAGCTTGCCGTCCGAGACGTAGATCTGGCCCGGGTCCAGGTGCGAGAAGTCCGACTCCTGGTAGACGATCGCGGTGCCGCCCGCCTTGGCGCCGGGGACCTCCGGGGCGGGGCCGGTCGACGCCTTGGCATCGCCGATCTGCACCGGCTTCGACTGGGCGGCGGCGTCCTTCTTCTGCTTGCTGTTGTCCTTGGCCGAGCTGCCGCCGTCGCCACCGCCGCACGCGGTGAGGGTCAGGGCGCCGGCCGCCACCGCGACAAGCGCGGCCGTAGCGGTGCGGTTGCGGAAGATGCTCATGGAGTCGATCCACCTGCCTGTGAGTAGTGAGCGTGGTTGGTACTGGCCGGAAGCGGGCCGAGTGGCGCCGAACCCGACCGGGGCAAGGATGAGGAATCCCCCCGGACTCAGCGGCCCGTCTTGGGATCGAACGCGTCCCGCACCGAGTCACCGAGGAGGTTGAAGGCCACGACGAAGATCACCATGGCCACTCCGGGGAAGAGCATGTAGTACGGATCCTGTTCGACGATGTCGGCCCCGATGGCGAACATGCGGCCCCAGTCCGGCGTGGGTTCGACGTATCCGACGCCCACGAAGGAGAGGAAGGCGATACTGAGGATGAGGGACGGCAGCGCGAGGGTCGCCTGGACCAGCACCGGCGTGACGATGTTGGGCAGCAGCTCCTTGCGGATGATCCGCCAGGGCGAGGCCCCGGAGATGCGCGCCGCCTCGATGAACTCCCGGTCGCGCAGCGACAGCGTGGCCGCCCGGACGATCCGGGCCATGCTCATCCAGCCCAGGAACGAGAGCACGATGATGATCGCGCTGGCGCGCACATAGGTGGGCGTCTCCTCGTCCGGGGCCACGAACACCGTGGTGATGACGGGCATCGCCGCGACGAAGAAGAGCTGGTTGGGCAGGGCCATGAAGAAGTCGGTCGTCCGGCCGAGCCAGTAGTCGACCTTGCCGCCGAAGTAACCCCCGAAGAGACCGATCAGCACACCCAGGAGGGTCACCAGCAGCGCCGCCACCAACGCCGTGAACAGCGAGGTCCGGATGCCGTAGATCAGCTGCGTGAACACGTCGCGGCCCAGGCCCGGTTCGATGCCGAACCAGAACTCGCCGGTGATGCCGCCGAAAGGCTCCGCCGGCATGGTGAACATGTCCAGGAGGTCCGGGTTCTCCTGTCCGTAGAGCGTGTACGGATCCTTGCCGTACACCTTCGAGATCAGCGGCGCCGCTGCCGCGACCACGAAGAAGAACAGCACGACAAAGGCGGAGATGACTCCGGTGCGGTCGCGCTTGAAGCGCGCCCACATCAGCTGCCCGGGGCTGCGGCCCTCGAGCTTCTTCGGCTCCTTGGCGTCGCCCTGCGGCTCGCTCTCTTTGTCCAAGACTGAAGAGGCCTCAGCACCCTCGATCTCGGTTGGACTCGTCATGATTCGTCCGTTTCACAGGTGTTGGAGGCCGTCGGGAGTGCACAAGCGGTCCGACGGCCTTCGCACGGCGTACGTCATTCGAAGCGCGCGACTGGAACAGCGACTGGAGGTCGACCCCACCGCCGGGGAACCCTGGCCCGTGACCGACGCCGGCCGGTCACGGGTCGGGGCAGTCAGGGAAGTTCGCGACGCCGGATCGTTGCCTCGGCCACGGGAGCGGGAACATGAACGGGAACGGGACTGAACGTACCCACGGGGCCTACACCTGTCATCGGGGACGACGCGACCCATATGGCGCTTGTGGCACCTCGCATGGGTTCCTCCTCATGAATCCACTGGTTCACCGCAAAGAGGAGCACGCGACATGTCTTCGTTCACCGCCCGTCGCTGGTGTCGGAGATCGTCGGGTGCCCCCTGGCTCGCAGTCCCGCATCGATGACGCGTGACCCGTTCGGCCGAGTTCTACGCGCCTAACTATCTGCCATGCGACAAGACCGAACCACACCCACGAGGTCTCGGTTCGATCACAGCTAGGTACTACATCTTCCAAAATCCGGACAAAGGGTTTCGTCGGAGATCCCTGCGAAACGGACTTGTTACACATCTATCGGGGGTGCCTGTCCGTATAGCGGACACCGGTATCAGGAAAAGCCGTTGCGAGTAGCGCGACCGCCGTGCATGGCCCTCACAGGGCTTCCGTGCACTCAACGCGCTTGGGCGGCAGGGCCATTGGCCGTCGGGTCGCACATCGGCGTGAACTTGACCACGCCGGCGCGACAACCGTCCGCTTCGGGAGAAGGGTAGTGGGCATCGCCCACTTCAGGGGCATCTCCCGGCAGGATCGAGGGTTATCCCTACCTTCCTCTTCTGCTCCGCTTCGCCACGGGACCGCGCCGTGACCTCGCGCTGTGACGCGGCACCGGCCGGTTTCGGCCTCTTCCGACGTGCCCCCGCTCCCTGACCCGGCGCGAGTTCCGCCCCCGCACGCACGAACGGCACCGGGCACCCCTGCGCTCAGGGGTGCCCGGTGCCGTAACTGCCCGCGTGCGCGGGACGGGGGCCGGCCGACGTGTCAGCCGTGCTTGGCGCGGCTCGCGGCGCGGGCGCGCTCACGGCCGTCCAGGTTCACCTTGCGGATGCGCACGGACTCCGGGGTCACCTCGACGCACTCGTCGTCGCGGCAGAACTCCAGGGACTGCTCCAGCGACAGCTTGCGCGGCGGGACGATCGCCTCGAACGAGTCGGCCGAGGACGACCGCATGTTGGTGAGCTTCTTCTCCTTGGTGATGTTGACGTCCATGTCGTCGGCGCGGGAGTTCTCGCCGACGATCATGCCCTCGTACACCTCGGTGCCGGGGTCGACGAACAGCACGCCGCGCTCCTGCAGGTTGGTCATCGCGAACGCGGTGACCGCGCCGGCGCGGTCGGCGACCAGGGAGCCGTTGTTCCGGGTCTGCAGCGGTCCGAACCAGGGCTCGTGGCCCTCGTGGATGGAGTGGGCGATACCGGTGCCGCGGGTCTGCGTGAGGAACTCGGTACGGAAGCCGATCAGTCCGCGCGAGGGCACCACGAACTCCAGGCGCACCCAGCCGGAGCCGTGGTTCGACATGTTGTCCATCCGGCCCTTGCGGATGCCCATCACCTGGGTGACCGCGCCCATGTGCTCCTCGGGCACGTCGATCGTCATGCGCTCGACGGGCTCGTGCACCTTGCCGTCGATCTCGCGGGTGACGACCTGCGGCTTGCCGACGGTGAGCTCGTAGCCCTCCCGGCGCATCTGCTCGACCAGGATCGCCAGCGCCAGCTCGCCGCGGCCCTGCACCTCCCAGGCGTCGGGGCGGCCGGTGTCCAGGACGCGCAGCGAGACGTTGCCGATGAGCTCGCGGTCCAGACGGTCCTTGACCTGGCGGGCGGTGACCTTGCGGTCCTTCACGGCCGCCTTCGCGTCGGCGCCCTTACCGGTGCTGCCGCGGCCGACCAGCGGCGAGGTGTTGGTGCCGATGGTCATGGAGATCGCGGGCTCGTCCACCATGATCAGCGGCAGCGGGACCGGGTTCTCCGGGTCGGCCAGGGTCTCGCCGATCATGATGTCCGGGATACCGGCGACCGCGCAGATGTCACCCGGGCCGGCCTTCTCGGCGGGCTTGCGGGTGAGCGCCTCGGTCATCATCAGCTCGGAGATCCGCACGTTCTGCACGGAACCGTCGCGCTTCATCCAGGCGACCGTCTGGCCCTTCTTCAGCTCGCCCTGGTGGACGCGGAGCAGGGCGATCCGGCCGAGGAAGTTGTCGGCGTCCAGGTTGGTGACGTGGGCCTGGAGCGGGGCGCCCTCGTCGTAGGTGGGGGCCGGGATGTGCGACAGGATGGTGGAGAAGAACGGCTCGAGCGAGTCCGAGTCCGCCGGGACCGTGCCGTCCGCCGGCTTGGTCAGCGAGGCGATTCCGTCACGGCCGCAGGCGTAGACGATCGGGAACTCGATCTGGTCCTCGTCGGCGTCCAGGTCGAGGAACAGGTCGTAGGCCTCGTTGACGACCTCGTCGATACGGGAGTCCGGCCGGTCCGTCTTGTTGATGCACAGGATGATCGGCAGCTTCGCCTGGAGCGCCTTGCGCAGCACGAAGCGGGTCTGGGGCAGCGGCCCCTCGGAGGAGTCGACGAGCAGCACGACACCGTCGACCATCGACAGGGCCCGCTCGACCTCGCCACCGAAGTCGGCGTGGCCGGGGGTGTCGATGATGTTGATCGTGATCGGGTCCCCACCGTCCTTGGGGTGGTACTTCACCGCCGTGTTCTTGGCGAGGATCGTGATGCCCTTCTCACGTTCCAGGTCGCCGGAGTCCATCATGCGCTCGTCGACCTGGTCGAGCTGGTGGGCTGCGAAGGCGCCTGCCTGCTTGAGCATGCCGTCGACGATGGTGGTCTTGCCGTGGTCGACGTGGGCGACGATGGCGACGTTTCGGATGTCGTGACGCTGGATGGACAAAGCCATGGGTTGGCGTACTCCCGGAATGGTGAGGAATGCCCTGCGCGGACGGCTGCGGTGCGCGGGCCCTGCCGGGCTGAACACGCCACGGCCACTCCCCATGGTACGGGCCCCCGGCACCGGGGGCTCGCCCTCCTCGTCCGGACCGGCCCCTCGGACCCGTCACGCGGGGTGATCAGGACTGATCAGGACTCCGCATCCGAGCCCGCATCCGAGCCCGAGGCGGAGTCCGAGTCCGAGCCCGATTCCGAGGTGGAGGCGGAGGCGGACGGCTCGGTGCTCTCCTCCCCGGGTGTCCGGGCCGGGCCCTGCGCGCCCTTCTTCAGATAGCCCATGTCCTCGTAGACCGGGGTACGGAATCCGAAGGCGCCGACGTTGGCCAGGCCCTTGCGGGCGGCGGTGAGCTGGGGGCGCTGGTAGAGGGGGATGGAGCCGGCCGCCGCCCAGATGCGGGCGTCCGCCTTGCGGATCAGCTCGGCGCGCTTCGCGTCGTCGAGCGTCGCGAGGGCCTGGTCGAAGAGCTGGTCGACCTGGTCGGTGCCGACGCGGGTGTAGTTCTGCCCGATGTTCAGCGAGCCGTCGGCGGCCGGGACCGGCTTGGCGTAGACGGGGCGGGCGTCGGTGGCGGGGAAGGCGGTCGCGGGCCAGGAGTAGAGGGCCAGGTCGTACTCCCCGGAGGCGATGTGGTCCGTGAAATAACTCTCGTCGTCGACCTTGGTGATCTCCGTACTGATACCGACCCGCTTCAGCATCTCCGCGATCCGGTCGGCCACGGTGGCGAGGACCTCCGAGCCGGGCCCGGAGGGGAGCACGAAGTCGAGCGTGAGCGCCTTGCCGTCCTTGGCGAGCGGGGCGCTCTCGGCCTGGGCCGGGGCGGCGGTGCCCAGGGGGGCGTAGGCGCCGGGGGCGCTGCCCCGCTTCAGCCGTGTGCGCTGGGTGCCGTCCTGGGCGAGGTGGTCGTCGCCGTTGCTGCCGTCGCTCCCGGCGTCACCGTGGTCCCCGGTGGCCTCGGCGTCCCCGTCGTCGTCCTCGCCGACGACGTACGTGCCGTCGTCGTCCGCGTCCTCGCCGGACGACCCCGCTTTCTCGCCCTCCCCGCCGGCGGCCTTCTCCCCCTTCTTCTTCACCGGGCCGCCCGGCACCCAGCCGGCGTCCGCGAGCAGGGCCCGCGCCTCCTTGGCGTTCTGGTCGCCGAGGGCACCGCTGCTGTCGGCGTAGGCGGCCTGCCCGGCGAGCGCGAGGTGGCTGCCGACGGGCTCGGCGGGCAGGCCGAGCGGCTTCAGGACCGTTTCCGCCAGGTCCCGCCGGTCCAGGGCGCGGGCCACGGCGCGGCGGACCCGTTCGTCGGCGAGGGGACCCTCGGCTCCGTTGAGGGCGAGCTGGGTGTAGGCGGGCTCCAGCGACTTGCGCACCTCGAAGCCGCTGAGGGCCAGCCGCTCACGTGTGAGCTCCGCGGCGGCCTCGCGCCGCTCCTCGCGGGCGGAGACCTCCTCGTCGGCGGCCTCCTCGTCGGAGCCGTTCGCGACGGCCCAGGAGCGCAGGGCCTTCGACGCGGACCGTCCGGCCCCGCGGCCTGCGGCTCCGGGGCCCATCAGGGCCGTACTGTCCTCGGCCGCACTGCCCGACGCGCTCGCACTCGCGCTCCCGCTCGTACCTGGGCTCGCGCTCCCGCTCGGGCTCGTGCCCCGCGGGCCGGCGGCGACGGAGATGCGGCGGGCGGCCGTGGCGTCGACCTCGGCCAGGTCCAGGGTTCCGGCGGTGAGCGCGGCGACGCGTTCGTCGTGGGGCACCTCGCGCAGCACGATCGTGGAGAGCCGGGCCGGTTCGCCCCACCAGCGGGCGTTGCGGGTGAGGGTGACCTCGTCGTCCTCGCGGTCGACCTTCTTCACCTTGAACGGGCCGGCGGTGACCTTCAGCTTCTTGCGGGCCCCGTCGTTGAAGGAGTCCGGGGTGCCCATGACGTCCTTCGGGTACAGCGGTGCGAACAGCGACTTCCAGTCGGCGTAGGTCCGGCCGAAGGTGACCTTGACCTCCAGGTCGCCCTTGCCGCGCTCGATCTTCTCGATGCGGTCGTAGCCGGCGTTGCGGGCGGTCCAGTAGGCGGAGTCCTTGCCGGACAGGGCGCGCCACTGGGCGGCGAAGTCGGCGGCGCCGATCTCCCGGCCGTCGCTCCAGACGGCCTGCTGGTTGAGCTTGTAGAGGACGACCTGCTTGGGCTCGGTCTCGACGACCTCGGCGGACTCCAGGTAGTCGGGGTTGCGCACCGGACGTCCCCGGCTGTCCGTCCGGAACATCGACGGCAGCACGGCCTGGGCGATCCGGACGGTGGTGGCGTCGGCGTCCGCCTGGAAGGCGTTCAGGGTCTCCGGGACGGTGTCCACGCCCCAGCGCAGGGTGCCGCCGTCCGCGATTCCCGCGCGGTCGGCGCGGGCGATGTCCCCGCCGGCGAGGGGACGGCCGGCCGGGTCGTCGTCGGAGCTGCATCCGGCCAGCGCGGGCACCACGAGCGCGCCCGCGGTGAGGAAGGCGACCGAGCGCATGACCGCGCGCGGGCCGACGCCGTCGTGGGACATCTCTGGTTACCTCCGTGAAGCTGCGGGCGTTATGATCACTTTTGTTGGTATTTGGATCTCATCTGATGTATGCGGCCACTGAAGAGGAAAGGGTTCGGCAACCAAGAGCGACACGGCGGCCATGGATCGGAAGGGCACCCGTACGGCGTACAACACCGCGCGATGCACCCATGCGCCTCGGCCAATCGATGCACATCCCTTCACAGCGCAAGGTGTGACGCGCAACACTCGCAGGCGCATGAACGTTGCCGCCTTGGGCCTGAAGGACCCTGATGGACCCGCGAGAAGTGAGGGCAAGTCATGTCCGTGCACGACGAACTGGCATCCGTCCAGCGCAGTCTCGACGACCTGATCCGGTCGGTGGGACGCCTGGAGAAGCAGCTCGGCAGCGGCGGCCTGGAAATGCGCCGCGTCCGGTCCGACACCAACCATCTGCGCGAGAGCGTCGCGCTGCTCCGGGAGACGGCCGTCACCACGGCCGGCGTACCGCAGCGGCCCGATCTCGTCACCATCTCCGACACGCCGTACGACCCGTCCCTGTGGGTGGACACGGACGACGAGGGGCTCGGCGCGCGCGACCGCCGCGCTCCCTGACCTCCTCCCCTCCCCTCCCCCCTCGCAGGATCCGCCGCGCCCCCCTGACCCCGACCGGAGCGGACAAGTGGCCACTGGTACGGAACCTCCCGCCACAGACCCCCAACCCCGACGTACCGGCGTGAGAACCGGTACCCGCGCCGCGATCGCCGCTCCGCACCTGCGGACCGACCGCTGGTGGCTGGCCCCGGCCGCCACCGCGGCCGGTCTGCTCGCCTTCGTCGTCTACTCGACCTGGCGGGCCCTGTCGAACGCGGACTACTACGCGGCGCCGTACGTCTCGCCGTTCTACTCCCCGTGCCTCGCCGAGAACTGCGAGCCGATGCGCGGCGGGCCCAACTGGGAGCTGTTCGGAAGCTGGTGGGGCCTCTCACCGGCGATCCTCATCCTGATCTTCCCGCTCGGCTTCCGCCTGACCTGCTACTACTACCGCAAGGCCTACTACCGGGGTTTCTGGGCGTCCCCGCCGGCCTGCGCGGTCGCCGAACCGCACAAGAAGTACACCGGGGAGACCCGCTTCCCGCTGATCCTGCAGAACATCCACCGGTACTTCTTCTACGCGGCGCTCCTGGTCGCCCTGGTGCTGTCCTACGACACCGTCCTCGCCTTCCGCGACGAGCACTACGCGTGGGGCCACATGGGGCTCGGCACCCTCGTCTTCCTGGTCAACATCGCGCTGATCTGGGCGTACACCCTCTCCTGCCACTCCTGCCGGCACATCGTCGGCGGCAAGCTCAAGCACTTCTCCCGGCATCCCGTGCGCTACCGGATGTGGCAGTGGGTGGGGCGGCTGAACGCCCGGCACATGCAGCTCGCCTGGGCGTCGCTGGTGAGCGTGGCGGTCGCCGACCTCTACGTCTATCTCGTCGCGTCCGGCGCCTTCGACGATCCGCGTTTCTTCTGACCCTCCGAGCGTTCTGTGAGTGTTGCGAGTGTTGCGAGTTCTGTGAGTTCTGGCAGGTTATGACGGTTTCCGACGAGTGGGGCCTTTGAGATGACCGTGGTCGACCGGCAGGAATGGGACGTCGTCGTGGTCGGTGCGGGCGGCGCCGGGCTGCGCGCCGCCATCGAGGCACGCGAGCGGGGCGCCCGTACGGCGGTGATCTGCAAGTCGCTGTTCGGCAAGGCCCACACCGTGATGGCCGAGGGCGGGATCGCCGCCGCCATGGCCAACGTCAACACCGGCGACAACTGGAAGGTCCACTTCCGCGACACCCTGCGCGGCGGGAAGTTCCTCAACCAGTGGCGGATGGCCGAACTGCACGCCCAGGAGGCGCCGCAACGGGTGTGGGAGCTGGAGACCTGGGGCGCGCTGTTCGACCGGACGAAGGACGGCCGGATCTCCCAGCGCAACTTCGGCGGCCACGAGTACCCGCGCCTCGCGCACGTCGGCGACCGCACCGGCCTGGAGCTGATCCGCACCCTCCAGCAGAAGATCGTCGCCCTCCAGCAGGAGGACTTCCGCGAGACCGGGGACTACGAGTCCCGGCTGAAGGTCTTCCAGGAGTGCACGGTCACCCGCGTGCTCAAGGACGGCCGCCACGTCTCCGGCGTCTTCGGCTACGAACGGGAGTCCGGGCGCTTCTTCGTCCTGGAGGCGCCCGCCGTGGTCCTCTCGACGGGCGGCATCGGCAAGTCGTTCAAGGTGACGTCGAACTCGTGGGAGTACACGGGCGACGGCCACGCGCTGGCGCTGCTGGCCGGGGCGCCGCTGCTCAACATGGAGTTCGTGCAGTTCCACCCCACGGGCATGGTCTGGCCGCCGTCGGTGAAGGGCATCCTGGTCACCGAGTCGGTGCGCGGCGACGGCGGGGTGCTGCGCAACTCCGAGGGCAAGCGGTTCATGTTCGACTACGTGCCGGACGTCTTCAAGGAGAAGTACGCCGAGTCCGAGGAGGAGGGCGACCGCTGGTACGACGACCCGGACCACAACCGCCGTCCCCCCGAACTGCTCCCCCGCGACGAGGTCGCCCGCGCGATCAACGCCGAGGTGAAGGCGGGCCGCGGCTCCCCGCACGGCGGGGTCTTCCTGGACGTGTCCACCCGGATGCCGGCCGAGGTCATCAAGCGCCGGCTGCCGTCGATGTACCACCAGTTCAAGGAGCTGGCGGACGTCGACATCACGGCGGAGGCGATGGAGGTCGGGCCCACCTGCCACTACGTGATGGGGGGCATCGCCGTCGACTCGGACACGGCGGCGACGCGCGGGGTGCCGGGGCTGTTCGCGGCCGGTGAGGTGGCCGGCGGCATGCACGGCTCCAACCGGCTGGGCGGGAACTCCCTCTCCGACCTGCTGGTCTTCGGGCGCCGGGCCGGCCGGCACGCGGCCGAGCACGCGGCGGGGCAGGAGCGGCCCCGGGTGGACGACGTCCAGGTGGACGCCGCCGCCGCGGAGGCCCTGCGACCGTTCTCGGCGGAGAGCGAGGACACGGACGGGAGCCCCCCGGAGAACCCGTACACCCTGCACCAGGAGCTCCAGCAGACGATGAACGACCTGGTCGGCATCATCCGTCGCGAGCACGAGATGGAGCAGGCCCTGCGGAAACTGGCCGAGCTGCGGGCCCGCGCCCGGCG
Source organism: Streptomyces sp. NPDC085927 (assembly GCF_044540975.1). Lineage (NCBI taxonomy): Bacteria > Bacillati > Actinomycetota > Actinomycetes > Kitasatosporales > Streptomycetaceae > Streptomyces > Streptomyces sp. NPDC085927. The sequence goes on from NZ_JBITSN010000001.1 coordinate 374,798, forward strand.
GGCCGGTGTCGAGGGGCACCGGCAGTTCAACCCGGGGTGGCACCTCGCCCTGGATCTGCGGAACATGCTGCTGGTCAGCGAGTGTGTGGCGCGGGCCGCGCTGGAGCGTACCGAGTCGCGCGGCGGCCACACCCGCGAGGACCACTCCGCGATGGAACGCTCCTGGCGCAACGTCAACCTGCTGTGCGCGATGACCGATCCGACGGGCGGCGTCGCGGCCACCGACCCGGAGCGCGGCCAGATCGTCCTGACCCGTGAGACCACCGAACCCATCCGCCCCGACCTGCTCGCCCTCTTCGAGAAGGAGGAGCTGGTCAAGTACCTCACCGAAGAGGAGCTGTACGAGTGAGCAGCTATGAGGCCCGCTTCAAGGTGTGGCGCGGGGACGTACGGGGCGGCGGTCTGGAGGACTTCCGGGTCGAGGTGCACGACGGCGAGGTGGTCCTCGACATCGTCCACCGGCTCCAGGCCACCCAGGCCCCCGACCTCGCCGTCCGCTGGAACTGCAAGGCGGGCAAGTGCGGTTCGTGCTCGGCCGAGATCAACGGCCGCCCGCGGCTGCTGTGCATGACCCGGATGTCGGTGTTCGACCGGGACGAGACGATCACCGTGACCCCGCTGCGGGCCTTCCCCGTGGTCCGCGACCTGGTGACGGACGTCGGCTTCAACTACACGAAGGCCCGCGAGGTGCCGGCCTTCGTGCCGCCGGAGGGCGTCGGGCCCGGCGAGTACCGGATGACGCAGGAGGACGTGGAGCGGTCGCAGGAGTTCCGCAAGTGCATCGAGTGCTTCCTGTGCCAGGACACCTGCCACGTGGTCCGCGACCACGAGGAGAACAAGCAGGCCTTCGCCGGACCGCGGTTCCTGATGCGGGTGGCGGAGCTGGACATGCATCCGCTGGACGCGGCCGACGAGTCCGGCCTGGACCGCAAACGCACGGCGCAGGACGAGCACGGGCTCGGCTACTGCAACATCACCAAGTGCTGCACGGAGGTGTGCCCCGAGGGCATCAGGATCACGGACAACGCCCTGATCCCGCTGAAGGAACGGGCGGCGGACCGCAAGTACGACCCGCTCGTCTGGCTCGGGAACAAGATCCGGCGCCGGTCGGCGCCGTCCTGACACCCCGGGCCCCCGACGTCCCCGGCGCCCCCGGGCGCGGGGGTCCGGGGGACTCAAGGGCCCGGGGTCGCAGGGGCTCGGGGTCGCAGGGGTGGAGCTCGGGGAGCGGGGGCCGGTCAGTCGGTTCCGGAGGTTCCCGCCGGGGTTTCCGCCGAGGTTCCCGCCGGGGCGGGCGCCGCCCGCAGATAGCCGGAGTGCGCCACCTGACCGAGGAAGGCCAGCCTGGTGTCGGTGGCCATGTGCTTCTCGAAGGCCTCCTTGATCCCCGGCCACTTCGGGTGCCCGAAGTCGTCCAGGACGACGATGCCGCCGGGTGCCACGATCCGCTCGGCCCACTCCAGGTCCGCGGCGACACCGGCGGCCGAGTGGTCGCCGTCCACGACGATCACACCGTAGGAACGGTCGGAGACCAGGGCCCGTACCTCGGGGTCCTCGGAGAAACCCTGCTGGATCCGGGTCGCCGTACCGGCGGCACCGACCAGGGCGAGATTGGCGCGCACCGCCGCTCCGCGCACCGGGGTGCCGGTGACGTCGCCGGTCATGGAGGTACCGGGCTGGAGCTGCGTCCCCGCGAGCGGGTCGACGATGGTCAGCTTCGGATCGCGTCCGGCGCGCTCCATCATCCGGATCAGGCCCGCGCCGAACATGCCGTACAGCGTGCCGATCTCGAGGATCTCGTCGTTCGGCGGATCGAGCAGGGGCACGGCGGAGAGCTTGCCGCAGATGTTCATGGTGCCGCCGGCGATCCGGCCGACGCCGAGCGCCTCCAGGGCGATGAGCAGCCGGAAGGCCTGGGCGACGTTGCGTTCCGCGCCGTCGCGTTCCCCGGTGACCCCGGTCAGCTCCGTGACGGTCCGCTCCAGGTGGGAGGCGGAGGGAAGCCGGGACGCGCCGCGCCCCGTCCCGTCGAAGAAGAGCTCCAGGGGACGCTGGCGGTTGCGCAGTGTCCTGAGTTCCTGGCGCAGTGGTTCGCCCGCGGTGTCCGCGAGGGCGCGTCCGATCTGGCGCTGGATGCGCTGGTCGATCAGGTCGGCGACGGGGCGCAGGGCGCGCCGGGCGACCTTGCTGGTGAGTAGCGCTCGCATGGGTCGGTGATCCTCACAGGGGTGGGAGGTGGCACCGACCGTAGGGGGCGGACCGGACCCCCACAACGGACATCGCCGCCCCGCCGCGAAAACTTCCGGTACCGACGGTCTGCCGTCATGGAGTGTTCACCCAGTCTTCCCGGTACGCGGCCCAGTCCTCCTCCGTCGCCGCGAAGTCCACGTAGAGGGCGACGCCGAAGTCCGGCCGGTCGGCGTCGGCGCGGGACAGCCCGAGCCGCACGCCGCGGACGGCGGCCGGGACGGTCTCGGCGTGGGCCCAGTGACCGAACCGGTTCTCCTTGAAGAAGGGCAGGCCCATGAGCAGGTCGGTGCCGGGCGGGGTGGCCTCCAGCGCGAGCGCGGTCTGCTGGGCGACGTACCCGCCGTAGGTGCCCTCCAGCGGCTGCATGGTGTCGTACGACATGACGGCGATCTGGTCGACGCGGCGCGCGACCTGCCCGAAGAACTCCTGCGACCACCACTTGGGATGGCCGGTGACCGCGCCCCAGAAGGAGTGGAAGCCCGGGAGCGGATCGATCTGGTGGGCGGCGACGGACAGGGGGACGTCGCGGGAGCCCGTCTCCTCGTGCAGGGCGTCGAGCAGCGTGAGGTAGTCGCCGTCGCCGGAGTGCAGGGGCTCCAGGTCGAAGTGGACGCCGTCGTAGCCGGTGTCCAGGATCTCCCGGGTGGACCGGAGGATCGCGGCGCGGGACTCGGCGCGCTCCAGGTGCAGCGCCTCGGGGTGTTCGGGGGCGAGGATGTCGCCGAGCCAGGCCTGGACCCGGACGCCGGGTATCTCCCGGTGCACCGACTCGATCAGCCAACGGGCGCGCGGGTAGGCAGACTTCGGCAGGCTTCCGTCGTGCTCTAGCGGACCCGAGTGGACGTACAGGTCGCGTATCCCGGTGCCGTCGAGCTGCCGGGCGAGGGCGGTGACGTCGGCGTCCTTCTTCCGCCCGTCGACCCAGGCGTGCCCGAGCCAGAGGGCGTCGCGGCCGCGGGTGTACGTCCCGTCGGCCGGGTCGCCGGTGAAGTTGACCCGCAGTACCGTCCCGGCGGTCAGCAACGGCACCAGCACCGCGAGCACGGCCGTGAGCGTGACCCACGTGAGCCGGCGCTTCCAACGCCGGGGCGGTCTCCCTGCGCTCTCCCTCTCCTCGTGCTCGTGCCGGGTGTTCTCCGCGTCGTCGGGTCCGGACTCGTCCGGCTCGGTGGGCTCCATGGGCGCCATGGGCTCCGCGGACCCGGGCCCCATAGGCCCCGTGGGCTCCGTACGCTCCGTGCGTGACATCGCGCGTCCCCTCCGCCGCCGGCCCCGTCCGGACCCACGGCTGATCTTGGGGAGGAGGACGAGGGCGGGGACGCCGCGGTTGCGCTCAGGCGGCGGTGGGCGCGTGCCGTACGTGCGCGTGCCCGTCCAGGGGGAAGGCCGGCGGCGCGGCGGGGAGGGTGCCGGCCAGTGTGAAACCGGCCTTCTCGGCGACCCGGCAGGAGGCCACGTTGTCGACCTGGTGCAGCAGCTCCAGGCGGGTCAGGCCCTCGTGGGCGAAGGCCGTGAACGCCCAGCCGGTCAGCGCCCTCAGCGCGCGCGGAGCCACTCCCCGGCCCCGCGCGCGGGCGGCGGTCCAGTAGCCCACCTCGGCGGAACCCGAGCCCCTGGCCGCGTACTTGAGGACGACGTTGCCGACGAGCCGCACCGCGGTGCCGGGTGCCCGCGTCTCCGCCGGAGTCTCTTCGAGCGCCTCCTCCGGCGCCTCCTCAACGGCGAACGAGAAGCGGTCCCCCGCCTCCCGGCCCCGCTGCTGCGCCGTCACCCAGCGCGCCGCGCCGGCCTCGTCGTGCACGGCCTCGCTCGTCCAGCGGCGCAGCGCCTCGTCCCGGTACAGCTCGGCCAGCTCCGCCGAGTCCTCCGGGCTCCAGGGCCGCAGGGTGAGGGTGCCGGCCGGCAGGCGTGTCGGAGTCGTGTGCATACGGCGAGGGTAGGAGGACGGGCCGCCCGGCTCCGGAGCGGGGCCGGCGGAACGGAGGGGCGGGGTCAGAAGAGGCTCAGGAGGGCTTCTGCGGGGTCGGTGAGCGTGGTGTCGGCGCCGGGGAGGGGGAGTTCGAACCAGACGGTCTTGCCACGGGGGGTGCGGCGGGAGCCCCAGGCCGCGCTGAGCAGGCCGACGAGCTGAAGGCCGCGGCCGCCCTCGTCGGTGTCGCGGGCGCGGCGGCGGCGCGGCTGGACCAGGCCCGCGTCCCAGACTTCGCAGACCAGGGTGCGGTCGAGGAGGAGACGGAGCCTGATCTCGCCCTCGCCGTACCGCAGGGCGTTGGTGACCAGCTCGCTGACCAGGAGTTCCGTGGTGTCGACGAGGGGTTCCAGGTCCCAGGCGAGCAGCTGGGCGCGGGCGTACTCACGGGCGCGGCCCACGCTGCGGGGTTCGCGCGGCAGGGCCCAGTCGCCGACGGAGTCGGCGGGCAGCCCCTGGACCCTGGCCATGAGCAGCGCGATGTCGTCCTCGCCGTGGTGGGTGTCGAGGGTGTTGAGGACGTGGTCGCAGACGTCCTCCAGGTTCCGGGTGTCGGCGCGCGGCGGCGTCGAGGCGTCGTAGGGCGCGTCGCCCGACGGCCGGACGGGGCCGGTGAGGGCTCCCACGAAGGCCTGGAGTCCCTCGTCGAGGGGATGGTCGCGGCTCTCGACCAGCCCGTCCGTGTAGAGCGCGAGCAGGGCGCCCTCGGGCAGTTCGACCTCGACCTCCTCGAAGGGTTCCCCGCCGACGCCGAGCGGCAGGCCCGGCGGCACGTCCAGCATCAGTGCGGACTCGCCGGGTTCGACCAGGACGGGTGGCAGGTGGCCCGCGTTGGCGAAGGTGCACCGCCTGGTCACCGAGTCGTACACGGCGTAGATGCACGTCGCCAGGTAGATCTCGGAGAGGTCGGCCTCCCGGGGCCGGCGGGCGGCCCGGGTCGCCTGCTGGACCCCGCCGGGGGCACCGAGGCCTCGGGCGATCTCGTCCAACTGGGAGAGGACCTCGGCGGGTTCGAGGTCGAGCTGGGCCAGGGTGCGGACGGCGGTGCGCAGTTCACCCATCGCCACCGCGGCGCGCAGGCCCCGCCCCATCACGTCCCCGACGACCAACGCGGTGCGGTGGCCGGGCAGTTCGATCACGTCGAACCAGTCGCCGCCGACCTCGCCGGCCCGGCCGGTCGCCGCGCTGCCGGGCAGGTACCGGCAGGCGATGTCGAGGCCGGAGGCCTCCGGGTCGCCGGGCGGGAGCAGGGACCGCTGGAGTATCAGGGCGCGCTCGTGCTCGCGCCGGTAGAGGCGGGCGTTGTCGATACAGACGGCGGCGCGCGCGGCCAGCTCCACGGCGAGATCGCGGTCGCGGTCCCCGAACGGCTCGCTGCCCTTGGTACGGGCGAACTGGGCGAGGCCGACCACCGTGTCGTGGGCGACCATCGGCACGGCGAGCGTGGACCGCACCAGCCCGCCCTCCTCGCCCGGCACGGTCCGCGGGCGGGCGGTGCGCAGGGCGTCCGCGCACGGCGAGTTGAACGCGTAGTGGTGGACGGCACCGAGCTTGACGGGCTCTCCGGTGACGCTGAACGGCGCGTCGGAGACGGCGCTGGCGAAGGCGACACGGCGCACCTCCGCGCTGCCGTCGGCGAGACCCGGCGGGGTCTCGTCGCCGGCCAGCAGTCCCTGGTAGAGGTCGACGGTGGCCAGGTCGCAGAAGCCGGGAACGACGACGTCGAGGAGTTCGCGGGCCGTGGTCTCCAGGTCGAGGGAATTGCCGATCCGGGCACCGGCCTCGTTGAGCAGGGCCAGATTGCGCCGCGCAGCGGCGGCCTCGCGGGCGGCGGCCCGGCGGGCCGTGATGTCCGTCGCCAGCCATGCGATGCCGATGGGACGGCCGCTGCCGCTGTGCACGCGGTACAGGTTGATGGACCAGTGACGGCGCCCTTCGGTGCCCGGTACGAAGCCCGTGACGTGCATGTCCGTGATGGATTCGCCGGTGTCCAGCACCCTGCGCATGGTCGCGTCGACCCGCTCGGCCTCACCGCGCGGCAGATAGTCGTGGACGTCCTTGCCCCGGTGGTCGTCGGGCGTACCGCCGAAGATGGACGCGAACCGCTGGTTGGCGCGGCGAACCCGCAGATCGGGGTCGATCAGCAGGAACCCGAAAGGAGACTGGCCGAAAATGGCCTGCGAAGCGGCAAGATCCGTCTCGATGCTGCGCAGGGTGCGCACGTCGACGACGATGCAGACGGCCGCCCTCTCGCCCTCCTCGGTGTGCGTCGGCATGACGTAGACCTCGGCGAGGGCCTCCCCGCCGGGCTCGCCGTCCTCCTCCGTCCCGGGGAGCCGGAAGGGGACGACCCCGGTCCACTCCCGGCCGTCGAGGATCTCGGCCATCTTGCGCTGGCCCTGCTCGCGCCGGTCCGGGTCGATGAAGGCCGCGATGGGGTCCATCCCGACGGCCCGCTCCGCCGGGATGCCGAAGATCTGCTCGGCGCGCAGGCTCCACTGGTCGACCAGTCCGTCGGGGCCGATGGAGAAGGACGCGACCCTGATGTAGTCGTACATGGAGCCGGGAGGACTGACCTGCCACGTCCCGCCCGCCGACGGAATGCCACCGGCGGGCAGCCCGTCGTCGAAAGCAGTGGCGGAGGACGAGGCGTCAGTGACCGGGCTGCCGGTGGCCGAGCTGCCGGTGGCCGAGCTGCCGGTGGCCGAGTTGTCAGTGGCTGACAGGTGAGCGGACGAGGCATCGCCGGAAGAGAGGCCGTCCGCGGCCTCGGCCCTCGCGCCGTCCCACGGGTCCTTGGACTCCGTGGCCTTCGCTGGTATCTCGCTCACGCGAACCGTCCCCTCCAGCTCACCGCGTCCGGCACCGGTCACCGGGGGCGGCTGCCCGCAGTATCCAGCACTACGGCGCCGCACAACACGGTGTTCACGATCACAGCACGGTCCCGATGCTTTTCGGTCCGGACTGTGAGAACACTCCCAGTCTTCTAACCAGCGGACACGTCATCGAACCCCCTTCATCGACAACCATCAGGGGCCTGAACCGGCCGTTCGACAGGGACGGCCCGTACGTACACCGGCGAGGAGCGGCACAGCGTCTCGTTTCAGCCGGGGGCGAACGCTCACTTCGGCACCGCGAGTTCGAACCACACGGTCTTGCCGACGTCGCCGGGCCGGATGCCCCAGCGGCGGGTGGTGCGGGCGACGAGCTGCAGTCCGCGTCCGCCCTCGTCCCCGGGCTGGGCGACCCGCTCGTGCGGAAATTCCGGCAGCGGGTCGGAGACCTCCACCCGCAGGATCCCGTCGAGGCCGGAAGGGCGCACCAGGCGGACGTCTATGGGACCGGTGGCGTACCGCAGGGCGTTGGTGACCAGCTCGCTGACCAGCAGGGTCACGAGGTCACCGACGCCGTCGAGGCCCCAGCCGTGCAGCTGGGCCCGGACCATGGAGCGCGCGGCGCCCACGGCACCCGGGTCCGCGGGGAAGGTCCACGTGATGTGGTCGCCCTCGGTGTCGATCACGTGGATCACTTCCGTCACTTCCCGGTCGGCGAGTCGACCCACGTCATGCCGCATGGGGACTAATAGTCCTATACCCGGCATTCAAGGCCGGTTACCGTCCCCCGGCGGCGCATCGTGGCACCGTGGCGCGGGACGGCTCCCCCGCCCCGCCACCACGCACCACCGTCCCCACCGCTCCGCGCTGCGGCGCTCACACGGACGCGGAGGCTTCCTCCACCAGTCCAGCGGACAGCCGGCGCACCCCCGCCTCGGCGCTGTACTCACCGCCGTCCGGGGCGATGTGCCGCAGGAAGCCCAGGTCCTGGCCGATGGTGACGACGGGTGGTTCCACCACTCCCCTCGGGCGGCGCTGGCCCAGCCCGACGGCGGCGAGCAGCCCGTTGCACAGGCACTGCCGGCCCTCCGTCTCCTCGAGGGTTCCGCCCTTGCGGACATGGGCGGCGGCGGGCTCCGCCGGGCAGCGGTAGCCGATGGTGCCGCGGCCGGTCCGGTACGGGGTCCGCAGATAGCCCAGGTCGCAGACGCGGGTACGGGCGGCACTCGTTCTCGCGTCGGCGAGAGTGCCCGGCAGCTCGGCGACCTTGAACGGGAAGGAGGTCGGGGAGGCCGCCGGATCATTACGCACCGTCAGCTCGCCCGCGAGTTCACGCTCGATCAGCTCCCGCCGCAGCCCCTCCTCCAGGCCCGACTCCTCGCAGAGCGCGAAGACGCTGCCGACCTGAACACCCGTCGCGCCCACCGCCCTGGCCCGGCGGACCTGCTCCGGTCCGCACTGGCCGCCCCCGATCCAGAACGGCAGACCGAGAGCGGCCATCCTCGCGAAGTCGGGTGTGTCCCGGGGACCGTAGACGGGGTCACCGTGCTCGTCCAGGCGCAGGGGTCCACGGGGCGGGGCGCTGTGGCCGCCCGCGCCGTGCCCCTCGACGACGAATCCGTCCGGCCTGGTCTCCTCGTCGCGGTTGAGATACGCGGCCAGGGCGGGCAGCGAGACGATGGCCAGGACCCGGGGCCGGCGCAACGGACCGGGGTCGGCCCCGCGCAGCATCGCGGCAGGGTCGAAGCGGAGCTCGTGCGGCTGGTCGTCGCCCTCCACGTCCACCCGTGCGAGAACCGGTTCCCGCCGGGCGAGTCCGCGCGCGATCCGGGGGATCTGGGCGGGAATGCCCGCGCCGACCAGGACGTAGTCCACGCCGGCCAGGATCGCCCCGAACATCGCCGGGAGGGTGGCCGGCTGGACCTTCTCCAGGTAGTTGACGCCGACCGGGCCGCCGTGCCCCTCCTTGGCCAGCCACACCTCGCAGAAGTTGGCGACGACGGTCAGCGACCGGGACGGGCACGTCTCGGCGGCCGTCATCAGAGGCGTGGCCGCGAACCGCTCGCCTTCCCGGATCCCGCCCTCCACGAAGTACCTGTCCCGGACCGCCCCGGCGAGTTCCGGTACGGGAAAGGCCGCCAGCGCCCTCCTGAGGTGCCCTTCCGGGTCGCCGGACTGCAGCCCCCGGATCAGCAGGGTCTCGAGGGCCGTACCGGAGACGACACCCAGTTGCCCGGTCCGCGCGACGGTCCGGGCGAGCCGCCACCCGGACACCCCCACACCCATCCCTCCCTGGATCAGCCAGGGCGGTTCGGAAGTCGTCCGGGGTGCGTTCATGAACCCTCACTCATGTTCGCCGCAGTGCCGCAAGCCCGCAGCGCCGCAGCACCACGGGAGCCAACCTTCGGTACCGTAACTTACGGCACCGTAGGTACGGGTGTACACCCGGGTGCCCGTGAGGTTCCGCGAGCGGGCGGTACGGCCCTCGGGCGGGGACGGGAGCGGGTGACTACGTGAAGTGGGGTGGGGCGGGGGGCTACGCGAGTTCGCCGGCAGCGGCCAGATCGTCGAAGAGCGACTGGTCGACAGGAGGCACCCGGTCCCGGTCGGCGTACGAGAACCAGGCCACCTCCTCGATCTCGCTGCTCGGGACCAGTTCCCCCCGGTATTCGGCGGTGTAGCAGGCCATCCGCACGACGGCACCGTCCGGGAGGCCGGGTACGTCGGCCTCGTACGTCCCCACATGGGCAGCGGTCCGCGGGTCGAGCAGAACCGTCAGCTCTTCCTCGATCTCACGCAGCAGGGTCTCCAGGTCGCTCTCCGCGCCCTCGCGCTTGCCGCCGGGGATGTAGAAGACGTCCTTTCCCCGTGGCCGCGCGCAGAGAACCCTGCCGCCCTCCACACGCACCCACGCCACTGTGTCGATCAGGACCGACATCACTCCGCCTTCACCATGGGAAACCTGGTCGGCAGGACCTTAGCGGGGCGTGGACCACGACCGGAGTCGTCCGGGCGTCCCCTCACGGAACCCGGCGGCTCCCACCCGGCAGCCGGCCCGCCGGGGAACACAGGCGGTTCCCCCTGCCCGGCCGGGCCCGTGGGAGATCAGTCGGCGGGGGTCGCGTTCCGCCCGATGCGCTCGACCCAGTACAGCTGCCTGTGCCCGCGGCCGTCGAGACTGTCCGCGATCTTCTGCGCCTCGGCGCGGGTCGCGTACCGGCCCACGCGATAGCGGTTGCCGTTGTCGTCCTGTCGCACCACGAGCCAGGGAAGCGTGGCCGTGCCGTCGTTCATCGCGCCCCTCCGCTTCCCGCCCGCGACCCGTGCCGCGCCCCACCCGGTAAGGAATCCCCAGTCCGCATATGCCCGAGCCTACGCCTTACCTTCACGCAGCGAATATGGCTTTACACAAAGAGGTACGCAACCAGCCAATATGCAGGGGGCGCATCACCGCGAATGCGCCGTACGCGAGTTCGACACATCCGGTCAGGGGCGTGCCGTCCCCACGCCCGTCACTCGGGGGCCACCTGCGAGAACGGCCAAATTCGTACGGCGCCCGGCCGGATGTGCCGCCGCCCGTCCGGGGGAGCGGATACCCGGACGGGGCGCAGAGGGAGTGTTTCGGGGTCGGCGACGGCTCGGGGTCGCGGTCCGTGACGGCCGCTGGTCCGGCTACTTCACCGGGAGGTGGTAGGCGACCCGGTACCGGTCGGCGGGGATCACCACGTCGGCCGTCTCGACCGGGCGGCCCGAGGCGTAGTACGTGCGCTGGATGACCAGGACGACATGGCCGGGGACACCACCGAGCAGCACCAGTTCCTCGGCGAGGCCGGGACGGGCGCCGACCTCCTCGGTCACGTTGTCCACGATCACGTCGATGGCACGCATGCGCTCGACCACGCCCATGCCGCCGAGGGGGCCCTCCTCGGGCAGCATCACGGGCGTCCGGCCGGTCAGGGCGAGCGGCTCCCAGGAAGTGGAGAGCATCATCGGCTCGCCCGCCTCCCGGAAGAGGTACCGGGTGCGCATCACCCTGCTCCCCGGCTCGACCTCGAGCCGCTCGGCGACAGCCCCGCAGGCGTCGGTCTGCTCACTGCTCGACTCCCAGGTGCCGCGCACGTCCCCGTCCGCCTGCTCCTGCCGGAACGGGGTGGCGCCGCGCTCCGGACGGAACCCGGAACGGGCCACGCGCCGGGGCACGGGCCGCTCACGGACGTACGTCCCCGAACCGGAGCGGCCCTCCACGAGACCCTCCGCCATGAGCACCTTGCGCGCCTCCAGCGCGACCGTGTCGGAGACGCCGTACTCCTCGCGGATCCTCGCCTGGGACGGGAGGCGGGTGTGCGGGGGCAGCCGACCATCGACGATCTTCTTACGGAGATCACCCGCGACGCGCAGATACGCCGGCTGCTCACCGAATGTCACTGGCCGCTCCCATCAGGTTGTACAGACAGCGACAGCGTGGCAACCGCAGGTTGTACCAGGCAAGTGAAGGCCAAAGAATCACTCGATGTGATGACAGACCTTGGAGGGGGTCTTTACGCAGGCCCTTTCTCCCCGCTATAGCGGGCCTCACACCTCGATACGGTCCTCATCGGCACCGCCGTCTCCGCCCCCGGTCCCGTCCTCGCCCCCGTCCTCGCCTTCGCCCCCGTCCTCGTCGTACGTGGGCGGGGTGGTGGCCAGGCCCAGCGCCTCGCGTGCGGCGACCGACTGCTGGGGGTCGATGAGTTCCCACCCCTTGTCGTAGTGCTCGTAGAAGGTGTCCACGTCGTCGGTCCCGGCGGCCTTCGCCCACGCGGCCTCGGCCTTCTCGAGGTCACCGGCGAGATCCGTCACCGGGCCCTCGGCGTCGGCGGGCCACTCGTGCTCCCGCAGCATCCCGCTCTGCTCGGCGAGCGCCCCGGCGATCTCCCGGGCCCACTTCCTGTGGCCGGGCAGGTCGTCCTCGACGAACTCCGACTCGGGGGCCTCCTCCAGCGCCGCGTTGATGACGTGCGTGCTCTTCAGGTAGGCCACCTGGTGCGCGTCGAGCGTGGTCTCGTCCCGGCGCAGCGAACCGGTGAGAGTGGCGTTCTCGTCCCGGTTGCCGAACACACAGGTGATCACGCGGTCGCCGTAGCGCCAGCTGTCCCTTGACGGGGTGAGGTGGTACACGTCCACGTCGGCCGGCAGGGCCCAGCCGTCCATGGCGTAGGCGTCCTGGAGGGCGTAGCACCGGTCGTCGGCGGTCCGGCCGATGTCGGCGGCGCCCGGGTAGGCGCCGTCGGACAGGAGGACGACGCCGAAGACCTCCCCGTCGTGCTCCCCCTCGCACGGCACCCGGTCGGCCTCGGACGCCCAGCCCACCAGACCGCCGGGCGAGTCGAAGCACTCGCCCTTCTCGAGGGTCGAGATCTCGTTGCCGCGCGTCACCTGGAGGTCGTCCCAGAAGCCGGCCGCGGCACCGGAGAGGACCATCCCCGCCCACGCCACCATCCCGGCGGCGGACATCGCGGCCCCGCCGATCGCCATGCCCCGGCCCTGCTCCCCCCGCCGGCGGATCTGCCGCAGCGCGACGAGTCCCAGCACGAGCCCGAGGACCGGCACGATCCACAGGAGGCCGAAGACGAGTGAGGCGATGGCGAGACCGTTGGTGGGGGGCGGGGGCCGGAACCCGTACGGGCCGTAGGGGCCGGGGGCGCCCTGAGGGCCGTACGGGCCCTGGGGATGGTGCGGACCCTGGGGGAACTGCGGTGGCGGGTACGCCTCTTGGGGCTGGGGAGTGGGGTACTGGCCCTGGGGGTGCTGCCCCTGGGAGCCCTCGGGCTGCCGGGGCCCGGCGGGCGGGGGTATGGACACGAGTACCGTGCTCCTGGTTCTGCCGTGCTGCTGCGGAGAGGTGCATGCGCTGATGCGGGCCGACATGCGGCTCCGCGCATCGTAAGCGCGGCCGGGCGGGGCCGTGGGGGCACCCCTGTTCGGGCCGGACCGAGCCCGGCGCACCTCCCGCACACACGCCTCGTCCCCGTGGCGGACGACCGGATCACCGACCCGGAGCCCGGCCACGAGGACGAGGGATGAGACGAGGGCCGGGCACCTGCCCGCGGGCCGGCCCCGTCACATCAGAACTGCAGGGCCCAGCCGTTCAGCCGGCCCGTGTCCCGTGTCGCGGTGTCGGCGACCCGCAGCTTCCACGTGCCGTTCGCGGCCTCCGAGGAGGCGTTGACCGTGTACGTGGTCCTGATGTCGTCCGCGCTGCCGCCGGTGCCGGACGCCTTCAGCGTGTACGCCGTGCCGTCGGGGGCGATCAGCTGGACCCGGAGGTCGCCGATGTAGGTGTGGGTGATGTCCACCTCGACGGCCAGGTCGGAGGGCGCGTTGCCGGAGACGCCGGAGACGGTTATCGGGGTCTCGACGGTGGAGTTGTCGGCGATGGCGACGCTCTGGGTGCTCTCGAAACGGTCACCGGTGGGCGGCGGGGTGGTGCCGCCCTGCCCGACCCGCAGCAGGAGGTTGGGCGAACCGCTGCCGGGGTTGCCGACGGCACCGCTGGTGGCGGCGGAGGTCAGCGCGGAGGAGACCTGGGCGGGGGTGGCCGACGGGTTGGCGGCCAGGTGCAGGGCGGCCGCGCCGGCGACGTGCGGGCTCGCCATGGACGTACCGGAGATGGTGTTGGTGGCCGTGTTGCCGGTGTGCCAGCTGGAGGTGATGGAGGAGCCCGGAGCGAAGATGTCCACGACCGAGCCGTAGTTGGAGTAGCTGGCGCGGGCGTCGGTGGAGGTGGTGGCGCCGACGGTGATCGCCTCGGTCACCCGGGCCGGGGACTTGGTGGAGGCGTTGGTGGACTCGTTGCCGGCAGCGACGACGAAGGTGATGCCGGCGTTGACCGCGTTGCGCACGGCCGTGTCGAGGACGCTGTCGGCGCCACCGCCCAGGGACATGTTGGCGACGGCCGGCTTGACCGCGTTCCGCGCGACCCAGTCGATGCCGGCGACGACCCCGGCGGTGGTACCGGAACCGGCGTTGTTCAGCACGCGGACGCCGACGATGTTGGCCTTCTTGGCCACACCGTGGGCGGTGCCCGCGACGGTGCCCGCGACGTGGGTGCCGTGGCCGTTGCCGTCCTGGGCGACGTTGTCGTTGTCGACGGCGTCGTAGCCGTGGGAGGCGCGGCCGCCGAAGTCGCTGTGCGAGATGTGGACGCCGGTGTCGATGATGTACGCCGTCACACCCTGGCCGGCCGAGTCCGGGTAGGTGTACGAGCTGTTCAGCGGCAGGCTCGCCTGGTCGATGCGGTCCAGACCCCAGGAGGGCGGGTTGGTCTGGGTGGCGGTGGTGTGGAAGGTACGGTTCTGGACCACCGAGGCGACGGCCGGGTCGGCGGCGAGACGTTTCGCCTCGGCCTCGGAGGCCTCGATCTCGTACCCGTTGAGCGCCTTGGTGTAGGTCCGCTCGATCTCGGCGCCGTACTTCTTGGCCACGGCGCGGCCCTCGGCGGAGCCGGACTTCGCCCGGTCCGCCCTCAGGGTCACGATGAAGCTGTCGCTGACGGCGTTCGCGGCGCCCTCGTACTGGATGGGGCCTTCGGCGGCGGCCGGGGCCGCGCCGGCGGGGAGCGCGGAGACGAGGCCCGCCATGAGCGCCGCGCTGGTCGCGACGCCGAGAGTGGCCAGTCTTCGGTGGGGGTGACGCATCAACGCCATGTGAGGGTTCCTCCTCGGTCGGGGTGCGTTGCCGTGGGGGTGGTGCTGTCGACGCACGTGCCGCGTGGGTGGCGCGGCCGGACGTTAATGACGTGGGCATGACAATGGTTACTGTCGGAACAACTACGTGCGTCAGCCGAAAGATTGAGGGTTCCACAGGAATTCCACAAGAGGGCCCACGGGAACGAAACAGCCCCGCCACGCGGGCGACATGTTCACCGGCCCGCCGGCCTCCCCCGCCATGGAACCCACGGAGCCCGGGAAGCCCGGGGGAGCGACGTCGCCGAGACGGTGCGGCGAGCCGCGCGCGACACGAACGGCCGACCGGCCGCCGAGGGGGTCCGGCGGCCGGTCGGCCGGTGTCGTGAGGGCGCGTCACGTGAGGGCGCGTCAGGAACCGCCGCGTCCTCTCCTTCGTGATGGCGGGCGGAGCCCTACTCGGTCGCGTCCGGCGCCGTGACCGTCGTGAACGGCAGCACGAGCCGGGAGGGGTGCTCGGCGTCGCGGTAGATCTTGTGGGTGACGGGGCGGCCCACCGGCAGGTGGAAGGCGTCCGGCGGCAGCAGCGCGTTGTGCTCGTCGGCCAGCGGCTCCGCGTTGGAGAGCTCCACGACCAGCTTGTGGCCCGGCAGGAACGTCGCCCCGAACGGGTAGACGCGCAGCACGTACTCCTCGATCCTGCCCGGCTCGACCGGCACCGCCCGGGTGTGCGGGTGGTGGGGGTCGCCCTCCGTGGTGCGCTCCTCGTCGAGCTCGCGGTGCGAGGCCTTGAGGTAGGCGGTCGTGATGAGCTGACGCTTGCCGTTCGGGGCCTCGTCCCACATGCGCAGGATGAAGTTCGTGTCGGGCTGGTCGATCTCCACGAAGAGGTGCGCCGCGCCCTGGCCGATCATCTCGGTGGGCTCGGTGAACGGAGCGGTGCTCCAGTCGAGGATCTCCACCTTGTCGGTCACCGTCAGCGGCGCCTGGTAGAAGCCGTCGGGGGCGGCGTACTCGGCGCCCATGAGCTCGGGCTCGAAGGACAGCTTGCGGCGCGGGCGCAGGTAGAGCGACTTGTATTCCACGTCCTTCGGCGGCCACTGCCCGCCGGTGACGGTCTCGCGCGAGCCCTCGACGTGGACGGTGACGGCGGGCTCGTCCATGATCCCGTTGTCGATGCCCTTGAGCCAGTACTCGTACCAGCGGAACATCTTGTCGTGCTCCTCGATGAAGGGGCGCGACTGCATCGGCGGGTAGGGGCCGATGTCGAGCTTCTTCGGGCCCTTCAGCGACTTGTACAGCTCGATGGTGCCGTCCATCGTCCAGCCGCGGCCCTGGTCGATCTGGAGCCAGACCGGGATGTCGATGGCGGGGGCGAGCGTGATCGGGTTGCGCTCCTCGTACCAGTCGCCGTCGACCTCGTTCATCACGATGTCGAACCAGGCCTCGTGGTTCTTCGGGTAGTTGAGCACATGGACCAGGTTGGGCCAGGCGGCCACGTCCGGGTCCTGCAGCCGCTGGGCGACCTTCTCCCTGATCTCCTCGGGGGAGAAGGTCTCGAGCATGCGGGACTTGACGCCGTCGGTGAAGGCCCAGCCGGAGTCGCCCCCGCGGCCCTCGCGGGCGGCACGCGGCATGAACCACATGACGCCGCCGTGGTAGGTGGTCTCGTAGAAGTCGTAGTGGCCGCCGCTGACGAAGATCGCCTTGAGGCTCGGCGGCCGCTCGGCCGCCGCCAGTACCTGCATCGAGCCGAAGTAGGAAATGCCGATCATGCCGACGTTGCCGTCGCACCACGGCTGCTGTGCGACCCACTCGATGAAGTCGTACGCGTCCTGGCCGAGCGGGACGCCACCGGCGTTGTAGTTGCCGATGTGCTCGCCCTCGGAGGCGCCGGAGCCGCGCAGGTCACCGATGACGTGGACGTAGTCCTCCTGGACGACGCGTGCGATGTCACCGGCCTCGATGCAGCCGTCCCACATCGGGCTGGGGCGCCGCTGCGGCGGCGTGGTGAGCGCGAGGGCCTGCAGCTCCTTGCCGTACGGGCTGAGCGCCACGAGCGCCGGACGCGGCTTGTCGTCGACGCCGCTGTAGGTGTCGGCCGCCAGCAGGACACCGTCGCGCATCGGCACGCGGAGATCCTTGCGGACGGCGATCTCCTGCCGGCCCGCCCGGATCGTCTGGAAGTCGGTCATGAGTGTGAAGCTCCTCCGGGGGTCTGGGGGGCGTCCCCCAGGACAGTGCGGTACGAGTTCTGGGGGTGCTGCGCGCGGTAGCCGTGCATCGAGGTGAAGAACGGCGACGGCTCGAGCGTGGGGTCGCCGGTGTAGCCGAGCTCCTCGGCGGTACGGGCGAACGGGGAGTACGGCGAGTCCGTCTCCTTCGGGCCGGCCTCCAGGCAGCCGCAGGCGGCCGCGGCGACGCGGCCCTCGACGGCGAGGCTCTGGTCGATGGCCTCCCGGGCCTGGGCGGCGTCGAGTTCGACGCCGTACGGCGTGCCGTCGGCGCGGCGGTACGGGTGTCCGAGGTACAGGTGCTGCGGACGGACCTCGTCGCGCAGGTACTCCAGACTGGCGCGGTAGGCGACCGGGTCCGTGTAGCCGGGGAAGCCGTTGGCGGCCCCGTGGACCTGCACGGAGTCGCCGACGAACACCGAGCGCTGCCCGTCGACGACGTAGGCGACCGAGCCGGGCGTGTGGCCCGGTATCGAGTGCACCGAGACGGTGACGTCACCGCCGAGGGAGAGGGTCTCGCCGCCCTTGACGAGCAGGGTGGGCTCCATCTCGCCGGAGATGACGGCGTTCGCGGCGGCCGTCACCTTCGCCTCTCCCTCCGGGTCGCCCAGGTACCGGCCCCGTCCCGCGAGGTACTCCTCCACGTGGGCCCGCCGCGAGCGGAGCATCGGCGCGTCGGCCTCGTGGATCACCACCTGGGCCCGCCGGCCGGTGAGCTCCCACAGGGCGTAGGCCCCGCCGACGTGGTCGATGTGACCGTGAGTCAGCAGGATCCAGCGCACGTCCTCGATCCGGCGCCCGATCGCCTCGAGGGCGGGAGCCATCCCTTCGGCGGGCGAGGAGCCGATCCCGGTGTCGACGACGGCCGGCTCGGGTGCGTCGATGAAGAAGCTGTAGAGACCGAACCGGCCCCACGGGGAGACCAGGGGGTGGACGGGGGCTGCGTGCGTCATGGTCCTCTTTCCGAACTCGTACGCGGCCGGCCGGGTCAGCGCCGGCCGAGGAAGTCGCGCGTCTCCTCGAAGACCCTGTGGTACTCCGGGATCCAGGAGAAGTGCTGGACGAATCCGTGGCCCGCGCCCTCGTACCGGCTCACCGTCGCCTCCACGCCGGCCTCCTGCAGCCGCCGGCCGTAGAGCTCGCCCTCGTCGCGCATCGGGTCGTACTCCCCGGTGACGACGAGGGCCGGCGGCAGCCCGGTGAGGTCCGCCCGCTTGATCGGCGAGACGAGCGGGTCCGCGGGGTCGGCGCCGCTGTCGATGTAGAAGGCGTTGAAGGGCTTCAGTCCCGCCGTCTCCAGGCCGTAGCCCACGGCGTTCTCCCGCAGCGAGGCGTAGCGGTCGACGTCGAAGTCCAGGTCGAGCGAGGGGTAGTAGAGGATCTGGTGCGTGATCCGGTCGAACCCGTCGTCGTGCGCCTTGGCCGCGACCGCGGCGACGAAGGTGCCGCCGGAGCTGTCGCCGGCGAGGGCGAGGGTCGTGCCGTCCCAGGCCAGGCTCTCGCCCTGCTCGGCGACCCAGCGCACGACCGCGTAGCAGTCGTCGAGACCGGCGGGGAAGGCGGCCTCGGGCGCCAGGCGGTAGCCGACGGAGACGACCTTGAGCCCGGTCTCCTTCGCCAGTGAGCGCGCGACGTGGTCGTGCGTCTCCAGGCTGCCGAGGAAGAACGCGCCGCCGTGGAAGTAGACCAGCACGCCGTGGCTGTCGGCCTCGGCCGGCGTGTAGATCCGTACCGATACCTCGCCCGACGCCGTCCGCGCGGTCACGTCCTCGACCGCGTGGAGCGGCAGGCGCTCCTCGGGGGGAGCGACGTGCGTCTCGTCCGCGGCGCGCATGGCGACCGGGTCGAGCGGGCCCTCGGGCGGGGTCGGCAGACCGGCGAGGAACTTGGCGATCTCGGGGTGCAGGGGCATTCCGTTACTCCTTCGGCGCGGCGTCGGCGGGCTTCTGGCCCGGGAAGACGTCTTCGATCTCTTCTTCGGACCAGCCCTGGCGCGAGATGGCCTGCAGCTTGTCGGTCTCCGGCTTGCGGGTGGCCTGGTACTGGGCCAGCGCCTCCTTCGGGGAGGCCGCGTCGCGCAGGGCGTCGGCGAGCGCGCCGGCGTCCTCGATGGCGGAGTTCGCGCCCTGGCCCTGGTGGTGCAGCATCGAGTGGGCCGCGTCGCCCACCAGGACCACCGAGTCCGAGTGCCACGTGTCGACCGGGTCGATGTCGTAGACCGCGCGGATGTTCACCGTGCTCATGTCCAGGCCGCGGGTGATGGCGATCAGGCGCTCGTCGAAGCCCTCCACCGTCGCCAGGATGTCGTCCTTGGTGACCTCGGGGTTCCAGGCGCCGTCCGGGCACAGCGCGGTGATGTCGAACGACACCTGGCCGCGGTGGCGCAGCGGCAGCAGGTAGACCTTTGTCCCCTTGCCGATGTACATCCGCAGGTTGTCGTCGGTGACCATGCCGTGGGCGTCGTCGACGGAGATGACCGCGCGGTAGGCGTGCTCGCCCGAGAACACCGGACCCTTGTCGCTGAACAGTTCCTTGCGCACCACCGACTTGATGCCGTCGGCACCGACGACCAGGTCGGCCTCGACGGTCTTGCCGTTGGCGAAGGTGAGGACGGAGCGGTCGCCGTTGTCCTGGATGCTCTCCAGCTTGTGCCCGAGGTGCACCATGCCCTCGGGGAGCACGCCCAGGAGGGCCTCGATGAAGTCGCCGCGGTGGATCAGGTGGGTGTGGGTCTGCTCGCCGTCGGCCGGCCACGCCTCTTTCATGATCGGGTCACCGGTGGCGGTGAGGATCTCGAAGTACTCGCTCGGCGAGGTCACCTTCGCGATCGCCTCGAAGATGCCCCACTGGCGGAACCGGTTCATGGTGGAGGGACGCAGACCGATCCCCGCGCCGACCTCCCGGATCCGGTTCGCCTGCTCGTAGACGTCGACCTCCGCGCCCAGCAGGCTCAGGGCCTTGGCCGCCGCCGCGCCGCCGTACCCCGCACCGACGATGGCGATCTTCAGGTTTTTCAGTTCTGAGGTCTGCATGGTGGTTCTCTCTGATTCTGGAAGGTCAGGAAGACCGTGAAGGGTCAGGAAGTTTTCTGGGAGTCAGGAGGACTTCTGGAGGGTCAGGAAGTCGGCCGGGTTGTCGACGAAGATCGTCTTGATCGCGGCCTCGTCGAGACCGGCGGCGCGGAGGTCCGGGATGAGGTCCTCGAAGATGTAGTTGACGGTGTGGCCCTTCACGCCCGGCCAGCCCAGGGGGCTGCAGTTGGCGTCGGCGGAGGCGAGGACCTGGTTCAGCCGGCCGTCGCCGATGAACCGGAGGAAGTGGTCCAGCCGCTCCTGGCGGGGGCGGGCCCAGAACGGCGGGTCCGGCAGCTCGGTCTCGTAGCCGAAGGTGTCGAAGCCGATGCGCCCGCCCTGCTCGGCGATCCAGACATCGCGCGTCTTGTCGGCGTTCACGCCGTCGTCGACGTGCCCGAACAGGACGCGGTCCAGGGGAAGACCCTCTTCGTTGAAGATCGCGATCGCGTTCTCGGCGTCGATCGCGAGGTGGGTCAGGATCGGCACACCCGTGGTGAGCGAGGCGCGGGCGGCGGCCCGGTAGATGCGCTTGTCCAGCTCCGTCATACGGCCACCGCGGCTCACCCCGACCTTGATGACACCGGCGAGGCTGCCGGTGTCGCCGATGCCGACGGTGATCTCGTGGACGAACTGGCGGGTCAGGTAGTCCACGTCGGCCCGGGCGAAGTGCGGCAGGGCGGTGTCGCCGCCGACGAAGCCGGTGCAGGCGACGATGTGGACACCGGTCTTCGCGGACAGCGACTTGTAGTAGTCGACGTCACGGCCGTTGCAGATCCCGGTCGCGTCGACGAAGGTGCCGCCGCCCAGCTCGTGGAACCTGCGCAGCTTCGGCACGGTCTCCTCGTACCGCTGCTCGGGGGTCTTCCACCACTTCGTGTCCAGCTCGGAGCCGGGCATGCCGTAGCCGATGTGCTCGTGGACGGCCACGAGACCCAGCTCCTCGGCCGGGATCTGCCCCAGGACGGTGTTCACTCTCGACACAACACTCACCTTTGAGAAAAGAGACTTGACGGTCGCTCGTGGGGGCGCTCAGCGCGCCGACAGCAGGTCGCGCGGGTTCTCCACGAGGATCCGCTGCGTGTCCTCGTCGCTGAGACCCTGTGCCTTCAGGAGCGGGACGAAGGTGGTCAGGACGTAGCTGTACGGCAGGTCGTTGCCGGTGTGGCCCTTGGCCACACCGGTCGCGCTGCTCGAGAGCAGGATCCGGTTGCCGAAGCCGGCCCGCACGAGCTCGGCGGCCAGGGCTGCGCGCTCGTCGTCGGTGATGTGGGCGTCGTCCTGCGCGCCGACGTGGTCCAGGGCGACGTAGGCCCCGTGCCGGGCGATCCCGAGGGGCGCGCCGGCGGCGACGGCGTCCCTGCGGTCGAGTCCGCCGACGACGACGCGGTCGGCGGGCAGCTTCTCGTCGAGGACGACGTCGAGGTCGTGGAGGGCGTCGGCGCCGTAGCGGATGGAGACCGCGACGCCGGTGCTCAGCGCGGTCCGGGCCGCACCGCGGAACAGGCTCTCGTCGGTCGCGGTCATGCCGTCGAGGGTCGCGGTGGTGGCCACCAGGCCGGCGGCGCCGCGTCGCTCCACGCGGGGCACCACCATGCCCTCGGTGACCTCCTTGGTGAAGAGGTCGGCGAACTTCTCGGCCGGCCACGGCGTCGGCGGGTTGGTCTGCGGCGTCAGGAAGTAGCCGCCGAGCATCTCCTCGGGGCCCTGGCCCGTCGAGGCGACGATGTGCACGCCGGTCGTACGGGAGAGAGCCTCGTACAGCCGCACGTCCCGGCCGTGGAACATGCCGGTGCTGTCGACGACGGTGCCGCCGCCGTGGGCACGGAAGTCCTTCAGCTTGGCGGCGAGCGTCTCGAAGATCTCGGCACGGTCGAGGGTGACGTCGTAGGCGTACTCCGCGCCCGGAACCACCGACAGCAGTGCCTCGTGGACCGACACGACGCCCAGCTGCTCGGCTGCCACCGGGCCGAGGACGGTGTTCACAGTGTTGCTCTCGACGCTCATGCCTGCCTCACGTGTCCGGGGTGGGGTACACCGCAGGGGCGCACCGCACCCTTGTGGCTGATGTCAAGGTAGCCATTCGCTTTACACGACGTCAATGAAACTGACACCACGAAAAAACAATTCACGAAAGGCGGCTCAGACACCCGGCACAACCCGCCAGCCCTGCGACGACGCCCCGGAAGGCGGTCGGGCACCACCGGCACGGACCCCCTGTTGTGAGCGTCTCACCCCGAGCGGAATGCCCGAATTGAACTGAATTCGCACCGACGGCTTCGGCAAGGACGCCAGGACCCGGCCCGGCCGGCCGTGGCCGGCGGGAGCGCGGGGCTGCTGAGGCACCGGCTACGACGACACCGGCCGGTCCCCAGGACCTCCGTGCCGACGCAGAACGGCGGCAGTCGCCGCTCGGTCGCCCATCCCCCCATTCTGCGACCGCGGCTCGCGCCCGCCGGGGGCCGGACGGGTGGCATGCGCCGCGCCGGCCCCCACCCGCTCATGACGATCGAACCGTTCACGCGCCCTTGGAACCACACCCGGGTGTGTAAGTGACAGGAGAGCGGACAGACGCGCGGAATGAGCAGCTACCCCGAGAGGATCACCCCGAGCGACAGCGGATTCCCGTCCACGGTCTCCCGGCCCGGCCCCCCGCAGGGCGGGATGCCGAGCGCGGGCCCGTCCCCGATGCAGCCACGACGGGACGGCGACGGCAGCCTCGCGCACGTGGTGGAGACCCTGCTGGACAAGGGCCTCGTACTCAACGCCGACATCATGGTCTCGGTGGCCGGGGTGGAGCTGCTGGGCATCCGTCTGCGCGCGGCGCTGGCCTCGTTCGAGACGGCCGCCCGCTACGGGCTGGAGTTCCCGTCCGGCACGGACACGGAGACCGCCGCGTGGCGCGACACACGCGAGGAGAAGGAGAGCTGCCCGGCCTGCGGCAAACGCTCCCCGGTCGAGCAACTGCTGGAGAAGTGGTGCCCCTGGTGCGGGTGGCTC
Source organism: Streptomyces sp. NPDC085927 (assembly GCF_044540975.1). Taxonomy (NCBI): domain Bacteria; kingdom Bacillati; phylum Actinomycetota; class Actinomycetes; order Kitasatosporales; family Streptomycetaceae; genus Streptomyces; species Streptomyces sp. NPDC085927. The sequence continues at coordinate 397,820 of NZ_JBITSN010000001.1, forward strand.
AGCGCGCAGGCCCGGATGCGGGACCTCCCCGAGCACACCCGGCCGGCGGCGGTGACCGAGCGCGGGGAGGAGCCCGCCGCCGGCAACGACGAGGACGAGGCCGACGAGGACCGGGACCGCCGGGCGGCCGAACCGGCCCCGGCCGAGGGCGAGGCGGAACGGCGTGACGGCTGACCTCTCACCGATGCGCCCCACGCGGGATCCGCGGGTCACCCTGGACGACCTGCTGGAAGTCGTGCTGAACAAGGGCGCGGTCCTGCACCTGGACCTGATCGTCGCCGTGGCCGACATCCCGTTGATCGGCGTCTCCCTCCGGGCGGCCATCGCCGGGATGGAGACGATGCTGGAGTACGGGATGATGCGCCACTGGGACGAGAACACCCGTGCCTGGGCCGAGCGGTCCGTCGCCCGCCGCGCCCTCGACCTGGGGGAGGACGAGAACGTCGTCTGCCGGATGAGCGGCGGCCATCTCCTGACGGAGGGTCTCTACCACGGATGGCGGCCCGGCACCGTCTACCTCACCGACCAGCGCCTCGTCGTCCTGCGTGACGAACCACGGGAAATCCTGTGGGAGACCGGACTCGACGCCGTCACCGCCGTGCGGCTCGAACCGGAGAGGACGGTCGGAGGCGAGGAACGGCTGCGCCTGGACGTCGCTCTGGCCGACGGCAGTCAGGAACGCCTCTCGGCCCGGGAGCCCGGAGAACTGCACGACCTCCTCACCGAGGCGTGCGCCGGCCGCGCGACGCCCGCCCTCCCCTTCACGTTCACGCCCCCCGCCGAGGAGGAACCGCCTCTCGCCGAGGGGCACCTGTGGTACCACGAACCGCGCCGGGACGGGCCGTTGTGGCGCGGCGGTCAGGGACGGCTGACCTCCGACAGGCTGATCTGGAAGTCCCCCGTGGATTCCCGGCCGGCGCTCGCGCTGTCCACGGCGGACATCACCGCGGTGCGGCGGGTACCCGCGTACAGCCCTGCCGGAGAGGGCAGCGTCATCGCGGTGCACACCACCGCGGGCGACGAGGTGAGGCTGGCCGCGGACGATCCGGTGGCCTGGACGCAACGGCTGCGCACGACGGGGCCCGTGGCGGCGGCCGGATGAGCGACCGAGCACGACAGCAGCAGGAGGGAGAGCCGACATGCCGTTGACCGTCGACGAGAAGAGCCTCAAACACGGGGTGCTGTCCTTGGTGGTCACCTTGGTGGAGGTCATCCAGGAAGCGCTGGACCGCCAGGCCCTGCGCCGCATGAACGGCAACGACCTGACCCCGCAGGAGGCCGAACGCCTGGCGAACGCCCTGCTGGAACTGGACGAGGCGATGGAGCAGATCAAGGAGGACCACGGCATCGTCTCCTCCGTCGCCGACCTGCACCGGGGACTGGACGAAGTCGTCGACGACGTCGTGGACAAGCTGATCAACCCGCAGCGCTGGGCGGAGGAGGCAGGCGAATGACCGAGCACACGGCGTTGTACGTGTACGCGCTGCTCCCGGACCGGCCGGACGCGGCCGACGGCGTCACCGGGATCGACGGTCGCCCCCTGCGGCTGGTGCGCGTTCCCGGCACCTCCGTCGCGGCACTGGTGCACGACGCCGCGCCGGCCCCTCTCGAGGGCGGCGACGACCAGGTGCGCCGCTGGGTGGAGGAACAGAGCCGGGCGGTGGACATCGTGTGGGAACGCACCGGCAGCATCCTGCCGATGACCTTCAACGTCCTGGTCGCCGAGGAGCCGGCGCCGGAGGACCGGCCCGCGGCCGGGCGGAGCGCCGAACGGCGCCTGACGGAGTGGATCACCGAGCAGGCGGCGGACATCAGGGGCCAGTTGGAGGACCTGGCCGGCCGGTGCGAACTGCGGGTCGACATCACCGTGGACCGTACGGCCGCCACCGCGGGCGACGCGGGAGAGGACACACCGGAGGGCATGCCGGACGGCCTGTCGCCCGGCATGCGCAGGCTGATGGCCAAGCAGCGGGAGCACCAGGCCCGCAACGCGGCCGGACAGCTCGCCGACACCCTGCACGCCGAGATCAGGCACCGTCTGCTGTCCATCGCCGAGGACTACCGCGACCGCGGCCCCACCCACCGTGTCGCGGGCGAGACGGACGTCCTGTGCGCCGCCCTGCTCGTCCGGCGGGAGGACATCGACACCGTCGGCACCGTACTGACCGAACTGCGGGCCCGGCAGCCCGCCGTCCGCATCCGCTTCCTGGGCCCCTGGCCCCCGTACTCCTTCATCGACACCAGCCACCGCGCCCGGGCGGAGGAAATGGCCCCTTGAAACCCCGAAGCCGGTCCTCCGGCACGCCGCCCCCTCTCCAGGGGCTCCCCGAAGGAGGGCGCCTGCCGCCGGATGCGGAAACCCGGATGGGCTGAGCCGCTACCGGGGCTGCCACGCCCGTACGAGGTCCTCCGGCCCCCAGTGCGCGGTGAGCGGCAGACCATCGGCCACTCCGCAGCGGGATACCGCGACCAGTGGAGTATCCGGGGCGGTACCGGGGACGGCCGGCATGTCGCGTACCAAGGCGTCGTACTCATGACGACCGAAAGGCTGGTTCTCCAGCCACTTGACCGATCCGACGAAGTGACCTGCCGGGTCACCGGCTCGCGGTCCGCACCGATGAGGTCGATCTCGGGGTTGTTCCGACGGTTCCACCAACCGCCGACGGCAAGCCACCCGTTGCGGGTATTCATCCGGTGGATCCGCGAGGGCATGGCGTTGTCGTTGCCGGCGGCTTGTTCGCGAGATGGTCGAGGGCGCGGGCGACGGCCGAATCACAGCGGCGTCCGATCTCTGTGGCCGTGAAGACAGGGGTACGGAATTCCTGCGGCACCGGGATGCCACGGCCCTCGAAGCTCTGCCCGGCCGCGTTCCGGTAGTCCTCGTTGCTGAGATCGAGGGACCAGCCGCCGGGCAGTGTTCGCGACAGTTGGTCCGAGAAGACGCCCTGCGTCGGGCGGCCGATCAACGTGGGCTTCGGCGAGCGGTTCAGCAGTGTCATGACCGCCGTCTCGCCTGCGCTCACCGTGAGGTCGCTGACCAGCAGCGCGATCGGTCCGTGGAAGCCGGGGCGGGCGCTGGGCGACACCTGCAGCTTCTCGTACGGCGTGAACCCGGAGGCTGCCTGCGTGTTGCGTGCCCGCTTCTGGAACGCGAAATGGGGCTCCGCTGTCAGCCGGGAGGCGAGTTCGAGGCTGAGGCCGTCGAAACCGCCGTCGTTGAGGCGCAGATCGAGCACGAGGCCGCGCCAGCCGTCCTGCTCCGCGACGGCGAACACCGTGTCCAGGGCTTGTGTGAACTCCTTCCGGTCGATGTCGTACGACTCGTCCGCGAAGTCGTCGAATTGCGTGATGCGCAGGTATCCCAGGTGGCCCGGCAGCCCGCCGGCGTATTCCACCTTGCCGTCGATGACGGGTTCGAGCTGCTTGCCCAGCCTTGCTTCGATCGCGGGGCGTAAGGCATCAGTGTCCATGTCGGCCGAGTCGCGTGTGCCCGGCCGTTTACCGTAAAGGCTGAGGTCCTTCCCCTCGATACCGGTGTGCATGTCGCCGAGCTTGCGGACTGCGCCACCCAGCAGCTTGCCGAGCATCCGGTCGGTGTTGTGCTTGGCCAGGGCCGCCCGGTCGTGTTTTCTGCCCGCCGCATCGAGCCTCCGGTGCGCATAGGGCGGGTAGTGCTCGGCGAGGTTCTGCCAGAAGACGTCGAAGGTCTGCAGACGACGGTCGGCCGCGTTCCCCGAGACAGCGGAGGGGCAGCCGGGCTGCTTCTTGAGCCGGTTCATGCGGATGTGCCCGGCCGAACCCGGCTCCTGCACGATCAGATGGCCTCCTTGCCTGCGGACGACCAGCTCGACCTCACCATCCTCACCAAAGGCCGTTGCAGTGCCATCGCGGCCCACCGGTGCCAACAAGTCCCCGTCAAGGCAGCTCACCGATGTCTGTTCGTAGGAGGTGAGCTCCGTCTTCCCCGCGCTGTCCCGGGCGATGTTGAAGACGTAACCGTATCCGGTGCTCTGCCATATCCCTTCGATCGCCGCGGGCCGGCTGTCAGGGGTGCGGTCCGGAACCGAGCAAGCGGTCAGCACCGCGGCGAGCCCCACCAGCAGCCATTGTTTCCGTGCCATGAGCGCGAACGTACCGTAAGCTTGATCTTTAACTTCACTGCTGTCCCAAATGGGCGTGTTCGGTGAGGGTTTCGGCTCGTTTCATGGTATTCCCTGGTTCGCGCCATGGGGGCCGGCTTGCGGTTTCTCGATCCGGATGGGCACCCGGGGCCTGGCCGGGAAAGTTTGGGCACACCTGCGGGACGGGTGGTCTTCGCGCGGAGGTGGCGGAACCCCGGCGGTCCCGGGCAGGGCCCGCGAGGGGCACCCGAGACCGGCACCAGGCCGGCACGGGAACGGCGGAGGAGCCGGACTCGCGAGAGTGAAGTTTCCACGTGATCACGGCCACGCTCCGTTCGACGAGATCAACAGAACACAGCCGACTTCACCGTTGCTCGCCCCGGACAGCTGAACCGAAGTCCTCAAGTCCATGAGGAAAATGGCTGCTCACGCCTGGATCTGCGCGGCCTCCGCCTCGGCCACGGCCAGTTCGCCGGCATCGATGCCCAAGTCCTCGATGGCCTTGGCCTCCTGGTCGGGCACCTTGCGGACGACGGACACCTTGCTCAGCGCGATCGTCCGGCAGGACCGTCACGGCACATGTCCTACGGCCATCGGGCCTGACGTCGGCCGATGCCTGGTGGAAGGCTGAGGTTTTCCTGAGGAAGCTCTGAGCGCAGGCGGAGCCGACGGCATCGGTCGGCCGGAGGGTGTGATCCTCGTCGAGTTGGATCAGTTCAGCGAGCGCGGTGGTGTGCTCGGCGCCGCAGAGCGCCGAGCTCCTTCTCCGGCCACTCCACCACGTCCAGCGCGCCGCAGCTCCGGTCCGGCCTCGGCCAGCCGGTGCAGGGCGACGACGAGCGCGGTGGTGTGCGGCTCCGGGTGGTTCACGTCGATCCGTACGGAGAAGGTCTTCGCAACCGCGTCCGCGATCTGCCGAGCTGCGGCGAGCGCCCGGTCCGCGGTCCGCTGTCGCCGGCCGAGGGCCTCGTCTGATTCGAAACGAACGATCCCACGGTGCCGTCGCCCGGCCGCCCCTAGGAGCGGCCGGGGTGTTGGGCTGAGGGCCGGGCGATGGGAGCCGGGCCGGCCACCCGGCCGGAGCCGCGCCCGAACCCGGCCGCCCGGAGCGCGCCTGAGTGCCCGTCAGAGGTGCTGGCGCCGCGTTCGTCAGCAGCAGCGCCCGCCCTCGCGCGGGTCGCGGTCCCGGCGGTCGAGCCGGTCGCGTTCGAACTCCTGGCGGCTGAGAAGCGGTCGGTCCGACGCCCGGGCACGCTCGGCGTAACGAGCGTAGGTGTTCTCGCCGTTGAGTTCCCTCACGTACCAGCGCATCCATGCCAGGCCGCGGCGTGCGCCCCTGAGGGCGGCGCCCCGCACCGTGAAGTGCGGGGCGCCGCCTTGGGCCGTCACGGCTTGCCCGCCGGCACGACGTCAGCGGTCTCGGGCTCGGGCCGTGCCGGAATCCGGGACTCCACGTACTCGGATTCCGCGAGCGGCAGCGAACCGCCGTTGCGCACCGCCTTGACAGCGACCCGGGCACAGGCGAGCACCACGACGATGGTCAGGACCGCGAACACCACCGACAGTGTTCCGGTGACCGTCGAGTTGCTGACGACGGTCGCCATGTCGTCCAGGGACTTGGCGGGGGCCAGGACGGTGCCCTGGTCGAGCGCGTCCTGGTACTTGGCGCGCTGCGCGAAGAAGCCGATCGCCGGGTCGTTCGAGAACACCTTCTGCCAGGAGGCGGTCATGGTGATCGCGAGTGCCCAGGCCAGCGGGATCCCGGTCACCCAGGCCCACTTGAGGCGGCCCGACTTGATCAGAAGGGCGGTGGAGATGGCCAGGGCGATGGAGGCCAGGAGCTGGTTGGCGATGCCGAAGAGCGGGAAGAGCTGGTTGATGCCTCCGAGCGGATCGGTGACGCCGACCCAGAGGAAGTAGCCCCAGGCCAGGACGACCACGGCCGACGAGATCCAGATGCCGGGCCGCCAGTCCTTGTCCCTGAACCGCGGTACGACGTTGCCGAGCGTGTCCTGGAGCATGAAGCGGCCCACACGCGTACCGGCGTCCACCGCGGTGAGAATGAACAGCGCCTCGAACATGATGGCGAAGTGGTACCAGAACGACATCATGCCGTCGCTGCCGAAGGCATCCGCGAGAATCACCGCGATGCCGACCGCGAGGGTCGGCGCGCCGCCGGTACGGGCGACGAGCGACTCCTCACCGACCGAGTCCGCCATGTGCTGCAGGGTCTCGGGGGTGATGTGGAAGCCGAAGCCGGCGACCGCCTCGGACGCGGACTGCAGGCTGTCGCCGAGGACTCCGGCCGGGGCGTTCATCGCGTAGTACAGGCCCGGGTCGAGAACACAGGCGGCCACCAGGGCCATGATCGCGACGAAGGACTCCATCAGCATCGAGCCGTAGCCGATGAGCGGAACGTGCGACTCCTTCTCGATCATCTTCGGGGTGGTGCCCGAGGAGATCAGCGCGTGGAACCCCGAGAGAGCGCCACAGGCGATGGTGATGAAGGCGAAGGGGAAGAGCCCGCCGGCGAAGACCGGCCCGTTGCCCTCGCGGGCAAAGCTGGAGATCGGGTCGACCGTGAGGTCCGGCATCGCGATCAGGACACCGACCGCGAGCAGGACGATCACTCCGACCTTCATGAAGGTGGAGAGGTAGTCGCGCGGCGCGAGCAGCACCCACACGGGCAGGACGGAGGCCACGAAGCCATACACCACCAGGCAGACGACCAGCGTCGTGGGCGAGAGGACGAAGACATCGGCGAACGAGGACTCCGAGACCCAGTTGCCGCCGAGGATCGCCGCGATCAGCAGGACGAACCCGATCACGCTGATCTCGGTGACCCTTCCCGGCCGGAAATAGCGCAGGTAGCAGCCCATGAACAGGGCGATCGGAATGGTCATCGCGATCGAGAAGGTGCCCCACGCGGACTCGGCGAGGGCGTTGACCACGATCATCGCGAGCACGGCCAGAATGATGATCATGATGGCGAAGACCGAGATCAGGGCGGCGATGCCGCCGACGCGCCCGATTTCGTCGCGCGCCATCTGCCCCAGCGACTTGCCGTTGCGGCGCATCGAGAAGAACAGGACCACCATGTCCTGGACGGCACCCGCGAAGATCACGCCGACGATGATCCAGATGGTGCCCGGCAGATAGCCCATCTGCGCTGCGAGCACCGGACCGACCAGGGGACCCGCGCCCGCGATGGCCGCGAAGTGATGGCCGAAGAGGACGCGTTTGTCGGTCGGGTGGTAGTCGACTCCGTCGTTGAACCGCTCGGCGGGGGTGGCGCGCCGGTCATCGACCTTGAGGACCTTGCGCGCGATGAACCGCGCGTAGAAGCGCTGGGCGATCAGGTACGAGCCGATCGCGGCGGCCACGATCCAGATCGCGGAGACCTTCTCACCCCGGGAGATCGCGAGCACGCTCCAGCCCGCCCCGCCGATAGCGGCGACGGTCGTCCAGAGTGCTATTTGAGCGGGCTTGAGTCTGCGCACTGTTAGGTTCCCTGCTTCTCGTAGCAAGCTGGGAGGGCAAGTGCCACGGCTCCTCGAGGAGCCCTTACCAGTCCGTGCACCGGTGTCGGGGCAGCCTCCGGCCGCGGGGCGGTCCCCGATGGAGCTCGGACAGCACGTGACCTGCCGGATGACACGGATGCCTGCATCGGACGCGACACCCAGCTGCATCAATATCCACAATCACGGACAGATGTTCCGCGGTGAAGAACTTAGACTCGAGTAGTTTCGACGTCAACAACATGCTTGTATCCCACACATTTCCCCCGCACCAGGACCGCCGTCCGTCCCACCACGGGGACGGACGGCCGTTGCGGCCCCTTGGCCGCCGACGAGGGCGACGAGGGCGAACAAGGTCTCCCTGATCGAGGCCCAGCACAACTACCAGGACTTCGGCGCATGCGACCAGCACGACCGACGGTCCGTCCGGCCCCGGCAGCGGACGAGCCACTCGATCCGGCCTGGCACCCGAGCGGCCTCACACGGGGCTCCTTCGAGGTCTGGGGAGCGAAGGGCTGGGCCCCGTGGCCGGCAGACTTCTCGGTGCTCTGCTGGCGGCTTCCCGCCCTCTGGCGCCGCGACCATTCCGCCTCATGACCTCCCCCACCGAGAGCCTCGTCCAGCAGTACGGCATCTCCGGCACCGGCCTGGACCGGGAACTCGGCTGGACCGCGCCCTGGGAGCACCTGGCCGGAAAAGCCCGCATGTGACCCCTTACCACACCAACTGCCGCCGGAGGAAAGTACGTTACGGCCTGAACGGCATGTTGTGGGTGGCGAGACCCGTTCACAGCGTGGTGGTGAACTTCCCGTCGGCCGGCTTGCGCAGCCAGCCCCGCTCGGCCAGCCGACGTGCGACCCGCTCGGCAACGGCGAGCTCCTCCAGGTCATCGCGCACCTGTTGAAGCTGCTGGCTCAACTTCTCTGCCTGCACCTCGAGTTCGTCCCTGCGGGCCGTGATCAGCTCACGAAGGTCCGGTTCCGCATCCTGAGCCACCCGATGCACCTCCCGCCCGGTCCTCCGGCAGGCGCCACATTCGCCACCATCCCCGGCCCCGCGGTAATACAGGCTGTTCCCGTCCGGACGAACATCAGCCCAACCGCACTCCAGCAGGGCCCTGGTCACGGCATGCTCCCACACCCGGTCCGGGTGTGGGAGATCTTCGGGAACGCTCGGCCGATGCATGACGACCATACGTTCGAGGTCCATCGTGGGACTCGTGCCCGCTGGAAGACGGGAGCTGCTCCTGTCACTGGAAAGCCGAAATCGCCAGGACGATGGGCAGCGAGATGAGCGAGGCCAGCGTCATCGGGATGGTGTGGGTCTTGATGGTCCCCCGGGTGGAGAACCCGAGCAGGGACTGGAACATCCAGAAGAAGTTGCTGGACACGTGGGGGACGAAGAGGGCGCCCGAACCGGCTGCGAGGGCCACCAGGACCACTGGCGTGTCGAGGTTGCCCGCGATGGGCGCCAGGATACCCGCGGCGGTGATGCCTGCGACGGTGATGGAGCCGAGCGCGATGTGCAGCACAGCCGCCACGATCCAGACCAGCAGCAGGGGCGGCAGGAATCCGGAAGAGAACGCGCTGCCGAGAATCTCGGCCATGCCGGAGCCCTCGATGACGAACCCGAGCGAACCGCTGATGCCGCTGAGCACGAGGATGGGGCCGCACTGAGTCAGCGCCGTGCCGATGGCCCCACTGATCTCGTGCCGGGACCGGACGCGGCTCGCCAGCGCATAGGCCAGGGCGGCGCCCAGGAAGACGGCGACCACGGGGTCGGTCAGGAACACGAGCGCCGCCGAGCCGACGGACATGGCGTCCGCGAGTGCTCCGCCTGCGATCAGGACCAGCGTCAACAGCACCGGTGTGACGGCGACGAACAGGGACGGCTCCCGTACCTTCTCCCCGAGCGGCACCCCGCCCGGCGCCGCGCCGGGCGACTCGGTGGTGGTCGTCTTCTCACCATCCTGAACAGCCGCTGCGGCCCGGGGCGAACTGCCGACCGTCGCCCCGTCTCCAGAGGGCTGCGCCTTCTCGCCCTCCTGGCGGCGGAAACCATTGCCGTCAGGGCCGTCGTGCGCTTGTCCGGGGGCGGGCCGGGACTTGTCGTCCTCGTCCGCCTCACCGGCCTCGTCGAACTCCGGCTCCCACTTCATCAGACGCAGAAGGGCGGCGAAAACGAGCATGGTCAGCAGCGCCGTGGGCAGACCGACCGCGAGACCGACCAGGAACATCTGGCCCAGTGGGACGTTCAGAATGCCGGCGATGGCCACAGCGGCGACGCCGGGCGCGACGAACACCAGACCCACTTCGATGCCGGCGGTGAGCGAGCCGCCCATCAGGGCGCGGCCCTTCGGGCCCAGCCGCGGCCCCAGCCGGCGCGCGAGCGGTGACGAGAGCACCAGCAGCACGTCCGAGTAGATCGAGGTGAACATCGAGCTCAGTGTCGCGGCGAAGACATACGGGACGCTGCGCTCGCCGAAGACCTTGAGCATCGTCTCGACGAGACGCTGCATCGTGTTCGTCACCGTGAGCAGCGCGCCCAGGACGACACCGAACGTCACCAGGATGCCGATGTCACCCATGACGTCGGCGAATCCTGCCGCGACCGCCTCCGGAGTGCCCTTCGCCCCGACCGCGGTGGTCAGCCCGAGATAGAAAGTTCCGAAAAGAAGCGCGAACACAGGGGGGAGCCTCAACCACGTGATCGCGACGACGATGCCGACGACGGCGATCGTCGTGTTGAGGAACAGCAGGGCTTCGTCGGGCACGGGAGACTCCGCTCATAGAATTCCACCAGGTCCGTGCAGATCCGTCAGGAGCCGGCCCGACGGGTAGCCCCGGGGACGGCTGCTCGCGTGGTGCGTCGAGTTCGCGGACCGGTCACTGCCGCCGGACCCGTCGGCGGTGTGTGACGTGTCGTACATGGTGACGACGGTCACCCCCGCTGTCCAAGACGCATATGCAGCCCGACCGATAACATCCGCTTATCGAACGGCAGGTATGAAAGACGGCGCTGGCCAGAACACCCCACTCCAGTCAGGGACTCGCCCCTGGACATGATCGGGCCGGTACCTGCCGCGCAGGCTCGCGAAGGCGATGGACGGCTTGGACATACGACAGCTGCGCTACTTCCTGGCCGTGGTCGACCACGGCGGCGCACACCGGGCGGCCGAGCATCTCTTCGTCGCCCAGCCGTCGGTGACCCAGACCATCCGCCGCCTCGAGGCCGATCTCGGGACCAGTCTGTTCCTGCGGCAGGGCCGCGGGCTCGTGCTGAGCCCATCGGGTACGGCCCTGGTCGCGCCGGCCCGCGAAGCGGTCCGCTCCCTCGATGTCGCCCGCGAAACGGTCGCGGCCGTGGACGGTCTGCGAGGCGGACAGTTGCGCATCGCCTCCATGCCGTCCCAGGTCGTCAGCCCCCTCACCGGGCTCATCGCCGCCTACGCCGACGCCTACCCTCACGTTCAGGTGGCGGTGGTGGCCGCCGCCCGGCCCGACGACGTCCGTGACGCCCTTCGCAGGGGCGCCGCCGAGGTCGGCATCGTCGCCGCGGCCGGCACTCACGAGGCGTTCGCAGACCTCAACCATGTGCCCATCGAAACGCAGTCGTTCGTGCTCGTCGCCCGTGACGACGCAGGCCTTCCGCCCGGCGACCGTCCCCTCGCCGTCGGCGAGCTCACCGGCCTGCGCCTCGTCGCCGGCCAGCCGGGCACGGGAATGCGCCGCATCGCAGACACCATCGTCGCCGCGACCGACTGCCGCATCACGGTCGAGATCGAGCACCGCGAGGGCCTCCTCCCCCTCGTTCTGAGCGGCCTGGGGGTGGCCGTCGTCGCCGACTCCTGGCGCCCCCTCGCCGACGCGGTCGGGCTACGCGTCCGACGGCTCGCGGTCGAAGACACCCTCGAAGTGGGCCTGGTCTGGCAGCGCCACCGCCTCAGCCCCGCTGCCGCCGCATTCGTCGCCGTCATCCAAGGCGCCGGCAACGTCAGCGATCCGGGGCCGGCGGCACAGACGACTGAGACCACCCGGCAGCGCCGCACATCGGCCGGGACGGCGCGGCGCGACCGATAGGGGAGTCTTATCGGACAGGCTGCAAACGGCTCTTGGACAGTCGCGAGCATCCCGGCGTTCCATGGTGACCATGACCATTCGCTACCGCATCGCCCTCATCCCCGGCGACGGCATCGGCGCCGAGGTGCTGCCGCCCGCCTGCGCCGTCCTCGACGCCGTCGGCAAGCGCCACGGACTCACGTTCGCCTACGACACGCTCGACTGGTCCTGCGAGCGTTACCTCGCCGAGGGGGCGATGATGCCGGCCGACGGTCTGGAGCGCATCCGTCACCACGACGCCATCCTCCTCGGCGCCGTCGGATGGTCCGGCGTGCCCGACCACGTCTCGCTGTGGGGTCTCCTCATCCCCATCCGTCGCCAGTTCCGCCAGTACGTGAACCTGCGCCCCATCAAGGTCCTCCAGGGCGTGCCGAGCCCGGTGGCGAAGGCCACCAGCGACGTCGACCTCGTGGTCGTCCGCGAGAACGTAGAGGGTGAGTACTCCGAGATCGGCGGACGCCTCAACCGCGGCTTCCCCGACGAGATGGCGGTCCAGGAGGCCGTTTTCACCCGTCCTGGCGTCGAACGCATCCTCGACTACGCCTTCACCACCGCTCAGCAGCGCAATGGCCACCTGGTCTCCGCCACCAAGTCCAACGGCATCGTCCACACCATGCCGTTCTGGGACGAACTCGTCAGGGAGGCCGGCGAGCGGTTCCCGCACGTGACCTGGCGGCAGGAGCACATCGACGCACTCGTCGCAAAGATCGTCCTCGACCCGGCCCGGTTCGACGTCATCGTAGGATCGAACCTGTTCGGCGACATCCTCTCCGACCTCGCAGCCGCCGTCGCAGGCAGCATCGGGATCGCTCCCGCGGCCAACCTCAACCCCGAGCGCGAGTACCCCTCCATGTTCGAGCCCGTCCACGGCTCCGCCCCCGACATCGCCGGCCAGGGCATCGCCAATCCCCTCGGCGCGATCTGGTGCGCCGCGATGATGCTCGACCACCTGGGTCACCCCGAGGCCGGCGCCGAGGTCTTCGACGCATTCGCCTCCGTGCTGGCCACCACCGACGTCCGTACGCCCGACCTCGGCGGGACTGCCGGCACGAAGGACTTCACCCGCCTGGTACTCGAGGGCATCGCCCACGGCTAGCGGTGGTTTGTCGGAGCGGGGCAGGCAAGGGTTGGAGTGAGTGGTTGGCCGTGGCTGACTGCGTCGAACAGGCCCTGGTGGTGCCGGCGGGGCGTGCTGATCCAGGCTTTCCAGATGAAGAACGGTGCGGCTCCTCTGCAGGGATGGCCGCGAAGCGAGTGGGCGGCAGCCTCTGTGGACTGTTCGCCAAGACCGCGGGCCGCCCTCCATCCTTCGCCCGCAGAGGGGCCCGGGCCGGCGGGTGCTCAACTGCACGGTCCACGTCCTGATTGGCGCCCCGCCGGCTGCCACGGAACACGGCGCGCGACGAGGTGCCCCGGGCTGCGGCCCGGTGGGCGCGTGAGCCGGCCGAGTCGACGGCCGCCGCGGTCTTCGGGGTGGCCCGGTTCCTACCGGGCGGCACCCTTCCACCGCCGATACGCGTCCCGCCCGCGGCCGCGTCCCCGCTCTCCGTTTGGTTGCGTTGGCCGCCGATGAGCGTTTACGACCGTACTGCGGACTGTCTGCGGACCGGGCAGCCTCCCCCGTGCTGCCCTGACCATTCGCACCCACAGAGTTACGACCACCGGTAGGATCGGCACCATGAGTGGTAGTAAAAAGTACTCCATCAGCCTGCCCGAGGACCTTGCCGAGGCCGTACGCGCCCATGTCGGACCCGGCGGCTTCTCCGCCTACGTCGCCGAAGCCCTCGAACAACGGGTCGCCATGGACAAGCTCCGGGAGATCGTCGCCGACTTCGAGACCGACAATGACGAGCTCACCCGCGAGGAGGTCGAGGCCGCCCGCGCGCTGCTGCGCCATGACCACCGGCAGGCCGGCGGTGCCGCCGCCTGATGCCCGGAACCCTGCTGCTCGACAGCGAAGGACTCTCCAAGCTCTACCGCAAGGACCGCACCGTCGTGGCTCTGGTCCAGGCGGCATCGGAGGAGGGCATCCGCGTGGCAACCAGCGCCATGACCACCCTTGAGGCCGATTACGAGCGGATCCACCCGGCCCGCATCAAGTGGGTCCTCTCCCGCGTCGACGTTCACGACGTCACCAAGGAGGTCACCGACGAGGCCGCCGCCCTCCTTCGCACCCATCATCTCCACGGCCACAAGTACGCCATCGACGCCGCCTTCGCCGTCATCGCCCGCAACGCGCCCCCGCCGGTCACCGTCCTCACTTCCGACCCCGAGGACCTGGTGCTCCTCTGCGGCCCTTCCGTAGAGGTCGTCAAGGTCTGAAAACGTCGGCCACAGCCCCGCCCACCAGGTCGGCCGTCGGCCACAGCACTTCATGAGACGAGGGCCCCGGCAGACAGAAACCTGCGCCCGACCCGCCAAGAGGCGGGCCGGGCAACGTCCTCGATGGCTCGTCAGACGTTGAAGCGGAATGCCCGAGCCTCGACCCTGACCTGCGGCGGAGCCGCATGCAACGCCCTGACCAGGCATTTCCCCCGTTGGCGTGCATGGGGTCCCGACGGTCGCTTACACGTGTCCTGCGGACTCTTCGCGGACCGCTCCCAGCCGCGCCTGCTCCTCCTCGACGATCTGGCGGGCCATCGCCGTGTCGGAAACGTCGACCGCGTCCGGTGTCGACTCGGCGACCGCGCTGCGACGTGCGTACGCGTCGAACAGGCGGGTCTTGTTCTTCAGCATCTCCACCATCCGCTCGTCCACCCCGCGGGTGGTGAGCAGCCGGTGCACCCGCACCGAACGGACCTGCCCCATGCGGTGGGCCCGCGCCACCGCCTGGTGTTCGATGGTCGGTTTGATCTGAGGCTCACAGATGATCACGACGGACGCGGCCTGCATGTTGAGCCCCACCCCCGCCGCCTCGATCTGCGCCACCAGCACCGCATGACCCGGCACGGCGGCGAACTCGTCCACCAGCTGCTGGCGGCGGGCGGGCGGCACGCTTCCCGAGATCGGACCGAACACCTGACCGCCACCATTGCTCCGCGCGCCATCCAGCGCGTCCTTCACCGCTCCAAGGACATCCCTGAAGTTGGAGAACACCACCACCTTCAGCCCGTTCTCGGCGGCGTCCTCGACGATCTCGCGCAGCCGGTTCAGCTTGGCCGACTTCTCGGGGCACGCGTACGCCGCTCTGCGCATCGCCATGAAGTTGCCGGTGCGCACGGCCTCACGGTAGGCATCTTCGTCCGACGCGCTCAGCTCCTCCCACTCGTCCGTCTGCTGGAGCGCGGGCAGTTCGGTCAGAACATCCTGCTGGTTGCGGCGCAGGTAGACCGGGGCAACGGCCTTCCGGAAGGCCTTGGAACCGGCCACTCCGTCACGGTCACCGACAGCCCCTGCCAGGTGCGGCTGGAGAATCTGCACAAGGCTGCGAAACTCGGCGACTCGGTTCTCCATGGGCGTGCCGGTCATGAAGAGAACCCGTTCGCAGTGCCCGGACCATTCAGTCACGGCCCGGGAGCGACGCGTCTTCGGATTCTTCACGTAGTGCGCCTCGTCCACGACCAGCATCCCCAGCTCGCCGCCTCCGGGGACCGGGAAACCACGCAAGGCGTCGAAGGTGGTCACTCCTACGCCGCCCCGGCCCTTCCAGTCGGCGAACGCTTCCTGCCTGTCGGGGCCGTGAAGAGGCATCACGCGCAGCTTGCTGCGTGCCTCGATCTCGCGTGTCCAGTTGATCAGAACGCTGGCCGGGCAGACGACCATGAAGTGGCTCTGCCCCTCGGCCGCGAGATGAGCCAGAGCAGCGATGGCCTGGATGGTCTTGCCGAGCCCCATCTCGTCGCCGAGAATCACCTTGCGTTGCGCCAGAGCGAAGCGGGCCCCGAAGGCTTGATAGCCGCGCAGCGACACCCGCCGGTGAGTGTCATCCAGCATCTGATCGCGGACCCGCTCGGCAACTTCGTCGGGCAGGAACCCCTCGGCAGCGGCAGTGTCGGGTCTGCGGCCGGAGATCTCCGCGAGCAGGCTGTAGTACTCGGCGGAACGCAGCTCGAAGTCGACCCAGGCCGCAGCCTCGGTCGAGGTACCGCGCAGCAGATCCACCGAGGCCTGTGCAAACAGCTCTGGCACACCGCCCTGCGCTGCTTCCTCGGTCAGCCTGCGGACCTCTGCAACGGCCTCCAGCGCCCGAGCTCGTTTGGCCTGCCCCACCAGCAGTATCCGCAGCCGCCCGGCGGCCGGCTTGGCCTCGGCCAGCAGCGGACCGAGCCGCTCCGAGAGAGCCGCGGCCGTGTCGACGGCTCGCCGCGCATCGGGGCCCGCTTCCACCAGCACATGCAGGGCCATGACGAGTGAGGTGGTTCGCGGCTCCGGCCGATCCACGTCGATGTGGACGGCTATGGTCTCCCGAACGGCATCAGATATCTGACGTGCCGCCGCGATGACCTGATCGGCGGTCCGCTGCCCCACGCCAGGAATCTGCCGCAACCGGTAGGAACCGGCATCGAGTACCTGCCGGACCGACCGTAGCCCGCTCCTCTCGACTTCCCCGAGCCTCAGCCGACCCTCGGTGACCTCCTTCAACCGGGCCACTGGGATGGCGTCCAGCGCCTGTTCCGCCGCCGTATCGCAGATCGGCTTCAGCGCCGCCCGAACCGCCTCGACAGCCCGCTCGTGGTCACCGGCCACCGCCTGCGCCGCCTCGTACAGCCGCCCTCCCGCGGCGACCGCCCCCCGCTCACTGCGCCCCATCCCGCCCCGACCCCTCTCGCCCTGTCCCCGCATACTGCCACCGCTGCCCCCAGCGCCGACCGGGACCCGCAGACGTTGTGTACACATGGCACACTCGGTACCCTTGGGGCATGACGCAGCCGCTGCCCATAGAGTCCATCCGCGACGTACGCGCCCACTTGGCCGAAGTCGTCGAACGGGCCGACCGCGACGACGTGCCCACTGTCATCACCCGCCGCGGCAAGCAGGTCGCCGCCGTGGTCTCGATCGAGGTGCTGCGCAAGTACCAGGAGTGGGAAGAGCGCGAGATCAACCGCATCATCGACGAGCGCATGGCGAGCCCTGCCGCCGGCGTCCCGATCGAGGACGTGATGAGGGAGACGCTGGCACGCAGTGAGTGACTACCGCACGGTGTTCCGGCCCGAGGCCCAGGCCGAGCTGCGCAAGATCCCGCGTGACATGGCGCTTCGCATCCTGGCCAAACTGACAGAGCTGGAAAGCGACCCCTTCGGCCTCAACACCACCGCACTCGTATCCCGGCCTGAGCGCCGCCGCCTACGGGTAGGCGACCACCGTGTCGTCTACACGATCGACAACGGGGAGCTGGTGGCGTGGGTCGTACACGTCGGACACCGCTCCACGGTCTACGACACGTAGCTGCTCCAGGTTCTGCGGACTACCGCGGACAGCACAACGGCCTGACCTGCTTTCTCGCAGGTCAGGCCGTTTGTCCACGTCCAATCAGACGTTGAAGCGAAACTCCACCACGTCGCCGTCGCGCATGACGTAGTCCTTGCCCTCCATGCGGGCCTTGCCCTTGGCGCGGGCCTCGGCGACCGAGCCGGTTTCGACGAGGTCGGCGAAGGAGATGACCTCGGCCTTGATGAAGCCCTTCTGGAAGTCGGTGTGGATGACTCCGGCGGCCTCGGGGGCGGTGGCGCCGCGCTTGATGGTCCAGGCGCGGGACTCCTTCGGGCCCGCGGTCAGGTACGTCTGCAGGCCGAGGGTGTTGAAGCCGACGCGGGCGAGGGTGGCGAGACCGGGCTCCTCGGCGCCGACCGACTCCAGGAGCTCCATGGCGTCCTCCTCGTCCAGCTCGGCGAGGTCCGCCTCCAGCTTGGCGTTGAGGAAGATCGCCTCGGCGGGGGCGACCAGGGCGCGCTGCTCGTTCTTGAAGTCCTCGTCGGTCAGCTCGTCCTCGTCGACGTTGAAGACGTAGAGGAACGGCTTGGTGGTGAGCAGGTGCAGGTCGTGCAGGGGCTCGGCGCGCTCGCTGCCCTGGACGATGCCGTGCGTGAAGAGCGTGTCGCCCTTCTCCAGGATCTCCTTGGCCTCCTCGACCGCCTTGACCTTGGGCGCGATGTCCTTCTTGATCCGCGACTCCTTCTGCAGGCGCGGCAGGACCTTCTCGACGGTCTGCAGGTCGGCGAGGATCAGCTCGGTGTTGATCGTCTCGATGTCGTCCTTCGGCGAGACCTTGCCGTCGACGTGGACGACGTTCTCGTCCCGGAAGGCGCGGATGACCTGGCAGATCGCGTCGGACTCGCGGATGTTCGCCAGGAACTTGTTGCCGAGGCCCTCGCCCTCGCTGGCGCCGCGGACGATGCCCGCGATGTCGACGAAGTCGACCGTGGCCGGGAGGATCTTCTGGGAGCCGAAGATCTCCGCGAGCTTCGCCAGCCGGGCGTCGGGGACACCGACCACGCCGACGTTCGGCTCGATGGTGGCGAACGGGTAGTTGGCCGCCAGCACGTCGTTCTTGGTCAGGGCGTTGAACAGGGTCGACTTGCCGACATTCGGCAGACCGACGATTCCGATCGTGAGCGACACGTTGCGACTTCCCGTACGTGAGGGTGGGGGACGAGGACCGGCCGACTGGGCGCGTGGGCCGATCCACCAGTCTACGGCGTACCCGCTCCGCACCCCGTCGGCAAATCGAACGCATGGACAGCCCTCGCTCCCCGGCGTGTCCGTCGGCCCATTCGGCACATAAACAGACCTAAGTTGGTCCAGTGGAGCAACACAGCACGCGACCTGCTCAGTACGGACCGCGACGCGACCGGCCGGCCCGGCCGCCTCGGCCACCCCGGCCGCCACTGCCTCCGCAGGCGGGGCGGACCCCCGGGGGCGGTGTCGCGCGCTCCGCCCGGCCTGCCCGTCCGGCACAGCGCAGGCCCGCGCCGGTCCCCCGGCCCGCTCCCTCCCCCGCGGCCCGGCGGCTGCCGAATCCCCGGCTCACCGGGCTCGGCGGAGGCCTCTTCTGCGGGCTCGTGATGCTGACGCTCGGGTTCCTCGTCGCGCTGCTGTTCGGGATGTCCCAGACCGTGTACGGCGTGCTGTTCCTGCCGGTGTGCGTGCTGACCGCGCTGTGGGTGCGCGAGGGGGACCTGCTCACCGCACCCGTGGTCGTCCCGATCGCCTTCGCCCTGGGCCTGGTCCCGGTCGCCGACGAAGGCGACGGCGGGACCGGAGGCCGGCTCATGGGCATGGTGACGGGACTCGCCACCCAGGCCGGCTGGCTGTACGGGGGGACCCTGATCGCCTGTGCGATCGTGCTCGGCCGCCGGATGCGCATGATCCGTACGATCAACCGGCGGACCGCCGCCGCCCGGAGCCGGGCCCAGGCCTGACGTCCGGGCGACCCGGTGCCTATATGCCCGTGGCCGCCCGCATCGCCGCTCCCACGATGCCCGCGTTGTTCTGCAGCTGCGCCGGGACGATCTCGGCCTTGATGCCTTCGATGTGGTGCAGGAACTTCTCGGACTTGCGACTGACGCCGCCGCCGATCACGAACAGCTCCGGCGAGAACAGCATCTCCACGTGGGCCAGGTACTTCTGCACCCGGCGTGCCCAGTGCTCCCACGTCAGTTCGTGGTCCTCCCGGGCCTTGCTGGAGGCCCGCTTCTCCGCCTCGTGGCCGTCCAGCTCCAGGTGGCCGAGCTCCGTGTTGGGGACCAGGACGCCGTCCACGAACACGGCGCTGCCGATGCCGGTACCGAACGTCAGCAGGACGACCGTGCCCCGGCGGCCCTTCGCGGCACCGAAGTGCATCTCGGCGATGCCCGCCGCGTCCGCGTCGTTGACCACGGTCACGGGCAGACCGCCGAGGCGGTCGCCGAGCAGGACCCGCGCGTCGGTGCCGACCCAGCTCTTGTCGACGTTGGCCGCCGAACGGATCGTGGTGCCGTCGGTGACCACGCCCGGGAAGGTGACCCCGACCGGGCCGGTCCAGCCGAAGTGGTCGACGACCTCCTTGACCC
Organism: Streptomyces sp. NPDC085927; assembly: GCF_044540975.1. NCBI lineage: Bacteria > Bacillati > Actinomycetota > Actinomycetes > Kitasatosporales > Streptomycetaceae > Streptomyces > Streptomyces sp. NPDC085927. The sequence continues at coordinate 417,565 of NZ_JBITSN010000001.1, forward strand.
CGTCGGCCACCGCGTCCGGCGTGGACGGGTGAGGGGTGAGGACCTTGCAGCGCTCCTGCGCCAGGTCCCCCTTGTCCAGGTCGACCGGGGCACCCTTGATCCCGGACCCGCCGATGTCCACACCGAAGATCTGCATGGGACTACGTTAAGCCGGGCCGTGAACGGCCACCGAACCAAATGCCGTCACCAATCGGACAGAGGGTGAGGATTGGGGACGTGACGCCGTCACATCCCCCGGACCCTCACGCGGCGGCGCGCTACGCCGACGCCGAGGCCTCTCCCGGCCCGGTGCCGCCGCGCTCCGCCGCCAGCGTCGCCGCCTCCTCGCGCAGGTCGCGGCGCAGCTCCTTCGGCAGCGAGAAGATGATGGACTCCTCGGCGGCCTTGACGATCTCCACGTCCTCGAAGCCGCGCTGCGCGAGCCATTCCAGGACCTGCTCGACCAGGACCTCCGGCACCGAGGCGCCCGAGGTGACGCCGACCGTGGAGACGCCCTCCAGCCAGGCCTCGTCGATCTCGTCGGCGAAGTCCACCAGGTGGGCGTCACGGGCGCCCGCGATCTTGGCGACCTCGACGAGCCGCACGGAGTTGGAGGAGTTCCGCGAGCCGACCACGATCACCAGGTCCGCCTCGGCGCCCATCTGCTTGACCGCCAGCTGGCGGTTCTGCGTGGCGTAGCAGATGTCGTCGCTGGGCGGGGAGATCAGCTGGGGGAACTTGTCCTTGAGGGCGTCGACGGTCTCCATGGTCTCGTCCACCGAGAGGGTGGTCTGGGAGAGCCAGACGACCCTCGACGGGTCACGGACCTCGACCTTGGCGACGTCCTCGGGGCCGTCGACGAGCTGGATGTGGTCGGGGGCCTCGCCGGAGGTGCCGATGACCTCTTCGTGGCCCTCGTGCCCGATCAGGAGGATGTCGTAGTCCTCGCTCGCGAACCGGACCGCTTCCTTGTGCACCTTGGTGACCAGCGGGCAGGTCGCGTCGATGGTGGCGAGCCGGCCGCGCGCGGCCTCCTCGTGGACGACGGGGGCCACGCCGTGCGCGGAGAACATGACGATGTTGCCCGGCGGCACCTCCTCGGTCCGTTCGACGAAGACGGCGCCCTTCTTCTCCAGGGTCTGCACGACGTACTTGTTGTGCACGATCTCGTGCCGGACGTAGACGGGAGCCCCGTACTGCTCCAGGGCCTTCTCGACGGCGATCACGGCGCGGTCCACGCCCGCGCAGTAGCCCCGGGGGGCGGCGAGCAGGACACGGCGGCCAGGCGAAGCGGTCATGCGTCCCATCGTAAGGGCCACGTCCGGCAGCCCGGTGATCGCGTCCAGGAGAGGCTCCGGGCCGGTCCGGGTTCCGGGTGCACGGGGGCGGCGGGCAGGGCGTGCGGGCGCACCGGGCGCATGGGCGGGCGGTGTACGGGCAGGGGGGCCGCGCCTGGTGGTGGCCTGCGATGTCGGTGGCTCGGACTAGTCTCGCGACATGGCTCTCAACACGTCTGCGGAAGCGCCCATCCCGGTCGGTGAGGTGTCCCGGCTCATCGGGGGGTGGATCGACCGGCTCGGCGCGGTGTGGGTCGAGGGGCAGATCACCCAGCTGTCGCGGCGGCCGGGCGCCGGGGTGGTGTTCATGACACTGCGGGACGCCTCGCACGACATCTCCGTCGGCGTGACCTGCTACCGGCAGGTGTTCGACGCCGTCGCCGACGTCGTCAGCGAGGGCGCGCGGGTCGTGGTGCACTGCAAGCCCGAGTGGTACGCCCCGCGCGGGCAGCTGTCGCTGCGGGCCGCCGAGATCAGGCCGGTCGGGGTCGGGGAGTTGCTCGCGCGCCTCGAGCAGCTGAAGAAGTCCCTCGCGCGGGAGGGCCTTTTCGCTCCCGAGCGGAAGAAACCGCTGCCGTTCCTGCCGCGGCTGGTCGGGCTGGTCTGCGGACGCGCCTCGGCCGCCGAGCGGGACGTGCTGGAGAACGCCCACCGCCGCTGGCCCGCCGTCCGCTTCGAGGTGCGCAATGTCGCCGTGCAGGGCGTGCACGCGGTGCCGCAGGTCGTCCAGGCCGTGAAGGAGCTGGACGCGGTCGACGAGGTGGACGTGATCGTCGTGGCGCGGGGCGGGGGCAGCGTGGAGGACCTGCTGCCGTTCTCCGACGAGCAGCTGGTGCGGACGGTGGCGGACTGCCGTACGCCGGTCGTCTCCGCGATCGGGCACGAGCCGGACAACCCGCTCCTGGACCACGTCGCCGACGTACGGGCCTCCACTCCGACGGACGCGGCCAAGAGGGTCGTCCCGGACGTGGGCGAGGAGCACGAGCGGGTGCGGCTGCTGCGCGACCGTGCGCGGCGCTGCGTCCAGGCGTTCGTCGACCGGGAGGAGCGGGGGCTGGCGCAGGCGCTGGCCCGGCCCTCGATGGAGGCGCCGTACCGGATGATCGACGGGCGGGCCGAGGAGGTCACCGCGCTGCTCGACCGGGCCCGGCGCTCCCTGCGGCACCAGCTGGACCGGACCGACTCCGAGCTGACGCACACGCACGCGCGCGTGGTGGCCCTCTCCCCCGCCGCGACGCTCAAGCGCGGGTACGCCGTGCTGCAGCGGGCCGACGGAGACGCCGTGCGTGATCCGGGCGAGGTGGAGGCCGGTGAGGTGTTGCGGGCACGGGTGTCCGAGGGTGAGTTCAGTGTCCGAGTCGATGCGTAGGGTGGGCGGATGACCAGCAAGACGGAGCAGACGGGGCAGGCGGAGGCCGCGGCCGAGGCTCTCGGGTACGAGCAGGCGCGGGACGAGCTGATCGAGGTCGTACGCCGCCTGGAGACGGGCGGTACGACGCTGGAGGAGTCGCTCGCGCTGTGGGAGCGCGGCGAGGAACTGGCCAAGGTGTGCCGGAACCGGCTGGACGGGGCACGGGCCCGGCTGGACGCGGCACTCGCGGAGGAGACCGCCGGAGCGGGACGGGCGGAGGACGGGGAGCTGTAGCCCCGCCCCGTCCACCGGGCCCCGGCCCGCCCACGCTCGGTCCGGCCGCGCCCGGTCCACCGGGCCCCGGCCCGCCCCGGCGGACCGGGGCTACTTGGCGTTGTCCTCGGTCAGCGTGTGGGCGACGAGGGCGTTCGCGTGACCGTGGCCCAGGCCGTGCTCGGTCTTGAGCCAGGCGACCAGCTCCATGTGCCTGACGAGCGGCGAGGAGCGGATCAGCTCCTTCCATTCCGCGATCGGACGGCCGTACTTCTTCTCGATCGACGGGAAGTAGCCGGCGGGGCCCTTGGCTGTGGCGGTCATATCAGGTTGGTCCCATCCCGGGTGAGTGGCGGCGTACTGCCCTTGAAGACCGCGGGCGGCCGGCGAAGTGATCGCCGGATCGATGTGGCGCGCATCACCATGAAGCGGTTTCCTTGTGAAGCAGATCACCGCATTCCGCTTTTTGTTGAACTTTGAACTTCTCTGTCGTAACGTTTTCCTCGTTAAGGGTTTCGCGCCGACCGCGCGGGGCCGACGCTCCTCCTAGAAAGTTCACGCATGTCTCTCGTTCTTGACTCCGCCGCCCAGGACCTGCTCTTCCGCGAGGCGCGCACCGCCAACACGTTCACCGACGAGCCGGTGACCGACGAGCAGGTGCAGGCCATCTACGACCTGGTCAAGTACGGCCCGACCTCCATGAACCAGTCGCCGCTGCGCGTCACCCTGGTCCGCTCCCCCGAGGCCCGCGAGCGTCTCGTCCAGCACATGGCGGAGGGCAACGCGGCCAAGACGGCCACCGCCCCGCTGGTCGCCATCCTTTCCGCGGACAACGAGTTCCACGAGGAGCTGCCGCAGCTCTTCCCGCACTTCCCCGGGGCCAAGGACATGTTCGCCGGCGACCGCTCGGTGCGGGAGAACCAGGCCACGCTGAACGCCGCCCTGCAGGCCGCGTACTTCATCGTCGGCGTGCGCGCCGCGGGCCTGGCCGCCGGCCCGATGACCGGCTGCGACTTCGAGGGCATCCGCAAGGAGTTCCTCGACGACGACCACACCCCGCTGATGGTCGTCAACATCGGCCGCCCCGGCGAGGACGCCTGGTTCCCGCGCAGCCCGCGCCTGGAGTACGACCAGGTCGTCACCACCGTCTGATCGTCGCCTCACGGCATACGGCAGGGCCCCCGACACGACGTGTCGGGGGCCCTGCCGTATGCCTGCCGTACGCCGGCCGCCGCGAACCGGCCGTCGCGAACGGGTCAGTCGGATGCGGTGCGCAGGGCCTCGGCCATCTCCGTCAGCCGGGTGAAGGACGCCGTGCCCGTCACCACGGTGGTCGAACCCTCGTCCTCGAGCACCAGCGCGTCGTACCGATCGCCCTCGTACCGGGTCCAGGTCTTTCCGTCGATCTGCTGCGTCTTCCCGGTCTTCTCCGCGCCCTGGGTCTCGTCCTCGATGAAGACCACCGGCTTCCGAGTCGACTGCTCGACCGCCACGTACTCCCCGTCGGGAGCTCGGTAGCCGAGGTGCCAGGCATCGAACTCCTCGCCCTGGAAACGGACGGAGGTGGGCTTCCACGCCTCGGACAGACCTTCGGGCGCGGCCACCGGGTAGGTGGCGGCGCGGCGCGCGGTGAGCAGGTCGACGCGGTAGTCGACCCGCTTGAGGTCGGGCTCACCGTCGTCGTGCGGGATGAACAGCCAGATCCCTCCCGCGACGAGCAAGATGAGACTCAGGGAGAGGATCATGTCCCGAGCCGACTTCTGCATGCTGTTCGTTCCTGCCACGCCCTTATCGTCGCAGGTGCCCGGCCCGCTCATCCGTGGGGGCCCCTGCTCATTTTGTCGGCCCGGCGCTAGAGTCAGGCGCAACACCCTCATCCGGCCGTCGTCGTACAGAAAGGTGCGCTCCGATGACCGAACACCATCAACTTCCGTCCGAACTCGATGTGCCCTCCGAAGCTCCCGACCGCAACCTCGCCCTGGAACTCGTCCGGGTCACCGAGGCCGCCGCGATGGCCGCCGGGCGCTGGGTCGGGCGCGGTGACAAGAACGGCGCCGACGGTGCCGCGGTACGCGCCATGCGCACCCTCGTCTCCACCGTCTCGATGAACGGCGTCGTCGTCATCGGGGAGGGCGAGAAGGACGAGGCCCCGATGCTCTTCAACGGGGAGCGCGTGGGCGACGGGACCGGGCCCGAGTGCGACATCGCCGTCGACCCGATCGACGGCACCACGCTGACCGCCAAGGGCATGACCAACGCGATCGCCGTACTGGCCGCCGCCGAACGCGGCTCGATGTTCGACCCCTCGGCCGTGTTCTACATGGACAAGCTGGTCACCGGGCCCGAGGCCGCCGACTTCGTCGACATCGACGCGCCGGTGGCCGTGAACATCCGCCGGGTCGCCAAGGCCAAGCGGGTCACCCCCGAGGACGTCACGGTGGTGATCCTCGACCGGCCCCGGCACGAGGGCATCATCAAGGAGATCCGGGAGACCGGGGCGCGCATCAAGCTGATCTCCGACGGTGACGTGGCCGGCTCGATCCTCGCCCTGCGCGAGGGCACCGGCATCGACCTGCTGCTCGGCATCGGCGGCACCCCCGAGGGCATCATCTCGGCCTGCGCCGTGAAGTGCCTCGGCGGCACCCTCCAGGGCAAGCTGTGGCCGCAGGACGACGCGGAGCGGCAGCGCGCGATCGACGCGGGGCACGACCTCGACCGGGTGCTGACCGACGGCGACCTGGTCTCCGGCGAGAACGTCTTCTTCGTGGCCACCGGCATCACCGACGGCGAGCTGCTGCGCGGGGTGCGGTACCGGTCCGAGACCGCCACGACCGACTCCATCGTGATGCGGTCCAAGTCGGGCACGGTGCGGCGCATCGACTCCGAGCACCGGCTGAGCAAGCTGCGCGCGTACAGCGCGGTGGATTTCGACCGCGCCAAGTAACTCCGCCGGGTTCGACGAAGGCCGTACGGGCGGCCCACGGGTGTGCGGTCCGTGGGCCGCCGGGAGCCTCGCCGAACGGTGCCGGTGCGGGTCCGTTGCGGCCGGGCGCGCTTCCGTCCCGGTGAGCCACCCCGATGGGTCACCGGGACGGAAGCACGCCTCGCACCGGGTTCCGGGGGCTGGTCAGCCTGCCGCGGCTATGGAACCGCCGGTGCGGGCCGTCTTCTGGAGTTCCACGTCCCGCCGGCGGCGGCGGGCCAGGACCACACGGCGCTCGGCGGCGGTCAGGCCGCCCCAGACGCCGTAGGGCTCGGGCTGGAGCAGGGCGTGCTCCCTGCACTCGACCATCACCGGACAGCGGGCGCAGACCCGCTTGGCGGCCTCCTCCCGGGAGAGCCTGGCGGCCGTGGGCTCCTTCGACGGGGCGAAGAACAGCCCTGCCTCGTCGCGTCGGCACACCGCCTCGGTGTGCCAGGGCGCGTCCTGGTCCCTGTCTCGCGTCGGCACCCGCTGGGCCGGAACGGCAGCTACCTGCAGGGACGAATGCGGCGGTTGCGGCACGGGTCTACTCCTGACGACGGCTTCGCGAGCGAGAGACGATGCAGCAAGGCTTACCCGCTGTGCGTGCGCCTATGCACTGAGTCCCGAACCGCCGCTTCCGGCAACGGAATTCGGCCCACGCCGCCTCCGTGCCGCCCCCGCGCCGCACGGACGGAACGCCTCCGTTTCAGCGCCTCCGCCCGCCCCGCGTCACGACCGTCAACGGTCCTGACGCTTGCGCAACCCCTTGTCCACCGAGCGCTGCACCCGGTCGAGGATGTCCGCCACCAGCTTGCCCCGCTTGGGCCGCGCCTCGATATTGCCCAGCACCGCCCAGCCGTCCACGTAGACCACCGGGGCCTCGGGGTCCTCGGAGTCCAGCGAGGCCACCTCGAAGTTGCCGAGGACACCACCGCCCATGCCGCGCAGCGACACGTTCTCCGGGACGCGGACCTCGACGTTGCCGAAGACCGAGAAGGCCTTGATCACGACCTGCTGGTGCTCGAAGATCGCCTCACTGAGGTCTATCTCGACATTGCCGAAGACCGCGTACACATGGATGCGGCGGCCGGGCCGCCAGCGGCCCTTGCGGGTGGCGGAACTGAAGACCGCCACCACGTTGTCGTCGGGGTCCATCGGGATGGCGCCCGCGGTGGGCCGGCTGGGCGCCGAGGCATGGACCGCACGCCGCTGGTGGGCGCCCGGCAGATCCCGGACGAACACCTCGAGCTCTCCGGCGGTCTTGGCGGCCAGCACGCCCTCGACGCGCTCGGCGTGCTCGTCGGGGGACAGCCTGCCCTCGGCGAGGGCCTCGCGCAGAAGGTCGGCGACACGGTCGCGGTCGGCGTCCGAGACGCGCAGCTCGGAGGCCCGCGGTGCGCTGTCCTGCGGCTGGGCGTGCTTCTGAAGGTCCACGACGGCAGCTTACCCAAACGCGATAGATCGCGACTACCCCCTGTCGCGAACTCCTCGTGAACGACTCGGGAACCGCCGGACCGACCGGGCGGATCCCACCGGCCCGGCCACCCCCACCGGGCCCACCGGCCCGACCGACCCGACCGGAAGCGATGAGGTGACCCGCCGGGAAGCCACGAGGCGGTGACCGACCGCTACTGAGGACAACCTCACAGGTTCGCCCCCCGCGGCAGGTCCTACGCTGGTGGCCGCCCGCCAGTGCCGGCGGGCGGCCACCTGTCGAGTGAGGAATGGGCGAGATGCCTGAGTTCGAGTACGCCGATCTGCTCCCCATGGGAGAGGACACCACCCCCTACCGGCTGGTGACCTCCGAGGGTGTCTCCACCTTCGAGGCCGACGGACGGACCTTCCTCAAGGTGGAGCCGGAGGCGCTGCGCACGCTCGCCGAAGAGGCCATCCGCGACATCCAGCACTACCTGCGGCCCGCCCACCTCACCCAGCTGCGCCGCATCATCGACGACCCCGAGGCGTCGTCCAACGACAAGTTCGTCGCCCTGGACCTGCTGAAGAACGCCAACATCGCGGCGGCCGGCGTGCTCCCCATGTGCCAGGACACCGGCACCGCGATCGTCATGGGCAAGCGCGGCCAGAACGTCCTCACCGAGGGCGGCGACGAGGAGGCCCTGTCCCGGGGCATCTACGACGCGTACCGGAACCTCAACCTGCGCTACTCCCAGATGGCGCCCCTGACCATGTGGGAGGAGAAGAACACCGGCTCCAACCTCCCCGCCCAGATCGAGCTGTACGCCACCGACGGCGGCGCCTACAAGTTCCTGTTCATGGCCAAGGGCGGCGGCTCCGCCAACAAGAGCTTCCTCTACCAGGAGACCAAGGCCGTCCTGAACGAGTCCTCCATGATGAAGTTCCTGGAGGAGAAGATCCGTTCGCTCGGCACGGCCGCCTGTCCGCCGTACCACCTGGCGATCGTCGTCGGCGGCACGTCCGCCGAGTACGCGCTGAAGACCGCGAAGTACGCCTCCGCGCACTACCTCGACGAGATCCCGACCGAGGGTTCCCCGCTGGGCCACGGCTTCCGCGACAAGGAGCTGGAGGACAAGGTCTTCAAGCTGACCCAGAAGATCGGCATCGGCGCGCAGTTCGGCGGCAAGTACTTCTGCCACGACGTCCGCGTGGTCCGGCTGCCGCGGCACGGCGCCTCCTGCCCGGTCGCGATCGCGGTCTCCTGCTCCGCCGACCGCCAGGCCGTCGCGAAGATCACCGCCGAGGGCGTCTTCCTCGAGCAGCTGGAGCGGGACCCCGCGCGGTTCCTCCCGGAGACGACGGAGGAGCAGCTGGAGTCCGACGGCGATGTCGTCCGGATCGACCTGAACCAGCCGATGGACGCCATCCTCGCGGAGCTCACCAAGTACCCGGTGAAGACCCGCCTCTCCCTGACCGGTCCGCTGGTCGTCGCCCGCGACATCGCGCACGCCAAGATCAAGGAGCGGCTGGACGCGGGCGAGGGGATGCCGCAGTACCTCAAGGACCACCCGGTGTACTACGCCGGTCCGGCCAAGACGCCCGAGGGCTACGCGTCCGGCTCCTTCGGCCCGACGACGGCCGGCCGCATGGACTCCTACGTCGAGCAGTTCCAGGCGGCCGGCGGCTCCAAGGTGATGCTCGCCAAGGGCAACCGCAGCAAGCAGGTCACCGACGCGTGCAACGCGCACAGCGGCTTCTACCTCGGCTCGATCGGCGGGCCGGCCGCCCGGCTCGCCCAGGACTGCATCAAGAAGGTCGAGGTCCTGGAGTACGAGGAGCTCGGCATGGAGGCGGTCTGGAAGATCGAGGTCGAGGACTTCCCGGCGTTCGTCGTCGTCGACGACAAGGGCAACGACTTCTTCCAGGACCCTTCGCCGCAGCAGCCGACGTTCACGTCGATTCCGATGCGGGGGCCGGGGCTGGCGTAGTACCCCCCGGGGGCGGCGGTTGAGGGTTTCAGCCCCCGCCGCCCCTTTTCCTCCCGTCCCCGGGGCCGCGCCCCGGACCCCTTCGGTCCCGAACGGGCCTCGCCCTCGAACGCCGGACGGGCCGGAGGGTGGCCCACCCCCGCAGTTCGTCCTCGACCGGCCGGGCCGGCTCGACACCGACACGCCCTCACGACAGGCCCCGGATACATCCGCGGGGGCTGCCGCGGAGTCCCGCGCGCCCGGATAGCGGACGCCGTGTTCCTTTTTTGGACAACCTGCCCGCACGGGCCCCGTTTCCGTTGACTCCCTCAACCTTCACTGTGAGTCTTCTCGCCACCTTGACATGCACACGCTATGTCAGGCTCCCTGTGGCCCACCCCACGGCCACCTCCAGAAGGAGACAGTGTGAGACGACGATTCGCCGTGGCGAGCTTCTCCCTCGCCGTCGTGCTCGGCTGCGGGACACTCCCCGCCGCGGCCGCCGCTCCCGCGGACACGGACCGGGCCGTCACCGCCGTGAACGCGCTCGCCGCGCCCGACGTCGACGTGACGAAGGTGCGGGCCCACCTGAGCGAGCTCAGCGCCATCGCCGGCCGCAACGGCGGCAACCGCCGCTCCACCACCCAGGGGTACCGCGACTCGGTCGCCTACGTGAAGGGCAAGCTGCAGGCGGCCGGGTACACCGTCACCGAACAGCCCTGCACCTCCGGCTGCACCAGCGGAGCGGGTCCCAACCTGATCGCCGAGTGGCCGCAGGGCGACGCGAACAACGTGTACATGTTCGGCGCCCACCTCGACGGCGTCTCGGCGGGTCCCGGCATGAACGACAACGGCTCCGGCTCGGCCGCACTCCTGGAGAACGCCCTGACCCTGGCCCAGCAGAACCCGGCCATGCGCAACCGGGTCCGCTTCGCCTGGTGGACCGACGAGGAGCAGGGCCTCAACGGCTCCGAGTTCTACGTCCGTTCGCTGTCCTCCACCCAGCGCTCCAGGATCCGGGCGTACTACAACTTCGACATGGTCGCCTCGACCAACGGCGGCTACTTCATCAACCGCATCACCACGTCGGCCGCCGCGCCGATGAAGGCGTACTGGGACTCGCTGGGCCTGCGGCCCGAGGAGAACACCGAGGGCGCCGGGCGCAGCGACGACTACCCCTTCCAGCAGGCCGGCATCCCCACCTCCGGCTACGCGATGGGCGCCGGCGCCCGCAAGACGTCCGCACAGGCCGCCAAATGGGGCGGCACGGCCGGTTCCGCCTACGACCCCTGCTACCACCGGTCCTGCGACACCCTCACCAACATCAACACCACCGGCCTGAACCGCGCGGCCGACGGCATCGCCCACACCCTCTGGCAGCAGGCCGTCTCCTGAAACCGGAAAGCCGCCGGTTCCCGGCCCGCCGGCGTACGGCGGGTCGACGCCCGAGGCCGACGGCGGCACGCCCACCACGCCGTCCGACGCCGACGCCCGTAGCGGATGCGTGCGGCGCCCGGTCGGCCTGACGGCGTACGCGGGCGGCCGGGTGGCCGTCTTCCCGCGGCCGGCGGGAGCGCGTCCCCGTGGACGGGCCTCCCGGCCGACGGCGCGTGCCTCCGGGGCACCCGGCCGGCGCCGGTCTCCGCGCGGCACTCCGCCCCGCCGCTCCCTCGCGGCGGGGCGGAGTCCGTTCCGGGTACCCGCGAGGAATGCCGGCGAGGGGCCGGCAGGAATACACCCGGCCGGCGCCACTGCTGTGAACCTTCGGAGGTACGACGATGACGACCACGGACGACAACCGGCACTACCGCACCGAGCACGACTCCATGGGGGAGGTGAAGGTACCCGCCGACGCCAAGTGGCGGGCGCAGACGCAGCGGGCCGTGGAGAACTTCCCGATCTCGGGGCAGCGCATCGAACGCGCCCACATCGAGGCCCTCGCCCGGATCAAGGGCGCCGCGGCGAAGGTGAACGCGCGCCTCGGTGTGCTGGACAAGGACATCGCCGAGGCGATCGGCGAGGCGGCCGGGGAGGTCGCCGGGGGGAAGTGGGACGAGCACTTCCCCGTCGACGTGTTCCAGACGGGTTCGGGCACCTCGTCCAACATGAACACCAACGAGGTCATCGCCACCCTGGCGACCGAGCGGCTCGGGCGCCCCGTGCATCCCAACGACCACGTCAACGCCTCCCAGTCGTCCAACGACGTCTTCCCGTCCTCGATCCACATCGCCGCCACCGCCGCCGTCACCCGGGACCTCGTACCGGCCCTGGAACACCTCGCGGCCTCGCTGGAGCGCAAGGCCGAGGAGTTCGCCGACGTGGTGAAGTCGGGGCGTACGCACCTGATGGACGCCACGCCCGTCACCCTCGGGCAGGAGTTCGGCGGGTACGCGGCCCAGGTGCGGTACGGGGTCGAGCGGCTGTACGCCTCCCTGCCGCGGCTGGCCGAACTGCCCCTCGGCGGGACCGCCGTCGGCACCGGCATCAACACTCCGCCCGGGTTCTCGGCCGCCGTCATCGAGGAGATCGCCGAGGCCACCGGGCTGCCGCTGACCGAGGCCCGCGACCACTTCGAGGCGCAGGGCGCCCGGGACGGCATCGTGGAGACCAGCGGTCAGCTGCGGACGATCGCGGTCGGACTGACGAAGATCGCCAACGATCTGCGGTGGATGGCCTCGGGGCCCCGCACCGGCCTCGCCGAGATCACCCTGCCCGACCTCCAGCCCGGCTCCTCGATCATGCCCGGCAAGGTCAACCCGGTCGTCCCGGAGGCCGTGCTCATGGTGAGCGCGCAGGTCGTCGGCAACGACGCGACCGTCGCCACCGCGGGTGCCGCCGGCAACTTCGAGCTCAACGTGATGCTGCCCGTCATCGCGAAGAACGTCCTGGAGTCGATCCGGCTGCTCGCGAACGCCTCCCGGCTGCTCGCCGACCGTACGGTCGACGGGATCGTGGCCGACCGCGAGCGCGCCCGTGAGTACGCCGAGTCCTCACCGTCGGTGGTCACCCCGCTCAACAGGTACATCGGCTACGAGGAGGCCGCGAAGGTCGCCAAGAAGGCGCTGGCGGAGCGGAAGACCATCCGTCAGGTGGTCCTGGAGGGCGGGTACGTCGAGCGCGGCGACCTCACCGTGGAGCAGCTCGACGAGGCCCTGGACGTCCTGCGGATGACCCGCCCGTGAAGCGGCGCGGCGGGAGAGTGCCCTGGGCGCTCTCCCGCCGCGCCCCCGTCATGCCCCCGCCGGGTCTCCTCCGTTGCCCCGCCGTGTGTCGCCGGTGTACCGCACGGGTGAAGCGTGACGGGGACCGCAGCGGTCTGTGTCCGTGGCACCTAATATCTGCCCATGACAGAGGGCGGAGCGACAGGACACGGGAAAGAGGGCGGCCCACGCCGGGACCGGCGCGGCACGACGGCGGCGGGCGGACCGGGGCACGGGACCGGGACGGCGGGCGGTCCGGACGGCCGCTGGGCGCCCGGGACGCAGGTGCTGTGGCGTTACCGGGAGAACGGCGGCGCGCGCTTCCACATCGCGCGCCCCGTCACGGTCGTACGCGACGATCCGGAGTTGCTCGCCGTGTGGATGGCGCCCGGCACCGAGTGTGTGAAGCCCGTGCTCGCCGACGGCACTCCCGTGCACCAGGAGCCCCTCCGGACCCGGTACACCAAGCCCCGTACGGTCCAGCGCGGCCGCTGGACCGGGACCGGTGTGCTGAAGCTGGCCCGGCCCGGTGAGCCCTGGTCGGTGTGGCTGTTCTGGGACCGGGACTGGCGGTTCAAGAACTGGTACGTGAACCTGGAGGAGCCGCTGACCCGTTGGGCCGGCGGAGTGGACTCGGAGGATCATTTTCTGGACATCTCCGTGCACCCGGACCGCAGTTGGCACTGGCGGGACGAGGACGAGTTCGCGCAGGCCCAGCGGGACGGCCTGGTGGACGCCGCGCTGGCCGGCCGGGTGCGGAAGGCGGGCCGGGACGCGGTGGCCGTGATCTCCCGGTGGGGAGCCCCGTTCTCGGACGGCTGGCAGAACTGGCGCCCGGATCCGTCCTGGGCGGTACCTTCACTGCCACCGGACTGGGACCGCACGCCCGCGCATCTGTCGTCATGAGACTCTTGATGCACCCCGGGTCAGGAAACGTAGGATCGTCCTCCGCAAGGCACCGGGCGACAACAACTCCCGGAGCACGCGCTGGGCTTGACCGAACGTCACCGAGGGGCGGCAGGACGTGAGCGAGGGGTACGGCACTACCGGTGCGGGCCGGGGACGGTCGGTGGGCGGCGCAGGAGCAAGCGCTCACCACGCGGGGATTCCGTTCCGGGGACACGCATTCCGGGTATCGGAGTTCCGGCGGGACGTACGGTGTGCACGGTGTGCGTCCCCGGCCTCACGTTCACGGAGCAGGCGGGAATGTGAGGAACGGGCCGTGGCCCCGGACGGATGGACTCGACACGCGTGACGGAGCAGCCGACCTCCTACGAGCGCCCGGATCCGGGCGTCACCCCCGCGGATGCCCACGGGGTGTTCCTGCCTGCCCCGGCACCGGCACACGAGCCCGGCTCGACATCGTCGTCATCGTCGTCGTCACCGCCGCCGTCCGTGCCCGCGTCTCCGGCTCCGTCGGCGTCCTCGGCGTCGTCGGGTACGGCAGGACCCGGCGCCGAGCACTCCCAGCCGCACGCCGGGCAGGAATCCGGACCCGACACCCACCGACCTCGGCCCACGCCCGAGGGCATACCGCTTCAGCCGGCCGGAGGACAGAGACCCGACGTGCACGACCACCCGGCAGCGGACCACCCGGCAGCGACTCCTCCGGCACCCCGCGCTGCGCCCGAGGAGCAAGAGGGCCAGGAGCGCGGGGCCCAGGACCGCGGGGCCCAGGAACCGGCGCCCCAGGACCACTCCGCTCCCGTCCCCGACGGCCTCGATCGCCGCACCGGTCAGATCACCCCGCCCGGGAAGCCCACCCCGATGCGGCGGGACGGGGACCGGCTGAGGTTCGTCGGCGCCGCGACCCGGCGGATCGCCCGCGGCATTGATCTCGAAGAGATCGTGATGGGTCTGTGCCGGGCCACCGTGCCCACCTTCGCCGACACCATCCTGGTCTATCTGCGCGAACCGCTGCCGGTCGGTGACGAGCGGCCCACGGGCCCGCTGGTCCTGCGACTGCGGCGCAGCGACCGGATCCCGGCCGAGCGCGACACCGAGGGCGGTTTCGTGCCGGCCGCCGCGCCCGCGCGCTCCGAGCTGGACTCCATCGGCTCGGAGCGGTGCACGGTGCGGCCCGGCAGCGCGCTCGCCGAAGTGCTGCGCGGCGTACGGCCGGTGTTCACGGACGCGCCCGCCGCGCGCGCCGCGCTGCCCGAACTCCTGGGCGAAGGCGCCGAGTCGGCCGTCCCCGACGGCCAGCGGGCGATCCTCGCGCCGCTGCGCGGCCGGCGCCGGGTGATCGGCGCGGCCCTGTTCCTGCGCGGCCCCGAGCGCATCGCCTTCGAGGCCGACGACCTGCTGGTCGCCGCCCAGCTCGCCACGCACAGCGCCCTCGGCATCGACAAGGCGGTGCTGTACGGGCGGGAGGCGTACATCGCGGACGAGTTGCAGCGGACCATGCTGCCGGAGAACCTGCCGCGCTGCACCGGCGTGCGGCTGGCCTCCCGCTATCTGCCGGCCGCCGAGACCGCGCGTGTGGGCGGTGACTGGTACGACGCCATCCCGCTGCCCGGCAGCAGGGTCGCGCTGGTCGTCGGCGACGTCATGGGGCACTCCATGACCTCCGCCGCGATCATGGGGCAACTGCGCACCACCGCCCAGACCCTGGCCGGGCTCGACCTGCCGCCGCAGGAGGTGCTGCACCACCTGGACGAGCAGGCGCAGCGGCTCGGCGCGGACCGCATGGCAACCTGCCTGTACGCGGTGTACGACCCGGTGGCGCACCGCATCACCATCGCCAACGCCGGTCATCCGCCGCCCATTCTGCTCCCCCTGGGCGGGCGGGCCGAGGTGCTGCGGGTGCCCGCGGGCGCCCCGATCGGCGTCGGCGGTGTGGACTTCGAGGCGGTCGAGCTGGACGCGCCCGCCGGGGCGACGCTGCTGCTCTACACGGACGGCCTGGTCGAGTCCCGGCTGCGGGACGTGTGGACCGGCATCGACCAGCTGCGCGACAAGCTCGCCGCGACCGCGCAGCTGACCGGCCCGGACCATCCGCCGCCGCTGGAGGCGCTGTGCGACGAGGTGCTCGACATGCTCGGTCCGGGCGACCGGGACGACGACATCGCGCTGCTCGCCGCCCGCTTCGACGGGATCGCGCCGAGCGATGTGGCGTACTGGTTCCTCGAGCCGGAGGACGCCGCTCCCGGCCGGGCCCGCCGCCTGGCCCGCCGGGCGCTGTCCCGGTGGGGCATGGAGGACCTGAGCGACTCGGTGGAGCTGCTGGTCAGCGAGGTGGTCACCAACGCGGTCCGGTACGCCTCCCGCCCGGTCACCCTGCGGCTGCTGCGTACGGACGTCCTGCGCTGCGAGGTCGGTGACGACGTGCCCCAGCTCCCGCGGCTGCGCCAGGCACGCGCCACGGACGAGGGAGGCCGCGGCCTCTACCTGGTCAACCGCCTGGCCCGCCGCTGGGGCGCGACCCGGCTGAGCACCGGCAAGGTGGTCTGGTTCGAGCTGAACCACGGCGGCTGAACCACGGCACCCGCGTCACAGCGCCTGAGCCACGGCAGCTGAAGGGTGCCGACGACACGGGGGGCGCCCGGTCCTGTCACCGGGCGCCCCCCACCTCGTCCGCTCCCCCTCTACTGCTTCTGCCGCTCCTCGTCGTCCGCCGGCTCGTCCGGGTCGGGCGGGACCTCGATGGTGGGCGGGGTGAAGGTCGGGCCCGTCGGCGGGGTGGTCGTCGGTTCCTCGGTGGTGGGCTCGGTCGTCGTCGGTTCCTCGGTCGGTTCCTCGGTGCTCGGAGCCTCCGAGGTCGGTTCCTCGGTCGTCGGCTCCTCGGACGGTGACTCGGACGGCGACGCGGGGGCCGACGAGGACGGGGGCGGTGTGACGGCCGCGCCCTGGTCGGTCTCCAGGTCGAACCTGCTGGTCTTCTCCATCACGCCGAAGGTGTAGGCGGACCAGATCTGCGCCGGGAAGCCACCGCCGTTGACCCGGGGCTGGCCGCCCGCGCCGTACATCTCGACCTGCGGGTGCGGGGGCTTGTCGTCCTCGCCGAACAGGCCGACCGTGGTGACCAGGTCGGGGGTGTAGCCGGCGAACCAGGCCGACTTGTTGTTGTCGGAGGTGCCCGTCTTGCCGGCGACCTGCTGGCCGTCGCGCAGCGGGTTGTCCCGGACCGCCGTGCGGGCGGTGCCGTCGTCGACCACACCGGTGAGGACCGAGGTCACCGTGTCGGCGGCCTCGCGGCTGATGGCCTGCTCGCCGATCGCGTCGGGGATGGTGACGGTGCGGTTGAGGTGCTCGGCCGACTTGAGGATCGTCGGGGTGGTCCGCTTGCCGTGGTTGTCGAGGGTGGCGTAGGCGGCGGCCATGTCCATCGGGCTCGCGCCCATGGAGCCCAGGGTCTGGGCGGGCACCGCCTCCAGGTCCTCGACGTCCATGCCGAGCTTGCCCGCGGTCTCCATCACCTTCGGCATCCCCACGTCGACGCCCATCTGCGCGAAGACGGAGTTGACGGACTTGTTCATGGCCGTCTGGACGGTGATGTCGCCGTAGTCCGCGTCGTCCTCGTTCTCCGGGGCGAAGCCGACCTCCGTGCCGTTCTCCACGACGGGCCGCTTGCTGGTGCCGTCGTAGACGGTGCTGGCCGCGATCGGCAGGCCGTCCTGCGTCTCGGCCTGTTCCTCGACGGCGGCCGCCAGGATCACCGGCTTGAAGGTGGAGGCGGGCTGGTAGTCGTCGCGGGTGGCGTTGTTCGTGAAGTGCTTGAGGTAGTCCACGCCGCCGTACAGCGCCACGACCGCGCCCGTCTTCGGGTCCACGGAGACGGCGCCGGCCTGGATGTCGGCGTCGACCTTGCGCTCCCCGGGGTCCAGCTTGCCGGTGAGCTGGGTCTTGACCGCCTCCTCCAGCGCCTTCTGCTTCTTCTTGTCGATGTTGAGGGTGATGGTCCAGCCGCCGAGGTCGACCAGGGCGTCGGCCTCCTTGGCGTCCGCGGCGGTGCCTTCGGTGACCAGCTGCCGCTTCAGCGCCGCGTTGGCCTCGGTCACCAGGTAGCCGACCTGGCCGGCCTGGCCGGGGTTGCCCCTGGGGTCCTTGGGCACCGGGAACTCCATGCCGGACCGCTCTGCGGCGTCCAGCCACTTCTGCTCGACCATGTTGTCGAGGACGTAGTTCCAGCGGTTCTTGACGAGCTTCTTGCTGGTGTCCGAGGCCACCGCCCAGTCGTACTGGCTCGGTGCCTGGAGGAGCGCGGCGAGGTAGGCGCCCTGCTCGACGGTCAGGTCCTCGGCGTCGACGCGGTAGTAGGCCTGGGCGGCGGCCTGGACACCGTAGGCACCGCGGCCGTAGTAGCTGGTGTTCATGTAACCGGCGAGGATGTAGTCCTTGGACTTCTCCCGGTCCAGCTTCAGGGAGATGACGAGTTCCTTGAGCTTGCGCGAGACCGTCTGTTCCTGGGTCAGGTAGTAGTTCTTCACGTACTGCTGGGTGATCGTCGAACCGCCCTGCGAGCCCTTGCCGGACGCGGTGTTGAGCAGACCGCGTGCCGTGCCCTTGAGGTCGACGCCGGCGTCGTTGTAGAACGTCTTGTTCTCGGCGGCGACGAACGCCCGCTGGACCGGCTTGGGGACCTGCGCGAGGTCGACGACCTCACGGTTGACCTCGCCGTCGCGGGCCATGATCGAGCCGTCGCTGTACTTGTAGACGTTGCTCTGCTGCTGGGCGTCGGCGTTCCCCTCGGGGATGTCGATCAGCATGTACAGCACGATGAAGGCGCCCATGCCGAGCAGGCAGAGGCCGAAGGCCGTGCCGAGGATCTTCTTCCAGGTGAAGAGGCGGCGTATCCGGCCCTGCCCGTTCCCGCCCGACGAGCGGCCCCCGGAGGCCGCACGGTGCCCACCGCGCTGTCGTGCGCGTCGTTCTTCCGCTCGTCCCATGGGTCCGCTCTGCTCCGCTTCACTCGTGTGTACCGACGAAGCACATGGGTTCGCCGATCAGGTCAACTCCGCAAGCTAACACCGGAAGCTATGACAAACAGCTGCCGATCCGGCCTTTACGGGCGTGACAATCAGCACCCGTCCCACCGGAACCGCCTTCCGCCTCACCAGAACCGACGTGCGAAACCTGTTCATGGTTGCCGCGAGCCGCTAAAGTGATATCACTTGGATAAGCAGGCGCTATCGGACTGCATCACTCCCGACGGCGCTCCGAAAGACGGGGGATCACCCATGTCCATACACGACACGCAGGCCGCGCCGGCCACGGCCGACGTACCCGAGATGCCGGCCCCGCGCGTACGGGAGACGCCGGCGCACAGCGTCGGCGGTGGGCTCGCGCTGACGCTCGGCCTGCTCGGACTGCTGCTCGGCGTCGGTATGGCCGTCAGCGCCACGGCGGTCACCGCGACTGCCGGGAAGGCGGCGCTGATCGTCTTCGGCATCCTGATCGCCATCACCGCCTTCCTCGCCATGTGCGGGCTGAACACGGTGGCGCCGGGCGAGGCCCGGGTGGTCCAGCTCTTCGGGCGCTACCGGGGCACGATCCGGGAGGACGGCCTGCGCTGGGTGAACCCCTTCACCTCCCGCACCAAGATCTCGACCCGCGTACGCAACCACGAGACCGCGGTCCTCAAGGTGAACGACGCCTACGGCAACCCGATCGAGCTGGCCTCGGTCGTGGTGTGGCGGGTGGAGGACACCGCGCAGGCCACCTTCGAGGTGGACGACTACGTCGAGTTCGTCTCCACCCAGACCGAGGCCGCCGTCCGGCACATCGCCATCGAGTACCCGTACGACGCCCACGAGGAGGGCGGCCTCTCGCTGCGCGGCAACGCCGAGGAGATCACCGAGAAGCTCGCGGTCGAGCTGCGCGCACGGGTGGACGCGGCCGGGGTCGAGATCATCGAGTCCCGCTTCACCCACCTCGCCTACGCCCCCGAGATCGCCTCCGCGATGCTCCAGCGGCAGCAGGCCGGCGCGGTCGTGGCGGCCCGGCAGCTGATCGTGGAGGGCGCCGTGGGCATGGTCGAGACGGCGCTGGCCCGGATCTCCGAGCAGGACATCGTGGAGCTGGACCCCGAGCGCAAGGCCGCGATGGTGTCCAACCTGATGGTGGTCCTGTGCGGTGACCGCGCCGTGCAGCCGGTCCTCAACACCGGGACCCTCTACCAGTGACCGCCCCGCCCGGCCCGGAGGGCCAGACCCCTCGGCGCAGGCCGCAGCAGCGCAAGCAGGTGCTGCTGCGGCTGGACCCGCTGGTGCACGAGGCTCTGGCGCGATGGGCGAACGACGAGCTGCGCTCGGCGAACGCGCAGATCGAGTTCCTGCTGCGGCGGGCGCTCGCGGAAGC
The DNA here is from genome assembly GCF_044540975.1 of Streptomyces sp. NPDC085927. NCBI lineage: Bacteria > Bacillati > Actinomycetota > Actinomycetes > Kitasatosporales > Streptomycetaceae > Streptomyces > Streptomyces sp. NPDC085927. Next base: position 437,352 of record NZ_JBITSN010000001.1, read on the forward strand.
GGGCCGGCTCCCCGGCGAGGCGGGCCCCCTCCCCCGCCGGGGGCGCCCGCCCGCACAGCAGCCGCCCGCGCAGCCCCCGCAGTCCGGCCGACCGCCGCAGCCTCCGCCCGAGGAACATCCGCCCGAGTCCCGGTGACCTCCCCCTGATCTCCCCGGGGCGATGACCGCCCCGGGCCGGACGATCACTCGGGGCCCGGTGACCACCTCGCGCCCCGGTGACGCCCTCCGGACTCCCGCCTTCCTGGACCCCTGTCTTCCCGGGCCCTGCTTTCTTCGGCCCCTGGGGCCTTTCGTCCGGATGGGCCTCCGGGGTCTTTCGCCCGGAGCGGCCGGACCCCGCTCTCCGGTCCGGCCGCTCCGGACGGACGGACCGGCCGCTCCGGTCGAGAGGCCCCGGCCCTCTGGATCCGGGCGCCCGTCCACCCCGCTCCCACCCCCTCCCGCCCCGGTGACAGAACCGTGACAACCGGCCCTCACCTGGGCTCCCGCACCCCGTTCCACCACCTGCACACTCGATGTATACACGGCACGTATACACACTGTGTAGAGTGCTCGCCATGTCCATCGGTCACACCCTTCTGGGGCTCCTGGAGTCCGGCCCGCGCCATGGTTACGACTTGAAGCGTGCCTTCGACGCGAAATTCGGTCACGACCGGCCACTGCACTACGGCCAGGTCTACTCGACGATGTCCCGCCTGCTGAAGAACGGGCTCGTCGAAGTCGACGGCATCGAGGCCGGCGACGGCCCCGAGCGCAAGCGGTACGCGATCACGGAGGCCGGCGTCACCGACGTCGCCCGCTGGCTCGCCACGCCGGAGAAGCCGGAGCCGTACCTCCAGTCGACGCTCTACACCAAGGTCGTCCTCGCGCTGCTCACCAGCCGCGACGCCGCCGACATCCTCGACACCCAGCGGTCCGAGCATCTGCGCGGCATGCGCGCCCTCACCGAGCGCAAGCGCCGGGGCGACCTGGCCGACCAGCTCATCTGCGACCACGCCCTGTTCCACCTCGAGGCCGATCTGCGCTGGCTGGAGCTCACCGCCGCGCGCCTCGACAAACTCCGTGAGGCGGTCTCCCGATGACGATCCCCGCCGGGTCCCTGCTCGTCGCCCAGGACCTGCGCAAGGCGTACGGGCCCACCCCCGCGCTGGACGGCGCCGCGTTCTCCATCCACCCCGGCGAGGTCGTCGCCGTGATGGGTCCCTCCGGGTCGGGCAAGTCGACCCTGCTGCACTGCCTCGCCGGGATCGTCACACCCGACTCCGGCTCGATCACGTACAACGGGCGCGAACTGACCGCGATGAACGACTCCGAGCGCAGCAGGCTCAGGCGCTCGGAGTTCGGCTTCGTCTTCCAGTTCGGGCAGCTCGTGCCGGAGCTGACCTGCGTGGAGAACGTCGCCCTGCCCATGCGGCTGAACGGCACGCCCCGCAAGGAGGCCGAGCGCACCGCCCTGGCCTGGCTCGAGCGCCTGGAGGTCGACGACGTCCGGGCGAAGCGGCCCGGCGAGGTCTCCGGCGGCCAGGGGCAGCGGGTCGCCGTGGCCCGGTCGCTGGTGACCGGCCCGCGGGTCCTGTTCGCCGACGAGCCGACCGGCGCGCTGGACTCGCTCAACGGCGAGCGCGTGATGGAACTGCTCACCGAGGCCGCCCGGTCCACCAACGCCGCCGTCGTCCTCGTCACGCACGAGGCGCGGGTGGCCGCGTACTCCGACCGCGAGATCGTCGTACGCGACGGGAAGTCCCGGGACATGGAGCACGCCGTATGAGCGCGACCGAGGAGCGGACCCGTACCGTCTCCTCCGCCCCGGAAGTCCCCGCCGTCCGCACGGAGCCGAAGGTCCGGGCAGTGGTCCGGGACCTGGGCATGGGCGTCCGGTTCGCCCTGGCCGGCGGGCGCGAGGGGTGGATCAGGGCTCTGCTCACCGGCGTCGGCGTCGGCCTCGGTGTGGCGCTGCTGCTGCTCTGCGCCGCCCTGCCCGGCGTGCTGTCGGAGCGGGACCGGCGGGAGGAGGCGCGGCTCGACTGGCCCTTCAGCTCGGAGGTCGTGCCGAAGGCCGACGACACCCTGATCATCGCGCGTACCGACACCGACTTCCGGGACGAGGACGTCCGCGGCCGCCTGACGGAACCGGAGGGCCCGGACGCCCCCCTGCCGCCGGGTCTGAGCGAGTTCCCGGCGGTCGGCGAGATGGTCGTCTCGCCCGCCCTGAAGGAGCTGCTCGCGTCGGACGGCACGGGGCTGCTGCGCGAGCGGCTGCCGTACGACGTCGCGGGGACGATCGGCGAGCAGGGCCTCATCGGTTCGCAGGAGCTCGCCTACTACGCGGGCGCCAAGGGGCTCGCCGAGGGGCTCGACGGCTCGAGGGCGGTGCGCCTCGACGGTTTCGGCACACCTCCCGAATACACGTCCGAGGAAGAGAACGACCCGGTGATCATGCTGCTGGTCCTGGTCGTCTTCGTGGTGCTGCTGACACCGGTCGCCGTGTTCATCGCCGCCGCCGTACGGTTCGGCGGTGAGCGGCGCGACCGCCGGCTGGCGGCACTGCGGCTGGTCGGCTCCGACGCGGCGGCCACCCGGCGCATCGCGGGGGGCGAGGCACTGGCCGGCTCGCTGCTCGGGCTGCTCCTCGGCACCGGCTTCTTCCTGATCGGCCGCCAGGTCGCCGCCTCCGTCGAGGTGTTCGGCGTCAGCGTGTTCCCGAGCTACCTGAACCCCTCACCGCTGCTGGCCCTCCTGGTCGCGGTCGCGGTCCCGGCGGCCGCGGTGCTGGTGACGCTGCTCGCGCTGCGCGGGGTCGTCATCGAGCCCCTGGGCGTGGTCCGTACGGTGCGTCCGCCCCGGCGGCGGCTGTGGTGGCGGCTGCTGCTGCCGCTGGCCGGCATCGTGATGCTCTACCCGATGGTCGGGCAGGGACGCGAGAACGGGGACTTCAACGAGTACCTGGTCGTCGGCGGTGTCCTGCTGCTGCTCATCGGCGTCACCGCACTGCTGCCGTGGCTCGTGGAGACGGTCGTCTCCCGCCTCGGCAGGGGCGGCCTGTCGTGGCAGCTGGCGGTGCGCCGGCTGCAGCTCAGCAGCGGCGCGGCGGCCCGGATGGTCAACGGGATCGCGGTGGCGGTGGCCGGCGCGATCGCGCTCCAGATGCTGTTCGCCGGTATCGAGGGCGACTACACCGAGGACACCGGGCTCGACGTGACGCTGGCCCAGGCGCAGGTGGAGTTGCCGGACGGCCACGCACTCGCCCCCGCCGCCGAGAAGCTGGCGGACGCCAAGGGGGTGAGCAGGGTCTACGCACTCGCCCACGGCTACCTCGCCGACAAGCCCTGGCGGCAGGGTCCGGAGAACACCGCCGCACTGACCGTCGCCGACTGCGCGACCCTGCGCACGGTGGCGAAGCTCCCCTCGTGCCGGGACGGCGACGTGTTCGCGGTGTCCGGCGCCGAGTACGACACCAGCACCCCGACGCTGAGCAGGCCGGGCCTGGACCTCCACCTCGAGGTGCCCGACCCCTCGGACCCCTCCCGCTACGCCGAGGGGATCACCTGGACGGTCCCCGCGGGCTTCAAGGAGGCCCGGTCGATTCCGGGCCCGGTGGGCGAGGAGCGCGGTGGCTTCCTGCTGACCCCGGGCGCGGTGACGGCGGGGATGACCGACACGCTCTCCGGCCAGCTCTACCTCGAGGTCGACGACTCGGTCCCGTACGCCATGGAGCACGTGCGGAACACGGCCGCCGCGATCGATCCGCTGACGCACACGTTCCGGTGGACCGCCACCGAGCGTTCGGACACCTACGAATCGATCCGTACCGGCCTGTTCGTCGGCGCGGCCTGTGTCCTGATGCTGATCGGGGCGAGCCTGCTGGTCTCCCAGCTGGAGCAGTTGCGCGAACGCCGCAAGCTGCTGTCGGCCCTGGTCGCCTTCGGCACCCGGCGGCGCACCCTGAGCCTGTCGGTGCTGTGGCAGACGGCCGTCCCGATCGGTCTGGGGCTGCTGCTGGCCTCGGCGGTGGGGGTCGCGCTGGGCGCCGTCCTGCTGCGGATGACGTCGACACCGGTGCGGGTGGACTGGACGAGCCTGTTGCAGATGACCGGTTTCGGTGCGGGTGTCGTCGTGGTGGTGACGCTGCTGAGCCTGCCGCCCCTCCTGCGCATGATGCGCCCGGACGGCCTGCGCACGGAGTGACCGGTGCGGCGGCCGGTCCCGGGCGGCACGGGGTGCCCGGGGCCGGCCGCCGCTCCTGGCAGCATGGACCGCGTCCGGCCCACGGGAGGCACCGGATGCACGGGGGACACGGGAAGCTCGGCAAGCCTGTGTGATCCGGAAGCCCTTGTGGTCCGGGAACCTTCCCCGCCAAGAGGAGTGTGTCCACCATGTCGCTCGAGTCCCTCAAGTCCCGCATTCCCGACTACGCACGGGACCTGACGCTCAATCTGGACGCGGCCATCGGCAGCTCGGACCTGCCGGCCCAGCGGCTGTGGGGCACGGTGCTGTCGACGGCGATCGCCTCGCGCTCGGCCGTCGTGCTGCGCGAGCTGGAGCCGGAGGCGAGGGCGGTTCTGTCGCCCGGGGCGTACCGGGCGGCGAAGACCACCGCCTCGGTGATGGCGCTGAACAACGTCTTCTTCCGGACCCGCCACCTGCTGTCGGACAAGGAGTACGGCAGCCTGCGCGCGGGCCTGCGGATGAACGTCCTCGGCAACCCGGGCGTCGACCGGGTCGACTTCGAGTTCTGGGCGTTCGCGGTCTCCGCGGTCAACGGCTGCGGACTGTGCCTCGACGCGCACGAGTCGGTCCTGCGCAGGGCGGGCGTCGAGCGCGAAGTCGTCCAGGAGGCGTACAAGATCGCCGCGGTGATCGAGGCCGTCGCCACCACCCTGGAAGCGGAGGCGGTCCTCGCGGAGGCGGCCCTCGCGGAGTGACTCCCGAGCGGCCGAGCAGCTCACGAACAGCTCACGGGCGACTCCGCGCGCGTCGTTCCACCGGCGATCACCGCTCGCCCTTCGTCCTTCACTCCACCGGCGGGACCGCCGGGGCCGGCGGGGCCAGCGGTGCCAGCGGCGCGGGGGAAACCGCCGCACCGGGCGGAGCCGGCGGCCCGGGGTGGGTCGTGGCCGCCGTCATCGCCGTGGACCCTCGTGGCTTCGGGGAGAAACGCGCGGCCGGTTCCTGGGCGTACGCGCGGAGATACACCACGACGGTGTTGGTCACCGCGACCAGCGGTACGGCGACCACCGCGCCGCCGATCCCCGCCACCATGCCGCCGGTGGCGACCGCCAGCACCACCGCGAGCGGGTGGACGCGGACGGCGCGGCCGAGGATGAACGGCTGGAGGATGTGGCCCTCGATCTGCTGCACCGCCAGGACCACCACCAGCGTCATGACCGCCGTGAACACGCCCTGGGTGACCAGTCCGACGACCACCGCGAGTGCCCCGGACACCACCGCGCCGACGAGCGGGATGAAGGCGAACAGGAAGATGAAGACGGCGAGCGGCACCGCCATCGGCACGTCCAGGAAGTAGATGCCGAGGCCGATGAAGACCGCGTCGATCAGTGCCACTATCACCGTGCCGCGCACATACGCCGTCAGCGTCCGCCACGCGGCCGGTCCGGCACCGGCGACCCCCGGACGGGCGGCGGCGGGCACCAGCTTCAGCGTCCACTCCCAGATGCGCTTGCCGTCGTAGAGCAGGAACAGCGTCGAGAAGACGGCGAGCAGGATGCCGGTGAGTGCCTCGACGACGACCGTCACACCCTCGAGTCCCGCCGAGGTGATCTGCTCGGTGTTGGCGCCGACCGCCTCACGCAGGTTCTTGGCGATGTCGTTGATCTGGTGGTCGGTGACGTGGAAGGGGCTGTTGAGCAGCCAGATCCGCAGCTCGTCGATGCCGTCCTGGATCTGGTCGGAGAGGGTGTCGATGTTCTCCATGACCTGCCAGGTCACGAACCAGCCTATGAGGCCGATGACGACGAACCCGAACAGCGCGGTCAGCGCCGTGGCCGGTCCGCGCGGCAGCCCGATCTTCCGCAGCCGGGCCACCGTCGGCTGGAGCAGCGCCGTGATCAGCAGTGCGGAGGCGAAGGCCAGCACCACCAGCTGCACGGCGCCGATGACCCGCATGAGCACCCAGACCGTGCCCGCGAGCACGAGCAGGCGCCAGCCGGCCTCGGCGGCGACCCGTACTCCCCAGGGCACGGCCTGCGCGGGGTCGGGGCGGGAGGGGACGACGGTGACCGGGGCGGGTGCGGTGCCGAAGGCCGTTGCGGGGGCGGGCTCGGCCGCGGGGGCGTGGTCGCCCGGCGGCACGGGCGCCCGGTCGGCGGGCTCGGCGGAGGGGGTGGAAGCGGAGGCATCGGGTGCGCCGGGTCCGGCGGCCGGGGCGGGCGTCACGCCGGGCTCGGGGCCGTCCTGGCTCTCCCGTTCCATCGCGGCGCGGCGTTCCTCCAACCGCCTGCTCACCTCGGTCAGTCCGGCTCCGATCCGGCCGAGCCATCCTGGCACGTGTGACATGGTGCGTCCTTTTCCCCCGGTTCTCCTCATCACTCCCCCTGCTTCCCCGGGAGGCGTCGATCAGACCGTACATGGCGAAAGCCCCACACCGTAGGACGGTGCGGGGCTCTGCCGAGGTTGAGCGGGCTGGTACCGAGCAGGGCTCTAGTACCAGTTGTTGGCCTGCCAGAACGACCAGGCACCGCAAGGGCTGCCGTAGCGGTCGTCCATGTAGTTGAGGCCCCACTTGATCTGAGTGGCCGGGTTGGTCCGCCAGTCGGCACCGGCCGACGCCATCTTGCCCGCCGGCAGCGCCTGGACGAGACCGTAGGCGCCGGAGGAAGGGTTCTCGGCCTGGTAGTTCCACGTGGACTCGTGGCTCACGATGTTGCTGAAGCACTGGAACTGGTCGGCCGGCACCATCTGCCGGGCCATCGCCTGGACCTCGGCGACGCTGTACGAGCTCTGGACCGCGAAGTCGGAGGCGGACGCGGAGGCCGTCTTGGAACGGCTGGCGGCCTTGTCGGCCTCCTCGCGCTCCTTGGCTTCCTTCGCCGCCTTGGCTTCCTTCGCCGCCTGCTCGGCGGCTTCCTTCTTCTTGGCGATCGCGGTCTCGGCGGCGGCCTTGCGGGCCGCCTCCTCCGCGTCCTTCTTGGCGCTCGTGTCCGCGGCGATGGCCATCGTTTCGGCCTGCTGCGTCAGGGAAGCGGTCTGCACCTCGACCTGCTGGCCCGCGGGGATGTCCGCGAGCAGCGTGGTGCCGGCTGCGGTCGCCTCAAGGTCATTGTTGGTCTGCGCGGTACTGCCCGACGCAACGCCGACGACGCTTCCGACAGCGGTGACCGCCGTGGCCGAAGCCACTGCGAATCCCCGGACCGAAATCCGGCTCACACGGTTTCCTTCCAGCATCGACCGCTTCGGTGACCCTCGCGGACGCAATCGTGCCCCTGGCACTGGCCTCCCCAACTCGGGTCACGGGAGGTACGGGCCCGGTGGGCAACTCCCGAACGGGAGCGCCGCGTGGTACTCGGGCGGCATACGACAACGCTATGCAGTTGATGCTGGTGCTCATGTGGCGCTCTACCGCTGGGGGTAAGGCTGCGTCGTATGCGGGGCCTGACAGGAGTGAGACTCTGCCGTAATACAGAGCCGGGAGGCAATTCCCTCGCGGGTGTGAAAGCTCACATCCCGTTTGGCCCAGACGATTACCGGAAAGCCCCACGCACGCCGACGCCGCCCGGATAGGCTCTCGGCCTTTCCGGACGGCGCCAACCATCAGGCGGGGCAGACGCCCCGGACTTCCCGGACTTCCCGGACTTCCCGGGCTTCCCGGACCGTTCGGACCGTTCGGACCGCTCGGACGTCCTGGATCACCCAGATCTCACAGAACGCTCAGATCTGCCCGTCCTCCAGCATTTCGGTCACAAGGGCGGCGATCGGGGACCTCTCGGACCGGTTCAGGGTCACGTGGGCGAAGAGCGGATGGCCCTTCAGTTTCTCGACGACGGCGACCACTCCGTCGTACCGGCCCACCCTGAGGTTGTCCCGCTGGGCGACGTCGTGGGTCAGGACGACCCGCGAATTGGCGCCGATCCGGGACAGAACGGTCAGCAGTACGTTCCGTTCCAGTGACTGGGCCTCGTCCACGATCACGAACGCGTCGTGCAGCGAGCGGCCCCGGATGTGCGTGAGCGGCAGGACCTCCAGCATGCCGCGCGCGGTGACCTCCTCGATGACCTCGCGGCTGGTGACCGCCGACAGCGTGTCGAAGACGGCCTGCGCCCAGGGGCTCATCTTCTCGGCCTCGCTGCCGGGAAGATAACCGAGCTCCTGTCCGCCCACCGCGTACAACGGACGGAAGACCATCACCTTCTGGTGCTGACGGCGCTCGAGCACCGCTTCCAGGCCCGCGCACAGCGCCAGCGCCGACTTGCCGGTGCCGGCCCGGCCGCCGAGGGAGAGGATTCCCACGTCGGGGTCGAGCAGCAGGTCGAGCGCGATCCGCTGCTCGGCGCTCCGGCCCTTGATGCCGAACGCCTCCCGGTCGCCGCGCACCAGGCGGACGCTGCCCTCGGGGGTGACCCGGCCGAGCGCCTTGCCGCGCTCCGACTGGATGGTCAGCCCCGTGTGCACGGGCAGGCCGGCCGCTTCGGGCACGTGGACGTGGCCCTCCTCGAAGAGAACGTCCACCTGCTCGCCGGGCAGGGTCAGTTCGGACATTCCGGTCCAGCCGGAGGCGTCCGTGACGGCGAGCTCGGCGCGGTACTCCTCGGCGAGGAGCCCCACGGAGGACGCCTTGATCCTGAGCGGGAGATCCTTCGACACGACGGTGACGTCGAATCCCTCGGCCTGCAGATTGCGGGCGACCGCGAGGATGCGGGAGTCGTTGTCCCCCAGGCGGTAGCCGCTGGGCAGCAGGCCGGGGTCCGAGTGGTTGAGCTCGACACGCAGGGTTCCGCCGAGGTCCCCGATCGGGAGGGGAGCATCGAGACGGCCGTACCGCACCCGGAACTCGTCGAGCAGACGCAGAGCCTGCCGGGCGAAGTAGCCGAGTTCGGGATGGTGCCGCTTGGCCTCCAATTCCGTCACCACGACGACGGGAAGCACGACCTCGTGCTCGTCGAAGCGGCTCAGGGCGTTGGGATCGGCCAGCAGGACGCTGGTGTCGATGACATAGGTGCGCCGGTCGGGCTTGTGGCGCTTTGTGCTGGTCACCACGGAAGGACGTACCCCCTCGGAAGAGGTCGGGGAGCGACGGAGCGGAGCTGGACCGGTTGACGGCGCCGATGCACGGGCCGAGAACCGGCCCTCCGCTGCTTCGTCCGTGCCGTGACCGCACGGTCGGGCTGGTGCAAAGGGCCTCCCGGGCGGACGACCCCGGGCCGTCCGCTGAGATCCGACACCCGTGGTTCGGGTGTCGACCTGTCTGACTTATGCCCTCGAACCATCGCGCCCATGCCCGAGCACCCTGCGGCACCCCGGTGAACTCCTCGTTACGTCCGTTACTCCGAACGGCTCACCGACTCCGCCCGGGGCCCGCTCGGCCTCCGAACGGCGCCGCGGCCGTGACCTCAGCCGCCGTAACGCCGATGACGGGCCGCGTAGTCGCGCAGGGCGCGCAGGAAGTCGACCTTGCGGAAGGCCGGCCAGAAGACCTCGCAGAAGTAGTACTCCGAGTGCGCGGTCTGCCACAGCATGAATCCGGACAACCGCTGCTCGCCACTCGTTCGGATGACAAGGTCCGGGTCGGGCTGGGCGCGGGTGTAGAGATGACGTCCGATCATGTCGACGTCGACGGCCTCGGCGAGCTCCTCCATCGAGGTGCCCTTCTCGTGGGCGTCGAGCATCATGGAACGCACCGCGTCGGCGATCTCCTGGCGACCGCCGTACCCGATGGCGACGTTGACCACTATGCCGTCGACCTGCGCGGTGGTCGTCTCGGCCTCTTTGAGGGTGGTCTGCATCCCGGCGGGCAGCAGGTCGGGGTTACCGACGTGGTGCACCCGCCAGCGGCCGTCGGCCGCGAGACTGCGTACGACGTCCTCGATGATGCCGAGCAACGGAACGAGTTCGTCCTTCGGCCGGTCGAAGTTGTCCGTCGACAGCAGCCACAGGGTGACCACCTCGACGTCCGTCTCGGAGCACCAGCCGAGGAACTCACCGATCTTGTCCGCGCCGGCCCGGTGGCCGTGGACGGTAGTGGAACCCGAGGCCTTCGCCCAACGACGGTTGCCATCCATGATGACGCCGATGTGCTTCGGCACCTGAGCGTGGTCCAGGCGGCCTCCCACCCGGCGCGTGTACAGCCTGACCAGCAGGCCGCGCAGCTTGTCGCGCAGGTTCACGTGATCGTCAGCCCCTCCGTACGGATCGGACAGGGGCGGCACCAGCCGCGGTCCGCGCCATGCGGCCCGGTACTCCTCGGCCGCGGGCGGACCCTGTCTCCCTGTGGCAGTCCCCGGGGGCGAAGCCTACCCCCGCGAGGGCAGGGGACCTCAACGTCGGGGGGCGTTCAGGCGCGGTCCGCACCAGGGCCGCACGGAACCGCGCGGGGGCCTGCCCGTGGGTCCTACCCGGATGGAGGCGGGAGCCGCCCCGGATGGAAGCAGGGGCCGCCCCGGATGAAGAGGCAGGGGTTTTCCCGGATGAAGGCAAGGGGTGACTCCGACACCGGGCAGGGACCCGCCCCGTCCGATGACCACCTGAGGCCGGGACCGGAAGCCGCGGCCGGACCACCGGACGCGGGCAAAGAAAAACGGGCCGGTCCGTGGGGGGGATACGGACCGGCCCGAGGGGGGGAGTTCCACCATAACCCTTTGTGAGTGATGCTGCGTACATAGGCGTGCCACAACTACTCTCCGGAATCGTCCGGCAACGCCCCGATGGCCCCGGAAGTACGCATTCCGGGCGTTCCGGTGGCCGAAATATGACAGTTCTTCCCGGAAGAAACCGGCGATAGCGACCCATCTCGCCCGGGGCGGCACGACGCACCCTCGGCAGAACCCCGCCATGACCACCCTTCCGGCCGTCCCTCCGATGGGTGAACCCGCGAGGAACGCCCACTTGACCGACCGACGAGTCGGGTACCGGGCGACGGGCGACGGCACGACGCCTCGGGCATCGCGCGGTCCCCTCCACTGCACGATGCCGTCCGCGCAGCTTTGCCCGGGCGAATGACTGTGGCTTGAACAGAGCCCGGCAGATGACTGAAAGGCGAGCCACGCCCAGGAGTGGCCCGGAAACGCGGGCCGGACCGCCGATTGCGGACGGAACCTGTCCTCGATCGCCTCTACCGTCGAAGACATGACGAGGCCGGGAACAGACACACAGGCAGGCACTGGCCCAGGGGCAAGCGCAGGGGCAGGGTCAAGCGCAGGGGCGGGGACGGTGACGGCGACCGAGACGACCGTCACATGGGCCGAGGCGAGTGCGCGGCGGTTCGAGCGGCAGTTCCTGGCCTCCCCTGCGCCGGGGAGCACGCCGGTCGCCGAGGTGGTGTCCACGATGCTCGGCGCGCACGCCCAGGTGCTGTCGGCGGCCGAGGCGTCGGTGGGGTTGCGCAGGTCCGGCGCGACCCGGGCGGACGTACGGACCGCACTGTGGGAGGACCGCTCGCTGGTGAAGACGTTCGGCCCCCGCGGGACGGTCCATCTCCTCCCCACCCACGAACTGCCCCTGTGGTGCGCCGCGCTGAGCGCGGTACCGACAGGACTGAGCCCTTTCTCGTCCGGCGCCCGGCTCACCGAGGAGCAGGCGCGGCAGGTCGTGGCCGCGATCGGGGACGCGCTCGACGGTACCTGTCTGACGATGGACGAGCTGAGCGAGGAGGTCGTGGCCCGCACCGGCCCCTGGGCGGGCGACCTGGTGATGCCCGCGTTCCAGGGCATGTGGCCGCGCTGGCGGCAGGTACTGCACCGGGCGGGCTGGGCGGGCACGCTGAGCTTCGGACCCCAGCGCGGCCGCAAGGTCACATACACCCGCCCGCCGGCCGTCGACATCGCGACGCCCCCTGACGCCGACGCGGCACTGAGCACCTTCGTGAGCCGCTACCTGCACGCCTACGGCCCGTCGACCCCGCGACACTTCGCCAAGTGGCTCGCCGCACCGGTGGGCTGGGCGACGAAGGTGTTCCGGGACCTGGCGGCCGGGGGCGCGATCGAGGAGGTCGGGTTCGAGGGCGGCGCCGGCTGGTGGGTGACGGCGGGCGACACGGACTTCCCGCAGGACCGGAGCCAGAAGCGGGACCAGCCCCTCCCCCCGGCCCGGGGCGTACGCCTCCTCCCCTACTTCGACGCGTACCTCATCGCCGCCCAGCCGCGCGAGCGCCTCTTCCCGGGAGAGGCGTACGAACGCGCGCTGGCGGGCGGACAGGCCGGCAACTACCCGGTGCTGCTCATCGACGGCGTGGTGGCGGGCGTATGGCACCAGCGCCGCAGCGGCCGTCGTACGACGATCACGGTGGAGCCGTTGAAGCCGCTGACGACGCGACAGGAGAGGGAGCTGGCAGAACAGGCGGAGCGGGTGGGGGAAGTACTCGAAGCGAAGCCGGAGTTGGTCGTGGGCAAGGTGACCGTCGGCGCGCACGCGTAGGCGCCGGACCGAGGGCGGTCAGGGATTGCGTACGTCGAAGAGGTGGCGGCTGCTGTGGGCGACGAACACGCCCTCGGTCTCGATCCGTTCGTGCAGGTCGCGCAGTTGGGGCAGATACGCCTCGACGGTGAAGTCCGGAACCATCCAGATCACCTTGCGCAGGAAGTGCACGACGGCGGCGATGTCGTAGAACTCCATGCGCAGTCGTTCGGTCCGCAGGTCGACGATCTCCAGCCCGGCGGCCTCGGCGTCCCGGCGTTCGCGTTCGGGATGCCGGGCATCGAGCCGCTCGTCCGGCTGTGGCCCGAGGAAGTGCTCGACGAGTTCGTAGGCGCTGCGGGGTCCGACGTGCTGAGCGAAGTAACCGCCGCCGGGCCGCAGCACCCGCGCGATCTCCCGCCAGTGGGCCGTCACCGGATGCCGGCTGACGACGAGATCGAAGACCCCGTCGGCGAAGGGCAACGGCCCGTCCGCGGAGGCGACGACGGAGCCGCCCCGCTCCCGGAGGAGCCCGGCGGCCTTGACGACGTTGGGTGCCCACCTCTCGGTGGCGACGACAAGCGCGGGCCGACGGCCCTCGGGGACGGCACGTCCGGCTTCGTCGAGGGCGAAGCTCAGCACCTCCCCTCCCCCGGTCTGCACATCGAGCACAGCCCCGACCGCCCTGCCCGGCTGCCCGCCCAACCGCCCGGCCATGGCCCGCGCGTACCCCCACGAGGGCCGGACCTCGGTGGCCCGCCCGGCGAACCAGGAGAAGTCCCACCCCTCGGTGGGAACGGCCACACCTTCGGCCAGCAGCTCGTCAAAGGACAAGGAGGAAGGCGAAGGGGAAGAAGAGGATGAGGAAGAGGTAGAGGAACGGTCCGAGCGACGACGTCCGTACGACATCCCTCGATCCTCACAGAAGCCGACGGAACCCGCTCTCGGATTTTCCCGGGCAGGCAGCTGCGGCCCGCAGCCCACGTTCACGGCCTCCAGTCCACGACCCGCAGTCCACGGCCCGCACTCCGCGCCTGCCCTACAACACCGCGGTCCCCACCCGCCGGGCCACTTCCTCCGCGGCGAACCGCACGAACCCCTCGGGGTCCGGCTCGTCCCCCGTCGGCTGGAGGATCACGGAGTCGGCCCCGGCGTCGGCCAGCCGGTGGACCGCCTCGGCGACGGCACCGGCGTCCCCGGCCACTCCGAGATCGGGTTCGGAGCCGACGCCCTCGGCGATCAGCTCGGCGCGGAGCCGTTCGTCGGCACCGGGCCCGGTGGCGGTGAGGAGATAGGCGACGACTGTGTGCGCCGTGGCCTCACGCCCGGCCGCCGCGCGCCCCTCGTCGATGAGACGCCGGGCACGCCGGACGCCCTCGGGTGAGGTGGACGCCGTGAGAATGGTGCCGTCGGCGACCTCGCCGGTGAGCCGCAGGGTACGCGGCCCGGTAGCGCCGGCGAGTACATTGACCTCCCCCTCGGGCGGCCAGTCGAGGGCGACGTCGTCGAGGGTGACGTACCGTCCGTCGACGGTGAGCCGCTCCCCGCGCAACAGGGCGCGCAACGCGACGAGATGCTCCCGCAACAGCGTCACCGGCGACTCGACCCGGGCCCCGACCTGCCCCATCCAGTCCTGCACACCGTGCCCGACGCCGAGGACGGCCCGCCCGGGGAACATCCGGTGCAGGGTGGCGGCCTCCATGGCCGTGATGGCAACGTTCCGCAACGGCACGGGGAGCAGCCCGACCCCGATCCGTACCCGCTCCGTCCAGGCCAGCGCGGCGGCGGCCGTGGAGATCCCGCCCTCCCGGAAACAGTCCTCCCACAGCCACAGCTCATCCAGCCCGGCGTCCTCCGCACTGCGGGCGACGGCACGAAGACGCTCAGGAGCAAGCTGCGGCCGGAACACGGCACCAAGTGTGGTCATGGCGATCTACCTACCCGGGGCTCTCGAAGCTGACGCTCCTGGCGATCGCCCGCAGGATCGCCCGGTACTCCTCGCGCCGGGCCGGGGCCGTGGTGGTGAGCGTGAGGACAGCGAGCCGCCGGCAGTCCGGGTGGGGGAGGTGGGCGTGCAGGTGGAGAAGCGTGCGCTGCGGCAGACCACTCCCGCCGCCGGGTGCGGACGTCGACTCGCTGAACGTGGCGGGCCCTGCGGGCAACTCGACGAACTCGACACCCGTATGCCCTCCCACGGCCGTCACGGCACGGGCAGCGGTGACACTCCGGGGCGCGGCGGCTGTCTCCCGCCAGGAAATCGTGAACAACGAGAACAACGGCCCCCCACGACCGCCCACCCCACTCACATCATCCCGATGCAACCCAACAGAACAATGCACGGTGCCCACTTCGCGGAGAGCGGCGAGGAGTTGCTGACCGGTGGCGAAGGCTGCGATGAACTGCTGACGGGATGCCTCATCAGGCGCAGTATCGACAAACGGTGCGGCCGCTGCCCGTAAACGTTCTCCTGCCGGGGAATTCGGGCCGGGGAGCAGGGCGTCCAAGGGCAGTGGGAGAAATCCCGGTGGTTCGACGAACCACAGCTCGGCGAGGGGATCCGCCGTGGAAGCATCGACAATGATCACAGGTGCGCTCAAGGCCCTGTCCCTTCGTTCCCCCTGATGCCGGAGACCGCATCAGGGGGCACAGCGTCGACGAACCGCGCTCCGGCACGACGAGCACGCTCAAGGTCTACGGGATTCGCATCCTCCCAACTCCGGCGCGGGGCACGCTCGTCGAAGGAAGACGGTTGATAAAGGAAGTGCAGCCGCCTGGGCGCCTTACCGTCCCGGGAGGACACAGCCACGACACCCAGGAACCGCGGATCCCCTGCAAACCACAGAGGCTCCAGTTGCGCCTTGAGCGCAGGCTTCGTACGTGGCCCCCCGATACGCCGTAACCACCAGAACGCCCGGTGGTGCTTCACAAACACCAAGGGGGCCCCTGCGCCTGAACGACTCGGGGGGTCGGGGAACTCGATCCAGATCCCGGGAGCCTCCGCATCTGGGTGATCATCAATTCCTCGCGCTGCGTCGTGGTAGATCCGCCAGGGGTATTCACGAAGGACCCTCAGCACATTAAACGCAACTGAAATCCCGTGAAGTTGCACCACTACTCGATAGAACCCATATACCCAATATGGAATGAATACCCACACAAGCCAGTCCGGGCCATTCACGGACACTCCCAGCAGGATCACCCAGCCACCAGCCCATGCACCCAAGCCGAGGAAACTCACGACAAGGCCCACTGACCACGCCCGGCGGGTGGACCGTGAACCCCAAGCAGTTGGCCGGTCGGCAGATCGCATCTGCTCCCTTTCCTCAGAACGCGTCAGAAGAGGTGACGAGCAAGACCATAGATTGCTCCGGAATCCAGCAACAGGCGCGAACCATCAATACCGGCTACTGTGCCGTCCTTCACGCTGTCGTCGTCCGCGTCCACCAGCTTGTTGTGGAGACCAAACCCGGCAGTCCCAATGCCGACGACGCCTGCCGTCCCCTCCACAACCTTGGCTGAGGCTTCGGGATTATTCGCGCCTCGCACAGCACGAGCCACTAGCGAATTTCCGAGGTCAGCCACAGCCCTTGCTTCATCCATGGCCTTCGTTCCGACCACCGCCACCCGATCCCCGATGGTGGCACCTGCCGTGCCACTCAGCGCAGCCCGAATACCCGCGTATCCCCCTTTACCAACCGCCCCGACCCCCGGTAGCGATCCCACAAGATCCGCACCAACTGATACCGCATTACTCCAGAAGTCGGCATCCAGTTCACCGTTCCGGACTCCATCCCACAGAGACATCCTCACTTCAGGGTCGGAAATCCGCAGCGCGAAGGCAGTCAAACTCACCGCTGAAGACGCGAGCATCAGCACCGCCACAGTGGCCAGACTCCATCCCAGAGGGCCGGAAAGGAGGAGGGCTGCGACGACGATCAGCCCCGCCGTGAAGCTGAGGATGTCCGGCAGGTTGTCCGTCAGCCAGTCGAGTGCCTTGTCGAACATGCCGGGCTCATGCGGAGCCAGCTTCTTCGTCGCTTCGCGGATCTTCGTCGCGCGATGCTTGGCCTGGCGCTCATGTTCCTCGGCCAGCCTCTTCGCCTTGCCGATGACCTTGTCGAGCTCGGCCCGGGCCTCTTCGACATCCGCGTGGGCACGGGTCAGCGCCCGCTGCGCCGCGCTGTCCCCGTTTCCCTTCTTCTCCAGGTCGGGATGATCCTCCGCCTTGGTGGCCCGCCCCTTCGCCAGGTCCACCGCGGCCTGCGCCTCTTCGGCGTCGCTCTCCAGCCGTTTCGCACGCCGCTGGAAGTCGTCCACATCGCTTTCCCAGCAACTCAGTTGCTTGGCCGCCTTACGAAGGGAGCGGGCGGCGTTCCTCAGGTTCAGCGGCAGCGGACCACCGTCGAGCTGTTCACGGAAGGCGACGGCGGCATCGCCCTTCCAGTAGCTGCCGTCCAGCAGCTTGGTGACCAGTTCATGGGTGTCCTCGAGTACCTTCGCGCAACCGCTCAGCTTCTTGTGCAGTCCGCGAATGGTCTCCGTGTCACCCGGTACGGGGTTGAATCCCAGGTGCGGATAGTCGGGGTACGGGATGCGGGGCGCCGACTTGAGTCCCTGGGGCTTGCCGAGGTCGGCCCTCGACTTGGGATCGAGAGCCGCGCCGGTGTCGTCGATCTGGGTGAGGGTCATCGTCCCCCGCCCCCGCCCTTGCCGGCACGGGCCCGTTCGAGGGCCGCTTCCAGGGCCTTGTCGACTTCGAGGTAGCTGTCCTTGCTCTTGCCGATGATCTCGGCGAGGTCCTCGGTCTGCTTGCCGATCTCCTCGGCTCCGTACTTCCAGGTGTCCTGGAAGGCCTCACAGGCACGGTCGAGGTCGTCCGTCCCGAGTCCGGTGACCGTCGCGTCCAAGAGCGCCTGCCGTACACCCCCGAGCGAACTCGAGGACTTGCGCAGCGACTTCATGAACCGCCCGAGCTCGTCCCCGTCGACCGCCAACCGCGGCTCAGCCATACGCCCGCCCTCTCCCGATCCGTCTGCACCCATGGAAGGAACGAGAGGTTCCGTCTTTCGTGGCGCGTCCGGAGCGGAGGGCCCTCTTTAGGAGGAGTGCGTGGGTCGGCGGTTGATGGCCTGGATCCCCTGTGGGACTGTCCTGGACTTTGTGCATGCCCCGGCGGGATCCGTCCGGCCTGGGTCAGGGCCGTCCCCGTGCCCAGGCCGGGAGCTGTGACCAGTTCAGGAGACGGCGCCGGCCATCCCGCCGCCGCCGGTGGCGACGCCGCCGATCGGCCTGGGTGCGGAGAAGGGGGGCGTGTCCGGGTGACACGTTGTTCCGGCCGGCGGGAGGGTGCCGTCGATGAAGTAGCGGCCGGTGTACGTGTTGATGCAGCTGCTGGGGTTGAGCAGTGCGGTGTGTCCGTACCCGTCGTGGGTGAGCAGACGGGCGTTGGCCAGCTTCTTGGCCATGGCCTGCGCGTTCGTGTAAGGGGTGGAGGGATCGTAGGTGGTGCCGACCACCAGGACGGGGTGGGCCGTCGGCTTGTTCCACGGACCGAGGTAGCGGTTGGCGGCGACCGCCGGCCAGGTCGAACACCCCTCCACGGCCCAGGTCCAGAAGCGTCCGGCGTCTCCCGCACGGACGGCGCTCGCCTCCTCCAAGCCGTGATAGACGTTCGGGTCACGCGGATTGGGGCTGTCGCCGCATACGACCGCAGCGCCCTGTTCCTCGCCCAGGTACGGATTCGGATTCGGGACCGCGGGTGCGGGCGGGAACGGGGACGGCTCCGCGACACGACCCTGCCACAGGTCCTGCAGCCTGCCGGCGAGTTCCGTCCATCCGGGGTGGACGATGTAGAGGCTGTTCACCACGTCGGCGACCGTGCCGGCATAAGTCCAGGCGCCCACAGGCTGCTTGCGGAGCTTCTGCATCAGCTGGTCGAACTTGTCCCGGGTCGCTTCCGGGCTGCCGGCGGAGAAGGCGCAGTGGGCGGTGGTGGCGGACCCGCACAGGGTCAGGAACTTGTCCAGGGTCGCTGCCGCGGTGCGGTCCGAGCCCATGCGCAGGAAGGTGGTGAGCCGGGGGTCGTCGTCGGACGCATGGTTCGTCCAGGCCTCGGGGTCGATGTTGCTGTCGAGGACCATGGCGCGGACCTTGTCGGGGAAGAGGTTGGCGTAGGTGGCGCCCAGGATCGTGCCGTAGGAGATCCCCTGGTAGGTGAGTTGTGGCTCCCCCACTGCCCGGCGGAGCTGGTCGAGGTCCCGGGCGGTGTCGGTGGTCGACACGTGGCGCAGGAGCTCGGGGTCGCGCTGCTCACAACGCCGGGCCAGATCCTTGTACGCGGCGATGAAGGCCGCCCGTTCCTTTTCTCCCACCGGGAAGCCCGCCGCTTTGCCCGCGTTCCAGTCAGCGGCTTCCTCGGGGCTCGCGAAGCAGTTCACAGCAGTGCTGCTGCCGATCCCGCGGGGGTCCCAGCTGATGATGTCGAACCGCTCCCGCACCTCGCGCGGGAATCGCTCGTAATTCTGTGGCATCTGCACCGTTCCGGGCCCGCCGGGGCCGCCCGGATTGAAGAAGAGGGTGCCGATGCGCCGGCCGGGGTCGGTGGCCTTCCGTTTGACGACTGCCAGCTCGAGGGTGCGCCCGCCTGGGTTGTTGTAGTCCAGCGGCACCTTCGCGGTCGCGCAGTCGAACTCGCTGCCCTGAACGCAGGGGCTCCAGTCCAACTGCGGGGCGGGCACGGAAGGTGTGGGCGCGCCTCCGGCCACGGCGAGGTTCTGCCCGGTCAGTGCCGTCGAGCAGGTCACCAGCGCTGCGATGACCGTGGCGTGGCGTCGGTGACCCGCTCTGAATCTGCGTATAGGAGGCATGGGCGTACTCCGTCCCTCTCGCACTTCGTCGCTGAGCGCCCGAGGCCGCCAATGCCCCCTGGACCTCGGCACGCGTCCGTGTCCACGACACAGCGATCCGGCAGCGCACGCGAGGCAGTGCGGCCGAATGGGCGAATTACCGCAGCCCGGTGATACGCGTGGTGATGACCAGCATCACCACACCACCGGCCCAGTCCCGGCAGTGTGGATCTGCGCGAAGGTGAGAAGGAGTGCGTGGTTCAGCGGTTGATGGCCTGGATCTCCTGCACGACGACGTCCTGGGTGGCGCCGAAGGTGCCGTCGTCAAGGTCACCGCCCGCACCGCCGGTACCGGTCCACTCGATCTTCCAGGTGACCGTGGCCTGGAGCGGGAAGGTCCCGTCGCCCGAGGACCGCAGGTACTTCACGCCACAGGGCGGGTCCTGGTCCGCCTTGCCCCTGGCGTACGGCTCGCCGATGCGACCGCCGTTGATCTGACAGACACCGGACGCCGGGAACGTCTCCGCGTCGGGAGTGCCCGGATCGATCTCCAGCGACACCGGCACCGCCGTGGCCGTCGCCTCAATACCGATCACCGGCACGGACGCGGTAACCGAGACCGGCCTGAACTCCGCCCCGTCCAGCCACGCCCACGTCGGAAGATTCACCTTGGCCTCCTCGGCAGGAGCCAACGTCACCTCCGTACCCGGGACACGAATCTCGGCATAGG
The DNA here is from genome assembly GCF_044540975.1 of Streptomyces sp. NPDC085927. Lineage (NCBI taxonomy): Bacteria > Bacillati > Actinomycetota > Actinomycetes > Kitasatosporales > Streptomycetaceae > Streptomyces > Streptomyces sp. NPDC085927. The sequence continues at coordinate 457,488 of NZ_JBITSN010000001.1, forward strand.
CCAGCTCCGCGAGAACCTCCGGAGTAACCGCATTCTCGATACCGGCCGGCGGGGGATCACCCTGGTCCACCCAGAAGTAGTCCTCGTCACAGGAATCCCAGCCCGGGGGATAGCTGTCATTGACGTAAGAACCCCACCAGTGGCCCTCGCCCGTCTTGTCCTTGTTGAAATCCTTCTCGGGGTCGTCCGGGTTGAGATACTTCTTCCGCTGCTTGGCGTCCCACTCGTGCCCCGTCGATCCGGCCTCCCAGATCGGCTCCAAGTGCTTCTGCAACTGCTCCGGCGTGTACTTGGGCGCATACCAGCAAGCAGGCGGCGACCACGACGTGGACGACCTCAACGCCCCCGCGGAGCCACCACGCCCATTCTTCGCACGATCGAACACCACCCCACCCACGGTGACAGAAACAGTGCCATCCCCACCGGTTTCGGCATGCTGCTCCGTCCCGTCACGTGTGCCGTGCTCCCCCCGCCCGCCGGCAAACGCCGCAGGTGCCACGAGCACGGGAATGGAGACTAGTGCGGCAAGAGCCGAAATCCTTGCTGCCTTTCCTATGGCTGGCACTCCTTGCTCCCCCGGTTCGACGCGACATCAGTAGTTTGCCAGACGCCATCAGCACGCTTTTCGAGCTTGGTGTTGTAGAGGACGTAACTGTCTGCCGTCGTCGGCGTATTCTCGACTTTCCCGGTTTTCTTGTTCTTGATGAACGACTTGCTTTCATCGGAGCAGTAGGTGACATAGGCACCGTTTGCCCCAGACAGGCTCACCTTGTAGTCGAAGTACCGAGTCTCACCGACCCAGCTGTCGCCCTTCTTGATGTATCGGAGCGCATAGGTGATCGAGCCACTCAGAGCCTTCTCGGCGTTGTAGAAACCGAGCGCCTCGGTGTCCGTACTGCCGACGAAGATCGCTTCATCAACAGAGTTGACGCTCAATGCGCTGTCCGCGAGAACCGCGTCCTTCACAGGATCGCCCGTCTTCTCATAATCAAAAACATTCTTCGCATCCGAGGGAAAATCGATCTTCGGGCGCCCCCCGGCGGCCGGAGCCGATGATTCGCTCGGCGAAGCCGATTTCTCGTCCCCCGTGTCCGCGCCCGCGATCTTGTCGCTGTCCTTGTCCTTGGCGGAGCCCTCGTCGCTGCCGCCGCAGGCGGAGAGCGTCAGGGCTGCGGTGGCGGTCAGCGCGAGCGCTGCGAGCAGGGTGGGGCGGCGGTTCACAGTCGGCTCCCGGTGGGGCGAGGCTTCTCTCGAGCGAAGCAACGCTATCCAGCGATGCGTAACGGCACCAGAGAGATCAGTGACGACCTGCCGGGCGTATCCGGCCAAACCCATCACCACGCCACCCACTTGGAACGGACCCGTTACGCAAGTCCACACCGCCGACACCCCGGGCGTCGCTGTCGACCGAAGGCGTTGTCACAGGGGGGCGCTAGGTTCACTGCTCATGGGGCCGGCAGTGGCGTACTCATCGTCATCGAGCCCTGTATCGAATGTCATTGACGCTTCATCAGGAGTTTTTGTCATGAGTATGGAAGCCACCTTCGCGGACTTCTCCGTCCACCCGGCCCGGCTGGCCAACGCCGAGGTCCGGCACGAGGACGGCCGGTTCGCCGGGTCCCATCTGGCGCTCGGCGCGGGTGGGTCCGTGACCCTGGAGTTCGAGGTGGAGGATCCGGCGGACATCCCTCAGGCGACGCTCACCATGACCGCCCTCGTCTCCAAGCTCGGCCCCGAGCCGGGATACGCCCCCGTCGACGTCCTGCTCCAGGGGGAGGCGCTGGCCGAGGGACTGACCGTGCCCGGCGGCGGCGACCTCCCGCAGGACAACGTCTTCGCGGTGCCCGGACATCTGCTCAAGGCCGGCACCAACACCCTGGAGATACGCTCCTCCGCCAAGGCCCGCAGCATGTTCTGGCTCTACCGGATCACGCTGGACCCCGTCGGCGAGCGCGGCCGCTCCGAGCGTGCGCGGACAGCACAGGCCGCTCAGGACTCGGTCTTCACGTACCGGACCGAGCGCCGCTGCGCCCATGCCTCCTCGTCCCGTTCCTGGGAGGCGGCTCCCCGGTTGCTGTTCCACATCGACCGGGACGAGCACTCGCTGCCCGCGCAGCTCGGCTGGCAGGGCGACGACGGGACCGAGACGGCCATCAGTTTCCAGTCCAACATGTCGGACTTCCACGGCGTCCACCGCGCCGCCGACGGTACGGCGTACGAGTACCGGGGCCTTCTCACCGGCAGGTGGCCGTACTCGGAGGGCATGCCGAACGCCCCGGTCTCCGGCTCGCACCACCTGCACCGCTTCCACACCGAGGAGGGCTGGGGCGGCGGCTGGCACCGTTCCCACGACCTGCGGCTTTTGGTGGACGACGGCGGTCCCGCCCTCGTGGAGCGGGTGACCTGGCGCGACCAGCGCGGCAACTCCGGCGTGGCCGTGCTGCACACGTTGTCGAACGAGGTCGAGGCCACCGATGTCGAGGCGAGCGACGAGTTCGAGGAAGCGGGAGAGATCGCGGCGAACCTCATCGACGAGTCCCGGGACAAGTGGCTGGCCGGCGACGACGTCGCGCTGCTCGACTTCACCCTCGCCCGTCCCGTCGCCATCACCTCGTACACCCTGACGTCCGCGAACGACTTCGCCGAGCGCGACCCGCGCGACTGGACCCTCCTCGGCTCCCACGACGGCGATGCCTGGACGCCCCTGGACGTGCGGATCGGCGAGCGGTTCACCGACCGCTTCGAGACGAGGGAATTCTTCCTGCGTCCCCACCCCGACATGCCCGCCTTCCGGTTCTACCGCCTCGACATCACCCGCAACTCCGGCGGCAACGAGACCCAGCTCACCGGCGTCCGCTTCATTGAGGCTCCCGCCGGCAAGGGGTTCACCGGCTACTACCAGCGCTACAACGAGGGCCCCATCGGCTACCGGGGTACGCCCGTCCCCTCCCCGTCCGCCGACCTTCCGACGCCCCGCCTCGCCTCGGACCTGGACGCCGCCGTGGCGAGCCTGACCGAGACCGCCCAGTCCCTGGCCGCCCTTGCGGCCCGCCTCCGCAACAACTGACCATAGGGAGAGAGAACAGAAGGGTCGGAGGTGGCGACGGTGGCGTGGCGGGACGGGCGTGGGGAGTTGGTCGTGCCGGGTGCCGAGGGGCGGCCGGACCTGCGCGTGCCCCTGGAGATCGCCGCTTCCTACCGCGCCCGTACCAAAGGGCTGTTAGGGCGGAGCTCGCTCGACGGCGCTCTGCTCCTCTCCCCCGCCAACAGCATCCACACCTTCCGTATGCGCATACCCATCGACGTCGCCTATCTCGACCGACGCCTCCGCGTCCTCGCCGTACGCACCATGCCGCCGGGGCGACTCGGACTGCCGAGGGTGCGGGCGCGGCATGTCGTCGAGTCCGAGGCCGGGGCGATGGCGGGGTGGGGGTTGCGGAGCGGGGTCCGGGTGACCGTGGTGACGAGCCCTCCCGGCCTCACGGAGTGAAGCCGGAAGGACCGGAAGATCCGCGCGAAGGTGAGGAGGAGTGCGTGGGTCAGCGGTTGATGGCCTGGATCTCCTGCACGACGACGTCCTGGGTGGCGCCGAAGATGCCGTCGTCAAGGTCACCGCCCGCACCGCCGGTACCGGTCCACTCGATCTGCCAGGTGACCGTGGCCTGGAGCGGGAAGGTCCCGTCGCCCGAGGACCGCAGGTACCTCACACCACAGGGCGGGTCCTGGTCCGCCTTGCCCCTGGCGTACGGCTCACCGATGCGACCGCCGTTGATCTGACAGACACCGGACGCCGGGAACGTCTCCGCGTCGGGAGTGCCCGGATCGATCTCCAGCGACACCGGCACCGCCGTGGCCGTCGCCTCAATACTGATCACCGGCACGGACGCGGTAACCGAGACCGGCCTGAACTCCGCCCCGTCCAGCCACGCCCACGTCGGAAGATTCACCTTGGCCTCCCCGGCAGGAGCCAACGTCACCTCCGTACCCGGAACACGAATCTCGGCATAGGCCAGCTCCGCGAGAACCTCCGGAGTAACCGCATTCTCGATACCGGCCGGCGGGGGATCACCCTGGTCCACCCAGAAGATCTGCTCCTCACAGGAATCCCAGCCCGGCGGGAAGCTCTCGTCGACGAACGAATCCCAGAAGTAGCCCTCGCCCTCCTTGTCCTTGTTGAAGTCCTTGTACGGCTTCCCCTCGACATACCGGTCCCGCTGGGCGGCATCCCACTCATGCCCCGTCGATCCGGCCTCCCAGATCGGCTCCAAGTGCTTCTGCAACTGCTCCGGCGTGTACTTGGGCGCATACCAGCAAGCAGGCGGCGACCACGACGTGGACGACCTCAACGCCCCCGCGGAGCCACCACGCCCATTCTTCGAACGATCGAACACCACCCCACCCACGGTGGCGGAAACGGTGCCGTCGTCACCGACTTCGGCACTCTGTTCCGTCTCGCCATCCGTGCTACCACCGAAGCCCTTCTCTGCATATGAAGGGGTGGCAGTCGCGAAAACAAGGGCTGCAAGTCCAAGAGGAAACAGCAGATGACCGCATCGAATCAAGGCTGGCACTTCTCACTCCCCCTTTGGGAGATCAGCCGCTCGGTAATCCATACCCCATCCTTGCTCTTACGCAGGGTGCCGGCGTATACGACGTAAGAGTCCTTGCTCGCCGATGTGACGTCGACCTTTCCAGTCTCCAGGAACTTGTTGAAAGCCCTGCTCTGGTCCTCGCAGTACACAAGGGAGGCGGTTCCGTCTCCCTTTATGGCCACGCTCTCGTTGTAGAAGCGGGTCACGCCCGTGGTGCGCGCCTTGTGATCAACAAATTCTTGAATGTACTTCTGGCTCCCCGCAGCAGCCGTGCCCTCGGAGTAGAAGCGGTAAGCCTCGTGAAGCGGATCCTGCTCGGCGATGGCCATGTCCACAGCCTTGATGCGGTGCTCAGCATCATTGAGCACCGCATCCTTGTCCGCGTCTCCGGTCTTCTTCCATTCGAACGTGTACGTGACGTCTGCGGGCAGTTCGATCTTCGGGCGCCCCGCAGCGGCCGGAGCCGATGATTCGCTCGGCGAAGCCGATTTCTCGTCCCCCGTGTCCGCGCCCGCGATCTTGTCGCTGTCCTTGTCCTTGGCGGAGTCCTCGTCGCTGCCGCCGCAGGCGGAGAGCGTCAGGGCCGCGGTGGCGGTCAGCGCGAGCGCTGCGAGCAGGGTGGGGCGGCGGTTCACAGTCGGCTCCCGGTGGGGCGAGGCTTCTCTCGAGCGAAGCAACGCTATCCAGCAATGCGTAACGACACCAGAGAGATCAGTGACGACCTGCCAGGCATATCCAGCCAAATCCATCACCACTCAACCCACTTGGAACGGACCCGTTACGCAAGCCGGCCCGACGATGCTCCGGGCATCACCGTTGACCGAAGGTGTTGCCACAGGGGCCGTCAGCCGGTGTACGACTCGAGTGTGCCGCGGCGTCGGATGTCGAGTGTCGCGCAGTGGAACGAGCCGCCGAACGGTGCGTAGTGCAGCAGGTCGCACGGGATCGGCTCGAACCCCCATTTCTCCAGCGCGCGCAGCATGTCGGTGTGGTGCCGCTCCGCGATCACCCGTTTCTCGTCGATCATGAGAACGTTCATGCTCAGCCACTTGCCGCACATCGAAGTGACTTTGAGTAAACGGTCGTCGATAGGGCGGGGTTCGGGCGCGATCAGGACGTCCCACGAACTCAGGGCGTCGGGTAGGCGGTCGACGTCGATGTATTCGGGGTTGACCAGCACCTTGCCGGGCGCGAGGAGGACGAACGTCGTATCGATGTGCATGGGTGCGCGGCAGCGGCTCTCGATTTCGTGGATGCGATAGCCGGGTCCTAGATGGCGGCGCAGCCAGTCGATGCCCATCCGGTTGGTGACGTTGCTCCGCGTGACGAACAGGTCGCGTCCCGCGCGTACGAAATCCGCCGCGTCGAACACCGGCTCGAACTCGGTGAGGATGTAGCGCATGGGCTCGCCAGCCTCGGGGATACGGAAGTCCGCCTCGAAAAGTTCGTCGGTGAGCTGCGGCTTGGGGGCCGCCGTCCAGCGCGCCCCTCGCCGGAAGTACTCCTTGAGGATCGCGCGGTAGGAATGGGTCTCGAAATACCGGCACGGCCATGCCATCGGGGTCTCGATGATCTCGTCGCCGATCACGAGCATGCTGTCGCGCGGACACGTGTTGCAGAAACCGCGTGACGACCAGTCGGGGGTACCGAAGCGCCGCCGGTGGTCGACCGCGTCCGGGCGCCTGACGGTGACACCGAGGGACTGCAGGAGGGCGATGAACTGATCGAGCTCCTGCTGCGCCCGCTCGATCAACGGGCGCGGGTACCTGAATCCGGCGGCAAGCCCCTGCATCCGCGCCGCCCATGGCGGGATGTTGCAGGTCACGACCGGATGGCCGGAGGGGATCGTCGCACCGTCGAGACGCCCGACGATGATCTCCTCCAGCGGGTCCCACTCATTGTGGGAATTGACCGGAGAAACGAGAGGTTCTGAAGTGCCGCCAGTTACGGCCGATCGCGCCGGACGCGCATCGGCATCTGCCGCTGCCTCGATACCACGTCTTGGCGTTACCGCCATGTTCAACCGCTTTCGATCGCCAAAGTCAGTGACTCACCATATCCAACCTTTTACGTAAGTGGATATGCGGAGCCGACCCATGTGCATCGTCGAGCGAGATGTTCACCTTTACCGCCTTCAATCCGGTCAGATGTTCGACTGGATTGAAGGCGTGGGTATCCCTCTTGCATGAGGGCCTATCAGCACGTCAGGACAGAGCATTGAAACTGGTCAGCTCGCTGTGCGGGGGAAGGAGATCTCGACCCTGCGGTTCTTCTTGCGGCCGGCTTCCGTCGAGTTGTCGGCGATCGGGTACTGCTCCCCGTAGCCGCGTACCTCGTACGTGACGCCGGGGTCGTTCAGTTCCTGGCCCAGGATGGTGTGGACGGCGTTCGCGCGCTTGCGGGACAGGACGTCGCCGTGGGCCGAGGAGCCCAGGTTGTCGGTGAAGCCGAAGACGCGGATCCTCGTCGCGTTCTGGTTCTTGATCTCCTCGGCGATCGTGCCGATACGGGCCTTCGCCTGGGAGCCGAGCTTCGCGCTGTCCTTGCCGAACAGCACCTCGGCCTGCAGCGCGAACGTCACCTCCGCGTTGGTGTCCTCGCGGCGCTCGTCACCGCTCTGCTCCTCGACGACCTGCTTGATGTCCAGCACCTTCGGTTCGGCGAGGGTGGCGCCGTCGGGGAGCTTCAGATCCGGGTCGTTGGGGTCGAGTTCGACCGGGGCGGAGGCGGTGGCTTCGGAGCCCGGGGGGACGCTGGGGTCATCGGCGGCGGCAGCGCCGGTGGCACCGTAGAGGCTGGTGACCACCAGGACGGTGACGGTGGTGACAACCGTGGAGAACCTTGGCTGCACCGGACTCAGGCGGGTACGTGTCATGGTCTGCCTCACCCAGAGATCTGGATGGTGCCGCTGGCGAACGTCGGCAGTTGGAAGGTGACTTCGGATGCCTCTGCGGGCGGCGCGGGGAACTGCATGAAGACGGAGAGGCTCTCACCGGCCTTGATTGCCGAGAAGCCCGTCGTCGTCAGTGGGCGACCCTCGGTGTCACGCAGTACGTAATAACGCTTCTTGCTCTTCGAGTCGACCAGAGTGGCGCCGCCGAGTGACCGGCCGTTTCGCACAATCTCGGTTTCGTTGCCACTCAGCGCAGCAGGGACCGTGACGCTCTTGGCCCCGTCGTTCTTCAGAATCGCGTTCACAGTGACGAAGCCTCCAGCGTCACGTTCTGCAGAAGTGACCTGAAGAATCAGCCCGTCCGACCCTCTCAGTTCGGCAATGGGATCGTCCGCCTGTTCCTCCTGGGCACTCGGAGCAGAACCGTTGCCCTTGGAAGCGGAAGCCGTGGCCGCCGCCCCTTTGTCGTCGTCCTCACCCCCACCGCAGCCGACCACACCGAGGGCCAGTCCGGCCGCAACGGTGAGCGCGGCCATCCCCCTCCGGGCCTTCGTTGTGAACCGAATGCTCATGCCACTGCTTCCTTAGTCACTCGTCGTTCGTCGGTCAGTCGGCCAGGTGGACGTCGAAAAGGTCCTCGGGCTGCGGAAGGAGTTCCACTGGACCTTCCGGATCCAGTTCCCACTCTTCGCCCTTGCAGGTGAGCAGCGGCAGTGCGTCCTCGGGGGCATCTTCCGCCAGGAGATCGAAGGTGCAGCGAGGGTCGATCACCGCAGTGGCCGTTTCCTGCGACTTCATGTTCTCGGTACCGGGCACGATGGAGTCCCCCACGGTGTCGGTCGTCTCGACTTCGACCGTGTAGCCCAGCAGCCCGTCCAGCTCACACCCCTGGACAGCCGCGTCGTTCTGCGCCGCGAGTTGCTGTGCGCGCCAGCACGACTCGTCGAGCCCTTCGGCACTGCCGTCGAAGATCGCCTGCCACTCGGTCGGATCGAGAAGGTCTTCGACCCAGGCGCCCGCGAGTTGGTCACGCCTGTCCTGAGCCGCAGCGAGCGCGGCCGCGTCCGCGGCCGTCTGAGCACCGTTTCTGTTGGCCGCCGCCTGCCCGACCGCCAAGTACGCGAACGCGAGAAAGAGCAGGCCCCCCACCACCGTGATGTAAATAGGGAAAGCCTGCCCTGCGTCGCCGTGCTTGCGAGACCGCATCAGCCTCCGGTGACCTCGGCGATTTTGGTTGTGATCGCATCGAAGATCGTCTGACCAATACTCGTCCCCGTGATCGCCAAAACGATCGCCACCACCACCGCGATGATGCCCAGGTACTCCACCGCCGTCTGGCCCCTGTCGTTGCGGGCGGTGCGGGAGTGGAGGTAGGTGACCGTGGTGTTGATCCAGTTGCTCATGGTGTTCCCCTCCGGCTGACGCGGTTGCGGCTTCCTTCAGGGTGCCGCATTCGATATCAGCAACGTACGGCGAATTTCCCAGTCCGCCAGAGGGCCCCAGGACCCAATCCCGGGCCCAGTTGCCGGGCCGCCGCTTCGTCCCCCCTGACGTCACCGCAGGTCACCCCAGTTCTCGTGTGGAGTCCGGGGCCGTGCCGAGCCACTTCGCGGCGGCTTCGGAACGGCTGGTGCTGTGGAGCTTGGCGAAGATGCGGTTGATGTGGTTCTTGACCGTCTTCTCGCTGATGAAACAAGTGGCGGCGATCTGCTGGTTGTTCATGCCGGATGCGATGTGGTTCATGATCTCCGCCTCCCTGCTGCTCAGTTGGAACCTCGACCTGTCGAAAGCGGCTGCCGGACGACCGCTTGTCCACCCTGACGACGACTGTCCCACATTCGGTTGCAGTTGCGAAAGGTTTTGTGAAGAAATAGGCGGGGGCGCGAGCTGCGGTGTGCCCAATTTGCCTGGTGGTGCTCCTTGTTGGAGGTTCATATACGGCAGCTTCGTCGTGGAAACTTCGTATGCAGTCGCATCCGCATGACGTGTATGACCTCCCAGGCCCTCCGGCAGGGGCGGGCCCGAGGGCGTCTTGCGGAGCTGGGTCAGCAGCGCTTCCGCCGCCGTGGGGGTGAAGTGGGGGCGGCCGCGGCTGACGTCCCGTACGGCCGACACCAGTTGGTCCGCCGTGAACTCGCCGTGGACCAGGTATCCGCCCGCTCCCCTGCGCAGCGCCTCCTCGACGATCTCCGACTCCCCGCTGTACGTCAGCATCACCACCGGGGCGATCCGCACCAGGTACGGGAGTGCCGAGATGCCGTCCATGCCCGGCATCCGGACGTCGAGGAGGATGACGTCGGGACGGTGGTCACGGGCCGCCTCGCAGGCCTCCCTGCCGTCTGCCGCCTCCGCCACGACCCTTATCTCCCCCCGGCCGGAGAGCAGGGCCGTCAGGCCCGCGCGGACCACGGGGTTGTCGTCGGCGACGAGGACCCGCAGGGTCGCGGTGGTCGGGGGCGCCTGGTTCGGCATCATCCGCGTCATCGGGGTCCCTCCTCTCGAGGTGTACGGGGTACGGGGTACGGGGTACGGGGTCATCGGGCCGCCTCCGCTGCCGCGAACGTGCCGGTACGGGGGCTTGGGGACGCCAACGGGAGTTCCAGGCGGACCTCGGTGCCGCGTGGGTGGGTGCCTCGGCCGACGCGGATGCGGGCGCCGATCGCCGCCGCGCGCTCGACCATGCCGACCAGGCCGAAGTGGCCGTCCCTGCGGAGTTGTTCGAGGTTCGTGCCGGGCGGGAGGCCGCGGCCGTCGTCGTGGACGATGATGCGGAGCAGGTCGCCGTGGACGCCCGCGCCGACGGCGACCCGGGTCGGGCAGGCGTGGCGATGGGCATTCTCCATGGCCTCTCCGACGATGGTGAGGACCTGGCGGGCCACCGGGAGGGGGACCGTGGCGGGGCGGTGCGACGGGGCCGCGTTGTCGCCCGTCCGGCCGAATGCCGCCGGGAGGCCGGTGCGGGCACTGAAGTCGCGTGTGCACAGTGACAGTTCGGACAGTAGGTCCACACTCTGCCCCGCGTCCGTCCTCCCCGTGCCCACCTCCTTGCTCGTCCTGCTCGTCCTGCTCGTCCTCGCACCCGTCCCCTCGCCCGCTCCCGTGCCCGCCGCGCCCCGGGGCGGCTCGCCGCGCAGGTCCGCCAGGAGTTCGCGGGACTCGGCGGCGGCTCTGCGGGCCGAGCGGGCGACCAGTTCCGCCTGTTGCCGTACCAGCGCCACGTCCACGTGTCCGGCGCTCGCCGAGCCGGCCAGGCCGTCGGCGGCCAGGGCGACGCCGTACAGGGTCTTCGCCACCGAGTCGTGCATCTCGCGGGCCAGGCGGGCGCGTTCCTCGCTGACCGCCTCCGTGGCGGCCAGGCGGGTCTGGACCGTGGTCAGGGCCCGGGTGGCCGTGCCGAAGCGGAGCATGAGGTTGCGGAGGCTGGAGCCGACCGCGCCGGCGATGACGCAGAGGCCCGGCAGGAACAGTGTCTCCGTGAGGTTCGCGTGCGGGTCCGCGTCCGCCAGGGTCGCGTGGACCAGGAGCAGGATCAGGCCCTGGAGGGAGGCGAACGCCGCCGCCCCCCGCCACCCGTAGACCAGACCGGCGAGGAGCGGGGTGCAGACGCCGGCGTAGGCGAGAAGGCTGCCGGGGCCGGCGGAGACGAGGAGGAGCGAGCCGAAGAGGGTGTCCACGGCGAGCAGGCTGGGGTGGCGCAGGAGGAGGGGGCCGAAGCGTTCCCAGTCCCGTACGAGGACGTAGGACCCCATGAAGGTGACCACGACCGCGATGCCGACCAGGCGCACTCCCCAGCCCGGCCCCGCGTTGAGGAGGGCGGCGGGGGCGGCCAGTGCGATCATCGCCAGCCGGAAGCCGAACACCTGCCGGCACAGGGCCTGGAGGGCGTTGATCTGGAGGTCGACGTCCGGTGCGGGTGGATGAGGGGTGGTGGTCCGGTCCCTGGCGGGGCGACGGTCGTTCACCGCCGACACCGGTGGCACGGGGGGTATGGGTGGTATTGGGGGCACCGGTGGTGCCGGCCACCCTGGTGGCTCCGGGGTGGCCGGCACGCTCCTGGCGGCACGCTCCGGGAGTGCCGAGGACTCCGGGAAGGCCGGGACGCCCGCCGGGGGCCTGGTGGTGCGGGGCGGCCTGGCGCGGCGCCACAGCCCTCTTCGGCCCCTCCGCCGGCCCTCGCGCTCCGGTCGGCCCCTGCGCCCTGGGCGCCGCCCGGGCTCCCCGGTCGTCGTCATCCCGCCGTCCACCGTCCTCTGCCCCCTACTCGCCCGTGATCGAGCCGAAGTCGGTGCCGGAGCCCAGGATCAGGCCTGCCCCGAGGAGGATCATCGTGGCCGGGACCATGAACGTGGTGATCATCATGGTGGCCTTGGGGACCGCGCGGGCCGCCTTGCGGCGGGCGTTCTGCGCGTCCGTACGGCGCATGTCCTTCGCGAGGGCGACCAGCGTCTCCACGATGGGGGCGCCGAGTTCCTCGCCCTGCTGCAACGCGGTGACGAACATGGCGACCTGTTCGGAGTCGTTGCGGCGGCGCAGTTCCGTGAAGGCCTGGCGGCGGCTCATGCCGAGGTCCATCTGGCGGAGCGTGATGCGCAGTTCGTCCGCCCACGGGCCCTCGTACTTGGTGGCGACCCGGTCCAGGGCCTGCCGGAAGCCGAGGCCCGCGCTGACGACGACGGCGAGGACGTCCAGGAAGTCCGGCAGGGTCCGTTCGATCACGTCCCGGCGGATGCGGATCGCCGACCAGATGCCGACCTCCGTCCAGAACGCGCCGAAGGCGAGCAGCAGCAGGGCGACGAAGAACTGCCCGCGCATGAGGAAGACCAGGAAGCCGAAGCCGCCGAGGAAGCCGTAGACCGCGCGGCGGGCGGCGTAGCGGTCGATGGTGAGGCCGCCGGGATTGCCCGCGAGGTCGATCTTGCGGCGGTACTTGGCGACCCGCTGGGGGCCCATGACGCGCAGGACGGCCGGGGCGTAGCGCATGCCCATGCGGTCGACGAGCGAGTCCACCGCGCCGGTGCGGGTGGCGCCGACCTCCAGGGCGAGGGCCAGGTCGGCGGGGAGTTTCGCGTCGGCGCGGTACATGCGCACGCCGGCGAAGACGCCCCACACGGCGACGGCCATGACCAGCGCCAGCAGAAGTCCCATGTCAGTCAGTCCCTCCTCTGCCTTCCACGATTGCCTTCCACGATCAGGCTGCTCAGACGTCGATGCGGGACAGGCGGCGGATCATGACGAAGCCGATCGCGTACAGGCCGAAGGCGACGATCACGGCGCCCTGGCCGACCGGGGAGCCGGTCATGCGTTCCAGGGCGCCGTCCTTCACCCCGTTCATCAGGAACAACGACCCGACCCCCAGGACGGGGACGGCGTACGACGTCATGCTCACCTGGGAGAGCTGGGTACGGACCTCGCGCCGGGTCTCCTTGCGTTCCTCCAGGGTGTCGGTGAGGTTCCGCAGGGCGCTGACCACCTGGCCGCCGGCCCGGTTGGACAGCACCAGGGTGGTGACGAGGACGACGAGTTCGCGGGAGGGGAGCCGCTGTGCGAGTTCCCCCAGGGCGTCGTCCATCGAGGCGCCGAGGGCCAGTTGGTTGTCCACCTTGGACAGTTCCTCGCCGGCCGGTGCCTCCAGCTCCTCGGCCGCCATGCCGATCGCCGTCCGCAGGGCGAGGCCGGCCTGGGTGGCGTTGGCCAGGATGCGGGCGAGTTCGGGGAGTTGGTTGATGAACTTCTCGATGCGTTTCTGGCGTTGCCAGTCGAGGAACTGGAACGCCGCCCAGATGCCGAGCAGTCCGGCCAGCGGGCCGAAGAACGGGGCCAGGACGGCCTGGCCGGTGAGGAAGAGGCCCAGTCCCAGGGCGACCATGCAGGCGAAGAACTCGCCGGGGGTGATGTCGAGGCCGGTCGCCGTCAGGCGCAGCTCCAGTTTCCTGCCGAACTTCGTACGGCGCAGCTTGCGGTCCAGGGTGGGGAAGTGGCGCCGGCGTCCGTTGACCGTGACCTGGCCGGTGTACGCCAGCCGGTCCACCAGCTCCTGCCGCTGAGCCCTGCCCGCGGCGTACAGGTGCACGCCGATCACCGCGAGGACGCAGGTCAGCAGTGCGATGCCGGTGGTCAGCGTGATCAGGTTCTGCAGATCCATGGCGGCGGCCCTACCTGGCTTCTCGGGTGGTGAGCTGGTCGAGGGAGCGGGCGATGCCGAAGGCCTGCGGGACGGGCTGACTCGCCATGTAGAGGCGTTCGGCGGCCCGGCGCGGGAGCGGGTGATGCTCGTACGCGCCGTAGATACGGCCGTCGGAGGCCATCGGCTGCGCGTTGAACCGGGAGACCGTGGCCAGCCGGTACGGCTCGCCCCCGTGGCTCTCCAGCAGGGCGATCTCGGTGATGCGGCGGGCGCCGTCGGCGAAGCGGGTGAGCTGGACGAGGACGTCGACGGCGCTGTTGATCTGGTCGTGGAGCGCGACGAAGGGGATCTCCACCTCCGACATGGAGGCGAGGGTCTGGAGGCGCATCAACGCGTCCTCCGCGCTGTTGGCGTGGACGGTGGCGAGCGAGCCGTCGTGGCCCGTGGACATCGCCTGGAGCATGTCCAGGGACTCGCCGCCGCGGACCTCACCGACGACGATCCGGTCGGGGCGCATGCGCAGCGAGTTGCGCACCAGGTCGCGGATGGTGATGCGGCCCTTGCCCTCGACGTTCGGCGGGCGCGCCTCCAGGCGGATCACGTGCGGTTGCTGGAGCTGGAGTTCGGCGGAGTCCTCGATGGTGATGATGCGCTCGCCCTCGGGGATCAGACCGGAGAGGGCGTTGAGGAGGGTCGTCTTCCCGGTGCCGGTCGCGCCCGACACGATCACGTTGAAGCGGGCCTGCACCAGGCCCGCCAGCAGGTACAGCATGTGCTCGTCGAGCGAGCCGAGGCCGATCAGCTCGTGAAGGGTGAAGGAGCGCGGGAAGCGGCGGATGGTGAGGGTGGCGCCGGTCAGGGACAGCGGCGGGATGATGACGTTGACGCGCTCGCCGGACGGCAGGCGCGCGTCCACCATCGGGTTCGACTCGTCCACACGGCGGTTGACCGTCGAGACGATGCGCTCGATGGTCTGCATCAGCTGGTCGTGGGAGGCGAAGCGCATCGGCAGCTGCTCGACCCGTCCGCCGCGCTCCACGAAGATCGCGTCGGGGCCGTTGACCATGATCTCCGTGATGGAGGGGTCCTCGAGGAGCGGTTCCAGGATGCCGAGGCCGAGTGCCTCGTCGACGACCCTGCGGATCAGCTGCGAGCGCTCCACGGTCGACAGGACCGGGCCCTCGCGGCTGATGATGTGCCCGAGCACCCGCTCCAGTCTCGCCCGGCGCTCGGCGGCGGCCAGCGAACTCATCTCCGCGAGGTCGATCTCCTCGAGGAGCTTGGCGCGGTAGGAGGCGACCAGATGGCCGTCCTCGCCCCGGCTGCCCTTCTCCTCGGGGGAGTTGATACGTGCCCGCAGACTCATGAGTCCGGTGCTCCTCGTTCCTGGTTCGTGGTTCCTACTGCTGTGGTCGGTTTCCGGCGGGTGGTGGATGGCGGATGGCGAGTGGCGGGTGGTCAGTGGTCGACGGGCATGGTGGCGGTCTTCCGGACCGGGGCGAATTCCCAGCCCGGCACGATCGACGGGATGTCGATCGTGGCCGTGACGGTGACCTCGTCGCCGCCCCCGGACGCCCCGCAGCTGGTACGGCCGGCCAGCCAGTCGCTGACCGCGACGGTGCAGGCCGGCCCAGCCGCCTCGTCGAGCGAGGCGCTGCGGGCCCCCGCACGGGCCGCGGTGCCGGCCTGCTGGGCGGTGTACGCGATCAGGCCCAGCTGTACGGCGGCCATGGCGACGATGATGAGAATCGGCAGAAAGCCCAGATACTCGATCGCCACCTGCCCGCGGTCCCGGTGCCACCGGGAGCCCCGGCCCCGCCGGAGCCCGCCCCGCCTGTCGTCGTACGCCATGTCAGTCCCCCACCTCCTCCTCCACCGCGCCCGCGTGGCCCTTCACCTCGAAGGGGAAGTCGGCGGTGCCGGGGAAGAGGACAGGGACGCGCAGGGTCACGTCGGCGGTGACGAAGCCGCCCCCGGTCCCGCAGTTCACCGTCGCCGCTCCCTCCCAGGCACCGGGCAGTTTGTCCAGCCCCGCCGCCTGGCAGGCGCCGTCGCGCGCGCCCGGGTCCGCGGCGGTGGCCGCCCGTACCGCCTCGTCCGCAGCATTCCCCGCGAGGGTGAACGTGTATCCCAGCAGCACGAGTTGCCACAGCACCACGAGCGTCACGAGGATCGTCGGGATCATGCCGAGGAACTCGATGGTGACCTGGCCCCGGTCACGGCCCTGGCTCCGGTCACGGCCCTGACCCCGGCTCAGGTCGAGGTCCCGGCCCGAGCGGGCGTGCGCCTCTTCCCCCCTCACCTCATCCCCCTCCGTCCTTGCGTCGCCGGATGCTCACCGCTCCGCGGTCGCCGCGCAGCCGGTCTCCCCGCAGCCGGCCGGACTTGTGGGCACCCTCGGTGGGCCTGACCAGGCCGAGTTCTCCGGCCAGGGTCCACAGGGCCTGCTTCACCGCGCTCTTGTTCTCCAGTTCGTGGACCCGGCCCGCGTCCACGACCTGCTGGAGTTCCTTGAAGTTGGCCGGGATCACGGTGGCCGCGACCGCGGTACCGGCGATCTTCTGGATGAGCGGTGGCTGGATCTCCGCGCCCCGGGTGTGGCGGTTGACGACGACCGTGGTCTCCTCCGCCTTGCGGATCTGGAGCCGGTCCCACATCCGTACCGTCCGTTTGGCGCCCCGGACGGAGACCACGTCCGGGGTGGTGACCAGGAGCGCGGTGTCGGCGGTCTCGACGGCGGCCGCGCCGGCCCCGACGAGCTGGGCGCCGGTGTCGACGACCACGACCTCGTACCGGGAGCGCAGGGCGCCGACGATGTGGCGGGCGGCCCGGTCGGTGACGTCCTCGCCGCGTTCGCCCTCGGCGGGGGCGAGGAGCAGGGTGAGGCCGGTGTCGTGGCGGAAGACGGCGTCGGCCAGGACACGCGGGGAGATGTCGGTGATCGTGGCGAGGTCCACGACGGACCGCCGGAACTGGACGTCCAGGAAGGAGGCGACGTCCCCGGTCTGGAGGTCCATGTCGACCAGGGCGGTACTGCGGCCGGATGCCTGGGCGGCGAGGGCGAGGTGGATGGCGGTCAGGGTGGCGCCCACGCCGCCCTTGGCCCCGCTGACGGTGACGACCGTGCCGCCGACGCCGGTGAACACGTCGCTGCCGGCGCCGAGATGGCGGCGTACGCCGGACGACCACTGGGCGACGGCATGGACGCGGCTGGCGAGTTCCTCGTAGCTGAGCGGCAGGGCGGCCAGGCCGCGGGCTCCGTAGTCCATGGCGGCCTGGAACAGGCCGGGGCTGGCGTCGGAGGTGACGAGGACGACACCGACGGCGGGGAAGCGCAGGGCCACCTCGCGGATCAGTTCCAGCGCGGGGACCGGGCCGATCCGCTCGTGCACGACCACGACCTCGGGCAGCTCGTCGATCGACTCGGCGGCCAGGCGCGCGAGGGTGTCGACGAGCTGGGTGGAGTCGACCACCGGGGCCATCGGCTCGGCGTCCGGGAGCTGACTGAGCAGCGTGGTGATGGACCGGACGGCGTCCGCGTCACCGACTGCCGGGAGGATCCTCGTGGGCATGCGGGCCTCTCACTTGTCCTTCGCGAGTTCGTACGTACGGTCCTGCTCGGGGACCGTGGTGTCGCCGCCGGGGGCGACGAGCGCGAGCCTGACCCGCTGGGCGAAGGACTCGGCGTAGGTGATGCGCTGGGCGTCGATGGTGGACAGCGCGAAGGTGATGGGGACGGCGTCCGTGGGCTGCCGGCCGCGGTCGTTCTCGTCGGGTTCGAGGGCGGTGAGCCGGCCGACGTCGAGGACCTTGGCGTTGGTCACGATGATCTTGGACTGGGCGGGGGCGCCTTCGCGTTCCCCTTCGAACGTGGCGTAGACGTTGACCGACGAGCCCGGCGTGATCTTTCCGGCGACGCCGGTGGCCGCGTCGATCATGATGGCGACCTCCTGCTGCCCCGGTTGCAGGGCGGGCTGGTTCACGATCATGTCGTTCTGCAGCAGGGAGCCCTCGCGCAGCGTGGTGACGGCGATCTTGCCCCGGATGTCGCCGAGGTCGGTGACCGCGTTCTCCGACAGCCAGCGCTCGGGCATCTCGATCTTCTCGAACTGGTCCGTACTGAGGGGCGTGTACGGTGCCACATCCGATTTCAGCCGGTACGCACTGACCTCGGGGCCGACCTTGGACTCCACGTCGTCGATGACGGAGAGCACGCCGGCGAACGCGGCGAGGGCGCACAGGATCGACAGGAGCAGGAGTATCACGCCGCGGCGCTGACGGGAGTTCATAGACCGTGCAACCTCATTGGGGGATGTGGGCCGAGCGGATCGAGCGGGACGGTCGAGCGGGACGGCCGGGACGGTGCGTCGGCGAGGGCGCCGCCCCGGCCGTCCGGCCGTCCGGGTCAGGTACGCCGGACGAGGGCTCTACTGGCGCTCCTGTTGCTGTTGCTGTCGCTGCTGCTTCTGTCGCCGTTGCTGTGGTCGTGGGCGGGTACGGACGGTGGCGTGGCCGAACAGAACACGCACCGGTCGCCGATGACGTCGATGCCGCACCAGTGACAGATGCCGCGCCGCACGCTCGTGACCAGCTGGTAGAGGACGGAGAGGTCGGGCAGGTAGCTGCAGAACTCGATGACCTTGCCGGTCCCCCACCAGCTCGGGGACTCGGCGGGAAGCGGCGCCTCGCGCAGCCCCTGCACCTTCCAGGACGGCGCCAGGGTGCCGGTGACCCAGTCGGACTGGAGCTGCCCCTTGGCGACGAGCATCCAAGTGCCGAACTCCGGTCCGTTCAGAGCTGCTTCGGGGCCGAGGCGGACGAGTTGCGGCTGCGGGTGGGCGAGGACGGCGAACTGGCTGCCGGGCATCCAGGACTTGGCGTGCTGCTTCAGGTTCACCGGGATCCGGTCGAGGCGGGCGACGGAACCGAGCACGGCACCGGAGTGGATGTAGTGGACCAGTAGCCGGCCGGCCGAGGCGAGCACGCCGGGGCTGAGGTCGCAGGAGCCCAGCTGCCGCAACTGGCGGGCCAGTACGGCGAGTCCGAGCGGGGGCAGATCGGGGGTGAAGAGGGCGACCCGGTCGGTCTCCAGCAGGGAGCGCAGGGTGTGCAGCCTCCGTAGGACGGCGACGGGTGTCACCTTGGAGCAGACCACGATGACGTGCCCGTGCTGCTCGATGAGCGCCTGGAGTTCGCTCAGGGCCTGTTCGAGCGGCAGGGTGGCGATGTCCCGCAGCACCACGGCGGGCAGGGTCCGTTCGTCCTGCGGTGGCAGCGCCAGGTCGGCACTGGTCACGGCAATGGCAGTTGGCACGCGCGGCTCCCCGTTCTCCCCATGCCCCTCGGCCCACCGGGAGTCACTCCGGTGCACCCTGATGACTTCGCTGCGTGACTATGCGAGCACTGTAACCACGGCTTTATGGCTGGAGAACAGCGTTTGTGTAGCTCGTAAGCAACTGGCGTTGCACAAGTTACGCCAAAACGGGGCACGTTGAGCATCTTGCCGGTCTCGATACGGCTCGCGGGGTGGAGATCCCGCGCACTGCCTTGACGCCGGAACCCCGGCGTGGAGGTGGCCGGCGGCCGGAACGCCGAGCGACCGGGAGCGACCCGACTCCCCCGAAATTGGTCTGGACCCATTGACAACCTTATTGGTCTGGACCACCTTGTTGGTTCAGTGGCGACGCCCGTCGTCCCCATGGCTCTCCCCTCCCGCTCTCTCCCCCCATACCTCTGTACCCCCGTATCCCGCCCCTTCCCCCACCGGAGGCTTCAGTGGACCGCGCACCAGCCATGACCGAAACCAGAGACAGAGACACAGGCAGAGGCCGAGGTGGAAACCCGGCCGTCGGCAAGGGCCGCCTCTGGGCGGGCGCCCTCGTCTCCGCCCTCGCTCTCACCCTCCCCCTCGCGGGCGCGGGCCAGGCGTCCGCGGCGGACGTGAACAACGTCAGGAACGCCGGTTTCGAGTCGGGTCTGAGCAACTGGACCTGTTCGGCGAACAGCGGGACGACCGTCTCGTCCCCCGTGCACGGCGGCACGTCCGCGCTCAAGGCCACCCCGGCCGGCCAGGACAACGCCCGCTGCACGCAGACCGTCGCCGTGCGGCCCGACTCCACGTACTCGCTGAGCACCTGGGTGCAGGGCGGCTACGCCTACCTGGGCGTGACCGGCACCGGCACGACGGACGTCTCC
Source organism: Streptomyces sp. NPDC085927 (assembly GCF_044540975.1). Lineage (NCBI taxonomy): Bacteria > Bacillati > Actinomycetota > Actinomycetes > Kitasatosporales > Streptomycetaceae > Streptomyces > Streptomyces sp. NPDC085927. The sequence continues at coordinate 477,292 of NZ_JBITSN010000001.1, forward strand.
ACCTGGACCCCGGACTCCAGCACCTGGAAGCAACTGACGACGAGCTTCCGCACCGGCTCCGCGACCACGTCCGTCACGGTCTACACCCACGGCTGGTACGGGCAGCAGCCCTACTACACGGACGACCTGTCGGTCTTCGGCCCCGACGGGGGCGGAGGCAGTGACCCGGATCCGACCGTTCCGGGCACGCCGGGAGGCCTCAGCGTCTCGGGGACGACGTCGTCGACGGCGTCGTTGAGGTGGAACCCCGTATCGGGGGCGACGGGTTACTCCATCTACCGCAACGGTACGAAGGTCACGGCGGTGACGGGCACGTCCGCGACGGTGACCGGTCTCGCCGCCGCCACCTCGTACTCCTTCCAGGTGGCGGCGACCAACGCGGCGGGCGAATCACCGAAGTCGACGGCGGTGACGGCCCGGACGACGGAGGGCAACGGCGGTGGCGGCGGCGACCTGCCCCGGCACGCGGTGACCGGCTACTGGCAGAACTTCAACAACGGCGCGGCGGTGCAGCGCATTTCGGACGTGCCCGCGCAGTACGACATCATCGCGGTCGCCTTCGCGGACGCGACGGGCACGCCGGGCGCGGTCACCTTCAACCTGGATTCGGCGGGCCTGAACGGTTACACCGTCGCTCAGTTCAAGGCGGACGTACGGGCGAAGCAGGCGGCCGGGAAGAAGGTCATCATCTCGGTGGGCGGCGAGAAGGGCACCGTCTCGGTGAACGACACCGCCTCCGCGGCGAACTTCGCGAACTCGGTGTACGCCGTGATGCAGGAGTACGGCTTCGACGGCGTCGACATCGACCTGGAGAACGGCCTCAACGCGACCTACATGACGCAGGCGCTGCGGTCGCTGTCCGCGAAGGCCGGCCCGGACATGATCCTGACGATGGCTCCGCAGACCATCGACATGCAGTCCACGTCCAACTCCTACTTCCGGACCGCGCTGAACGTGAAGGACATCCTCACGGTCGTCAACATGCAGTACTACAACAGCGGTTCGATGCTGGGCTGCGACGGCAAGGTCTACAGCCAGGGCTCGGTGGACTTCCTGACCGCGCTGGCCTGCATCCAGCTGGAGGGCGGCCTCGACCCGTCCCAGGTGGGCCTCGGTCTCCCGGCCTCCACCCGCGGCGCGGGCAGCGGTTACGTCTCGCCGACGGTGGTGAACAACGCCCTGGACTGCCTGACCAGGGGCACCAACTGCGGCACCTTCAAACCGTCGAAGACCTACCCGAGCCTGCGCGGCGCCATGACCTGGTCCACCAACTGGGACGCCACCTCCGGCAACGCCTGGTCCAACGCGGTGGGGCCGCACGTCCACGCCCTGCCGTAACCGGCTCTCCTGTCGCCCCGCTCCGGGGGTGCCGCACCGCGGCCGGCGGTGGCGCCCGGGAGCCCCGCACCCTCTTCCGAAGGCGTGAGCACTTCGGCGGCAAGTGTCCGGACGCCGCTCGTTTGAGCGCTTACGTGACAGTCGGCTGCCAAGTGCTCACGCTTTTCGGCAGCCCTCCCTGAAGGGCTGCCGTCTTGACGGCGGGGGTACGGGGCGCGGGCGGGTCGCCGTACGACCTCGCGCCCTCGCCGGGCAGGGTGGCCCACATGCGGGTGCCGCCGCCCGGTTCGCGCGCCTCGTCGAAACCCCAGGAACCGTCGCAGGCGCGGCAGACGCAGGCCAGGAAGCGGAGTGCCGCGCGGCGGCGCGTGTCGCAGGCCGCGGCCAGCCTGGGGTGGGTGTGGCGCGGGTGGCTGTCGTAGGCGATCACCCGGAGGGCGGCGGCACGGTAGCGGAGGGAGAGGTAGACGTCCGCCGACTCCGTGAACCGGCAGGCCACCGCGACCAGCTCACTCACCGCCTGCAGGGCGGGGTCCACCAGGTCCGCCAGCCCGTGCGCCCGCAGCATCTCCCGCGATGCCGCCCTCGCCAGTGCGGGGCTGGTCGGCTGTGCGGGCAGCGTGAAGCTGTAGGCCAGGGTTTCGGGGACGGGGGCCGCGGGAGGGAGGGAGAGCGCGGGTACGACGGGGCAGCGGGACACGGACATCGGTGACTCCTTCGGTGAGGTACGGCAGCGCCCTGCCGTGGGCGGTGGCCGGTGATCGGCGGTCGGCGTGATCGGTGAAGGTCGGCGGCGGCGGTCGGTGGCTCCGTCACACGGGCAGGCTCGCGCGATGCACTCCCGACTGCGGGCGGTAGCTCCTTCGTCACTCAATGTAGAGTTACGGATGACTCAATTACCACCTAGTTCAAGAAAATGACCCAATCGTGGTGAGTGGGCACCGAAGGGCGGCAAACTGCTGACGCATCGCAGAGGAAGGAAGGTCATGCCTCCGAGGACGACGCCCACAGAACGCCAGAGGCGCTTGGGGAACGAACTGCGCAGGATGCGGGTCGCCGCAGGCATAACAGCCGACCAGGCCGCCGGGCTGCTCGGACTCGACCGGGCCAAGATCTCCAACATCGAGACGGGCATCCGCACCATCAGCCCGGAGCGGCTTCGCACCCTTGCCTACAACTGCGACTGCTCGGACGAGGCCTACATCGAGGCGCTGGTCGCCATGACCCGGCCCAACGGACGTGGCTGGTGGGAGCGCTACCGGGGATCGCTGTCCGCCGGCCTGCTGGACATCGCCGAGTCCGAGGCCCGGGCGACGCGGATGCGCACTGTACATATCGCCCACATCCCCGGCCTGCTGCAGACCGGCGACTACGCCCTGGAACTCTTCAGGGCCGTCCTGCCACTCCTGCCGGAGCACGAGACCGCACTGCGGCTGGCGTACCGCATCGAACGCCAGCAGGTGCTGGATCGGGACGATCCGCCCGAGTACGTCGCTGTCGTACATGAGGCGGCCGTACGGATGCAGTTCGGCGGGCGGGAATGCGCACGGGCACAGCTCGAGCATCTGATCGCCATGTCCGAGCGGCCTGCCGTACGACTGCTGATCGTGCCGTTCACCGCCGGTACGTTTCCCGGGTCCGGACAGATCTTCACGTACCTGGAGGGACCGGTCCCACAGCTGGACACCGTCCAGGTTGACAGTACTCATGGGCCGGAATTCCTCAGCGGTGAAGCCCAGTTGGCCAAGTACCGTACGCACGTGGACTGGATGGAGCGCATCGCCCTGTCGCCGCAGGCCTCCCGCGACTTCATCCGGGACATCGTCGATAGCCTGTGAGGAGACAGCATGGACGACATCACCTGGGAAGACCCCTTCTGCGGTGAGGGGGCCAGCTGTTTCCGCCTCGGAACCGACCTGGAGGGCAACGGCTACATCGCCATAGCCGGTGCCGAGGACGACCACCTCACCGACAGCCGGGACGCCCTGCGGCGAATGATCCTCGACATCAAGGCGGGCAAGGCCGACCACCTCCTGTGAAGCCGGTACCGGCCGGGCCGGCGACGGCCTGGGTGCCGAGGACCGCGAGCAGGTCGAAGAGGTCCGCACTGTCGGTGCCGACGGCCGGGGTGAACCAGAGCAGCCGCTGCCGGCCGTCCTCACTGAAGAGGTGCAGGCAGTTGACCTCGAGCGGGCCGAGGACGGGGTGGAGGAGGCGTTTGCGGTCCTCCCGCCGGACCGCGACGTCGTGGTCGGCCCACAGTGCGGCGAACTCGGGGGACACGTCGAGCAGCGCGCCGATCAGCGAGTCGGCCTCGGTGTCCTTCCCGTCCCGCCTGGCGGCTGCCGCGCGCAGGTCGGCGACGAGGGAGCGGGACTGGCGGTCGTGGTCGGCCTCGGGGTAGAGGTCCCGGGCGGCGGGCTCGGTGAACCAGCGGTACACGAAGCCGGCCCGGTGCCCCCGCAGGCCGGACTGGTCCCCGAGCAGCGCCACGGCGAGCGGGTTCTGCACGAGGACGACGTGCAGATCGGTGATCACCTGTGCGGGGGTCGCCGTCAGCCGGCCGAGCAGGTCGAGCATGCCGGGGTGGACGTGTGCGGCGGCCCCGCCCCGGGCGGGCACGGGGCGGTCCGCGAGGTGGTAGAGGTGGTCGCGCTCGTCGGCGGTCAGGCGCAGCGCCCTCGCCAGTGCGGCGATCATCTGCTCGGAGGGCTGGGAGCCGGCTCCGCGTTCGAGCTCGTTGTAGTAGTCCACCGATGCCCCGGCGAGCTGGGCGACCTCGTCCCGGCGCAGCCCCGGCACCCGGCGCCGGGGCCCGGAGGGGAGCCCGACGTCCCCGGGACGGATGCGGGCGCGCCGTGAGCGGAGGAAGGCCCCCAGTTCGGCGTACTTCACAGAACCCATACCGCCCATTCTGCGCTCGGCCGGATCAGTGACCCAGGGGATGTCGTCCCCTGGTTCCGCCGGTCGTCCATGCGCATCGTGGACGGCATGACCACACATCCTGAAGCATCCGTACCGGCACCCGCCCGCGTCGCCGTCGTGACCGGTGGATCGCGCGGCATCGGCCGGGCGGTCTCCCTGGAGCTCGCCCGGGACGGTCTGGCCGTCGTGGTGAACTACGCCGGTGACACGGCCGCCGCCGAGGAGACGGTGCGGGCGGTCACCGCGGCCGGCGGGCGGGCGGTCCCCGTGCGGGCGGACGTGGCGGACGAGCACGCGGTCGCCGCGCTGTTCGACCGGGCGGAGGCCGAGTTCGGCGGTGTGGACGTCGTCGTGAACGCCGCCGGCCGGCTCGCGCTCTCCCCCATCGCCGACCTCGACCTGGCGGTGCTCGACGCCCTGCACCGCACCAACATCCGCGGCACCTTCGTGGTCGCCCAGCAGGCCGCGCGGCGGCTGCGGGCGGGCGGCTCGTTCGTGGGGTTCTCGACCTCCGTGGTCGGCACCCGGCCCCCCGGCTACGGCGCGTACACGGCGAGCAAGGGCGCCGTGGAGGCGATCACGCTGATCCTCGCCCGCGAGCTGCGCGGACGGGACATCACCGTGAACACCGTCGCCCCCGGCCCCACCGCCACCGACCTGTTCCTCGACGGCAAGACCCCTGAGCAGATCGCCGCGCTCGCCGAGGCCCCCGCGCTGGAACGGCTCGGCACCCCGGAGGACATCGCCCAAGTGGTCGCCTTCCTCACCGGCCCGGAGGGCCACTGGGTGAACGGCCAGATCCTGCGGGCCAACGGGGGCCTGGTGTGAGGACCTGCCGAAGCCGACCGTCTGATGTGACGTGGGAGTGAAACATTTCCCGGGGTCCGGCGCATCAATGAGATGAGAGCCGAGGGGGATTGCACGTATGGGGCAGGACGGTCGGGAGGACGGATACGGGGACTTCGCGGTGGCGCGGGCCGGGCCTCTGTACCGGTCCGCGTGTCTGCTCACCGCCGGGGACACGCACCTCGCCGAGGACCTCGTCCAGGAGACCCTCGGGCGGGTGTACGTGCACTGGGGGCGGGTTTCCCGCGTGGACAACCCCGCCGGGTACGCGCAGACCATGCTCACCCGCGCGTTCCTCGCCCACCGGCGGCGGCGCAGCAGTACCGAGCGCTCGACCGCCGCGTTCCCGGAGCGGCCGGGCGCCGACGAGGACCCGTCCCTGCGGCTCACCCTGCTCGACGCCCTCGCCGGGCTGCCCGCCAAGGACCGCGCGGTGATCGTCCTGCGGTACTGGGAGGACCGCTCGGTCCAGGAGACCGCCGACGCGATGCACGTCAGTTCGGCGGCGGTGCGGACGCGCAGTGTGCGCGCCCTGGCCCGGCTGCGGGAACTGCTCGGCGAGGACCTCGGTGAGTACGCCCGGTCCTGACCGGACGTAGGCCGTCCCCTCCTCACTCCTCGTTCACCTCACGGAAGCGGTGGTTCGTCATGTCCGTCGACCAGCACAGCGACCCCTTCGAGGAGCGGCTCTCCGCCGCTCTGCACGACACCGGCGGCGCCTTCGAGGCCGACCGGGGCGCCCTCACCGACGGGGGGCGGACCCGGGGGAGGCGGATGCGGATGCGGCGGCGGGCCGCCGTTCTCGGGGGTGCGGCCGGGATCGCGCTCGTGGGGGTGGGCGGGGCCCTGCTCCTGCCGGGCGGAAACGGGGGCGGGGAGGAGGGGCGGACGGCGGCGGCCTCGGGAGCCGGGGTCGCCGCCGGCACCCGGGGCACTCCGGCGCCCGTCTCCGGTGAGGAACTCATCCGCACACTGAAGGAGCTCCTCCCCGACGGGGAGTTCAGCGGGGAGCGGGGGCGCGGGACCGACTCGGTCCGCGGGCCGTTCGCCCAGGTCGTGTACGACGACGGCGAGGGACCCGCAGCCGTCGGCGTCGGTCTCTCCCGCATCGAGCCGGGAAGCTCCCAGGCCCGCGAGGCCACCCGGTGCCCGGACCAGGTGTTCACCCCGCACGAGAGTTGTGCCACCAGCACCCTGGCGGACGGGTCGAAGCTCATGCTGTTCAAGGGATACGAGTATCCGGACCGGCGCGTGGACACCAGGTGGTGGAACGCTGTACTGGTCACCCCCCAGGGGCAGCAGGTCAGCGTGGGCGAGTGGAACTCGGCCGCCGAGAAGGACGAGCCCGTCAGCCGGCCCGCGCCCCCGCTGTCCGTCGCGCAGCTCAAGAAGATCGCCACGGCTCCGCAGTGGCGGGCCGCCGTCGACGCCATTCCGGAGAGGGTCGGGAAGCCGTCCGCGGCATCGAGCGCACCGCCGCCCGCGGCATCGAGCGCACCGCCGCCGAGCGCTGACGGACCGGCGGTCCGGGAGACACTCGCCGGGCTCGTCCCCGACCGTCTCGAGGTGGTGTCGAAGGGCGGCCAGGAGGAGGAGTACGCCTATCTCGTCCTCGACGACGGCGAGGGGAAGAGCTTCGTCCAGATCAACGTCCAGCACGGCATGCTGGGCACCGACGACCCGCTCTACGCCTCCGCCGAGACGCTGGACGACGGAACCCGGGTCGCGACCCGGCAGGGACCGGGCGAGAAGGCCGCCGCCGGTGTCGTCATGTGGACCGTCGACACCCTGCGCGCCGACGGCAGGCGTGTGGTGATCAGCGCCTTCAACACCGGCGCCCAGCACGAGGACGCCACACGTGACGTCCCCGCGCTGAGCATGGAGGAACTCCGGACGATCGCTCTCAGCCCCCGGTGGGACGACCTGACCTGACCCGGCCCGACCCAAACGAAAGACCCTAGAAGAACTCCGACCAGGGCTGGTCCCAGACCTGCTTGACGCACAGGACCAGGAAGAGGAGGCCCGCGATGACGAGCATGCTGTTGCTGAGGAGCCCGTTGCGCCATTCGCGGGGGGTGCGGGCCGAGTTGAGGAGCCAGAGCAGGGTCAGGGCGAGGAAGGGCATGAAGGCGGCGCCCAGGACGCCGTAGATGATGATCAGACGGAAGGGCTGACCTTCGAAGAGGAGGATCATGGGCGGGAAGGTCAGCCACAGCAGGTAGGCGCGGAACGGCCAGGACTTCTCCGGGCGGCCGGACGCGATGGCCTCGCCCGTCGACGCCTTCGCCTTCTTCCGGCCGCGCGTCACGAAGTCGGCGAACATCAGGCTCACCCCGTGCCACACGCCGATCAGCGACGTGAACGACGTGGCGAAGAAGCCGATCAGGAAGAACTTCGCCGTCGCGGCGCCGTACCTGTCCTCCAGGATGTCGCTCAGCTGCACCAGGCCCTGGTCGCCCTTCTCCAGCGCGAGCCCCGCCGAGTGCAGGAGTTCGGCGCCGACGAAGAGCATCGCGACGACGAAGATGCCGGTGGTGATGTACGCGACGCGGTTGTCGAGGCGCATCACCTTCATCCACCCCGTGTCGGTCCAGCCCTTGGCGTTGACCCAGTAGCCGTACGCGGCCAGCGTGATCGTGCCGCCGACGCCGCCGATCAGGCCCAGGGTGTAGAGGACCGAGTCGTCCGCATCGGGAAGGACCGGGAGCAGTCCGGCGAAGGCGTCCCCGAGGTTCGGGGTCACCCTGATCGCCAGGTAGACGGTCACCACGAACATGATGCCCACCAGGACCGTCATGACCTTCTCGAAGACCGCGTACCTGTTGAACCAGACGAAGGCGAGGCCCACCAGGGCACAGGCGATGCCCCACCATTCGAGGTCCATCACGTCCGGGAAGAGGGCCTGCAGGGGTAACGCGCTCGACGACATCGCCGCCGCTCCGTAGACAAAGCCCCAGACGACGACGTAGAAGCCGAAGAAGTACGTCGTCCAGCGGCCCAGGCTCGCCCAGCCGTCGAACAGGGTACGGCCGGTGGCCAGGTGCCAGCGGCCCGCCGCCTCGGCGAGGGAGATCTTCACCAGGCATCCGATGACCGCGGCCCAGAGGAGGGTGTAGCCGAAGCTGCTGCCGGCGATGAGGGTGGCGACCAGGTCGCCGGCGCCCACGCCGGTCGCGGCGACGACGATGCCGGGGCCGATGTGGCGCCAACTGGACTTGCGGGGCTGGGGGCCGGGGCCGTGGGGTGGTGCTCCGGTGTCCTGGGTGTTTCCCGTGGTGTCCGCCATGAGGGCCAAGAAAGCGGATGGGTGCCGCCGGAACAAGGGGGCGTGCGGGGATCTTCACCGGATACACCTGGTCGAGGGTCGGCCGGCCACCCCTCCTTGACCTGATCATGTCATACATCGACCATGGCGGCACCGCACCACGCCCGCCCGCACACACGCAGGCACGCACGCACACCCAGCAGTTCGCACGCAGCAGTTCGTACGTCGCACGAACAACCCTCCACCTCCCACAAGGAGACTCATGCGACTTCGCCTACGCGGCAGACACTCCGCCGCGCTCGCAGCACTCCTCGCCCTGGCCCTCGCCGCACCCGTGTCGATGACGGCCACGGAGGCCGGCGCCGACAGCGGGAAACGGGCGGCACCTTCGGCCGAAGACATCCGCCAGTACGAGATCCACCAGCACACGACTCCCGTGACCCGTACGGCGATCCAGCGGGCCGGGGTCACCGTGGACGAGGCCGACGAGGAGACGGTGGTCGTCTCCGGCCGCGCGGAACAGATCCGCACCCTGCGCCAACATGGGTACGAGGTCACGCTGTTGGGCTCCGCTCCCGACCGTTCGTCCGCCGCCGACGATCTGCGCCTGTTCGACTTCCCCTCGGCCGACTCCCGCTACCACAACTACGCCGAGATGAACGCCGAGATCGATCAGCGGCTGTCGGCGTACCCGGGCATCATGAGCAAGCGGGTGATCGGCCGGTCCTACCAGGGCCGGGACATCGTCGCCATCAAGATCAGCGACAACGTGACGGCGGACGAGAACGAACCCGAGGTCCTGTTCACCCACCACCAGCACGCGCGTGAGCACCTGACCGTGGAGATGGCCCTGTACCTGCTGCGCGAACTCGGCGCGGGATACGGCAGCGACTCGCGGATCACCAACATCGTCAACAACCGGGAGCTCTGGATCGTCCCGGACCTCAACCCGGACGGCGGCGAGTACGACATCGCCACCGGCTCCTACCGTTCATGGCGCAAGAACCGCCAGCCCAACTCCGGTTCTTCGTACGTCGGAACCGACCTGAACCGCAACTGGAACTACCGCTGGGGCTGCTGCAACGGCTCCTCCGGCTCCACGTCCTCCGAGACCTACCGGGGTTCGGCTCCCGAGTCCGCGCCCGAGGTGAAGGTCGTCGCCGACTTCGTGCGCAGCCGGGTCGTGGGCGGGGTGCAGCAGATCAAGGCGGGCATCGACTTCCACACGTACAGCGAGCTGGTGCTGTGGCCGTTCGGCTACACCTACTCCGACACCACGACCGGGATGACGGCCGACGATTACGCCGCCTTCCGCACGGTGGGCCAGAAGATGGCCGCGAGCAACGGCTACACGGCCCAGCAGTCCAGCGATCTGTACATCACGGACGGCTCGATCGACGACTACCTGTGGGGCACGCACAAGATCTTCGGCTACACCTACGAGATGTATCCGAGGTCCTCGTCGGGCGGCGGTTTCTACCCGCCCGACGAGGTCATCGAGCGGGAGACGTCCCGGAACCGGGACGCCGTCCTGCAGCTCCTGGAGAACGCGGACTGCATGTACCGCTCCATCGGCAAGGCGGCGCAGTACTGCAGTTAGCGGCGCCGCCACCCGTCGCGAGGAGTACCCGTGGCGCCTAGGCCGCGGGGCCGGCGTCCGACGTGGGCTTGTCCGTGTCGTCGGGCGAGTCCACGTCGGCGTCCGGTTCGGGCTTCCCGGCGTCGGCGTCCGTGTCGGACGAGTCGGCGTCGGGTGAGTCCGTGTCGGAGGTGTCCCTGTCGGGGGCGTCCGCCTCGGGCGTCCCGGGTTCGGTTGCCCCGTCGTCGAAGTAGGTGTCCAGGACCGCGTCCAGTTCCGTGTCCCACGTGGCGAAGCGGCTGCGGGACGTGGCCTCGATCTCGATCGGGTACCAACGGCGTTCCGTGGTGTGGACGGTGACCGTGTACCGCTTGCCGAAGCGGGCGGTCTCCGTCTCCACCGCGCCGATCTCGTCCCAGCGGAACTCGCACGCCTGGTCGTCCAGCCGGAGCCGTACACCGCTGTGATCGGCGACGATCTCGGCCCGGCGGTCGGACGCCTCGAAGACGGGGCCGTCGGGGGCGGGTTCCTCCTCGGAGGTCTCGGAGGTCCCGGAGGACTTGGAGGTCCCGGAGGCCGCAGAAGTTTCCGAGGCCTCGGAAGTCCCGGGCTTCTCCAGCGAGGTCGTCGCCCCCGGTTCCGTGTCCGGGGCCGCGTCCGTCTCCGGCACCGCGTCCTGCGGTTCCTCCTCGCCCTTCGCGTCCTTCACGTCCGCCTTGCGGTCGGACGTGCCGGACACGGGTGCGGTGAGCCCGGGGATGAAGGCCGGGTCGAATCCGGCGCCTTCCAGGGGCTGGGGCTGGCTGCTCGAACCTATGCGCTGCTCCACACCGGATGAGTATGGTCGACGATCCTGTGTGGAGCACAGCCAGCCCCTCACTTCGTTATCAGACGCCTACATGCGCCCCACCGTTCGTACGAATCGGACGATGATCACACGGGGCCGGACGAACACGGGCCGGACGAACACGGGGCCGGGCGGACACGGCGTCAGACGAACAGGCTGAGCGCCGCCGCGACCACGAAGCCCGCCACCGACAGGACGCTCTCCAGCACCGTCCAGGTCTTCAGCGTGTCCCGCTCGCTGATGCCGAAGTACTTGGCGACCATCCAGAACCCGCCGTCGTTGACGTGCGAGGCGAAGATGGAGCCCGCGGAGATGGCCATGATGACCAGCGCCACGAACGCCTGGGAGTGGTCCCCCTCGGACAGCAGCGGGGCGACGATGCCCGCCGTGGTGACGATCGCCACCGTCGCCGAGCCCTGCGCGACCCGGAGCACCACGGAGATCAGGTACGACAGGACGATCACCGGCAGGCCGACGTCGTTGAACGTGTCGGACAGCGCCTGGGCGACGCCGCTCCCCTTGAGGACCGCGCCGAAGACACCGCCGGCGCCGACGACCAGCAGGATGTTGCCGACCGGCTTCAGCGAGGACGTCGAGACGGTCTCCAGGGACTTGCGGGACCAGCCGCGCCGGATGCCGAGCAGGTAGTACGCCATGAACAGGGCGATGGTGAGCGCGACGAACGGGTGGCCGAAGAACTCGACGACCGAGCGCAGCGTGGACTCGTCCAGGGCGATCGAGGAGAACGTCGAGGCGAGGATCAGGATGAGGGGCGTACCGATGATGCCGAGGACGGTGCCGAGCGGCACGGGCGTCTCGCGCGGCGCCACGCCTGCGGCGCGCTGCTCGTCGAGGACGGCCTGGCGGGACTCCTCGGCGGCCTCGACCATGTCCTGCGGTACGGCGACGAAGATCCGCTTGCCGATCCAGGCGGAGTAGACCCAGGCGGCGACGACGGCCGGGAGGCCGGTGACGACGCCCATGAGGATGACCCAGCCGAGGTCGACGTCGAGCAGTCCGGCGGCGGCGACCGGGCCGGGGTGCGGGGGCAGGAAGGCGTGGGTGACGGACAGGCCGGCGAGCAGGGGCAGGCAGTAGAGCAGGATCGACTTGCCGGAGCGCTTGGCGGCGGCGTAGACGATCGGCGCGAGGACGAAGATGCCGACGTCGAAGAAGACCGGGATACCGAAGATCAGGCCGGTGAGGCCCATGGCGAGCGGGGCCCGCTTCTCGCCGAACAGGCCGAGCAGCCGCGATGCCAGGACCGCGGCGCCACCGCTGACCTCGAGGATCGCGCCGAGCATGGTGCCGAGGCCGATGATGATCGCGACGTGGCCGAGGATGCCGCCCATGCCGGACTCGATGGTGGACACCGCGTCCGAGCGCTGGACCGTGCCGAAGAGTTCGGTGACCGACAGGCCGGCCATCAGGCCGACGGCTATGGAGACGCCGAGCAGCGCGACGAACGGCTGGAGCCGCACCTTGATGATCAGGAAGAGGAGCAGCGCGATACCGATGGCGGCGACGGTCAGCAGACCGGCGGTGCCGTCGATGAGGAGGAGCAGCCCTCCGGTGTGCGGTGGTGTCTCGGCCGCGGCGTCGGCGGCGAGCGAAAGGGACGGGTGGGACATTCGGGGGTCCTCTGCTTGAGCACATACAGCTTTCGGGCATGGGGGATCGCGGCACGGCGTCACAGGGGTGGCGGACGCCGTGCCGTGGCATACGGGGTGCGGGGTGGTGACCGGAAAAGGTGAGGAGCGAGGGTGAGTGCGCGTCAGCCCAGGACGGCCAGTGCGTCGATCTCGATGAGGAGCCCCGCGGGCAGGCCGACGTAGACGGTCGTGCGCGCGGCGGGCGGCTGGGTGAGGCCCTGCTCCTCGAAGTAGGTGTTGTAGAGGCCGTTCATCTCGGCGAAGTGGTCCACGTCGGTGAGGTAGACGCGGATCATCATCACGTCGTCCCAGGTCGCGCCGCCCTCTTCGAGGATCGCCTTGACGTTGGCGAGGGTCTGGAGGGTCTGCTCGCGCAGGGTGGGGCCGGCGGGCGTGGGCGGCTTGCCCTCCTCGGCGGGGAGGAACCCGACCTGGCCGGCGACCTGGAGGATGTTGCCCTTGCGCACGCCGTGGGAGAACTTCGCGGGCGGGGTGGTGTGCGTGCTCGGGGTGAGGGCGGCCTTCTCGGTTTTCTCGGTCATGCGGGGCGGTTCCTTCGCTGGAGTCACTGGAGTTCTGCCGGGGTCCGGCCGGAGTACTCGCCGCTGATCGCGTCCGCGGTGCGGCGGACCAGCGGGAGCAGGGTGAGGAGTTCGTCGGCGGTGACGACGACGTTCGGCGCGGAGACCGACATCGCGGCGACCACCCGGCCGTCGGCGCCGCGGATCGGCGCGGCGACGCAGTTGATGGACTCCTCGTGGCCGCCGAGGTCGGTGGCCCAGCCCTGTTCGCGCACCTTCTCCAGCTCGCGCAGGAACGCGGCCGGGTTGGGCGTCGAACGGGACGTGTACAGGGGGTAGTCGAGCTTCTCCGCTAGGGCGCGGCGCTCGTGTTCGGGCAGGTCGGCGAGGAGCAGCTTGGCCACGGCGGCGACGGTGATGGCGACGGGCTTGCCGATCCGCGAGTACATGCGGACCGGGTAGCGGCTCTCCACCTTGTCGATGTAGAGGACCTCGTTCTCCTCGTGGACGGCGAGGTGCACGGTGTGGCCGCACTGCTCGTTGAGGCGGACGAGGTGGGCGTGGGCGATCTCGCGGACGTCGAGGTTCTCCATCGCCTCCTGGGCGAGGGCGAAGAGGCGGGCGCCGAGCCGGTAGTGCTGGTCGGACTGGCGGTAGACGAGTCCGTGCTCGTGCAGGGTGCGCAGCAGCCGCAGGGCGGTGGACTTGTGCACGCCGAGCCGGTCGGCGACCTGTCCGAGGTCGGCGGGCCCTTCGGCGAGCAGCGGCAGGATGCTCAGTGCGCGGTCGACGGTCTGGCTCATGGGGTACGTACCTCCTCCTCGGCCCGGTCCGCGCCCGCATCCGTGTGCGTGCCGGCGGTGGCGGTCTCGGTCCAGCCGGGGCCGAGACGCAGTCTCCCCCACGCCGTGTCGTCCAGGGCGGCCAGCCGGTCGGCCAGGTCGCGGGCGGGGGGTGCGGCGAGGTCGCCGGGGACGGTGAGGGCGGCGGCGGCCATGAGGTGGCCGTGCCGGAGCCGGTCCCGTACGGGCAGGGCGCGCAGGGTGGCGGAGAGGAATCCGGCGGCGAAGGCGTCCCCGGCTCCGACGGCGGCGACGACGTCCACGCCGAGGGAGGGGACGAACGTCCGGGCGCCGTGCGGGCCGTAGGCCGTGGCGCCGCGGCTGCCGTGCTTGACGACCAGGATCTCCGGCTCGGGCAGCGCCTCGCGCACGGCGGCGGCGTCCCGCAGGCCCCAGGCCTCGCGCGCCTCGTCGTCGCCGACGAGGACGAGGTCGGCGCCGCGGGCCAGTTCCAGCAGTACCCCGGGGCCGTGGGCGTCGCCGGCGCGCCACAGTCCGGGCCGGTGGTTGACGTCGAAGGAGACGAGCGGGCGGCCGGGGCGACGGGTGGTCAGCTCCCGTACGAGGTCCAGGCAGCCGCCGGAGAGGGCTGCGGTGATGCCGGACAGGTGCAGGACGCGGGCGGCGCGGGCGGCGGCCAGGTCGACGGTGCCGGTGGTCATCGCGGACGCCGCGGAACCGGTGCGGTAGTAGGCGACCTCGTGGGCGTCGGTGGCGCGGTCGCCGGCGGTGCGGAAGTAGATGCCGGTGGGGCGGTGCGGGTCGCGCCGGACGGACGACACGTCGACGCCGTACTCCCCGATCGCCCGCAGGAGGTGGTCGCCGAAGCCGTCCCGGCCGACCGCGCTGATCCAGCGCGCCGAGTGGCCGGCCGCCGCGAGGACGCAGGCGGTGTTGGACTCCGCGCCGCCGATGGCCCGCTCGAAGGAGGGCACGTCGGCGAGGGGGCCCGGCCGGGAGGGCAGGAACGTCACCATGGACTCGCCCAGCGCGACGACATCGACGGTCTCCACGACGTCGGGGGCGGTGCGGGGTCCGGTGGCGGTCACGGTGGAGTGGCTCCTCGATGCGGCGGGGTCGGGCGGTGCGGGGCGGTGTCGGTGGTGCGGAGCGGGGGCGGGACGGGTGGCGCGGGGCCGGGTGGGGACGGATCGTCGGTGTCTGACCGCATTGTCCTCGCCGGCCGCCGGGACCCGTTTCCATTGACCCCGTGTGGCCGAGATGTTAGACAGCGGTAAGCGACATACGCAATGGGTGTTGCAGAGAACGCAACACACCAGATCAGGGAGGCTCTGATGGTCCTCGACCCCGGTTCCGACGCCTACACGCTCCTCGCGGAGGAACGCGTCGACCACCGTTTCAAGGGCCTCCCGCCGGACGCCGACGGGCTGACCGTCGGCGAGCTGGCCGCCCAGCGCCGGAACCTGTTCACCGACGGTTTCACCACCCCGGTGCTCGCACTGTCCGCCGAGCGCCTGGAGCACAACCTGAAGCTGATGGAGACGTACGCGGCCCGCCACGGCCTCGCCTTCGCCCCGCACGGCAAGACGTCCATGGCCCCGCAGCTCTTCCGGCGCCAGATCGAGCACGGCGCCTGGGGCATCACGCTCGCGGTGCCGCATCAGGTGCGGGTGGCGCGGGCGTTCGGCGTACGGCGGGTGTTCCTCGCCAACGAGCTGGTGGACCCGGCGGCCCTGCGGTGGATCTCCGGCGAACTGGACGCCGACCCCGGCTTCCGGTTCGTCTGCTACGTCGACTCCGTGCGCGGTGTCGAACTGATGGACGCGGCCCTCACCGGGTCCGCCCGCCCGGTGGACGTCGTGGTCGAACTCGCCGGGGGCGAGGGCGCCCGGACCGGGGTGCGGACGGAGGTGGAGTGCGCCGCCGTCGCCGACGCGGTGGCGGGCGCGCGCGGTCTGCGGCTGGTCGGGGTCGCCGGGTACGAGGGCGAGGTGCCGGACGCCGACCCGGAGCGGGTGCGGGCGTGGCTGCGGCGCCTGGTGGCCCTGGCGGTGGACTTCGACAAGGCGGGACGGTTCGCGGGCCTCGACGAGATCGTGGTGAGCGCGGGCGGCAGCGCCTGGTTCGACGCGGTCGCCGACGTCTTCGCGGAGATCCCCGAACTCTCCCTGCCCGCGCTGAAGATGCTGCGCTCGGGCGCGTACGTCTCGCACGACGACGGGCACTACCGCGAACTGACCCCGTTCAACCGGGTACCGGAGGAAGGCGCGCTGGAGCCGGCGTTCCGGCTGTGGACGCAGGTCGTGTCCCGGCCGTCCGCCGGGCAGGCCTTCGCCAACGCGGGCAAGCGGGACGCGGCCTACGACCTCGACCTGCCGTTCGCCCAGGTGGTCCGCCGAGGCGGCACGGAGCGCCCGGCGGCCGGGATCTCGGTCGTCTCCCTGTCCGACCAGCACGCCTGGCTGCGTACCGCCCCGGAGGCCGACCTGGAGGTCGGCGACTGGCTGGGCCTCGGGCTCTCCCACCCGTGCACCTCCTTCGACAAGTGGGTACTCATCCCCCTGGCGGAGGCGGACGGCACGGTGGTCGACTACATCCGTACGTTCTTCTAGGAGGCATGTCATGGAAGAACTCGTCATCCGGGACGCCGACGTCGTGGACGGCTCCGGCGACAGCGCGTACCGCGCGGACGTGGTCGTCGACGGCGGCCGCATCGTCTCGATCGTGAAGGAGGCGGCGGCAGCGGGCTGTCAGCGCCCGAAGGCCCGCCGTGAACTGGACGCCGAGGGACTGGTCCTCTCCCCCGGCTTCATCGACATGCACGCCCACAGTGATCTGGCGCTGCTGCGCGACCCCGACCACAGCGCCAAGGTCGCGCAGGGCGTCACCCTCGAAGTGCTGGGCCAGGACGGCCTGTCGTACGCGCCGGTCGACGACCGCACGCTCGGCGAGGTCCGCCGCGCGATCGCCGGGTGGAACGGCGACGGGGACGACATCGACTTCGACTGGCGGTCGGTGGGCGAGTACCTGGACCGGCTCGACCGGGGCATCGCGGTCAACGCCGCGTACCTGATCCCGCAGGGCACGGTCCGCGCGCTCGTCGTCGGCTGGGAGGACCGGGAGGCCACCCCCGCGGAGCTGGACCGGATGCGGCAGTTGGTCGCGGAGGGCATGGAGCAGGGCGCGGTCGGCATGTCGTCGGGACTGACGTACACGCCCGGCATGTACGCCAGGGACGCCGAACTCACCGAACTGTGCCGGGTGGTGGCCCGGTACGGCGGCTACTACTGCCCGCACCACCGCTCCTACGGGGCGGGTGCGCTCCAGGCCTACGAGGAGATGGTGACGCTCACCCGGGAGGCGGGCTGCCCGCTGCACCTGGCGCACGCGACGATGAACTTCGGTGTGAACAAGGGCAGGGCGCCCGAGCTGCTGGCCCTGCTGGACGACGCACTCGCCGACGGCGCCGACATCAGCCTCGACACGTACCCGTACACGCCGGGCTGCACCACGCTGGTCGCCGTGCTGCCGAGCTGGGCGAGCGAGGGCGGACCGGAGGAGGTCCTCAGGCGGCTCGCGGACGACGCGACGGCCGAACGGATCCGGCACCACCTGGAGGTCACCGGCTCGGACGGCTGCCACGGCGTGCCCATCGAGTGGGACACCATCGAGATCTCCGGGGTGGGCGACCCCGCGCTGGGCGAGTACGTGGGCCGCACGGTCCAGGAGTCGGCCGCGCTGCGCGGCGGGAGCCCGTGGGCCCTCGCCCGCGAGCTGCTGCTCAAGGACAGGCTGGCCCCCTCGATCCTCCAGCACGTCGGCCACGAGGAGAACGTGCGGGAGATCATGCGGCACCGGGTGCACACCGGCGGCTCGGACGGCATCCTCCAGGGCGCCAAGCCGCACCCGCGCGCGTACGGCACCTTCCCGCAGTATCTCGGCCGGTACGTACGGGAGTTGGGCGTGCTGACGCTGGAGGAGTGCGTCGCGCATCTGACGTCCCGGCCGGCCGCCCGGCTGCGGCTCGCGGACCGCGGGCTGGTCCGCGAGGGTTACCGGGCGGACCTGGTCCTCTTCGATCCGGAGACGGTGGCCGCCGGCTCCACCTTCGAGCAGCCCCGGGCACTGCCGACGGGCATCCCGTACGTGCTGGTCGACGGGCGGTTCGTGATCGAGGACGGGCGGCGCACCGACGTCCTGGCGGGGCGGGCGGTCCGCAGGTCCCCCCGCTGACCACCCGTCCGGTCCGCCTCGCGTCCGGTCCGCCTCGTGTCCGGTCCCGCTCGTGTCCGGTCCCGCTCGTGTCCGGTCCCGCTCGTGTCCGGTCAGGCCGGCCCTTCGGCTGGGGCTTGGGCTTGGGCTTGGGCTAGGGCTTGGGCAGGGTGCAGGCGCTCGCGGCGAGGTCGAGCACGCTGTCCGCGCCGAAGCACGCGGTGAACGGGTAGGTCTGCTGGGCGTAGTTGATGCCCCGGCGGACCGTGACCACGCCGTTGGCGTCGACCTCGCACGGGTTGTTGACCGTGCAGCGCTCGCCGTCCTCGTTGCCGGTGTTGTTGACGGCGACCACCTTGCCGGTGGCGTCGTCGACGACCGGCGATCCGGAGGTGCCGCCGATGGTGTCGCAGGCGGGGGTGTAACGGACCGAGTCCTTCCAGGTCCAGTTCCCCTCCTTCAGCCGGTGCGCGAATCCGTCGACGGAGCAGCTGTAGATCCGCTTCCAGTAGCCGGAGACCACGCTGATGGCGGTCCCGGCCGCCGGGCGGGTGGCGGAGAGGGTGAGCGCGTCGATGCCGTACGCGCTCCTGATCTGCGCGTAGGTGGTGCCGAGCCGGTAGACCGCCGCGTCCGTGTCGGTCATGGTCGCGTACACGAGCCGGTCGGCGCGCAGGGTGGCGACCCGGGAGCCGGAGGAGTTCAGCAGTCCGAAGCTGCGGCTGGAGGCGCGGTCGACGAGGACCTGGCCGGCCGCGGGGAAGCCGCTCTCCAGGCAGTGGCCGTTGGTGAGCACCAGCGCGGGGTCGTCGTCCGCCGAGTGGGGCAGGCGGACGACGGAGCCCGAGCAGTTGCTCAGCGAGACGGTGCCCGCGAAGTTCACCGCGGCGGCCTTCGGCCCGGTGAGACCGGACAGGGTGTCCGCCGCGGTGCCGGCGACGCTGTCGACGAGGTCGAGCACCGTGGTCGAACCCGGACCCGGACTCGGACCCGAACCCGAGCCCGGACCCGAGCCCGGGTCGACGCCGGCGCCCGCGGCCGGGTCCGCGCCCGTGGGGGTGGGCGCGGCGGCGGCCGCGGGGGTCACGCCCGCCCCGGCCAGGGCCAGGGCGCAGAGCGCGACGACGAGAGGTTTTCTCATGTGGGGGTCCCCTCCTGCGACGAATCCCGTGAAGGGCGGCGGGATTCCTCCGGTCACCCACAGGATCGATTGACATGGACATTGTCAACACGTCGCAACAGGGGGACAAGACGCTGTTTCCGGCCTTCCGGCCGGAAGGTTCCGCCGCCCGGACCACCCTCCCGGCATCGACGGCAGGAGAGGCGCCCGCGACGGGGAGGCCCGGTGCGGAGGTGATGGAGGCGGCTTTCACGGCAGCTTCAACGGCGGCACCCGGGACCGCCCACAGGGCCGCCCCAGGACCGCTTCCGGGACCGCTTCCGGGGCGAGCCGCCGGACATACCACCCGAACCGAAGCACCTCGCGTGGCGGATAACACGCCGCAAACGGCATTACCGGGCCGTAAACTCCGAGCATGCAGGTGATCCAGTCGACCAAGCTCGCCAACGTCTGTTACGAAATCCGGGGCCCGGTGCTCGAGGAGGCGATGCGGCTGGAGGCGGCCGGGCATCGCATCGTCAAGCTCAACACCGGCAACCCGGCCGCGTTCGGGTTCGAGTGCCCGCCCGAGATCCTGGAGGACGTCCTCCGCAACGTGTCGTCGGCCCACGGCTACGGCGACGCGAAGGGGCTGCTGGCCGCGCGCCGGGCGGTCGTGATGCACAACCAGACCCTCGGCATCGAGACCGACGTCGAGCACGTCTACATCGGCAACGGCGTCTCCGAGCTGATCGTGATGGCGATGCAGGCGCTGCTCGACGACGGGGACGAGGTGCTGGTCCCGTCGCCGGACTATCCGCTGTGGACGGCGGCCGTCGCCCTGTCCGGCGGCACGGCGGTGCACTACCGCTGCGACGAGCAGTCCGACTGGATGCCGGACCTCGCCGACATCGAAAGCAAGGTCACCGATCGCACCAAGGCGATCGTCATCATCAACCCGAACAACCCGACCGGCGCGGTCTACGACGAGGCGATGGTCAGGAGCCTGACCGACATCGCCCGCCGGCACAACCTGCTGGTCTGCTCGGACGAGATCTACGACAAGATCCTCTACGACGACGCCACGCACACCCCCACCGCCGCCGTCGCCCCCGACCTGCTCACCCTCACCTTCAACGGCATGTCGAAGGCGTACCGGGTGGCCGGATACCGGGTGGGCTGGATGTCGATCTCCGGGCCCCGCGCGCACGCCGACTCCTACATCGAGGGCCTGACGATCCTGGCGAACATGCGCCTGTGCGCGAACATGCCGGGCCAGCACGGCGTGGTCGCCGCGCTCAGCGGACGCCAGACGATCAACGATCTGGTGCTGCCGGGCGGCCGGCTGCGCGAGCAGCGGGACACGGCGTACGAGCTGCTGACCCAGATCCCGGGCGTGACCTGCGTGAAGCCGAAGGGGGCGCTGTACCTCTTCCCGCGTCTCGACCCCAGCGTCTTCAAGATCAAGGACGACCGGCAGATGGTCCTCGACCTGCTGCGCAGGGAGAAGATCATGGTCGTGCACGGCACGGGCTTCAACTGGCCCGAACCCGACCACTTCCGGGTGGTGACCCTGCCCTCGGCCGACGCCCTGCGGGACGCGGTGGGCCGGATCGCCCGCTTCCTGGACGGCTACCACCAGCCCTGACCCTGCGTGTCCATCCCGTCCGGTTCTGTCAATGACTCAACTTTAGACGAGTTCTAAGCTAGGATGGTTTCCTGATAGCACTCTGGAGGCCATCCATGTACGAACCGATCCGCACCAAGTCGGTCCACCGCACGATGGCCGGCGCTCCTGACGACTTCCCCGGCCGCTCGCGCGAGGCGGAACTGGACATCCAGCTCGCGGGCCATCTCGCCGCCCTGCTCGCCGTCACCGACGAGCTCCGCGTCGTGGCCCCCTCGGCCGATCTGGACACGGCGGCCGAGCGGCTCGCCGAGCAGGTGACCCGCCTGCGGGGAGGACGCAGGCCGGCCCGTGCGTCGGCGACCACGAGCGGGAGCGCGCCCTGCGTCACCGCCCTGCACCGGCAGGCGCACGCCCTCGCGGGCCGCGCCCTGGTCGTCGCCGCGTCCCGCGCCGACACGGTGGCCGCGATTCTGGCCGCCGAGCGGATGGACGCGCACACCGCGGCTCTCGAGTCACGCGAACTCGCGTCCCGCTGAGCCCCACCCCGGGGCTCCACCAACGGCCCCGGTCCGCGTGCACCCACAGCGACGCGCGGACCGGGCGCCTCGCACCACCCGCAGCCGACGGGGCACTCCGTG
Source organism: Streptomyces sp. NPDC085927 (assembly GCF_044540975.1). NCBI lineage: Bacteria > Bacillati > Actinomycetota > Actinomycetes > Kitasatosporales > Streptomycetaceae > Streptomyces > Streptomyces sp. NPDC085927. Next base: position 498,647 of record NZ_JBITSN010000001.1, read on the forward strand.
CAGCACGCCCGGAGTGCCCCGTCGCCGTTTTCCCGCAGGACCGGAATCGAAGAACGCCCGGCCCTCCGCACCACCGGGCAGCCGCCGACTTCGTCTCCGCGCACCCTTTCGACTTGATGCTCGGCGTCGGGGCCGCCCATGCCTTCGGCGGCCCGCTCCCCCTCTCGCGGCGGCACGCAAGCATCCGGCTCCGGGCGGACACGTCCTGGTCGGTACCGGCACCGGGGCCCGTCGTGCCCACCACGACGACATCACGCTTCAGTCAGTGATCAGTGATCAGCGGTCCGCAGTCCGGCCAGCAGAACCTCGAGCAGGCGCTCGGTCCGGTGGAGCGAAGCGCTGCTCGTACGCGTGAGGAGCTGGTAGAGAACGGAACCGATGAGAGCGTCGGCAACCGCTTCGAGGTCGGCGTCGGCGCGGAATTCGCCGCTCGCCACTCCCGCGCCCAGGCAGCTCACGACGGCCTCGTGCTGCGCGCGGGTGTGGTGCCGGTAGAGGCTTTCGGCGTCGTGCGGGCTCTCGGCGGCGGCAGCGATCAAAGCGAGGATCATGGCCGCGTGGCGCGGGTCTCCGGCCGATGCGGCGTAGACCCGGAACCAGGCGGTCAGCTGCTGGGCGGCGCCGCCGGTGCTCCGCTCGCCGGACGGGCGGAGGCCGGGCACGGCAGCGAGAAAGCTGCGCAGCACGGCATCCCCGACGAGGGCGGCTTTCGAGGACCAGCGCCGGTAGACCGTGGGTTTGCCGACCCCGGCCGCGGCGGCGACCTTCTCCATCGACAGACCGGCATAGCCGTCGCGCAGGAGGACCTCCCGCACCGCGTCGAGGATGGCCTCGTCCCTGGCCGCGTCCCGGGGCCGTCCAGGCCGCCGCACCTCATTCATGGCGGCCATCCTACGAGGGTATATTTCAGTTACGAAACGTATCGTAAAGTTATTGGGAGGTATCCGTGGGCACGAACGTGGTCGTCGTCATCGGTGTGGGCGGAATGGGGCAGGCCATCGCCCGCCGCCAGGGCACCGGCAACAAGGTGCTGCTCGCAGACTTCGACGAGAAGACCCTCGACTCCGTCGCGAGTCTTCTGCGCGGGCAGGGACACGACATCGTCACGCAGCCGGTGGACGTCTCCTCACGCCTTTCGGTCGCCGCTCTCGCGGACACGGCGGCCCGGCTCGGCCCCGTCACCCAGGTCGTGCACACCGCGGGCCTCTCTCCCGTCCAGGCCCCCGCCGCCGCTGTCCTGAAGGTGGACCTGCTCGGTACGGCGTTGGTCCTGGAGGAGTTCGGGCGGGTCGTCGCCCCCGGCGGAGCCGGCCTGGTGATCTCCAGCATGGCCAGTCACATGCTGCCCGCCCCCCTGAGCGCAGAGCAGGAGCAGGCCCTCGCCCACACGCCCGCCGACGATCTGCTGGACCTGCCCTTCACCGATCCGGAGGTCCTGGGACGGGGCACCTACGGGACGGCCAAGTACGGCAACCGGCTGCGCGTCCAGGCCGCCAGCACCTCATGGGGCGAACGGGGGGCCCGGGTCAATTCCATCAGCCCCGGCGTGATCGCCACTCCCATGGGGCAGCAGGAACTCGACGGGGACAGCGGCCGGACGATGCGCGCCATGGTCTCCGCGTCGGGAACCGGCCGTCTGGGCACTCCCGACGACATCGCCGAGGCCGCCGCCTTCCTGCTCGGCCCCGGCGCCACCTTCATCACCGGCAATGACCTGCTCGTGGACGGCGGTGTCGTCGCGGCCGTCCGCACCGGCCGTCTCACTCCGGGCGCCTGACGCGGAATACCGGGGCACGGTGACCTGCCCGGGCCCCGGCCTGCGTCCGCCGCCTCCCGAACGACCACCGGCCCGCTCCGCCCGGGCGAACCCGTCACCCACGTGATCCGGCATCTCGGTGAGGGCGTCCCCGTCACCGTCCGGGTGTCCCGCGAGGGCGGCCGTACGCGGCTGGAGGCCACCGCCCCCGGCCCCCGCGCCCTGCCCGTCCTGTGCGAGGCGGTCACCGCCGGCGGCGAGCCGGGCCGAGGGATCACTCCGCCCGGCGCGCCGGCGCCGCGGCGGGAGAACCGACAGGCCGTCCCGGTCTCCGCCGTGACGGGACGAGGCCGTCGACTCGGTCGTACGGACCCTCCGGCGGGCGCGGCTCACACCGGGCCGGGAACCTCCGGAGCGGCATCTCGAGCACCTGCTCGAGCTGCCCCACGAGGAGGCACGGCAGGTGGTCGAGCGCGTGGGCGAGGAGGAGCAGCAGCGGACGCTCTCGCGGTGTCCGGAGGACCGGGCGACGTGGCGGAGGGCCGTTGACCGGTCCCGGCAAGGGTCCCGGCAAAGGGCGAAGGCCCGTCGCCGCCCGTTCCCGTCGGGGCGGACGGGAGGGTGACGACAGGCCCAGGGCCCCCCACGCCGTTGTGCGGGGCCTCGCCGGTCTGGTGGTGCGTTCACCGCGGCCGGCCGTGACGATGGTGCTGGTCAGGGCGCGATCGGAGCCGGCCGCGGCGTCTTGGTTCCCCTGTCCGGGGAAGCGGGCGTGATCAGCCCAGGCGCTGCACCAGGGCGCGGTACTCGTCCCACAGCTCGGTGGGCGTGTGGTCGCCGAAGGTGTTGAGGTGATCGGGGACCAGGGCGGCCTCCTCGCGCCACACCTCCTTGTCGACGCTGAGCAGGAAGTCCAGGTCCGCGTCGGCCAGGTCGAGACCGTCCGTGTCGAGGGCCTCCTTGGTCGGCAGGATGCCGATCGGGGTCTCGACGCCGTCCGCCTTGCCCGCCAGGCGCTCCACGATCCACTTCAGGACGCGGCTGTTCTCGCCGAAGCCGGGCCAGACGAACGTGCCCTCGTCGTTCTTGCGGAACCAGTTGACGTAGTAGATCTTCGGCAGCTTGGACTGGTCCTTGTCCTTCGCCACGTCGATCCAGTGGCCCATGTAGTCGCCCATGTTGTAGCCGCAGAACGGCAGCATGGCGAACGGGTCGCGGCGCAGTTCGCCGACCTTGCCCTCGGCGGCGGCGGTCTTCTCGGAGGCCACGTTGGCCCCGAGGAAGACGCCGTGGTTCCAGTCGAAGGACTCCGTCACCAGGGGGACGGCGGTGGCGCGGCGCCCGCCGAAGAGGATCGCGGAGATCGGCACGCCCTTGGGGTCCTCCCACTCGGGCGCGATGATCGGGCACTGGGCGGCGGGGGTGGTGAAGCGGGCGTTGGGGTGGGCGGCCGGGGTGCCCGACTCGGGCGTCCAGTCGTTGCCCTTCCAGTCGGTCAGGTGGGCCGGGGTCTCCTCGGTCATGCCCTCCCACCACACGTCGCCGTCGTCGGTGAGGGCGACGTTGGTGAAGACGGAGTTGCCCCACAGGGTCTTCATCGCGTTGGCGTTGGTGTGCTCACCGGTGCCGGGCGCGACGCCGAAGAAGCCGGCCTCGGGGTTGATCGCGTGGAGGCGGCCGTCCTCGCCGAACCGCATCCAGGCGATGTCGTCACCGATCGTCTCGACGGTCCAGCCGGAGATCGTGGGCTCCAGCATGGCGAGGTTGGTCTTGCCGCAGGCGCTCGGGAAGGCGGCGGCGACGTACTTCGACTCCCCCTGGGGCGGGGTGAGCTTGAGGATCAGCATGTGCTCGGCGAGCCAGCCCTCGTCGCGGGCCATGACGGAGGCGATGCGCAGGGCGTAGCACTTCTTGCCGAGCAGGGCGTTGCCGCCGTAGCCGGAGCCGTAGGACCAGATCTCGCGGTCCTCGGGGAAGTGCGAGATGTACTTGGTCCGGTTGCAGGGCCAGGGCACGTCCTTCCGGCCGGGCTCCAGGGGGGCGCCGACGGAGTGCACGGCCTTGACGAAGAAGCCGTCGTCGCCGAGTTCGTCCAGGACGTCCTGGCCCATGCGGGTCATGGTGCGCATGGAGACGGCGACGTACGCGGAGTCGGTGATCTCGACGCCGATCGCGGACAGCGGCGAGCCGAGGGGGCCCATGCAGAAGGGCACGACGTACATCGTGCGGCCCTTCATGGAGCCGCGGAAGACGCCCTTCTCACCGGTGAAGATCTCCCGCATCTCGCCGGGGGCCTTCCAGTGGTTGGTGGGCCCGGCGTCCTCCTCCTTCTCGGAGCAGATGAAGGTGCGGTCCTCCACGCGGGCGACGTCACTGGGGTCGGAGGCCGCGTAGTAGGAGTTGGGGCGCTTGATCGGGTCGAGTTTGCGGAACGTGCCCTTGTCGACCAGTTCTTCGCTCAGCCGCTGGTACTCGGCCTCGGAACCGTCGCACCAGACCACGTGGTCCGGCTGGGTCAGCTCGGCGATCTCGTTGACCCAGGAGATGAGTCCCTGGTGGGCGGTGGGGACGCTGGGAGCCGCGATGTCGCGCGCCACGATTGCTCCTAAGTGAGGGTTCTTTGACTGGAGGGCCCCGTGGGGGCTGCGGCCCGGATGCTTCACGGTGGGGTCTTGGGCGCTCATCCGGTACCGACCGCACTCATTTGATCCTCTGATGCGAGTGCCCATCTGTCCAGGGGGTCTCACATGTGAGCAGAGTGACGCTGGCCACGGTTTCCTGGGAGGGCGGGTGCGCACGCTGGGTTTCTTTACGGGCACGTTGCGTTCACCCGACCATTCCTTTACCGCCCGGCCCGCGACTCCCCCTCGGCTTCCCGGGCGGCTTCCGCCCGCGGCTTCCCCGGACGGCTTCCGCGTGCGGCTTCCCTGCGCGACCTCTCCGCCGGCCCGGGATGCGCCATGGGGCGTACCGGCGAGTACGTCACGTGAGAAGATGGCCACTCCGGCAAGATCGATCCCGGTGCACCGACCCGTAACTTACGGTTCCGTAGGTACGATGGCGGCTATGACAGCGTTCGCCCCCGACGCCCCCGACGCGCCTGATGCACCCACAGGACAGCCGGCCGAAGGCCGCGGCCCGGTCCCGCTCTCCCTCCCCCATCCGGTCAAGCCCAAGCTCCGCGGCTGGCTGCACCTGGGCATGTTCCCCGCCGCCCTGGTCGCCGGACTGGTGCTCGTCGCCCTCGCCGACTCGCCCCGGGGCCGCTTCGCCTGCGCGGTCTTCGCGCTGACGGCCTGCCTGCTGTTCGGCGTGAGTGCCCTGTACCACCGGGGCGACTGGAGCCCGCGCATGGACGGAGTGCTCCGCCGCCTCGATCACGCCAACATCTTCCTGATCATCGCCGGCACCTACACGCCGCTCACCCTGCTGCTCCTGCCGGAGGCCAAGGGCCAGTGGCTGCTGTGGGGCATCTGGGCGGCCGCCCTCGCCGGGATCGCCTTCCGGGTGTTCTGGGTGGGCGCCCCGCGCTGGCTCTACACCCCCTGCTACATCGCGATGGGCTGGGCCGCCGTCTTCTACCTCCCCGACTTCATGCGCACCGGCGGCATCGCCGTCCTGGTCCTGGTGATCGTGGGCGGGTTGCTCTACAGCGCGGGCGGGGTGATCTACGGCCTCCAGAAGCCCAATCCGTCACCGCGCTGGTTCGGCTTCCACGAGGTCTTCCACTCCTTGACCCTGGCCGCCTTCATCGCCCACTACGTGGGCATCTTCCTGGTGGCCTCCCAGCACGGATAGCCGAGGGGCGCCCCGGGCCACCGGCCCGGAGCGCCCGGAAATCCCGGGGTCACGGGCCGCGCACATGACATCCTGGCCCGGTGAACGGTCCCGAGATCCACGTCGAGTTCGCCCCCGAACTGCTCGTCTTCGTCCCCCGGGCACGCACCACCGGCGCCACGACGGCCCCGGCCGACGGCGTCTCCAGCCTCGGTCACGTCGTCGAGTCCCTCGGCGTGCCGCTGACCGAGGTCGGCGCACTGCTCGTGGACGGCCACGAGGTGCCCGCCTCGCACCTCCCGGCCGCGGGCGAATCGGTCACCGTCCGCCCCGTCGCCCGCCCCCAGCGCGTACCCGGCGCCCCGCTCCGCTTCCTCCTCGACGTCCACCTCGGCACACTGGCCCGCCGGCTGCGGCTGCTGGGCGTGGACACGGCGTACGAGTCGACGGACATCGGCGATCCCGCCCTGGCCGCCCGGTCCGCGTCCGAGAAGCGGGTGATGCTCAGTCGCGACCGCGGGCTGCTGCGCCGCCGGGAACTGTGGGCCGGCGCGTTCGTCTACAGCACCGGGCCCGACGAGCAGCTCCCGTACGTCCTGGACCGGTTCCGGCCCGAGCTGCGCCCCTGGACCCGCTGCACCGCCTGCAACGGGCTGCTCCGCGCCGCCACCAAGGACGAGGTCGCCGACCAGCTGAAGAGCGGCACGCACCGCTCGTACGACGTGTTCGCGCAGTGCGCCGACTGCGGCCGCGCCTACTGGCGGGGCGCGCACCACGACCAGCTGGAGGCGATCGTGGAACGCGCGCTGGGCCGGGCCGCCCAGGGGAGCTGAGCGGCCCGGCCCGTTCGGCGGTTCGCCGTCCGGCTTCGTGCGGCCCGTCCTCAGCCGCGCCGGACGCCGCCCTTGCCGCAGGCGGCGCCGTCGCGGTTCCGGTCCAGCCGCAGCGGGTCGCGCCCGGCCGCCGTCTCAGCCGCCCAGGGCCGCGCTCAACCGATCGGGATCGGTCGTCGGCATGTCACAGGTGAAGTTGCGGCAGACGTACGCGGCCGGTTCACCGCCCACCAGGGGCCGGTCGGCCAGCAGTGGGAACTCGTCGCTCTCCGGCGTCCCGACGGCGACCACCGTGCCCGGGGCGGTGCCCAGAAGTGCCGTACGGTGCAGGGCCGTGGTGGCCGGGTCGTCGAGTGCCGGGCCGACCACCGCGACCTCCCGCGGGCCGTCCAGCGCCGCCTCGGCGACCGCGAGCCCCCAGCCGACGAACCGCGGCACCCGCGGGCCGAGCGCCTTCACCACGCCCAACGCCCTTTCCGCGGCGGTGCGGTGGGCCGTGGAACCGGTCTGCGCCGCGTACCCCAGCAGCGCCCCCGCGGCGGCCGTCCAGCCGGACGGGACGGCGTTGTCCGTCGGGTCCTGCGGGCGCCGGATGAGCCGCTCGGCGTCGGACGCCGTGTCGTACAGGGCGCCCGACTCGGGGTCGGTGAAGCGGGCCAGCACATGGCCGAGCAGCAGCCCGGCGAATTCCAGCCACACCCCTTCCCCCGTCACCGAGGCCAGCGCGAGGAAGCCCTCGGCGACGTCGGCGTAGTCCTCCAGGACGCCGGCATTGGCGCCGACACGGCCGTCCTTGCTGGTCCGGGCGATCCGGGCGTGGTCGTCGAGGTGCACCCGGACCAGCAGGTCGGCGGCGGCGACGGCGGCCTCGGTCAGGTCCGGCCGGTCGAAGTAGGCACCGGTCTCGGCGAGCGCGGCGATGGCCAGTCCGTTCCAGGCGGCGACGACCTTGTCGTCCCGGCCGGGAGCGGGACGGGCGCCGCGCGCCGCGAGCAGCCGCTCCTTGATCCCGCCGGGGCCGGCGATCCGGCCGGCGTCGAACACCTCGTCCTGCTGGGGCAGCTGGAGGACGGAAGCGCCTTCCTCGAAGGTGCCCTCCTCGGTCATCCCGAAGTACCGCATGGCGAGTTCGGCGTCCTGCTCGCCGAGCACCTCCCGCACCTGCGCGGGCGTCCAGACGTAGTACGCCCCCTCGACGTGCCGCCCCGTCCCGCCCTCCCGTCGCCCGCCACCGCCCTTCTGGGGACGCCCTTCGGGCACCACCACCTCTTCGCTGTCGGCGTCGAGCGCGGACGCGAACCCGCCCTCCGGCGTACGCAGTTCGCGGACCATGAAGTCGGCGGTCTCCAGTGCGACCCGGCGCGCGAGCTCCGACCCGGTGGACCGCCAGAGGTGGGCGTAGACGCGGCACAGCAGGGCGTTGTCGTAGAGCATCTTCTCGAAGTGCGGAACCACCCAGTCCCGGTCGACGGAGTAGCGGGCGAAGCCGCCGCCGAGCTGGTCGTAGATCCCGCCGCGGGCCATCCGCTCGGCGGTGTCCCGCGCCATCTGCAGGGCGCCCTCGGCGCCGGTGCGGGCGTGGTGCCTGAGCAGGAACTCGATCACCATGGACGGCGGGAACTTCGGCGCCCCGCCGAATCCGCCGCGCTGCGGGTCGTACTCCCTGGTCAGGCCGAGCAGTGCCTGCGACTGCTGCGCGTCGCCGGGCAGCTGCGCGTCACCGTAGGAGATCTCCCGTCCGGCCAGGTCCCGCACGATCTTCCCGGCGACCTCGGCGACCTCGTCCCGGCGCTCGTCCCAGGCCTGGTGCACGCCCTGGAGCAGCTGCCGGAAGGACGGCATGCCCTGGCGGGGCTCGGGCGGGAAGTAGGTGCCGAAGTAGAACGGCTCGGCGTCCGGGGTGAGGAACACGGTCATCGGCCAGCCGCCCTGCCCGGTCGCCGCCTGCACGGCCTCCATGTAGACGGCGTCCACGTCGGGGCGCTCCTCGCGGTCCACCTTGACGTTCACGAAGTGCGCGTTCAGATAGTCGGCGGTGGCCTGGTCCTCGAACGACTCGTGGGCCATCACATGGCACCAGTGGCAGCTCGCGTACCCGACGCTCAGCAGGACGGGCACGTTCCGCTCGCGCGCCTCGGCGAAGGCCTCGTCCGACCAGGGCCACCAGTCGACGGGGTTGTCGGCGTGCTGAAGGAGGTAGGGGGACGTCTCGTGGGCCAGTCGGTTCGGCATGAGTCCATCCTGCCCCAGTACCGGCACGACACCACTGTGCCCATGCGCCCGGCCGCTGCCCGTTACCCGGATGTCCGCCCGGGCCTCCGCCCTGGCGTCTCCTCGGGCGGCGCCTCGCCCCCTCTTCCCCGAGATATGGCGTGTACAGGACACCCGGCCCACGCATAACCGGAGGGGCTCTCGGGGAGGGGACGGGAGGGACCCGAGGACACCTGGGCACACCGGGTGCGACCGAGGCCGCCGGAGGGGGCGTGACATGCGGGACAGTCATCGTGCGGACGCCGAGCGGCTGTTGGCACGGGCTGTGGAGGAAGAGGTGCGCCGGTCGGGCGGGCGCACCGACGGAAAGGTGCTGCTGTCCCGGGCACGCGGCGCCCTGGACGCGATGGCCCGGACGGCGGCCGAGGAGTACGAGGCGTACACCCGTGCCCTGGACGACGCGGCGGCCGGGCAGCTCACCTTCCGCCAGCGGTACGCCCGTGAGGGCGCCGGGACGCCGTTGCTCGTGGCCGGGGTGGCCGGGGCGACCGCCGTGGTCACCGACCTCTTCCTCGGCACCGGGACCGGGACGGCGCTCGGCGCGGGTGTGGCCGTCGGGGTGGCCGGGGCGGCGGCGACCGTGGTGAAGGTCGTGGGCGCGCATGTGCCCGCCGCCCACCACCGGGCCGGCGCGGCGAGCCAGCCGGGCCGGCCGGAGCAGCTGCGACTGCAGTGGCTGACGGCGCTGGAGGTGCGCGGCATCCGCCCGTTCCTGGACCAGCAGCGGATGCTCACCGCGTCCACCGGACCCCAGCAGACGGGACCGCGGCTGCGCGGCGCCGACAAGAGCGCGGCGGCCCGCGGGCGCAGTGTCCTCGAGCAGTCGTTCGGGCAACTGCCCGAGCCGGTGGGGACGTTCGCGGGGCGGCGGCGGGAGATGGCGCAGATCCGGCAGTGGGTGCAGGCCGCACGGGCGACCCCGCAGACGCTGCCGACGGTGGTGGTGCTGCACGGGGCGCCCGGCAGCGGCCGGACCACGCTCGCGGTGCGCGCCACGCACGACCTGAAGGACTACTTCCGCGGCGCCTGCGTGGTCGATCTGCGCGCCGACAGCCCCGGCGAGGCGCCGCTGCCCACCCGGGACGCGCTGCTGCATCTGCTGAACCGGCTGGGGGCGCCCCGCGAGCAGCTGCTGTTCCGTGAGCGGTCCTCGCCCGACCAGCAGGTCAGACGGCTGAGCGAGCTGTACCACCAGCATGTGACGGGCATGCCGGTGACGGTCGTCCTCGACGACGCCGCGGACCCGCAGCAGGTCCGCACCCTGCTGCCGGAGCGCTCCGACAGCCTGGTCCTGGTGACCTCCCGGGCACCGCTCGGCCTGCCGGACGACCTGCCGGCCCGGGTCCACCAGTTGCCGGTGGAGGCGCTCGACCCGGCGGGCTCGGAGGAGCTCCTGGCCGCCGCCGCGCAGGACTCGTCCGAGCCCTACGACGCCGAGTCCGCCGACCGGATCCGGGAGCTGTGCGGCGGACTGCCGCTGGCGCTGCGGATCGCCGGTTCCTCGCTGGGTACGCGCTCGCCGCGCGCGCTGGCCTCGGACCTGAGCGCCTACGGCCCGGTCGACCCGGTCGAGCGCGCCCTGTGGCTGCGCTACACCGACCAGCCTCAGACGCTGCGGCGGCTGCTGCGGCGGCTGGCGCTGGCGGGCCGGGTCTCGCTGGGCGCGGCCGCGGCGGCCGCGGTGCTCGGCACCGACGAGGCCGAGGCGCGGCGGCATCTGGAGGCGCTGTCCCGGGCCGGTCTGATCACCCCGGTGCGGCAGGGCCGCTACCGGCTGCACGACCTCGTCCGCGCCTTCGCGCTGGCCCGTCTCCTCGACGAGGAGGACCCGGCCGAGCGGGCGGCGGCGCAGGAACGGCTGATCGTGAACTACGCCGAGCTGGCCGACTCGGTGCTGCGGCTGGTCGACGGGAACATGTCGACCCGTTCGGACCGCTTCGGCCCGTACGGCTTCACGTCGCTGGACGAGGCACTGCGCTGGCTGGACGACGAGTCGAGCTTCATCACGGCGGCACTGCGGCACGCGGAGGGCGTCGACCGGAGGGCGGTGCTGAACCTCCTCGGCGCCCTGTGCGACTACTGCCTGCTGCGCGGCGACCTGTACCGGCTCGGGGAGATCAGCGAGCTGGCGCAGGCCGTGGACGAAGGGCTGCTGGTGCGTTCGGTGCAGTGGCGCACCGGTATCGCGGCCCGTCAGCTGGGCGAGCTGGACAAGGCCCGGACGACCCTGACCTCGGTGGTCGACCTGTACCGGGAGGCGCATCACGACGCGGGGGCCGCGCGGGCCCTGACCTCGCTGGGCATCACGCTGCACCACCAGGGCAATCTGACGGAGGCCTCGGCGCGGCTGCGGGAGGCGATGGACCTGCAGTCCGCACCCCAGCTGGCCACCGACCGGGCGTGGACGATGCACGCGCTGGCCGCGGTGGAACGCGACCGGGCCCGGCTGTCCGAGGCCCTGGACCTGCTCACCGAGTCGCTGGTGCTGCACCGCGCGGGCGAGTCCGTGCACGGCCAGGCGTGGGCGCACTTCCAGCTCGGACAGCTGAACCTGCGGATGGGCGACGTCCCCCGCGCGGAGACGGAGCTGCGCACCGCGCTCGAGCTGTACGGCCGTACCCGCGACGCCCGCGGCGAGGCGTGGGCGCTGACCCAGCTGGCCCGCGCCCGGCTGCTCGAGGGGGACGCCTCACCGGCCGTGGAGGACCTGCGGCGGGCCGCCGCCCGGCACCGGGACAACGAGGACGCGCGCGGGGAGGCGTGGACGCTGTACTACCTGGGCCAGGCACTGGAGGAGACCGGCGACCTGGACCGGGCGGTGCGCGAACTGGAGCGGTCCCGCACCATGTTCTCCCGGATGCGGGACGTGTACGGGCTGGCCTGCGCCCGGCACCACTCGGCCCGCGTCACCCGCGACCAGCGGGCCGCGCAGACCGGTTCGCTGCGCAACTCCGGCTTCGCCCGTCAGCTGCTGGTCGACGCCCGCGCGGACTTCCAGCGCATCGGGGTGGCCCACGGCGAGGCGTGGACCTGCCTGGAGCTGGCGGTCGTCGACGCGGGCAACGCCCGCACCCAGCAGGCGCTGGCCCTGTGCGACGAGGCGGCGGCACTGTTCGCGTCCTACGGGGACCGGCGCGGCGAGGACTGGGCCCGGTTCCTGCGCTGCACCCTGCTCCCGTACGCGGCCCCCGGCGGTACGGAGGTCGGTACGGCGGTGGCCCAGGAGGAGCTGGCCCAGCTCGGCCGGACCGCACACGCCGCCCGCGACGAGAAGCTGGGCGACTACGTGGACGCCTACCAGCTGCTGCTGGAACGGGGGGCGAGCCTGGAGGCGGGCTGGCAGGCCTGGCGCCTGGGCATGGTCCCCAGCCGCCACGCACGCGAGGTGATGGGGGTGCCCATGGGGTCGCAGACGCGGGGCGGCCCGGTGGGGTGACGCCGGCGTGCCCCAGGACCTCGTGGCCGGCACGCGCGACCGGACGGGCGCCGCTGTGACACGGGCCACCCTGTGACATGGGCCATCCTGCGGTGCACCACCCCGCAGTTGCTGCCGCGTGGTGTACCGCCCCGCAGTTGCTGCCGCGTGGTGTACCGCCCCGCCGTGTGCTGCCGCGTGGTGTACCGCCCCGCAGTTGCTGCCGCGTGGTGTACCGCCCCGCCGTGTGCTGCCGCGTGGTGTACCGCCCCGCCGTGTGCTGCCGCGTGGTGTGCTGCCGCGCAGCCTTCCGGGGCCGTCGAAAGGCTGCGCGGGTCAGCCCTGCTTCTTCTTCCCTGCCGCCTCCGCGGCCGGCTGCCCGGCGTTCTCGGATTCCGCCGCCCGGGCCCCGGGCTCGGCGAAGTCCACCCGGTTCATGTGCCGGTTCATCGACTTCATCAGGCCCCAGACCGCCAGGGCCATCACCGCGAACACGATGAAGCCGAGGACACCGGGGGTGACCTTGTCCTCGTCGAGCTCGGCGAGGGTGACCAGGTGGCTCATTGCCAGGTTTGCGCTTGCGCTCATATCAGGCATTGTCGCGGATGCCCGCGAAGAGGTCGTCCTCGGGGAGGGAGGTATCCACGAGGGACTTCGCCAGCTCGTACTCCTCGGTGGGCCAGACCTCCCTCTGGATCTCCATCGGGATCCGGAACCAGCCCCCGTCGGGGTCGATCTGCGTGGCGTGCGCGATCAGGGCCTTGTCACGGATCTCGAAGAAGTCCGCGCACGGAATGTGCGTGGTGAGCGTGCGCTCCTTGTGCCCGGACTCCGACCAGCGCTTGAGCCAGTCCCCGTACGGCGACTCCAGGCCCCGGTCCAGCAGCGCCTGGTGCAGCGTCTCGGTGCGGGGGCGGTTGAAACCCTGGTTGTAATAGAGCTTCAGCGGCTGGAAGGCCGGGCCGAACTCGTCCTCCGGGTACTTCCCGGCGTCCGTCGCGCCCTCGAACGCCACCATCGTGATCTTGTGGGTCATGATGTGGTCGGGGTGCGGGTAGCCGCCGTTCTCGTCGTAGGTGGTGATCACCTGGGGACGGAACGCGCGGATCTTCCGCACCAGTTCCCCGGCCGCCTTGTCCACGTCCTCCAGGGCGAAGCAGCCCTCGGGCAGCGGGGGCAGCGGGTCGCCCTCGGGCAGACCGGAGTCGACGAAGCCGAGCCATTCCTGCTTCACCCCGAGGATCTCCCGGGCCTCGTCCATCTCCTTCCTGCGCACCTCGTGGATGTTCTCCTCGACGTACGGATCACCCTGCAGTCTGGGGTTGAGGATGGAGCCGCGCTCCCCGCCCGTGCAGGTCACGACCAGCACGTCCACCCCCTCGGACACGTACTTCGCCATGGTGGCCGCGCCCTTGCTCGACTCGTCGTCGGGGTGGGCGTGCACGGCCATCAGTCGCAGCTGGTCAGTCAAGACTCATTCCTCAAGTCGGTAGGCGCCCCGCGCACCCGGCACGCGCTCCCGCCGGCGGCCGTCCCGTGGGACGTCGCGGTGGGGTGGCGGGCGGGCGGTGGACGGAAGGCTTCTATAGTGACCGAAGCCGGGGATGAATAATTCCGGGAGCCCCGTTCCGGGCCTCCCCGGGGGCACCCGTCCCGTTCCTGCCGAGGAGACGATCATGAGCACGGCGAGCACGCGACCGCCCGAGGGCCGTTACGGCCGCTCTTCGGACGAACGCGCGGACCGCACCCTCAAGATCGTCGGCGCGGTCCTGGCCGTGGTCATGCTCGCCCTGTTCGGCTGGTTCGGCTACCACTACGTCGTCAAGAACGAGATCAGCGGCGAGCTGATCGGTTTCGACACCTCGAAGACCGCGGTGAAGGTGCGCCTGGAGGTCCACAAGGACGCCGGGGTCGAGGGCTACTGCACGGTGCGGTCCCAGGCCGCGGACGGCGCCGAGGTGGGCCGCGCCGACTTCCGCTTCGGCGGCGAGGACACCCGCATCGACAAGGTCGTCACGCTCCGCACGACCTCTCCGGGCACCTCGGCCGAACTCCTCGGGTGCCACGCCGACTGAGTCCGACCCGACCGGTCCTGCGGGAATTGCATCCCCGACGACCTGCGGAAACATGATTCTGGTGGCTTATGTCCTCCCCCTTCCGTCGCTGAATTGTTAGGCTCGTGGTTTCGCCCATCCGTGGAGGAACATCCTTCAGGGAGGGCGATGCTTTGTATTCCCACGTACCTACGAGGAGCACCAGTGACCCAGACCAGCGAGAACGTCACCTGGCTGACCCAGGAGGCGTACAACAAGCTCAAGGACGAGCTTGAGTACCTTACTGGTCCCGCGCGTACGGAGATCTCCGCGAAGATCGCCGCCGCGCGCGAGGAGGGCGACCTGCGGGAGAACGGCGGGTACCACGCGGCCAAGGAGGAGCAGGGCAAGCAGGAGCTCCGCGTGCGGCAGCTCACCCAGCTCCTCGAGAACGCCAAGGTCGGTGAGGCGCTGGCGGCCGACGGTTCGGTGGCGCCCGGCATGGTCGTCACGATCGCCTTCGACGGCGACGAGGACGACACACTGACCTTCCTCCTCGCCTCGCGTGAATACGCGAGTTCGGACATCGAAACGTACTCACCGCAGTCCCCGCTGGGTGCCGGAGTGAACGGCCACCAGGTCGGCGAAGAAGCGGAATACGAGCTGCCGAACGGCAAGAAGGCCTCGGTGAAGATCCTCAAGGCCGAGCCGTACAAGGACTGACTCCGGCCGGCTCCTCCTGCGATTTCGCACCCGCGAATCCACCACGACCGGGCCCCCGGCGGCCCTCCCTCGGGGAGGCTGCCAGGGGCTTCGTCATGCCGTCGCCGAACGGTACTTGCGTACGGCGAGCGTCCTGAAGACGAGGATGATCAGGACCGACCAGATCAGCGAGGCCCACACCGGGTGCTGCATGGGCCAGGCGTCCGAGGTGGAGACTCCGGGGTTGCCGAAGAGCTCCCTGCAGGCCTGGACGGTGGCACTGAACGGGTTCCACTCCGCGATGTGCCGCAGCCAGGGGGTCATCTGGCCGGTGTCCACGAACGCGTTCGACACGAAGGTGACCGGGAAGAGCCACACCAGGCCGCCGGAGGTGGCCGCCTCCGGGGTGCGGACCGACAGGCCGATGACCGCGCCGATCCAGGTGAACGCGTATCCGGTGAGCAGCAGCAGCCCGAAGGCGGCGAGCACCTCGCCGGCGCTGGTGTGGGTGCGCCAGCCGACCAGCAGGGCGACCACGGCGAGCACCAGCAGGGTGAGCGCCGTCTGCACCAGGTCGGCGAGGGTGCGGCCGGTGAGCACCGCGCCGCGGGCCATGGGCAGGGAGCGGAAGCGGTCGATGAGCCCCTTGTGCATGTCCTCGGCGATGCCCGCACCGGCTCCGGCGGTGGCGAAGGTGACGGTCTGGGCGAAGATGCCGGCCATCAGGAACTCGCGGTAGACCTGCGGGCTCGTGGTGCCCCCGATGTTCATGGACCCGCCGAACACGTAGGAGAACAGCACCACGAACATGATCGGCTGGACGATCCCGAAGATGACCACTTCGGGGATCCGGGCCATCCGGATCAGGTTGCGCTTGGCGACGATCAGGGAGTCCCTGATCGACTGGCCGATGGGGTTGCCGGGTGCCGCGATCCGCACGGCGTCGGTGACGGCGCTCACTTGACGGTCTCCTTCCCGTGAGGGTCTTCCTGTCCGGTGCCACCCCGTCCGGCGCCGGGTCGTTCGCCGTCCTCCCCCTCGGCCTCCGCGACGTGGCCGGTGAGGGAGAGGAAGACGTCGTCGAGGGTCGGGCGGCGCAGACCGATGTCGTCGATCTCGATGCCGCGGACGTCGAGTTCACGGATGATCTCGGCCAGGAGCTTCGCGCCGCCGGAGACCGGCGTGGTGATCTTGCGCATGTGTTCCTCGACCTTGGTGCCGCCCTGGTCCGGGCCGCGCAGGCTGAACCTGTCCAGGAGGGCGGAGGCGGCCTGGATGTGCTCCCGCTCGTGCACCACGACCTCGACGCGCTCTCCGCCGGTGCGGGCCTTGAGCTGGTCGGAGGTGCCCTGGGCGATGACCCGGCCCTGGTCGACCACCGCGATGTCGTGCGCGAGGTGGTCGGCCTCCTCCAGGTACTGGGTGGTCAGCAGCAGCGTCGTACCGCCGGAGACGAGTTGTTTGATCACGTCCCACAACTGCTGGCGGTTGCGCGGGTCGAGGCCGGTGGTCGGCTCGTCCATGAACATCACGGGCGGTGAGACGACGAGGGCCGCCGCGAGGTCGAGCCGTCGGCGCATACCGCCGGAGTAGGTCTTCGCGGTGCGGTCGGCGGCGTCCGCGAGGTGGAACTGCTCCAGCAGTTCGTCCGCGCGCGCCTTCGCCGCCTTGGCCCTCATCTGGTAGAGCTGCCCGACCATCTGCAGGTTCTCGCGGCCGGTCAGATACTCGTCGACCGCCGCGAACTGGCCGGACAGGCCGATGGAGCGGCGCACGGCGTCAGGGTGCTTGAGCACGTCGATACCGGCGACCACCGCCTTTCCGCGGTCGGGCCGCAGCAGGGTGGTCAGGCAGCGGACGGAGGTGGTCTTGCCCGCGCCGTTCGGCCCGAGCAGGCCCAGGACGGTGCCCTCGGGAACATCGAGGTCGACGCCGTCCAGTGCCTTTACGTCGCCGAAGGTCTTCACCAGACCTTCGGCATGGATGGCGCCTGGCATATGAGTCTCCACGTCATCGGGGATTCTTCTGAGAAGCCTGGGAATGCGCGCTGTGCCTTGCCTTGTCGCGCCCGAGCACCCCGCCGCACCGGGGCGGGGTCCGCGACACACACCATAACGCGATGTATCGCGTCTCTCAACGCATTGACACGAACGAGTGACGAAGGGTGACCGTGGGGTCAGTCGATGATCGTGTAGCCCGCGTCGTGCAGGATCTGGTTGACCTCGGCGCGGTGCTCCGGGCCCTTCGTCTCGAGGTGCACTTCGACCTCCACCTCCGTGAGCCCGAGCCGGGGGTCGGTCCGTACGTGGCTCACGTCGAGGACATTAGCGTCGGCCACTGACAATGCCCCGAGAAGCGTCGCGAGGGCGCCCGGCCGGTCCGTCAGACGCAGCCGTACGGCCAGGTAGCGGCCCTGCGCCGCCATCCCGTGCCGCAGCACCCGCTCCATCAGCACCGGGTCGACGTTGCCGCCGGACAGCACCGCGACGACCGGCCCCTCGAAGGAGTCGGGACGGCTCAGCAGCGCCGCGACCGGGCTCGCCCCGGCCGGCTCCACGACCAGCTTGGCCCGCTCCAGGCACAGCAGCAGCGCGGCCGACAGCTCGCCCTCGGTGACGGTGCGGACCTCGTCCACCAGCTCGCCGACGATCCCGAACGGCACGTCGCCGGGCCGTCCCACCTTGATGCCGTCGGCCATCGTCGCCGGGTTGCGCACCGACACCGGATACCCGGCCGCCAGCGAGAGCGGATACGCGGCCGCCCCCTCCGCCTGCACCCCGATGATCCGTACGTCCGGCCGCAGCGCCTTCACCGCGACCGCGATCCCGGCGGCCAGCCCGCCGCCGCCGACACCGACGACGATCGTGCGCACCTCCGGGCACTGCTCCAGGATCTCCAGGCCCACGGTGCCCTGCCCCGCGATGATGTCGGGGTGGTCGAAGGGATGGATGAGCACGGCGCCCGTCCCGGCCGCGTACTCCTCCGCCGCGGCCAGTGCCTCGTCGACCACCTGGCCGTGCAGGCGCACCTCGGCGCCGTACTCCCGGGTGGCACTGATCTTCGGCAGCGGGGCGCCCTTCGGCATGAACACCGTCGAGCCCACCCCGAGGAGCGAGGACGCGAGCGCCACGCCCTGCGCGTGGTTCCCGGCGCTCGCGGCGACGACACCGGCGGCGCGCTGCTCCGGCAGCAGACCGGCGATCCGGACGTACGCGCCGCGCAGCTTGAACGAACCCGTGCGCTGGAGGTTCTCGCACTTCAGGCGCACCGGGGTGCCCACCGTGCGGGACAGGTGTCTGCTGCTCTCCATCGCGGTCACCCGCGCGACACCCTGGAGCATCTTCCGGGCACCGCGCACATCGTCGAGGGTGACGGTGCGCAAGGAGTCAGCCGTGCCGTGGCTCATGACTCCAGCATCGCAGTTCACGGCAGCGGGCGTGCGCCGTGACCAGCGGGCGGACCCGGCTTTGCGCAGCGCCGGTACGGCCCGCCCTCCAGCCGCGTACCCTGTCCCCCAATTAGCAGCCCTTCACGAAGTGAGCCTCCGGCCATGCCCACAACACCTGACATGTCGATGGACACGACGACCGTCGGTGACACCGGCCTCCTCGACACGCTGCAGCACGAGGTCGCACTGTTCGCCCGCCGCGCCGAACAGACCCGGCTCGGCGGCGTCGGCCAGGTGCGCAACTTCATGGACCGCGCCGCCTATCTGCTGCTCAACCGCCTCGACAACGAAGGCCCGATGGGGGTCAAGGCGCTCGCCGCGAGCATGGGCATCGACTCGTCGACAGTCACCCGTCAGGTGGCCCCGCTGGTCGACACCGGTCTGGTGAAACGCACCTCGCACCCCGAGGACGGCCGGGCGGTGGTGCTCCAGCTGTCTCCGCGCGGGCACTCACGCCTGGAGGAAGTCCGTTCCTCACGGCGCCAGTTGATGGCCGAGCTGACACAGGACTGGGAGCAGGAGGAGCGTGAGGCGTTCTGCGCGCTCCTCACGCGCTTCAACGGCGCCCTGTCCGCGCGGATGTCGGCACCGGACGCACCGGGGCAGGAGGAGCAGTCCGCCTCCTGAGCCAGGCCGGGTACGCCTGTACGCCACTTTCCCCCGCGCCCGGCCGGGTACGGCCCTCCGAGCCGTACCCGGCCGGGCGCGGGCGCGCGCCTTCGGGGCGGAGCCGCCGTCGGGCGCGGCTCCGCCCCGTGCGTACGGGTTCCGACGGCCCCGGGGGCCCGTCCTAACGGGCGAGCGCCTGCTGGAGGTCCTCGAGCAGGTCGTCGATGTTCTCGATGCCGACGGAGAGGCGGACCAGGTCGGCGGGGACCTCGAGGGCGGAGCCCACGACGGACGCGTGCGTCATGCGTCCGGGGTGCTCGATCAGCGACTCGACACCGCCCAGGGACTCGCCGAGCGTGAAGACCTTGGCCCGGTTGCAGACCTCGACGGCCGCTTCCTCGCCGCCCTCCACGCGGAAGGAGATCATGCCGCCGAAGGACCGCATCTGCTTGGCGGCGACCTCGTGGCCGGGGTGCTCGGGCAGCCCCGGGTAGAGGACGCTCGTCACGCGCGCGTGCCGGCTGAGCATGTCGGCGACCCTGGTGGCGTTCTCACTGTGCCGGTCCATGCGCACGGAGAGCGTCTTGGTACCGCGCAGCACCAGCCAGGAGTCGAACGGCCCGGCGACCGCGCCCATCGCGTTCTGGTGGTAGGCCAGCTCCTCGCCGAGCTCCGCGTCGTCGGTGACCAGGGCGCCGCCGACGACGTCCGAGTGGCCGCCCATGTACTTGGTCAGGGAGTGCACGACGACGTCCGCGCCGAGCGCGAGCGGCTGCTGGAGGTACGGGGTGGCGAAGGTGTTGTCGACGACGAGGCGGGCGCCGGCGTCCCGGGCGACCTGGGCGACGGCGGCGATGTCGGTGATGCCGAGCAGCGGGTTGGAGGGGGTCTCCACCCACACCGCCTTGGTCTTCGGGGTGATCGCGGCCCGGACGGCGGCCGGGTCGCTGGTGTCGGCCACCGACCACTCCACGCCCCAGCGGGCGACGACCTTGGCGAACAGGCGGAACGTGCCGCCGTACGCGTCGTTCGGGATCACCACGTGGTCGCCGGGGCTGAGCAGCGTACGCAGCAGGCAGTCCTCGGCCGCCAGCCCGGACGCGAACGCGAGGCCGCGGCGGCCGCCCTCCAGGGCGGCGAGGTTCTCCTCCAGCGCGGTCCTGGTCGGGTTGGCGCTGCGGCTGTACTCGTAGCCGCCGCGCAGACCGCCGACGCCGTCCTGCTTGTACGTGGACACCTGGTAGATCGGCGGCACGACCGCGCCGGTGAGGGGGTCGGCCGTGTTGCCCGCGTGAATCGCGAGCGTCTCGAAGTGCTGACTGATGTGCCTGTCGCTCATGTGCACCGAGGGTAGTCCGCCCACGCCCCCGATGACGGCAGCCGAGTCGCCCACCGGCCCGGCACCACGTTGGCCAAGTGCCGACGCGATCTGGTTCGCTTGAGACATGGAGATTCTCTTGGTCCTGCTCGCGGTGGTCATGATCGGCTTTGTGGTGCTGCCGTTCCTGAGGCGCGGGCGCGGCGGGATCACGCAGGTACCGGCCGGCCACCCCGACGCGGCGGACCCGGCCGGCTACGGCTTCGCCCTCGAGGAGGAGCTGGACGTCCGTATGCCCGGCCCCGACCAGGACCTGCTGGACGTCCTGGACCTGGTGCAGCGCACCCAGGACTACCGCGGGGCCCAGCAGCTGCTGGCCGGCACCGACGCGACGAGCGAGCTGCGCTGGCAGCGCGTACAGGCCTTCGCGGGCGCCGCCTCGCTGGAGCTCGCCACGCGGCCCGGCGCGGCCGGTGAGACGCCGGGCGGGCAGTGGCTGCGGGTGTGGCGGGCGGAGGTGCCCAAGGACGCGGGGGGCGCGGCGGTGCACGCCGAGTTCCTGGTGCAGCAGGCATGGCGTACGGCGACGCCCGGGACGGACGAGTTCCGGATCATCATGGAGGAGGCGAAGGCGGCGTGCGGCGAGGCGGCGCTGCTGGCTCCCGGTGACCCCGTCCCGTACATCGTGGAGCTCTCGGTGGCCCGCGGGCTGGCCTACGAGCGGAAGGACTTCGAGCAGGTCTGGCTGAAGATCCTGGACCGTGCGCCGGCCCACATGGGCGCGCACCTGGCCGCCCTGCACTACTGGTGCGAGAAGTGGCACGGCTCACGGGAGCTGGCGTACTCGTTCGCGGAAGCCGCGGCCGCGCGGGCCCCGCAGGGTTCGCTGCTGGCCGCGATGCCGCTGTTCGCGGTGTTCGAGCACCTGCCGGAGGTGAACCTGGTCAGCGGTTTCTACCGGAGCGAGGTGGTGACGAAGGCGGTCCACGGCGCGCTGCACGCGGTGCACGCGGCCCGTCCCGACGACCCGATGGCCGCGCACGTCCGGCATCTGCTGGTCTTCTTCCTGGTCCGCGGTGAGCGCTGGGCGGAGGCCATGACCCAGCTGACGCACATCGACGGCCATGTCGGCGCGCTCCCCTGGACCCTGTCCCCCGACCCCGCCGCGGAGTTCGCGGTCTACCGGGCCCTGGCGGTCGCGGGCTACGAGGCCAACGGCGGCAGTCCGGCGACCCTGCCCCACTGAGGGACGAGACGGGCGAGGGCCCGCCGGGAGCATGGCTCCCGGCGGGCCCTCGTGCGTACTCAGCAAGGGGCCGGCGGCCGGCTCACTTGCCGTAGTAGGCGTTGTGGATCGAGATCGTCGACGTGTTGCCCTTCTTGTCGGTGATCTTGGCGCGGAAGGAGATCGCCTTCTTCTTCGCGGGGTTCTTGACGGTGATCTTGCCCTTCGTGACCGTGGTCTTCTTCCAGGTCTTCCCGGCGTCGTAGGAGACCCACACCGTCAGCGACTTGAGGTTCTTGCCCTTGGCCGCGCCCTCGACGGTGACCGGGAAGGTGACCTTCTTGCCCGCCGTGACCTTGCTGTCCAGCCCGGTGACCGCCTGGAAGCGGGCCGTGGAGGCGGGCAGCTGCTTCACGCCGGAGACCTTCTTGGAGTTGAAGGTCCAGCTCGCGTCGATGCGGGTGGACGCGGCGGCGACCTTGGAACTGCGCTTGACCGAGGTCGTCAGCCGGTAGGCGGCGTCGGCGGAGGGCACCTTGAACGCCTCCTCACCGAACAGCGGGTCGTCGTGGGAGCCGACCTTGGTGCCGTTGCGGTACAGGCTGGTGGTGACCGAGGTGAACTTCGAGGAGCCGGGGTTGCCCTTGCCGTCGGCGAACAGCGGGAGGAACCCGTAGATGTCGTTGCCGTCGCGGAAGAGGCCGTAGTCCGAGGTGACACGCGGCCCGAAGACGGCCGTGTTCACGGTCTTGGAGTACGTCTTGCCGGCCTTGAAGGTGAAGGCGTCACCGAGGGTGTAGCCGGCCTCGCCGATCGGCCAGCCCTCGGCGTCGACGCCGCCCTGCTGCTCGAAGTCGAGACCCCACTCCACCCCGTCCTTGGTGGACAGGTACAGGGTGCGGGTGCCGGGCAGGGGCTGCGGGATGCCGACCGCGGAGGCGGAGTAGCTGTCCGGCAGCAGGCCCATGGCGCTGACCGCGCCCTTCTTGCCGCTCGCCGCGGCGCCCATGGCGACCTTCACCGTGGCCAGTTCGGCCGCCTTGTAGGCGCGGGTGTGGCCGGTGGCGAGCTGCTTGACCTTGCCGCCGGCGACGGTGCTGTACTGCGCCTTGCTGCCCTTGCGCCAGTGGGTGTCCCACTGCTGGATCAGCGAGCCGTCGGTGATCTGCGGGCCGAGGTGGGCGGTACGGAAGTTCTTGAACGACTCCAGCCACCAGCCGAAGCCGTAGGAGCTGTTCTTCGTCTCCACGGTGTAGTCGGCCGAGACGAGCTCCGGCTTGGCCGCCGTGTCCGGCACGGTGATCTTCACCGGCTTGGCCTTGCGGGCGTCCAGCGTGACCGTCGTCTTCTTGGTGACGCTCAGCTTCGGCTGGGAGAGCCAGTCGGCGCCGACGAACTTCTCGGGGTCGGTGCCGGCGTACACCGAGGAGTCCAGGACGTAGTTGCCCTTGGGGACCCGGATGGTGACGGTGCCGTCGGCGTCGTAGGGCTGGTACCACTCGTCGGCGGCCGCGCCGGAGGTGCCGGTCAGGTCCGCGAGGTAGTTGGCCGTGGCCTTGCCGTCGCGGCCGAGGACCTTGAGCGTCACGTCGTAGGACTCGGCCTCCCGCTCCACGCCCGCGGCCGTGCGGACGGTCTGGCCGCCCCCGGTCGCGACCACGTAGG
The DNA here is from genome assembly GCF_044540975.1 of Streptomyces sp. NPDC085927. NCBI lineage: Bacteria > Bacillati > Actinomycetota > Actinomycetes > Kitasatosporales > Streptomycetaceae > Streptomyces > Streptomyces sp. NPDC085927. The sequence goes on from NZ_JBITSN010000001.1 coordinate 521,699, forward strand.
CCGAGTAGGCGCCGTCGGTGGTGCCGCCGAGCCTGGTGTCGACGGTGAGGTCGACGGAGGCCGTGCCGCCCGCGGGGACCGTCACCGTGGTGGCGCCCAGGGTGAAGAAGCCGGCCGGGGCCGCCTTGCCCTTGGGGTCGGTGGCGGTGGACGTCAGCTTCAGGGTGACGTCCGTGGTGCCGAGGTTGCGGTAGGTCAGCGACTCGGTGACCGGCTTGTCGTCGGTGTGCGGCCACTGCTGGACGCCGAAGCTCACCGAGGCGGGCTCGGCGATCACCGTCTGCTTCACGGCCTTGTCGATCTGGATCCGCCCGGTGCCCTGCTCGAACGGCGTGTACGCGCCGCCCTTGGTGGAGCCGGTGAGGGCGCCCTTCAGCTCCGCGAAGGTCCAGTCGGGGTGCTGCTGCTTCAGGAGCGCGGCCGCGCCCGCGACGTGCGGGGTCGCCATCGACGTGCCCGAGATGGACATGTAACCGGCCGGCTTCTCGCCGACCTCCTTGGCGATGTCGTTCCCCTTCGCCGAGGCGGCCGTGATGTCGACGCCGGGCGCGGTGACGTCCGGCTTGACGGCGCCGTCGCCGAGGCGGGGTCCGGTGGAGGAGAAGTCGGCGAGCTTGTCCTTGTCGTCGACGGCGCCCACGGTGAGGGCGGCGTCGGCGCTGCCGGGCGAACCGATCGACCGGGGGCCCTCGTTTCCGGCCGCGATGGCGAACAGGACGCCCTTCTCGGCGGAGAGCTTGTTGACCGCCGCCTCCAGCGGGTCGATCTCGGCCGTGTCCCGGCCGCCCAGGCTCATGTTGACGACGTCGGCGCCCTGCGCGACGGCCCACTCCATGCCGGCCAGGATGCCGGAGTCGTCACCGAAGCCGAAGTCGTCGAGGACCTTGCCGTTGAGGATCCTGGCGCCCGGCGCGACACCCTTGTACGTGCTGCCGCCCTTGGCGCCGGTGCCGGCCGCGATCGAGGCGACGTGGGTGCCGTGGCCGACCTTGTCGCCGGTGTTGGGCGAACCGGTGAAGTTCTTGGACGCGGTCACCTGGCCCTTCAGGTCCGCGTGGGCCGTGTCGACACCGGTGTCCAGGACGGCGATCTTCACGCCCTTGCCGTCGTAGCCGGCGGCCCACGCCTTGGGGGTGCCGATCTGCGGAACGGACTTGTCGAGGGACGCCTCGCGGACGCCGTCGAGCCAGACGTGGGCGATGCCGGACGCGGTCCGGTCGCCGTCGGTGACCGCCTTCCACAGGCCGGGCGCGTCCTCGTGCGGAGTCTGCACGGCGTCGGCGTTCAGGGCGCCGAGGCTCCGGCGGAGCGTGGCCGCGTCGCGGACGTCGGACTTCGCGGCGGCGGCCGCGCGGCCCTGGTACCCGACGATGACCTTCGGACCGCGCTGCTGGGAGCGCCGCGTGGAGTCCTTGCCGAGTTCGGTGATGTCGAAGAGCCGCCGGTCGAGCCGGCCCCCGGCGATCAGCCGGGCGGCGTCCGCCGGCAGGACGTAGGTGTGGCCGCCGGACTTGCGGATCTGGACGGGTATGTGTTCCCGGCCCTTGGCCCGCTCCAGGCCGACGACGCGGCCCTTGGCGTCCACGGCGACCCGGTCGCCGGTGATGAGGGTGATGCGGTGCTTGGCCTTCGGCGAGGCCGACGGCTGCGCGGCGGTACCGGCCGCGGTTTCCGCGGCCGTGCGTTCCCCGTTCGCCGCCGCCGGGCCGGTCATGCCCGCCACGAGCGCCACGGCGGCTGCCGTGGCGACCGTTGCCGCGCCCGTCGCGCGCGCTCTCTTGACTTGTCTGCGCAAGGTTCCCCCTAGCGGATGTGCCGGGTTGATTCCCCATCACCCGGCCGGGGGTGGTCTCGTACGCATGTGCGTAGCCCCCTGGTTGCGCAGTATGCCGAAGGGTGATCAAGCGCCTCAAGGGGCTACGGGGGAGATCACGGAGTCGACGGGTAGTCGACGGGTATCTGTGACGCCACCGCCGCAACTCCGTTACCGGATCGACGGATAGGCGGAGCGCCGACGGGCGCGCGGGCGAGTGCGCGGACGAGTGCGCGAGGCCCGCGTCCGGGCCGTCACGCCCGGGGTTCCACCTCGTGCAACCTCGTTGTCAGTGGTCGGGGATAGCTTCGATCGTGTTGCGCCGCAGTGGCGTGGACGTCCCCTTTCACATGCCTGGGAGATGGTGCGTTGTCCGTCTGGGAGAAGTCGAGCACGGCACGGGTGGTGCCGCCCGCACGACCGCGGAAGCTGTCCAAGGTGCCGTTCGTCGAGCTGGCGGACGGCCGGCTGCAGGGGGTGGTCTCCAGCGGGTCGGACATCGGGCGCGTGTACGTGTCGTCCGTCGCCGCCGGGACCTGTGCGTTCGCGTGCAGCACCAACAACAACCGCCCCTGCGGCGGCGCGCGCGGCATGTTCTGCAACCACATCCGGGCACTGGTCGACGAGGCGGTGCTGCAGTACGGCGCCGAGCGCGTGGCCCGGTACCTGAAGGTCGAAGTGGCGGACGGCGAGCTCGACGCGGACTCCGTCACCACCGCCATGACGCGCACGCGGCCCGCGCAGGGGGACACCTCGGCCGCGGCGCCCGTGTTCAGCCGGTTCCTGCGGCACCTGGCGTACCTGGAACTCGCTCCGAGCACCGCGCCGCTGCCCGAGATGCAGTGGTTCCCGACGACGCGGGCGGTGGCCTGATGCGTGCCGACCTGCTGTTCGACCCCGTCGACGGTCTCGACGAGGCCCTCGCGGCCGTGGACGCCTTCGACGCGGCGCTCGTCGCCGGTCTGCTCCGGCCTCAGCCCGGCCAGGCCGCCGGTGTGGTGGAGCTGGCCGACGCCGTCGCCGGGACCCCGCTCGCCGCGCGCGTCGCCGAGGCGGCCGACAAGACGGTGGCCGGGGCCGCGGGCGAGGACCACTTCGTCGCGCTCGCCGCCGCCCGGGCCGCCCTGCTCGGCTCGGTGCACGACGCGCTGACCGCCCGTGTGACGGAGGCCGTCGGCCGGCCCGTCACCGAGGAGGCCGCCCCGGGCGGGGCCGGTGGCGCGGACCACGCCGCGAACCTCCTCGCCGCCGCCCGCAGTTGGCTGAGCGACCTCGCGCGCGCCGGCTGGCGGGGCATCGACCACGAGCTGGTCGGCGGCGCCGCGCCCGTCGTCTCCGCGATGCTGCCCGACCCGGCGCTGCGCCGGCAGGCCACGCTGCTGGACGGATTCGCCGCCGAACTCGCCGCGTCCTGCCCGGGGGCCACCCTGGAGCGGATTCCGGTGCGCCGGTGGGCCGATCTCTGGTGCCGGGCCCTGCTCCTGACGCTGCCGGGGGCGACCGGCGCCCCCGCGCCGGACACGGCCACCGGTCGTCTGCTGCCGCTCGGGATCGACGTGCAGGAACACGCGACCGCCGTACAGGCCCAGGTCCACGCGGTGTTCGAGCCCGCCGACGGCGGCGCGCCCCGGCTGGTGCGGGCCGCCGCGTCCGCCCCGAAGCCCGACACCGTCGTCGGGGCGGGCCTGTGGCAGCTGCTGCGCCCGCACCTGTCCCTGCTGACCGCGGTGAGCGAGGGCCGCGCGATGGACCTCGACGCAATGCCCGTCACCGCCGAGGACGACCTGGTCTGGGACGACGCGCACGCCCGCATGGGCGAGTCGGCCGACTCCCTCACCACCGCGCGCGTGGCCCTGCCCACCGCCACCGCGGCGGCGACCGCGCCGCTGGACCGGCATCCGGCCCGGATCGCCGTCCCCGTCCTGCTGGAGGGGTACGAGGCGGAGCAGGACGACGACGGGGTCGCGTTCCGGATCGCCGGGCACCGCCTGCCCGTCGACACCGACCGGATACCGGCCGCCGGACCGCTCACCGCCGAGGCCGTCGCCGCGTCCGGCGCGTGCGTCGCGCTGCTCCGGTGGGACGCCGGGGAGTTCCACGTCCAGCCGCTGGCCGTGGAGCGGACCGTGCGGAAGAAGGCCGTCGCCGTGCACGCCGGGGCGTGGGCCGGGGGCACCACCGACAAGGCCGGCGTCCGCGCGGAGAAGGCCGCCACCGGCGCCGTCGACGCGCTCCGCGAACGAGCCGGAAGGCTGTTGCGGAAATGACCGACCCCACCGCACCGGCCGTCGCACCGGCCACCGTGCCCGGCCCGGCCCGGCCCTCCGCACCCGCGGATTCCGCCGCGCCCGACCCGAACGACAACCGGCGCCAGGTGCTCTACTGGCGGCTGCTGGCCCGGCTGTTCGACCCCGAGGAGCAGGCCTCGCTGGAGTCGGCGAGCCTGGCCGTGGTCGAGGACATCGGGCTGCCGTCCGCGCTGCTCGACCCGGGCGCCTCCGTCGACTCCGTGGTGCAGCGGCACCCGGAGCTGGCCGCCGAGTTCGACGGGCTGATGACCCCCGGGCCGGAGGAGGACGACGCCCGCGACCGGGCCGCCGAGGTGCGGCGCGCGGCCCTCGTCTCCAAGGTCCTGCTGAACGTCTTCTCCACCGGCTCCGGCGCCGTCACCGCCGAGCAGCTGGTCCGCTGGCAGTCCGACGCGGGCTGGCTGGAGCGGGCGCTCGGCTGCCGGCCCGGCGACCTGCGGGGCGGACGCGCCGGCGCGGGCGGCGTCGGGGCGGTGGGGACCGGCGCGGGCGGCCAGGGTGTCAGCCCCACCGGTACCGGCGGTGGCGGGCGCACACCCGACCTCAGCCGGCTGATCCCCGCCATCGGCCCGGAACTCGGCTCCATCGAGGCCGGTCTGGTCAAGCGGATGCGGCTGCGCGAGGTGCTGGCCGACCCGCAGCTGGCCGCGCGGCTGACCCCGAGCATGTCCCTGATCGAGCAGTTGCTGCGGGACAAGGACAACCTCTCCGGCGTGGCCCTGGCGAACGCCAAGTCGCTGATCCGCCGTTACGTGGACGAGGTCTCCGCGGTCCTGCGCACCCAGGTGGAGAAAGCCACGGTCGGCGACATCGACCGGTCCGTCCCACCGAAGCGGGTCTTCCGCAACCTCGACATCGACCGCACCATCTGGAAGAACCTCACCAACTGGAGTCCGGAGGAGGAGCGGCTCTACGTCGACCGCCTCTACTACCGGCACACCAGCCGCAAGACGGCGCCGCAGCGGCTGATCGTCGTCGTGGACCAGTCGGGCTCCATGGTCGACTCGATGGTCAACTGCACCATCCTGGCCTCCATTTTCGCCGGGCTGCCGAAGGTGGACGTCCACCTGATCGCCTATGACACCCAGGCGCTGGACCTCACCCCCTGGGCGCACGACCCGTTCGAGACCCTGCTGCGCACCAAGCTCGGCGGCGGCACGGACGGCACCGTGGCCATGGCGCTCGCCCAGCCGAAGATCACCGAGCCGCGCAACACCGTCGTGGTGTGGATCTCCGACTTCTACGAATGGCGTACCGACGAGCTGTTCGAGAGCATGTCCGCCATCCACCGCTCGGGCGCGAAGTTCATCCCGGTCGGTTCGGTGACCAGCGCCGGGCGCGGCAGCGTCAACCCGTGGTTCCGGGAGCGCTTCAAGGACCTCGGCACGCCGGTGATCTCCGGTCACATCAAGAAGCTCGTGCACGAGCTCAAGACGTTTCTCACCTGATCCGTCCGTTCCCTCCCCTTCGGACTTCTCTCAACTCCTCCCTGTTTCTTCTTGTTTCTCCCGACTTCTCTTTTTCGAGCCCTGAACGGAAAGGCCCTCCCCTGATGTCCGACCTGCTGCGCGCACCCGCCGAGATCAAGTACGCCGAGGAGCTGGACTGGCTGGAGTCGGTCGACGACGGTCCCAAGCCGTTCTCCTGGCGGCTGTCGCCGAAGATGGTGCGACTGTTCATTCTCGGTTCCGAGCGCTCCGACGGCCTGGACCGGGAGATATCCCAGAAGTGGTTCGGCGACCGGAGCTTCGTCGAGCGTTCCATCGTCACCCTCGCCTCCGACCGCGGCCTGCTCCTGATCGGCGACCCCGGCACCGGCAAGAGCTGGCTGGCCGAGCTGCTGTCCGCCGCGATCAGCCGCAACTCCACCCTCGTGGTGCAGGGCACGGCCGGCACCAGCGAGGACCACATCAAGTACTCCTGGAACGTGTCCATGGTCATCGCCAAGGGCCAGTCCAGGGAGTCGATGATCCCCTCACCGATCATGACCGCGATGGAGGCCGGGTCGATCGGCCGTTTCGAGGAGCTGACGCGTTCCACCAGCGATGTCCAGGACGCCCTGATCTCCATCCTCTCCGAGAAGTACATCTCGGTGCCGGAGCTGGAGAGCGGCGGCAGCGACAACATCGTCTTCGCCAAGCCCGGCTTCTCGATCATCGCCACCGCCAACAGCCGCGACCGCGGGGTCAACGACCTCTCGTCCGCGCTGAAGCGCCGCTTCAACTTCGTCCGCATCCCGGTCATGACGAACAGGAAGAGCGAGGCCGAGATCGTCCGCTTCCGCACCGAGGAGCTGCTGCGCCGCCACTCGATAGAACTGGAGGTGCCGCCGACCCTGCTCGACGTGCTGCTCCAGAGCTTCGCCGACCTGCGCGCCTCCGCCGCCGCGGCCGGCAGCGACGACGAGAAGCTGGAGTCCGCGCTGTCGACGGCCGAGCAGATCGGTGTGCTGGAGGACGCGGTCCTGCACAGCAACTTCTTCGGTGAGCGCGCCCTGACCGCCCGGTCCCTCGCCTCCTCGCTCGTCGGCTCCCTCGCCCGCCGTGAGCCGGAGGACCTGGCCATCCTCAACAAGTACCTGCACGGCGTCGTCGAGCCGCGCAGCAAGGAGCAGGGCGGCTCGTGGCCCGAGTTCCTGGAGGGCGGCCGGGACGCGATCGCGACGCTGTCATGAGCGCCGCACCCGAGAGCGCGCCCGTCGCGCGGGAGAGCACGTTCGCGGGGCTCCGCGGACAGCTCCACGAGGCCGCGGCCACGTTCGCCGGCGGGCCGGACGCCCTGGAGGGCATCCTCCTCGGCATGGTCGACGACGTGGACCGCGCGGTGCGCGAGCCGCTGGAGATCTTCCCCGTCTGCCACCACTCGCCCGCCTCCGCCCTCGCGATGGCCCGCAGGCTGCGCGAGAAGCAGCCCAAGGTGGTGTACCTGGAGCTGTGCGAGGACATGGCGCCGCTCCTCACCGAGCTGCGCAACTGCCGTCTCCCGGTGGCCGTCCAGGCATTCGCGAGCGAGGTGGACGGCTTCCCGCCCGAGTGGGCGCCGCTGTCGGTGGTCGCACCGATCACCGAGGCGTCCGCCGAGTACCAGGCGATCGCGTACGCGCTGGACACGCCGGACGTGGAGCTGGTCCTCGTCGACCGGTCCTCCGACCACGTCTTCCAGTGGGACAGCCGGGGCCGGAACACTCCGGAGGCGGCCGGGGAGGGGCCGGACGGGGACGGGACGGCCGCGGACGAGGACGCGACGGAGAGCGCGCTGCACGGCGAGGCCGTCGGCGTGGAGATCGGCGACCTGCGGCCGCGCTTCGCCGAACTGGAGGAGCACCTGCTGCGGCACGGCAAGGTGCGGCACTGGTCGGAGTGGTGGCACCAGTACGTCGAGCTGCCGCTCGGCGACGGCGACCACGACACCTACCGCCAGGTCATGTTCCTCATCGGCAGCCTGTTCCGGCGGCTCGCCCCCGGCGACCCGTCGCGGGTGCGGGTCGACGAGGACCGCGAGCGGTACATGTGGACCCGGATGCGGGAGCACCTGGCCGCGACCGGCACCGATCCCGAGGACTGCCTGTACGTCTGCGGCGCGTTCCACGCGGCCAGCAGGGTGGAGGAGTTCGGCGTGGCCGGCTCCGGCGCGTACGAGATCTCGCCGCGCTCCGCCACCACCTGGCAGCACGGGCTCATCCCGTCCAGTCACGCGGCGATCGAGGCGCAGTTCGGTCTCGCCGCCGGCTCGGTGTCCATCGCGGCGACCGAGTGGGCGAAGAGCCTCGGGCGCACCCGGGTCCGGCCGTACCGGCTGACGGGCCAGGCCGGTACGAAGAAGTCCCGGGCGAAACAGACCGCCGTACCGGCCGTGGCGGCGGGGCCCGCCGCCACGGACAAGCTGTCCGGCTTCCTTCGCCGGCCGCCGGTCCTGGACTCCCTGGACGAGGCCGAACTGCTCGGCTGGTCCGTGGACGTCGTGAGCGCGGCCCGGCGCAACGGGTACCTCGCCTCCACCGCCGACGCGATCGCCGTCTTCGAGACGTCGATCCTGCTCGCCGGGATGCGGGACCGGGCCAAGCCCACGCCGTACGACTTCCAGGACGCGGCGGTCACCTGCATCGAGAAGGACGCGGTGCCGGGGCGGCGGGACGTGCGGCGGCTCGTCGAGATCATGATGGGCGGCGACCGGGTCGGCCAGGTCGGCTACGACTCGCTGCCGCCCCTCGCGCGCGACGTGCACGACCGGCTGGAGCCGCTGGGGCTGAAACTCCAGCAGCGGGGCGTACGGCGGGCCCTGCTGGACATGGCGTCCCGGCCGGAGCTGCGGGACTGCTCCGACGTGCTGTGGATGCTGCGCCGGCTGCTGCCGCAGGGCGCGGCCCGGACCGTCATGGGCGAGCGCGCGCTGGGCGAGCGGTCGATCCAGGAGTCGTGGGACCTGGCGCTCGGCACCCACCAGCGGGCCCTCATCGAGCTCGGCTACGAGGGCGTCAGCATCGAGCAGGTCCTGGAACAGCGCCTGCGCCGCGCCGCCTACGCGCCGCAGGCGACGGCGGCGACGGTCCTGGAGGCCGTCGAGGACGCGGCGCTGTACCTGGGCGGCGGCCGTCGTCTCGCCGACGAGCTGGGCACGCGCGCGCTGGCGGTCCTGACGTCCGAGCGCAGTGTCGACGGCGCGCCGGAGGTGCTGCGCCGGGTGCGCCGGCTCCTCGCGTACTACCGGACGAGCGAGCCGGTGCTGCCGCCGTGGATCGAGTCCTTCGTCAAGGCCGGTTACGCGCACTACTGCACCCTGCTGCCGACCGCGTTCACGGACGAGGACGCGACGGCGGGTCAGGTCGCGGCGATGCTGGGCTTCCTGTTCAGCATGGAGGGCCTGGCCCTGTCGCTGGGCTGCGACAGGGCGCAGCTGGAGCTGGCGGTCGCGCAGTCCCACCCCGAGGACCCGTCGAAGACGGCGCTGCTGTGGGCGGCTCAGGTGCAGCTCGGCACGCTCTCCCGCGAGCGGTTGCGGGCGCGGTGCGACGAGCTGCTGGCCAACCCGCTGGTGGTGCCCGCGTATCCGCGCTACCTGAGCGGCTTCGTGCACGCGCTGGAGCCGGTGCCGGGCCTGGCGGACGTGGTCGTGGAGGCGGTGTCGAACGCGTTCGGGCGGCTGCCCGACGCGGTGCTGCTGCCGTGGCTCCCGACGCTGATCGGCACGCTGCGGGCGGGCGCGGCGGACCTCGCCCCGCTGCTGATCCGCGAGGCCGGGCGGATCTTCCCGAGCCGGCTCGCGGCGCTGGACGCGTGGGTGCCGCCGTGGCGCGCACCGGCCCCGGTCCCCGTACGCCGCGCGGCGCGGGCGGCGGGGCAGGCGGCCGGCGTCCGCCGGGGCGTCGCGCTGGCACCGGCGCATCCCGCCGCGTTCGACGCGCTGGCGGACCTGCTGGGCTGCACGGAAGGGTGGGCGCCGGCCGCCGCCCCGGCGGGCGCGGCGGGCACGGCGCTGCTGACCGCGTACCCGGCGACCTGCGACGCGCTGGCGGACCTGCTGGGCTGCACGGAGGGCTGGGCCGCGGCCGGCTCTCCGACGGCTCCGGCGGGCGCGGTCCTGACCACCCGTCATCCGGACTCGGCGACCGCGCTGGAGTCCCTCCTCACCGGCGGCTGACCGACGACGACGAGGGCCGCCTTTCTGCGGCGGCGCAGTTCGCGCCTCAGGTAGGTGAAGAACATGGGGGCAAGCTGGGGACGCCCCCTGATGAAGTGTTGAGTCCGGGATAAGAGCCGCATGAGAAGAGAGCCGGGCCGGAACGAACCGATGCCGCCGCCCGCCCGGGAAGGGCGGACGGCGGCATCGGTCGGGTGGGTCGAGCAGTGGTGCCGGGCGGCCGGTGTCAGACCGCCGAGCCCGCCTTCCACTCGGCCCAGTCCATGTTCCAGCCGTTGAGGCCGTTGTCCGGGGCGATGGTCTTGTCACCGGTGTTCTTCACGACGACGACGTCACCGACGATCGAGTTGTCGTAGAACCAGGCGCCCGGCGTGTTCGGGTCGTTGGCGCCCTGGGTGTCGGCCAGGCCCACGCAGCCGTGGCTGGTGTTGGCGCTGCCGAAGATGGACTTGGCACCCCAGTAGTTGCCGTGGAGGAAGGTGCCGGAGGTGCTCAGGCGCATGGCGTGCGGCACGTCCTTGATGTCGTACTCGCCCTCGCCGTCGTCGTCGGTGAAGCCGACGGTCGCGCCGTTCATCCGGGTCTCCTTGAACTTCTCGGAGATCACCATCTCGCCTTCGTACGTCTTGTTCTCGGGCGACCCGGCGGAGATCGGGATCGTCCGGACGGTCTTGCCGTCCTGCGTGACCTTCATCTGCTTGGTCTCGGCGTCGACGACCGAGACCTGGTTGCGACCGATCTTGAAGTTGACCGTCTTCTGCTGGACGCCGTAGACGCCCTCGGCGCCCTCGACCCCGTCGAGCGCCAGCTTCAGGGTGACGGTGGAGTTCTCCTGCCAGTAGTCCTCGGGACGGCAGTCCATGCGGTTGGCGTTGAACCAGTGGCAGACGACCTCCTGGCCGCTGCTGCTGGAGACGCTGATGCCCTTCTGGACCTCGGCCTTGTTGGCGATCGCCTTGTCGAAGTTGATCGACACCGGCATGCCGACGCCGACGGTGGAGCCGTCGTCCGGGGTGAAGTTGCCTATGAAGCTGTTGGCCTGGGAGACCGTGGTGAACGACGCGTTCTCGTGGGCGGCGCGCCCCTCGGAGTCCTCGGCGGTGGCCGTCAGCTTGTAGGTGGTGGCGCGCTCCAGCTGGACACTGGGCTTCCAGCTCTTCTTGTCCGCGGCGATCTCGCCCTCGACGGCGGTGCCGTCGGTGGTCGTCATCGTGACCTCGGTGAGCGTGCCCTTGGTCACGGCGACCGCGGCGGAGTTGTTGATGGAGGCGTTGTTCGAGCCGTCCTTCGGCGTGATCCTGATCTGGGCCTCGGAGGTCTTCTTGGCCGCCGCCTCGTCGACCTGGGCCTGCGACGCGCCCTTGCCGCCGCCCCCATCGGAGCCGGCTTCCTCGCCGCCGCCGGAACACGCCGAGAGCACCATCACTCCACCGAGCAGAGCGGACGCAGCCATCAGACCCCTGCGCCGCTTACCGTCCGTCATCACACGCTTCTCCATCGTCGCCGCTTCCCCGAACCCCGCGGGCCCCCGCGCCCGAAGCTGAGAGTCCCGTCAAACACTTCAACGCTACGACCGGTAGGTCCCGTTCCATACGGGCCGCGAATGTGGGGCTCACCACGTCCGTCGCGGCCGGGCGGGGGGTCGTTCGGCCCGTGCGTCACCTGAGACGTCAGAGCCCGGGCGACGGTTGCCGCCCGGGGTCACGATTTCCCCAAACCGTGCCGGCCAGTCACATCCGCCCGGCGCAACCCGCCCTCCCCGCACCCCACTTGCAGGAGTTGCCCCATATTTCACACTTCGTCACTATTGAGTGATAAGCAAACAATGCCCGTATAATCCTATTTGCTGGTTTCACCCGAAACGTCGTCAGACTCGTCGTCCGACACGTCGTCGAATCCGTCGCCGTAGAGCTCGTCGCCCTCCTCGTCGAGGTCCCACTCGGGCGAGTCCGGGTCGTAGTCGATCCGCTCGCTGCTCCACGAGGCCTGCTGGAGTTCCACGCCCGGCACGTCGCCGACCAGACCGAACGGGTCGACGAGGTAAGCGAGCGCCTCGGCCGTGTCACCGGCCACCGCCTCCTGAGCGGGCGTCCGCTCCTCGGCGGACAGGTCGCCGTCGTCCGCGATCCTGGCCAGCGCGGCGCCGGTCACGGCGTCCACGTCGTCGACCTCGAGAACGAGGTCCACCCGAAGCCGTACAAATCGCGATGTCTCTGGAGTGCTCATGCCCGGAGCGTACGGCTCCGGCTCCCGTGACTTTCCCGTGACCCGCGATTTTCACTAACATCAGTCCACACGGCCAATTCGCCAGCGCCACAAGGGGATCGATATTCCGTGTCATCCGCTCTCCGCCCGTTGCTGACCGCCACCGCCGCAGGAACCCTCCTGTGCGCCCTGTGGTTCGTCCCGTCCGCCAACGCGACCTCGGACGCCCCGGCTCGAGGAACCACCCCCGCGAGCCCGTCTCCGCAGGTCACAGAGCAAGCGAGGGTCGTCTCCAGCACCTCGGCCAACGTCTCGACCGCGTCGTACGACGGCACCGCCGGCGAGGTCCGGCTCGCCGACACCGGCAGCTTCAACAGCACGCCGTACGTCGTCGGCGGCACCGCCTGCCTCACCCTCGGTGCGGGCTTCGTCGTCTACTCGGTACGCCGGGAACGCCTCGACTTTTAACTCGCTTGACGTTCCCTTGAGATGAACTTGACCGTGCTCCCCGGGCAGCCGCGGCACGTCACCGCAGGGGGCCTGTGACTTTCTCCACCGCCGCCAGCAGCCGTCCCTCCCGTACGAACGCCTCCGCCGCGGCGAGGTCGGGCGCGAGGTGACGGTCCGGGCCGGGACCCCCCACGCCGGCCTGCCGCGCGGCCTCGACGACGGCCCGGGTCGCGGGCGCCGGGGTGAGCCCCTCGCGCAGTTCCACCGCACGCGCGGCGGTGTACAGCTCGACGGCGATGACCCTGGTGAGGTTGTCGACCGAGGTACGCAGCTTGCGCGCGGCCGACCAGCCCATCGAGACGTGGTCCTCCTGCATCGCGGAGGACGGGATCGAGTCCGCCGACGCCGGTACGGCCAGCCGCTTCAGCTCGCTCACCAGCGCGGCCTGCGTGTACTGAGCGATCATCAGACCGGAGTCGACACCGGGGTCGTCGGCGAGGAACGGCGGCAGTCCGTGGCTGCGGTTCTTGTCCAGCAGCCGGTCGGTGCGGCGCTCGGCGATGGAGCCGAGATCGGCGACGGCGATGGCGAGGAAGTCCAGCACATAGGCCACCGGGGCGCCGTGGAAGTTGCCGTTGGACTCCACCCGCCCGCCCCCGGAGCCGAACGCCCCCGGACCGGTGCCGCCCGTACCCGTGTCGCCGGAGTCCGTCCCGTCGGGCAGCACCACCGGATTGTCGATGGCGGCGGCGAGTTCGCGCTCGGCGACCAGCCGGGCGTGCGCGATCGTGTCCCGTCCGGCGCCCGCCACCTGCGGGGCGCAGCGCACCGAGTAGGCGTCCTGGACGCGGGGGGCGTCGTCCTGGTGATGCCCCGTCATCCCCGAACCGGCGAGCACGGCCAGCATGTTGGCGGCGCTGGCGGCCTGGCCCGGATGGGGGCGGATGGCGTGCAGTTCGGGGGCGAGCACCTTGTCGGTGCCGAGCAGTGCCTCCAGGCTCATCGCGGCCGTGACGTCGGCGGACCGGTACAGGGTGTCGAGGTCGGCGAGGGCCATGATCAGCATGCCGAGCATGCCGTCGGTGCCGTTGAGGAGGGCGAGCCCTTCCTTCTCGCGCAGTTCGACGGGCCGGATCCCGTGCTCGGCGAGCAGGTCGCCGGCGGGCCGCAGGGTCCCGTCGGGCCCCTCGGCCTCTCCTTCACCCATCAGGGCGAGCGCACAGTGGGACAGCGGGGCCAGGTCGCCGGAACAGCCGAGGGAACCGTACTCGTGCACCACGGGGGTGATGCCGGCGTTCAGTACGTCGGCGATCGCCTGCGCGACCTTCGGGCGTACGCCGGTGTGCCCGGAGCAGAGGGTCTTCAGCCGCAGGAACATCAGGGCGCGGACGACCTCGCGCTCGACGCGCGGCCCCATGCCCGCGGCGTGCGAGCGGACGATGTTGCGCTGGAGCCGAGCACGCAGCTCGGGTCCGATGTGCCGGGTGGCCAGGGCGCCGAAGCCGGTGCTCACCCCGTACACGGGGTCCGGCTCGGCGGCCAGGGCGTCCACGATCTTGCGGGACGCGGCGAGGGCGGTCAGCGCCTCGCGGGAGAGCTCGATGCGGGCACCGCCGCGCGCCACGGCGAGCACGTCGGACGCGGTCACGCCGGACGCCCGCCCGTCGCCCACCACCACCCTTCCAAGGCCGCGCTTCGCGCCTTCCCCGTTCACCACAGTGTGCATATCCATATTCAGGAGCGTACGCAGTGAATTCGATGATGTCATCACCGGGACCCATGGTCACCCCTTACCGATATGCCCGTCCCCTCGCCACGCCACGGAGTCCGCCGGACCGGTACGTCCCGGGCGCCCGGCCCCCTCTCCCCAGCCCCCTACGGCGAGTGCCGCCCCCGGAACCGGCGCCGCTCCCCGTCCGGCTCCCGTACCGGCTCGTCCGCCAGACGCACGATCGGGTCACCCGGGCCCGCACGCCCGGCGACGACGGGACGGGACGCCCGCTCGGCCTTCGCGCGGTACTGCGCCGCGTCGGCCAGCCGGAAGAGCCGCCGGGCGGAGCGCACCGGCCCGATGTCGTCCCCGGTGGACGCCACCCCGCAGGCCACACCGTCCCCGACCTCCAACTCCACGGCGCGGCGGCACACTTCACCGGCGGCCTTGACGGCCTCGTCGGCGGACGGCCCCACCGCCAGCAGACAGAACTCGTCCCCGCCGAGCCGTGCCGCCAGGGCGCCGGGCAGCATGGCCCCGCACAGGGACAGCACGGTCCCGAACCGTTCGAGGAGCCGGTCGCCGACGGCGTGCCCCAGCGTGTCGTTGACCCGCTTGAGCCCGTTCAGATCGCACACGACGAGGCTGACGACGGCCCCGTCCCGGCGGTGCCGCTCGATCGCCTCGTCGAGCCGCACGTCCACGGCCCGGCGGTTGGCCAGCCCGGTGAGCGCGTCCGTGTACGCGAGCCGCCGCGCCTCCTCCAGCCGCTCGGTCTGCGCGATCCCGGCGGCGACGACGGCGGCCAGCACCGTCGCGAAGTCGGCGTCGCCCCGCACGAAGACGGGGGCACCGACCGGCCGGGCCACGTACAACTCGCCCCACGCCCGCCCGTGCAGCACGATCGGGGCGACCACGCAGCAGCCGCGCCCCCGCCTGCGCAGGGCCGCCACCCTCTGGTGGGTGTAGCCGGGCCGCCCCTCCGTCGGCCCCCGGGCGGTCTCCACCCAGGCGTCCGGCTCGCCGCCACCGGCCGCCCACCGCTCGTGCAGGAACTCGGTGATCTCGGCGAACTGGTGCACGGGGTAGGCCTCGGCGTCCGGGAACTCCTCCTCGCCCTCGGCCAGCTCGCCGACGTTGACCAGGACCCGCAGCCGTCCCAGCTCGCGCTCCCACACCGACAGTGCGGCGAAGCTCCCGCCGAGTGCCCGGCGGGCCCCATGGGCCGCGGCCCGCCAGACCTCCTGCGAACTGTGTGCGGCGGCCATGCCCTGCGCCAGCGTCACCACCGCCGCCAGCCGGCTGTCCTCACCCATCCCTCCAGGCTAAGGACGTTCGACGCGAACGGGTATATTTAAGGAGCAAACGGGATGCGTCACCATGCCCCGGACCCCCGCCGCTCCACCCCTCCGGCCCGGCGTCGCCCTATTCCCCCGGCCAGTTCGGCTTGCGCTTCTCGTTGAAGGCGGCGACGCCCTCCGCACGGTCGCCCGAGAACGCCACGGACCGCCAGGCGGCGTCCTCCACCTCGAGGCCGGCGGGCAGATCCAGTCCCTGCCCCAGCCTCAGCGCCCGCTTGGCCGCCCGCAGCCCCACCGGCGAGTTGGCGGCGATCCGGGCGGCCAGGGCCAGCGCCTCCTCCCGGTCCCGCCCCGTCTCCACCAGTTCGTCGACGAGCCCCAGCTCCCGGGCCTCGGCGGCCTCCACCCGGCGCGCCGTGAAGATCAGCTCGGCGGCCCGCGCCGCGCCCACCCGTCTGGGCAGCAGCTGGGTACCGCCGCCGCCCGGAATCACCCCGACGGAAACTTCGGGCAGCCCCACCACGGCCGTGCGGTCGGCGACGATCACATCGCAGGACAGGGCCAGTTCGAATCCGCCGCCCAGCGCGAACCCGTGCACCGCCGCCACCGTCGGCACCGGCAGCTCCAGCACGCCGGTGTAGGCCCCGCGCGCCACCGGCCGCTGGCGCACCAGGTCGGCGTCGCTGAAGGAATTGCGCTCCTTCAGATCGGCCCCGACGCAGAAGGCCCGCTCGTGCGACGAGGTCAGCACCACCGCCCGTACGGCCGGGTCCTTCCCCAGTGCCGCGCAGGCCCCGGCGAGGGAGCGGGCCATCTCGGTCGAGACGGCGTTCATGGCCTTGGGCCGGTCGAGGACGAGCTCCGCGACATGCCCCTGCTCATGCCGCCGCACCAGCACGAACTCCCCGAACCGTTCCTCACTCACGACAGCCTCCGGTTAACGCGGGCTAACATCCGTCGTCCCGATCATCGCAGTCGTCCACCGTCCGGCAAAGGGCGCGCGTCCAGTTCCCTCATCACCCCCCGTCCACCCGTTCGAGTGATATCCCGGCCGCTCCGGTCCGACCTTGCAAGGGAACGCCTAGCGTGCGAGGCACCGCGGCGCGTGGGGGGCGCGTCCGCAGGGGGAGGGATCATCATGCCGACGAACACGCCGACCAGACCGACCGAACCGCGGCCCACCGGGCCGGAGACGGCCGAGGACACACCGGCGCACACCGGATTCACCCTCTTCAGCGCGCGCATCCGGGGCCGTCACCGCAAACCCCGCCCCCGGAAACTCCTGCTGGCCGGCGGCGGGCTGGCGCTGACCGCGGGCGCCCTGAGCCTCATGCGTCTGGCCTCCGACCCGGGTCCCGCGGACCTCGGTACCGGGGCCGGCCCCCGCCCGGTCGTCCCGGACCCCTCGACCGCCACGAGCCCCGACCCGGCCGGCACGGGCGGCACGGGCGGTACCGCTGCTCCGGCCGCCCCGGCCCCGGGGGCCGGTCCCTCCTCGCCCACCGCCCTGGGCGGTCAGAGCACGCCGCTGCTCACACCGGCCGCCCCGGGCAGCACCGCCGTACCGACCACCGTGGCCTCGCCCGTCACCTCTCCGGACCCCTCGAGCGCCCCAGGCACCCCGGACACACCAGGGCTCCCGAAGCCGCCGGTCCCCACCGGCGCCCCACCAAAGGGCCCCACTCCCCCGTCGGCGCCTCCGGACCGCACACCGCCGCGGCCCCGGCCCCCGGACCGGCAGGCACCGCCCCCGCCCCCGGACCGGCCGGGCGAACCGGACGACGGCCCCGTCCTCTGTGTACCGGTCATCGGCCTGTGCGTGGGCGGCGGCCCCGGCCTCAAGGGCTGAACCGGTGGAGGCCGCCGGAGAGCTCCGCAAACCTCTAGGGGTTGTCCCGGCGGGTGAGCAGCCATGGCTCCACCACGCCCAGGCCGCGCACGGGCCGCTGCCACATCGGCTGCAGCCCGAAGCGGTACGTCGGCGGCTCCTCGCCCTCCTTCTCCGCCGCGGCCGCCGCCTCGGCGGCGGCGGCTTCGGAGGCGGGCGCGTCACCGGTGCGGATCAGTTCCTCGGCGAAGGCGGTGTCGATGAGTACGGCGTCCCGAGGAGCTATCGAGGTGAGCCGGGAGGCCAGGTTCACCGTCGTCCCGAAGACATCGCCCATGCGGGTGGTGACGGTGCCGAACGCCATGCCGACCCGGAGCTCCGGCATCGTCTCGTCGTTCGCCATGGTCTCGATCAGCCGCAGGGCGATCTCCGCGGCCGTCCCCGCGTCGTCGGCGGCGTAGAGCACCTCGTCACCGAGGGTCTTGATGAGCCGCCCGCCGCGCGCGGCCACTAGGTCGGCGGCGGTCGTCTCGAAGGCCTCGACGAGTTCGCCGAGCTCCTCCTCCTCCATCCGCCGGGTGAGCCGCGTGAACCCGACGAGGTCGGCGAACGCGACGGCGAGCCGCCGGTCCACCATCTCCTCGTCGTCGGCGGCCTGGAGCACCCGCCCGGCCGAGGCGGCGAGCTGCCGCCGCCAGACGTAGACGAGGAACTCCTCCAGCTCGGGCAGGAGCAGCTCGATGATGGGATACGTGACCTCGGTGCGGGTCATGCCCAGCTCGGGCGGCTCGGTCAGCCCTTCCAGGAAGGAGTCGATCTGCCACTCGGCCAGTCGCGCGGTGGTCTGCCCCGTGGACCGCGCCACCTGCACGGCCATGGCCTCGCTCAGCAGCCCCGCCTCCACCAGGCCTGACAGCCGGCGCAGCGCCAGGACGTCGGCCTCGGTCAACGCCTTGGCCTGTCCGACGTCGGCGAACCCCATGGCCCGCCAGAAGCGCGTGGCCGTTTCCACGGTGACGCTGGCACTGCGGGCCGCCTGAAAGGGGGTGTAACGGCGCTCGGCACCCAGAATGAGCTGTTCGAGACGCAGAGCGAGCGGGTCCTCGCCGTTGCCGGCGGGACGGGAGTCGTCCCCTCGCTCGCGCGAGGCCGAGGGTGGCGGAGGCTCCGCGCGGCCCTGCGCTTCCGTTCCGGAGTCCGAGTCGTCGACGGTCACGCGTTGCTGCCCTTCCGATCTGCCACGGCCATGTCTCGACCGGCCTCAACTCTACGGCAGGTGTGCGCCAGCTCACTCCGTCCGGTTGTGTCGACGGGTGGCACGACCGGCGCACCCGGCATCGGGGTACCCACCGTACGCATCCGCACCCGTGCCCGCGTGCGCCCCTCACCCGCCCCCGGGGCGGCGGCGGGGCACGGGACGACGGCGACCGGGCCTACGGGACGACGGGGCGCACGTGCACGATGTCGCCCGCTCCCACCGGTTCCTGCACCCCCTCCTCCGTCGCCAGCACCAGGCGCCCGTCCCCGTCGACGGCGACCGCCTCGCCCACCAGCACCCGGTCGCCCGGCAGCTCGGCCCGCACCGTCCGCCCGAGGGTCGCGCACCCCGCCGCGTACGTCTCCTGCAGGCCGCTCGCGGCCGGGTCGCCGCCCGCCGCCCGCCAGCGCCCGTACCAGTCCTCCAGCGACCGCAGCACGCCCCGCAGCAGCGGGTCCCGGTCCGTGGTCACCGCGCCCGCCAGCGCCAGGGACCCGGCGGTGGGCACCGGCAGCTCGTCGGCGCGCAGGCTGACGTTGATGCCGACGCCGATCACCACCCCGTCGTCCCCGGCCCGCTCCGCGAGGATTCCGGCGGCCTTGCGCTCCTCGCCGCCGACGGTGACGAGGAGGTCGTTGGGCCACTTCAGGGCCGTGTCGATGCCTGCCGTCCGGGACAGTCCGGTGGCCACCGCGACGCCGGTGAGCAGGGGCAGCCAGCCCCAGCGGGCCACCGGCACCTCGGCGGGCCTGAGCAGGACGGAGAAGAAGAGGCCGGAGCGGGCCGGGGCCGTCCACTGCCGGTCCAGGCGGCCCCGCGCGGCGGTCTGCTCCTCCGCGACGAGCACGGACCCCTCGCCGACCGTTCCCGCGTCGGCGCGGGCCACCAGGTCGGAGTTGGTGGAGCCGGTGCGCTGCACCACGTCGACCTGCCGCCACAGCCCGCCGTCGCGCACCAGGCCCCTGCGCAGGCCGGCGGCGTTCAGCGGCGGGCGGTCGAGGTCGGTCCAGCGTCCCGGCGTCGGCGGGAGGGCCGGCCCGGTCGTGCCATCGTCATCCGGTGACTTCGTCATGCGGCCAGCCTAGGTACGACGTCCTCCGCGGCGCAGCGGGGACGGGTCCGGAGACCGGATCACGAGACCGGGTCACCGGGGCGGTTCTCAGCCCGTTGCCCGGTCTGTGAAGGGGAAAACAGTGTGGGAAAGACCGCACTGCCGATCCCAGGGGCCGCCACTACGCTACGGATGAGTAACCGTCCCCCCTTTTGAGCAGGCAGGGAGCCGTATCCCGATGTCCGAGCCGGAAGTGCAGCAGCCCGACATTCGTACGACCGCGGGCAAGCTCGCGGACCTCCAGCGGCGCATTCACGAGGCGACGCACGCCGGTTCGGAACGGGCCGTGGAGAAGCAGCATGCCAAGGGCAAACTGACGGCCCGTGAGCGGATCGATCTGCTGCTCGACGAAGGGTCTTTCGTCGAGCTGGACGAGTTCGCCCGGCACCGTTCCACCAACTTCGGGCTGGCCGGCAACCGCCCGTACGGCGACGGCGTCGTCACCGGGTACGGCACGGTCGACGGCCGCCCGGTCGCCGTGTTCTCGCAGGACTTCACGGTCTTCGGCGGGGCGCTGGGCGAGGTGTACGGGCAGAAGATCGTCAAGGTCATGGACTTCGCCCTGAAGACCGGCTGCCCGGTCGTCGGGATCAACGACTCCGGCGGCGCCCGGATCCAGGAGGGCGTGGCCTCGCTGGGCGCCTACGGCGAGATCTTCCGCCGCAACACCCACGCCTCCGGCGTGATCCCGCAGATCAGCCTGGTCGTCGGCCCGTGCGCGGGCGGCGCGGTCTACTCCCCCGCGATCACCGACTTCACGGTCATGGTGGACCAGACCTCGCACATGTTCATCACCGGCCCGGACGTCATCAAGACGGTCACCGGCGAGGACGTCGGCTTCGAGGAGCTGGGCGGCGCCCGCACCCACAACTCCACCTCGGGCGTGGCCCACCACATGGCCGGGGACGAGAAGGACGCCATCGAGTACGTCAAGCAGCTGCTGTCGTACCTGCCGTCCAACAACCTCTCCGATCCCCCGGCGTACCCGGAGGAGGCGGACCTCACCGTCACCGACGAGGACCGCGAGCTGGACACGATCGTCCCGGACAGCGCGAACCAGCCGTACGACATGCACACGGTGATCGAGCACGTCCTGGACGACGGCGAGTTCTTCGAGACGCAGCCGCTGTTCGCGCCGAACATCGTCACCGGGTACGGCCGGGTGGAGGGCCGCCCGGTCGGCATCGTCGCCAACCAGCCGATGCAGTTCGCCGGGTGCCTGGACATCACCGCCTCCGAGAAGGCGGCCCGCTTCGTGCGCACCTGCGACGCCTTCAACGTGCCGGTGCTGACCTTCGTCGACGTGCCCGGCTTCCTGCCCGGTGTCGACCAGGAGCACGACGGCATCATCCGGCGCGGCGCCAAGCTGATCTTCGCGTACGCGGAGGCGACCGTCCCGCTGATCACCGTCATCACCCGCAAGGCGTTCGGCGGCGCGTACGACGTCATGGGATCCAAGCACCTGGGCGCCGACCTCAACCTGGCGTGGCCCACCGCGCAGATCGCGGTGATGGGCGCGCAGGGCGCCGTCAACATCCTGCACCGCCGCACCATCGCCGAATCGGGCGACGCCGAGGCCGCCCGCGCCCGGCTGATCCAGGAGTACGAGGACGCGCTGCTCAACCCCTACGTGGCGGCCGAGCGCGGCTACGTCGACGCGGTGATCATGCCGTCGGACACCCGCCGGCACATCGTCCGCGGGCTGCGTCAGCTGCGGACCAAGCGGGAATCCCTGCCTCCGAAGAAGCACGGCAACATCCCGCTCTGATCCCTGTGACCCCTGCCCGCCGGGCCCTGCGCACCGGGGCCCGGCCGAGCGATTGGAAGACACCATGACGATCAAGGTCGTACGGGGCAACCCCACCCCGGAGGAGCTGGCCGCCGCACTGGCGGTGGTCCGCGTGCGCGCCGCGGCGGCGTCCGCCGTGCCGTCCGGCGCGCCCGCTCCCCGCGACTCCTGGTCCGACCCGTCCCGCGTCGCCGGCCGGCTCCTGCCCCAGCCGGGGCCGACGGCCTGGTCGCGGACGTACTGGCCGGGGGCCTGAGCCCGTCGTCCGGCTCGTGCCGGGAAGTTGAGTACGCGTACTCAGGCGGTGCCGGGGCGGGCGGCCGGACGATGGAGAGCATGCTGTGGTCCGACCCCGAGAACGAGCCGCCGAAGGAACTGCGGGACACGCAGGAGATGCTGCGGCGGCTGGGCGTTCTCGTGGCGCTGGCCATGGTGCTGTCGATGATCGTGATCGGCGTGCGGTGAGATGCCCGGCCGTCGGGCCGTCCGGGCCCGGGCTTCCGTCGGGCCGGGCGGGCGGAGGCGTCCGGCCGCCACGCCGATGGGCGGATCCGCCGATACGCTGATCGCATGACAGATCAGCCCCGCCGTCGGCTCGTGCTCGCCTCCCAGTCCCCCGCCCGGCTCGGGCTGCTCCGCCAGGCCGGACTCACCCCCGAGGTGATCGTCAGCGGCGTCGACGAGGACGCCGTCACCGCGCCCACCCCGGCCGAACTGGCCCTCGCCCTCGCCGAGGCGAAGGCCTCCGTGGTGGCGGCGAAGCCGGAGGTGCGGGGCGCCCTGGTGATCGGCTGCGACTCGGTGCTCGAGCTGGACGGCCAGGCCCTCGGCAAGCCCGCGGACGCCGAGGAGGCCACCGCGCGCTGGAAGTCGATGCGGGGCCGCGCGGGCATCCTCCAGACCGGCCACTGCGTCTACGACACCACCGCGCACGGCAGCCGGTACGCCTCCGCCACCGCGTCCACCGTCGTCCGCTTCGGCGAGCCCTCCGACGAGGAGATCGCCGCCTACGTCGCGTCCGGCGAACCGCTCCACGTCGCGGGCGCGTTCACCCTGGACGGCCGCTCGGCCCCGTTCATCGAGGGCATCGACGGCGACCACGGGAACGTCATCGGCATCAGCCTGCCACTGGTGCGCCGTCTGCTGGCCCGGCTGGGCGTGGGCATCACGGAGCTGTGGGCGCCGCCGGAGAGGTGAACCCGTCGGCGCCGTTCCTGCCGTCCCCGCCCGCGGGCTCGGCGGGTCCGGTGGCGTCGGCGGGCGCTCCAGGGCGGCCGTCGGGGTCGTACGTCATCAGGAGCAGCACGATGAGGGCGAGCACCACCACCATGGAGAGGAACGCGGACGCGCCGACCAGTCCCCACGCGAGGGCACCCAGCAGCGCGTGCACCACGGCGGCACTGATCAGCAGGACCCGGCCCGCCCCGGAGGGCGCGCGGTCGCGCAGGGCGACCAGCAGCGCGACGAGGCCGCACAGGGCGAAACAGAGCCCGAAGACGATGCCGGCGGCCTTCGAGGACACCGATGTCATGTGCGGGTCGAGGCCGGCCAGTGACATGTGCTGCCGGTCGACGACGACCCCGAGCAACCAGTTCAGGGCGGCGACGCCGAGCCCCTCGGCGAAGAGCACGAGTGCCACGATCCACGCCACCGGTCTGCGGACCACCGGCCCCCACCCACTTTCGAGCACGACTGTGGTTACCCCGAGTACGCTCAAGGCAGCGCGAACGTTACTGACAAGTAAAGCCAGGGACAAGGGTCCTACGAACGGCAAAGAATCATTGGGCCATTCGTAGGGACTCGACAAAAAAACGGAGTGGGCCGCAGCACGCTCTCACAGAGACCTTGACCACACGGGACGGCTAGGGTTTCCCGGAGGAGTCTTGCGTACCAAGGTGCGACATGGGATTTCGCGGGTCGAGCGAGCCTCGAATCACGCTCCGTGTGGGCAAGCTCACCATTGGGGACGGGTCGTAGTGCCGTGTCGGCAGTCCCTAAACTCGGCTTGTTTCAAGGAGGGAGCCTCAATCGTGCGCAAGGTGCTCATCGCCAACCGTGGCGAAATCGCTGTCCGCGTGGCCCGGGCCTGTCGGGATGCCGGTATCTCGAGCGTGGCCGTCTACGCGGACCCGGACCGGGACGCTCTGCATGTCCGCGCCGCGGACGAGGCGTTCGCCCTGGGCGGTGACACTCCCGCGACCAGCTACCTCGACATCGGCAAGGTGCTGAAGGCAGCCCGCGAATCGGGGGCCGACGCCATCCACCCGGGCTACGGCTTCCTCTCCGAGAACGCCGACTTCGCCCAGGCCGTCCTCGACGCCGGACTGGTCTGGATCGGTCCGCCGCCGCAGGCCATCCGCGACCTCGGCGACAAGGTCGCCGCCCGCCACATCGCCCAGCGCGCCGGCGCGCCCCTGGTCGCGGGCACGCCCGACCCGGTGTCCGGCGCCGACGAGGTCGTCGCCTTCGCGAAGGAGCACGGCCTGCCCATCGCGATCAAGGCCGCGTTCGGTGGTGGCGGCCGCGGTCTGAAGGTCGCCCGCACCCTCGAAGAGGTCCCGGAACTGTACGACTCCGCGGTCCGCGAGGCGGTGGCCGCCTTCGGCCGCGGCGAGTGCTTCGTCGAGCGGTACCTGGACAAGCCGCGGCACGTGGAGACCCAGTGCCTGGCCGACACCCACGGCAACGTGGTCGTCGTCTCCACCCGCGACTGCTCGCTGCAGCGCCGGCACCAGAAGCTGGTCGAGGAGGCCCCGGCGCCGTTCCTGTCCGACGCGCAGGTCGCCGAGCTGTACTCGGCGTCGAAGGCCATCCTGAAGGAGGCCGGCTACGTCGGCGCCGGCACGGTGGAGTTCCTGGTCGGCACCGACGGCACGATCTCCTTCCTGGAGGTCAACACCCGCCTCCAGGTGGAGCACCCGGTCACCGAGGAGGTCGCCGGCGTCGACCTGGTGCGCGAGATGTTCCGCATCGCCGACGGCGAGGCGCTCGGTTACGACGACCCGCCGCTGCGCGGTCACTCCTTCGAGTTCCGCATCAACGGCGAGGACCCGGGGCGTGGCTTCCTCCCCGCCCCCGGCACGGTCACCGCGTTCGCCCCGCCGTCCGGCCCGGGCGTGCGCCTGGACGCGGGCGTCGAGTCGGGCTCGGTCATCGGCCCGGCCTGGGACTCGCTGCTGGCCAAGCTGATCGTCACCGGCCGCACCCGCCGGGAAGCGCTCCAGCGGGCGGCCCGCGCCCTGGACGAGTTCCAGGTCGAGGGGATGGCCACCGCCATCCCGTTCCACCGCGCCGTGGTCAGGGACCCCGCGTTCGCCCCCGAGCTCACCGGCTCCGCCGAGCCCTTCACGGTCCACACCCGTTGGATCGAGACCGAGTTCGTCAACGAGATCAAGCCCTTCACCGCCGGCACGGACGCCGAGGCGGACGAGGAGGCCGACCGGGAGACGGTCGTCGTCGAGGTCGGCGGCAAGCGCCTGGAGGTCTCCCTGCCCGCCTCGCTCGGCATGTCGCTGGCCCGCACGGGTCTCGCGGCCGGGGCCAGGCCCAAGCGCCGTGCGGCGAAGAAGTCCGGTCCCATGGCCTCGGGCGACACCCTCGCCTCCCCGATGCAGGGCACCATCGTCAAGATCGCGGTGGAGGAGGGCCAGGAGGTCAAGGAGGGCGATCTCGTCGTCGTCCTGGAGGCCATGAAGATGGAGCAGCCCCTCAACGCCCACCGCTCCGGCACCGTCAAGGGCCTCAGCGCGGAGGTCGGCGCGTCCGTCACGTCCGGGGCGGTCATCTGCGAGATCAAGGACTGACCCGTACGACGCCTCAAGGCGCCCGGCGGACCCACCTGGTCCGGCCGGGCGCCTTGTGTGTACGGGCCCCACCGCATGTCCGCGGGCCACCGCGTGTCCACGGGCCACCGCGCGTCCACGGGCCACCGCGCGTCCGCGGGCCACTGCGCGCTCACCGGCTCACCGCCTGCGCAGGTCCGCGACCCGTGCCCGCTCCGTGTTCTGGGCCTGTTCGGCCGCCCCCAGGCCCACCGCCGACCGCAGTCCCGGACCCTGTCGACGGGGCCCCGGCAGCGGCATGTCCCGGCGCTGCTGCTGACGTGCCGGGGCCCCCTCACCCCCCGGGCCCGCGGTACCTCCCGGCGCTCCGGCCACGGCGATCTGGACGCCCTGGTCGGCGAGTGCCTGCAACTCGGTGCCCGCGCGGTCGTCGTGGGCGGGCGGCTCGTCCGTCACCAGGCGGGTGATGAGGTCCGTGGGCACGGTCTGGAACATGGTGTCCATGCCGAGCTTGCCGTGGTCGGCGAGGACCACCACCTCCGCGGCGGCCTGCACCAGCGCCCGGTCGACGGAGGCCGACAGCATGTTGGACGTGGACAGCCCGCGCTCGGCGGTCAGCCCGCTGCCGGAGAGGAAGGCCCTGGACACCCGCAGTCCCTGGAGGGACTGTTCGGCGCCGCTGCCGACGAGGGCGTAGTTCGAACCGCGCAGCGTACCGCCGGTCATCACGACCTCGACCCGGTTGGCGTGCGCCAACGCCTGGGCCACGAGCAGGGAGTTGGTGACGACGGTCAGCCCGGGCACCCGGGCCAGCCGGCGCGCCAGCTCCTGCGTGGTGGTACCCGCACCGACCACGATGGCCTCGCCCTCCTCCACGAAACTCGCGGCGAGGTCGGCGATGGCGGTCTTCTCGGCGGTCGCGAGATGGGACTTCTGCGGGAAGCCGGACTCTCGCGTGAAACCACCCGGCAGTACCGCACCGCCGTGCCGGCGGTCGAGGAGTCCTTCTGCCTCCAGCGCGCGCACGTCCCGCCGTACGGTCACTTCGGAGGTCTGGACGACGCGGGCGAGTTCACGGAGCGACACGGCCCCGTTCGCTCGCACCATTTCGAGGATCAATTGGCGACGTTCTGCAGCGAACACGAAACTGACAGTAACTCCAGCGACCGTCTGCTTTCAGCACTTTGCGCTGAATAGCAGAAGTTGTTCGCACACCCGACCGTCAAGTGGTATAAGCGCCAAGTGATGGCCTGGTCGCGCCGCTCATGCCGCGCACCTGTCCCGCAACTCCCTGTGACGGGAAGGGAGTTGACGGTCGGTCTGGGAGCGCCGGTGAGGAGCCGTCGGGGAGCCGGGGCCGGTCCGCCCGGTCAGGCTTCCCCGCCCATCTTCCGCGTGTGCAACTGCCGTGCCACCTCGGCGATCGAACCCGACAGCGAGGGGTACACGGTGAACGCGTTCGCGATCTGCTCGACCGTCAGGTTGTTGTCGACCGCGAGCGAGATGGGGTGGATCAGCTCGGAGGCGCGCGGTGCGACCACGACGCCGCCCACCACGATCTCGGTGCCCGGCCGGCAGAAGATCTTGACGAACCCGTCGCGGATGCCCTGCATCTTCGCGCGGGGGTTGCGCAGCAGCGGCAGCTTCACGACGCGCGCGTCGATCTTGCCCGCGTCGACGTCGGCCTGGGTGTAGCCGACGGTGGCGATCTCGGGGTCGGTGAACACGTTCGACGAGACGGTCTTCAGGTTCAGCGGGGCGACCGCGTCGCCCAGGAAGTGGTACATGGCGATGCGCCCCTGCATCGCCGCCACCGACGCCAGCGCGAAGACCCCGGTGACGTCACCGGCCGCGTACACGCCGGGGGCGCTGGTGCGGGAGACCCGGTCGGTCCAGATGTGCCCCGAGTCGCGCAGCCTGACCCCGGCCTCCTCGAGCCCCATGCCCGCGGAGTTCGGGACGGCGCCCACCGCCATCAGGCAGTGCGACCCGGTGATGACCCGCCCGTCGGCGAGGGTCACCTCCACCCGGTCCCCGACCCGCTTGGCGGACTGGGCGCGCGAGCGCGCCATGACGTTCATGCCGCGCCGGCGGAAGACGTCCTCCAGCACCACGGCGGCGTCCGGGTCCTCGCCCGGCAGCACCCGGTCGCGCGACGAGACGAGCGTGACCTTCGAGCCCAGCGCCTGGTACGCGCCGGCGAACTCGGCACCGGTCACACCGGAACCGACCACGATGAGCTCCTCGGGGAGCTCATTCAGGTCGTACACCTGGGTCCAGTTCAGGATGCGCTCGCCGTCCGGCAGCGCGTCGGCCAGCTCGCGCGGCTTGCCGCCGGTGGCGATGAGCACCGCGTCGGCGGTCAGCGTCTCCTCGGTCCCGTCGGCGGCCCGGACGACGACCTTGCGCGACCCGTCGAGGGCCTGCATGCCCTCGAGCCGTCCGCGGCCGCGCAGCACCCGGGCGCCGGCCCGCGTCACGGACGCCGTGATGTCGTGCGACTGGGCCAGGGCCAGCCGCTTCACACGGCGGTTCACCTTTCCCAGGTCCACGCCCACGACCCGGGCGGCCTGGTCCACGTGCGGGGTGTCGTCGGCGACGATGATGCCCAGCTCCTCGTAGGAGGAGTCGAAGGTGGTCATCACCTCGGCCGTGGCGATCAGGGTCTTCGACGGCACGCAGTCGGTGAGGACCGACGCCCCGCCCAGGCCGTCGCTGTCGACGACGGTCACCTCCGCGCCGAGCTGCGCGGCGACCAGCGCCGCTTCATATCCGCCGGGTCCGCCACCGATGATCACGATCCGAGTCACGTACTCCATTGTCCCGTACCGTCCACCGTGCGACCGCCCCGGGGGCCCGGCCGTGGCCCCCCTGTTACCGGAGTGGCCCGCGGTGCGGCTGCCGTACGCTCTGCATCATGTCGCTCTACGCCGCGTACGCCGGCAACCTCGACGCGCGGCTGATGACCCGCCGCGCCCCGCATTCGCCGCTGCGCGCCACCGGCTGGCTGAACGGGTGGCGGCTGACCTTCGGGGGCGACAACTGGGGTCTGCCCTGGCCGGGCGGGCCGGACGGCGGCCCGCCGGCCGAAGGCAAAGCCGGCGCAGGAGCCGGGGACGGGACCGGGAGCGGGACCGGAAGCCCGAAGGAGAGCAGGACCGGGGCGCTCGCGACGATCGTCGAGGACCATTTCGCGCAGGTCTTCGTCGCGCTGTACGACATCGCCCCCATGGACGAGGAGTCCCTGGACCGCTGGGAGGGCACGGGCCTGGACATATACCGGCGCACCCGCGTCCGCGTGCACACCCTGGACGGCGAGGAATCCGCCTGGGCCTACGTCCTGAACGCCTACGAGGGCGGTCTGCCCTCGGCCCGCTACCTGGGCCAGGTCGCCGACGCGGCGGAATCCGCGGGCGCGCCCCACGACTACGTGATGGAACTGCGCAAGCGTCCCTGCTGAGCGCGGGCGCTCACGCGGAGCGGCTTCGCGCACCGGCCCGCAGGAACCCGCCCGGACGACGCCGCCCCTGCGGCGCCGCCCGTACGGCGGCGGGAGCCGGTCCGTTCCCCGCCTCCTCGTCGGAAACGACAGGACAACGATCGCGAGCCCGTGAGCTACGACATCTACGCGCGTAGGCGAACACCGGCTACTCTCATCCGCGTGAACGCTTCTCTTCTTCCGGACGACATCCAGGGCGACCCCCACGCCGCAGCCGACGCCGCAGCCGCGCGCCTGCGTGAGCTCACGGGCGCCGAGACCCACGACGTGGCCCTCGTGATGGGCTCCGGCTGGGCACCGGCCGTGGACGCCCTCGGCACCCCCGACGCCGAGTTCCCGGTCACCGAGCTGCCCGGTTTCCCGCCGCCCGCGGTCGAGGGTCACGGAGGCACCATCCGGTCCTACCGGATCGGCACCAAGCGCGCCCTGGTCTTCCTGGGCCGCACCCACTACTACGAGGGCCGCGGCGTGGCCTCCGTCGCGCACGGCGTCCGCACCGCCGTCGCCGCCGGCGCCAAGACGGTCGTCCTGACCAACGGCTGCGGCGGTCTGCGCGAGGGCATGCGCCCCGGCCAGCCGGTCCTGATCAGCGACCACATCAACCTCACGGCCACCTCCCCCATCGTCGGTGCCAACTTCGTCGACCTCACCGACCTGTACTCCCCGCGTCTGCGGGCCCTGTGCAAGGAGATCGACGCGAGCCTGGAGGAGGGCGTCTACGCCCAGTTCCCCGGCCCGCACTACGAGACCCCGGCGGAGATCCGCATGGCGCGGGTGATCGGGGCGGACCTGGTGGGCATGTCGACGGTGCTCGAGGCCATCGCGGCGCGGGAGGCGGGTGCGGAGGTGCTCGGCATCTCCCTGGTCACCAACCTCGCCGCCGGCATGACCGGTGAGCCCCTCAACCACGAGGAGGTCCTCCAGGCGGGCCGCGACTCGGCCACCCGGATGGGCACCCTCCTGACCCAGGTCCTGGGCCGCCTGTAGGGGAACCCCTCACGGGACCCCCTCCGGCAGGACCTCTTCCCGGGGCCCTCCGCGGGACCCGTGCCGGGCCCTCCGCCCGGGCCCCCTCCGCGGGGCGGGACGACGCAACGAACCATTCGAGAGGCTGACCGACACGTGCACGACGACCTGACCACTCGCGCCCGCACCTGGCTCGCCGAGGACCCCGACCCCGAGACCCGCGCGGAACTCGCGGCGCTCCTCGACGCCGACGACGTCACCGAACTCACCGCCCGTTTCAGCGGCACCCTCCAGTTCGGCACCGCGGGCCTCCGCGGCGAACTGGGTGCCGGCCCCCTGCGGATGAACCGCGCCGTCGTCATCCGCGCCGCCGCCGGCCTCGCCGCGTACCTCGAGCGGCACGGGCACACCGGCGGCCTCGTGGTGATCGGCTACGACGCCCGCCACAAGTCGGCGGACTTCGCCCGCGACACGGCCGCCGTCATGACGGGCGCCGGGCTCCGGGCCGCCGTCCTGCCCCGGCCCCTGCCCACGCCGGTGCTCGCCTTCGCCGTACGGCACCTCGGCGCGGTCGCCGGGGTCGAGGTTACCGCCAGTCACAACCCGCCCCGCGACAACGGCTACAAGGTGTACCTCGGCGACGGCTCCCAGATCGTCCCCCCGGCCGACGCGGAGATCGCCGCCGAGATCGCGGCCGTCGGGTCCCTGAACGACGTACCCCGTCCCGACGCCGGCTGGGAGACGCTCGACGACTCCGTCCTGGACGCCTACCTCGCCCGCACGGACGCGGTCCTGGCCAAGGACTCCCCCCGTACCGCCCGCACGGTCTACACGGCGATGCACGGCGTCGGCAAGGACGTCCTGCTCGCTGCCTTCGCGCGGGCCGGTTTCCCCGAGCCGGTCCTGGTCGCCGAGCAGGCCGAACCCGACCCGGACTTCCCCACCGTCGCGTTCCCCAACCCGGAGGAGCCCGGGGCGATGGACCTGGCCTTCGCGACGGCGCGCGAGGCGGAGCCGGACCTGGTCATCGCCAACGACCCGGACGCCGACCGCTGCGCCGCGGCCGTCAAGGACATCGACGGGGACTGGCGCATGCTGCGCGGCGACGAGGTGGGGGCACTGCTCGCCGCCCATCTGGTCCGCCGCGGGGTGACCGGCACGTTCGCCGAGTCGATCGTCTCGTCGGCCCTCCTCGCCCGCATCGCCGAGCAGGCGGGTCTGCCGCACGAGGAGACGCTGACCGGCTTCAAGTGGATCGCCAGGGTCGAGGGCCTGCGCTACGGCTACGAGGAGGCGCTGGGCTACTGCGTCGACCCGGACGGCGTACGCGACAAGGACGGCATCACGGCCGCCCTGCTCCTCGCCGAGCTGGCCTCCGGGCTGAAGGAGGAGGGCCGCACCCTCCTGGACCTCCTCGACGACCTCGCCGTGGCCCACGGCCTGCACGCCACCGACCAGCTGTCCGTGCGCGTCGAGGACCTGTCCCTCATCGCGGACGCGATGCGCCGGCTGCGCGAGAACCCCCCGGCCGAACTGGCCGGCCTGCCGGTCACCGAGGCCGAGGACCTGACCCGGGGCACGGCCGCCCTGCCGCCCACCGACGGCCTGCGCTACACCCTCCGGGGCGCCCGCGTCATCGTCCGCCCGAGCGGTACGGAGCCCAAGCTGAAGTGCTACCTGGAGGTCGTCGTCCCGGTCGCCGCGCGGGACGACCTGCCCTCGGCCCGCACCGAGGCGGCGGCCCTGCTGACCGCGGTCAAGCGGGACCTGAAGGCGGCGGCCGGCATCTGAGCGACCGGCGTGGGGACCCCACGCCGGAGCACCCGCGGGAAAGCACACGGGAAAGCATCGGGAGGGGCTGCCGGATCCGGCAGCCCCTCCCGTCGTACCGCCCTCAGTGGGCCGGGGTCCCTCAGCCGAGCCCCAGCAGGACCGCCAGCAGCACGGCGCCGGCCAGCGAGGGGGCGATGATCCCGTAGGACCACCGCACGCTCACCTCGCCCTGCGCGCTCGCCTCGGCCCCACGGCTCTCGTGCAGCTCACGCAGTTCGTCCATCGAGCGGTCGGTCCGCGCCCGCTCGACCGCGGCCGACCGGTCCGCGGCGGCCGAGTCGGAGCCCCCGCGCCGGGCCGCGCCCCCGCCCAGGGAGGCCTCGGCGCCCAGCGCCCGGTCGCCCACGGCCCGCAGGTCCCGCCGCGACGCACGCTTGCGGGCCCGCAGCGACACGGGCAGGGCCCACAGCTGGTACTTGCCGCCGTCGTCCGAGACGACCTCGTTGGTGTAGGCGGAGCGCAGCGAGACCACCCGGCCCCAGGGCAGCGTGATCGTACGGAAGGGGTTGCGGACGCGCAGCCGGTCCTCGTTGGCGTACACCGCGGGGACCAGGGTGTAGGCGGCCACCAGGGGGACGAGGAAGAGCAGCGCGGCGAGCGCCAGCCACGGGGCGTTGCCCTCGCCGACGACCACGGCGTCGACACCGAGCCAGCAGGCGAGGGCGAGGATCAGCGCGCCGCCGACGAACCCCGAGGTCGACCGGTAGACCCGGTCGGCGTACTCGGGTTCCGAGGCCGCCCGGCTCTCCGAGCCCGCCGGTCCCTCCGGTCCTTCCGACGCCCCTGAAGCCGCTGAAGCCGCCGCCGGAGGGTCCGCGGGCTCCGAAGCCGCCGGGGACTCCGACGCCGCCGAAGGCTCCGACGGTTCGGAGGAGGGGGCGGAGCCGGCGTGCTCGGCGGGCTCGGTGGACTGGGCAGGCTCGGCGGGCTCCCGGTCGGACGGCTGAGGCTCGGGGGTCGTCATGCCCCCGATTCTGCCCGACGCCCACACCCGCACGGTCAGGCGGTGGGCAGGGGCCGGGCAGAGACCGGGCGGAGACAGGGCGGGAGCCGAGCAGAGGCCGGGCGGGAACAGGAGGGAGACGAACGGGAACAGGGCGGAGACGAGGCGGGCCCCGCCTCCGTTCCTGAACGGGTGGGAGGGCTGTACAGCCGCTACGCGCGTAGATATGCTCGGCTGGTGACCATGTCCTCCACTGCACCCACCTCCCCCCAGCCCTCGCCGGCGCCCGAGCGAGGCGGTGCTCCCGCCGCGCTGAGTGACGTCACCGCGTCCGACAGCACGCTGCGCCGCTTCCTGCACGGACTGCCCGGCGTCGACGCGGTCGGTCTGGAGGCGCGTGCCGCCTCGCTCGGCACCCGCTCGATCAAGACGACCGCGAAGGCGTACGCCATCGACCTCGCCATCTCGATGGTCGACCTGACGACGCTGGAAGGCGCGGACACCCCGGGCAAGGTCCGGGCGCTCGGCGCGAAGGCGGTCCGCCCCGACCCGTCCGACCGTACGGCGCCCGCCACGGCCGCGGTCTGCGTCTACCCCGACATGGTGGCCACGGCCAAGGAGGCCGTCGCCGGCTCCACGGTCAAGGTCGCCTCCGTCGCGACCGCCTTCCCGGCCGGCCGGGCCCCGCTCACCGTCAAGCTGGCCGACGTCCGGGAGGCCGTCGCCGCCGGTGCCGACGAGATCGACATGGTCATCGACCGCGGCGCGTTCCTCGCGGGGAACTACCGGAAGGTGTTCGACGAGATCACCGCCGTGAAGGAGGCCTGCGGGGCGAGCGCCCGGCTGAAGGTCATCTTCGAGACGGGCGAGCTGTCGACGTACGACAACATCCGCCGGGCGAGCTGGCTCGGCATGCTGGCCGGCGCGGACTTCATCAAGACCTCGACCGGCAAGGTGGCGGTGAACGCCACGCCCGCGAACACGCTCCTGATGCTGGAGGCGGTCCGCGACTTCCGTGCGCAGACCGGGGTCCAGGTCGGTGTGAAGCCGGCCGGCGGCATCCGCACCACCAAGGACGCGATCAAGTTCCTCGTCCTGGTCAACGAGACCGTCGGCGAGGACTGGCTGGACAACCACTGGTTCCGCTTCGGCGCCTCCTCGCTTCTGAACGACCTGCTGATGCAGCGCCAGAAGCTGGCCACCGGCCGCTACTCCGGCCCCGACTACGTGACGGTGGACTGATCACCATGAGCAAGAAGAACAAGAAGACCAGGCAGGCAACGGTCGCGTCGGCCGCCGGGGCCGGCGGGACCGTCGCCGCCACCGCGGCCACCGCCGCCACCGCGCACGCCGCGCCGAAGAAGTCGTCCGCGTTCGCATACGCCCCGGCGCCCGAGTCCCGCGCGGTCGTCGACATCGCCCCGTCCTACGGCCTGTTCATCGACGGCGAGTTCACCGAGGCGGCCGACGGCCGGGTCTTCAAGACCGTCAGCCCCGCCACCGAGGAGGTCCTCTCCGAGGTCGCGCAGGCCGGTGAGGCGGACGTGGACCGCGCGGTGAAGGCGGCAGGGAAGGCCTTCGCCACCTGGTCGGCGCTGCCGGGCGCCGAGCGGGCCAAGTACCTGTTCCGCATCGCCCGGATCATCCAGGAGCGCAGCCGCGAGCTGGCCGTCCTGGAGACGCTGGACAACGGCAAGCCGATCAAGGAGACGCGCGACGCCGACCTGCCCCTGGTCGCCGCGCACTTCTTCTACTACGCGGGCTGGGCCGACAAGCTCGAGCACGCCGGCTACGGGGCGGCCCCGAAGCCGCTGGGCGTGGCCGGCCAGGTCATCCCCTGGAACTTCCCCCTGCTCATGCTCGCGTGGAAGATCGCCCCGGCGCTCGCGACCGGCAACACGGTCGTCCTCAAGCCGGCCGAGACCACTCCCCTCTCCGCCCTCTTCTTCGCGGACGTCTGCCGCCAGGCGGGCCTGCCCCGGGGCGTCGTCAACATCCTTCCCGGATACGGCGACGCGGGCGCCGCGCTGGTCGCCCACCCGGACGTGAACAAGGTCGCCTTCACCGGTTCCACCGCGGTCGGCAAGCAGATCGCGCGGACCGTCGCCGGGACCCGCAAGAAGGTCACGCTCGAACTCGGCGGCAAGGGCGCCAACATCGTCTTCGACGACGCCCCGATCGACCAGGCCGTCGAGGGCATCGTGAACGGCATCTTCTTCAACCAGGGCCAGGTCTGCTGCGCGGGCTCCCGCCTGCTGGTCCAGGAGTCGATCCACGACGAGCTGCTCGCCTCCCTCAAGCGCAGGCTCTCCACCCTGCGCCTGGGCGACCCGCTGGACAAGAACACCGACATCGGCGCGATCAACTCCGAGGAGCAGCTCGCGCGGATCACCTCGCTCGTCGAGCAGGGCGAGGCGGAGGGCGCCGAGCGCTGGTCGGCGCCCTGCGAACTCCCGGAGAGCGGCTACTGGTTCGCGCCGACGCTGTTCACCGGCGTCACCCAGGCCCACACCGTCGCCCGCGACGAGATCTTCGGCCCGGTGCTGTCGGTGCTCACCTTCCGGACGCCGGACGAGGCCGTCGCCAAGGCCAACAACACGCCGTACGGCCTGTCGGCGGGCATCTGGACCGAGAAGGGCTCCCGCATCCTGGCCGTGGCGAACAAGCTCCGCGCGGGTGTCGTCTGGTCCAACACGTTCAACAAGTTCGACCCCACCTCGCCGTTCGGCGGCTACAAGGAGTCGGGATTCGGCCGCGAGGGCGGTCGCCACGGCCTGGAGGCGTACCTCGATGTCTGAGAAGACCGGCAAGAACGTGAAGACCGGCACCGCGGGCCCGGCCGACGGCACCGAGCAGCGGCGGCTGAGCGTCTTCAAGACCTACAAGCTGTACGTCGGCGGGAAGTTCCCGCGTTCCGAGAGCGGCCGGGTGTACGAGGTGACCGATTCAGGGCGGAACTGGCTGGCGAACGCCCCGCTGTCGTCCCGCAAGGACGCCCGTGACACGGTGGTCGCCGCCCGCAAGGCGTTCGGCGGCTGGGCCGGGGCGACGGCGTACAACCGCGGTCAGGTCCTCTACCGCGTCGCGGAGATGCTGGAGGGCCGCCGGGAGCAGTTCGCCGCGGAGGTCGCCGACGCGGAGGGCCTGTCGCGGGCGCAGGCCGCGGCGCAGGTGGACGCGGCGGTCGACCGCTGGGTCTGGTACGCGGGCTGGACGGACAAGATCGCCCAGATCGTCGGCGGCGGGAACCCGGTCGCGGGCCCGTTCTTCAACCTGTCCTCCCCCGAGCCGACCGGCGTGGTCGCCGTCCTGGCGCCCCAGGAGTCGTCCTTCCTGGGCCTGGTCTCGGTTCTCGCCCCGGTGATCGCGACCGGCAACACCGCGGTCGTCATCGCCTCGGAGAAGGCCCCGCTCCCCGCGCTGTCGCTCGGCGAGGTACTGGCCACCTCCGACGTGCCCGGCGGTGTGGTCAACATCCTGTCCGGCCGTACGGCGGAGATCGCCGCACCGCTGGCCGCGCACCAGGACGTCAACGCGATCGACCTCGCGGGCGCCGGCGAGGCGCTCGCGAAGGAGCTGGAGATCGCCGCGGCCGACAACCTCAAGCGCGTCCTGCGTCCACAGCCTGTGGACGACTGGGCGGCGACGCCGGGCACCGACCGCATGACGGCCTTCCTGGAGACCAAGACGGTCTGGCACCCGACCGGCTCCCTGGGCGCCTCGGGTTCCGCCTACTGACGGAGGAACCGTCACAGCCCGGAGAGCCGCGCCCCGTCCGGGAGGGGCGCGGCTCTCCGTGTGTCCGGCGGATGCATCGAGGTCCCGCTGATCCGCGGGGCGTCCTGCGGATGCCCCGCGGATCAGCCGCCCAGCATCCCCGCCGCCTGCCCGGCCACCGGAATGCCGTCGACCGACTCCGCCTGGGCCACCGGGCGGGTCACCGCGCGGGAGTCCACCGGCTTGAAGTCGGCGACCTGGGTGCCGACGCCGTTGTCGAGCGGGTCGACGCCCGTACCGGCCAGCGGGTTGGGCTTCAGGCCGGAGACCGGGCCCGCGACATGGCCGACCGTGCCCGTCAAGGGCTGGACACCGGCCTGCGGGTCGACGGCGCCGAGCGACGCGGGACGCGTGGTGCGCGGGCCCCGGGGTGCCTCCGAGTCCGCCGCTGCCGCCGTCGTCGCGCTCGCCCCCAGCGCCACTCCCGCGGTCGCCAGGGCGACCAGGGCGCGCCGGGCGGCCGGCTTCCGGGGTGCTGCGTGTCGGGCCATCGCTGCTTCCACCTCTCGCCTTCACCGACTCACTCCCCGCGAGTAATCGGGTCGGTGCGCAGCGTAGTTGAGATGTGGTACGCGCCTCAAAACGGACCCGTACGGTCGTACACCACCCGTTCGATACCTCAGACTGGTGTCCCGTGAGTTCCCAGTCGCCCTTCTCCGCGCGTGTCGTGCTGCTCTGCGGCCCCTCCGGCTCCGGCAAGTCCCTTCTCTCGGCCCGCTCCGGCCTGCCCGTGCTGCGTCTCGACGATTTCTACAAGGAGGGCGACGACCCGTCCCTGCCCCTCGTGGCGGGCAGTTCCGACATCGACTGGGACCACCCCGGCTCCTGGGACGCGGACGCCGCCGTCGCCGCGATCGACCGACTGTGCCGTACGGGCCGCACGGATGTGCCCGTCTACGACATCGGCCTGAGTGCCCGTACGGGCGCGTCGCACGTGGACTTCGGCGCCGCCCCGCTGTTCATCGCGGAGGGCATCTTCGCCGCGGAGATCGTCACCCGCTGCGGCGAACTGGGCCTCCTGGCCGACGCGCTGTGTCTGAGCCGGGGCCCGGCGAAGACCTTCCGCCGCCGCTTCCTGCGGGACCTCAGGGAGGGCCGCAAGTCCGTGGCGTTCCTGCTGCGCCGCGGCTGGCGGCTGATGCGGCTGGAGCGGTCGATCGTCGCCCGCCAGACCGCGCTCGGCGCGCACGCCTGCGACCGCGACGAGGCACTGACCCGCCTGGCGGCCGCGCGGGGCGGCAGCGGCCCGGCCGGCGCCGGGACGTTCACGGCGCGTACGCCCGCCCAGTCGTAGCCGGCACCGCGCCGGCGCGCCCCACCGCACACGGAAACGGGACTGGAAGGACCCCCCGGTCCTCCAGTCCCGCTCCCTTGTGGCTCCCCCGCTCCACGGCGACGTCCCCCGACATCCCCGCGTCCCCCGTTACTTGTTCCCCCCTGGTCCCCCCCCTGAGATCCCCCGATCCCCTCGGTCCCCCGGTTCCCCCGTGCTCCCCCCCGTACCTTCAGGCGACCAGTTCGCCGAAGGCGTCCTCCTCGTCACGGCCGAAGCTGAGGACCTCGTCGTCGCGCAGCCGGCGGAGCGACCGCCAGATGCTCGACTTCACCGTGCCGACACTGATGCCGAGGATGTCCGCGATCTCCGGGTCCGTACGGCCCTCGTAGTAGCGCAGGACCAGCATGGTGCGCTGGAGCTCGGGCAGCCGGGCCAGCGCCTGCCACAGGACCGCGCGCAGCTCGGTGCCCCGCATCGCGTCCGTGTCACCCACCGTCTCCGGCAGTTCCTCGGTCGGGTATTCGTTCAGCTTGCGGCGGCGCCACGCGCTGATGTGCAGGTTGGTCATGGTGCGGCGGAGGTATCCGCCGACCGCGGCCTTGTCACTGATCCGGTCCCACGCCCGGTAGGTCGAGAACAGGGCGCTCTGCAGCAGGTCCTCGGCCTCGAAGCGGTCACCGGTCAGGTGATAGGCGGTCGCGTACAGGGAGGCGCGTCGCTCCTGGACGTAGGCGGTGAACTCCACCTCCGACAGCGAACGGCGCTCCCCCTGCTCCTCCCCGTACGCGCTTCCCCCGTGCGTTTCCCCCGTGTTCCCCGTGCCCCCCGTGGGCGCGTCGATCACCGTCATGAAGCCGGTGTGACGCCCGGTGCCGCGACCGCACCCCCGTTTGGTCGCGGCACCGGCCTTCTCGCCACCCCGGTGCACGTCGTGCAGACGCGTGACAACTGCGCTGTTGCTGGTGCCGTGCAGCGTGTTCATCTCGCGCCCCCCGTCGTGGACTTCCGGTGTGTTCGCCTTGCGGTACCGCTTGCCGTCCTGCTGATGACGAAAATCCTGCCGGGTCGACTTCATCGCCGTGTCCGCCGACTGTCACAGGCCTGTCACAGGAGCCGTCCGGGACGCGGAGCCGCCGTCGCACACACCTTCTCCACAGGCGTCGGTGCACGTAGCCGTTCTTATCCGGTCCCAACGGGCATCTGCCCCCACGGGTCGAACAGGGAGCCCTTCATGGGCCAGAATGAGGCTGTGCCTTCCCTGTTGCTGATCGAGGACGACGACGCCATCCGCACGGCCCTGGAGCTCTCACTGACGCGCCAGGGTCACCGCGTGGCGACCGCTGCCAGCGGTGAGGACGGTCTGAAGCTGCTGCGCGAGCAGCGGCCGGATCTGATCGTGCTGGACGTGATGCTGCCCGGCATCGACGGATTCGAGGTGTGCCGGCGCATCCGGCGCACCGACCAGTTGCCGATCATTCTGCTGACCGCGCGCAACGACGACATCGACGTCGTCGTCGGCCTGGAGTCCGGTGCCGACGACTACGTGGTCAAACCCGTGCAGGGCAGGGTGCTGGACGCCCGGATCCGGGCGGTGCTGCGCCGCGGGGAGCGGGAGTCCAGCGACTCGGCGAGCTTCGGCAGCCTGGTCATCGACCGGTCGGCGATGACCGTGACGAAGAACGGTGAGGACCTGCAGCTGACGCCGACCGAGCTGCGCCTGCTGCTCGAACTGAGCCGGCGTCCGGGCCAGGCGCTGTCCCGGCAGCAGTTGCTGCGGCTGGTGTGGGAGCACGACTACCTGGGCGACTCGCGGCTCGTGGACGCCTGCGTCCAGCGGCTGCGCGCGAAGGTCGAGGACGTGCCGTCGTCCCCGACGCTGATCCGTACGGTCCGGGGTGTGGGCTACCGGCTGGATCCGCCTCAGTGACACAGAAGCAACAAGAGCACCAGGAACACCACGGCGGGTCCCATGGCTGGTCCGCGGCGCGCAAGGGCATCTGGTCCCGGCTGCGCTTCACCAGCCTGCGGCTGCGGCTCGTCGTCGTCTTCGGGCTGGTCGCGCTCACCGCCGCGGTGTCCGCGTCGGGCATCGCGTACTGGCTCAACCGCGAGGCGGTGCTCACCCGCACCCAGGACGCGGTTCTGGGCGACTTCGAGCAGGAGATGCAGAACCGGGCGGGTGCGCTGCCCGAGCGGCCGGCGCAGGAGGAACTGCAGTACACCGCGGGCCAGATGGCCAACAGCAGCCAGCGGTTCTCGGTGCTGCTGATCGCCGAGGACCCCCACGGCCGTACCGTGTACGGCAGTTCGGGCGGGCTGAGCGGCTTCTCGCTGCAGGACGTGCCGGTCTCGCTGCGCGAGGCGGTGAACGAACGGCAGAAGATCACCTCGACCAACAAGTACGCGTACCACCTGTACTGGCAGCGGATCGTCGTCGGCGACACCCCCCATCTGGTGGCGGGCACCCGGACGATCGGCGGCGGGCCCACCGGTTTCATGCTCAAGTCGCTGGAGCCGGAGGCCAAGGACCTCAACTCGCTCGCCTGGTCGCTGGGGATCGCCACCGGGCTCGCCCTGATCGGCTCCGCGCTGCTGGCGCAGGCCCTGGCGACGACCGTGCTGAAGCCGGTGCAGCGGCTCGGGACGGCCGCCCGGCGGCTCGGCGAGGGCAAGCTGGACACCCGGCTGCGGGTATCGGGAACGGACGAACTGGCCGACCTGTCGCGGACGTTCAACAAGGCGGCCGAGGCGTTGGAGAAACGGGTGGCCGACATGGCCGCCCGGGACGAGGCGTCCCGCCGGTTCGTCGCGGACATGAGCCACGAGCTGCGCACTCCGCTGACCGCGATCACGGCCGTGACGGAAGTCCTCGAGGAGGAGCTGGAGTTCGAGGGCGGCGGCATCGCCCCGATGGTCGAGCCCGCCGTACGGCTCGTGGTCAGTGAGACGCGGCGGCTCAACGACCTGGTCGAGAACCTGATGGAGGTCACCCGTTTCGACGCGGGCACCGCCCGCCTCGTCCTGGACGACGTCGACATCGCCGACCAGATCACCGCCTGCATCGACGCCCGTGCCTGGCTGGACGCGGTCGAACTGGACGCGGAGCGCGGCATCCACGCCCGGATCGACCCGCGCCGGCTGGACGTGATCCTCGCCAACCTCATCGGCAACGCGCTCAAGCACGGCGGCTCGCCGGTGCGGGTCTCGGTGCGGGAGGAGAGCGGCGCCGAGGACGGGGACGGGAGCGGAGGCGACCGGTCGGGCGGCGCGGACGGCACGGAGGCAGGGGCAGG
Source organism: Streptomyces sp. NPDC085927 (assembly GCF_044540975.1). Lineage (NCBI taxonomy): Bacteria > Bacillati > Actinomycetota > Actinomycetes > Kitasatosporales > Streptomycetaceae > Streptomyces > Streptomyces sp. NPDC085927. The sequence continues at coordinate 562,480 of NZ_JBITSN010000001.1, forward strand.
CGAAGTCGCGGGCGACGGGGCGGATGCCGGGACCGGCACCGAGGGCGGAGGCACGGTGATCATCGAGGTGCGGGACCAGGGGCCGGGCATCCCCGAGGACGTCCTGCCGCATGTCTTCGACCGCTTCTACAAGGCCAGTGCCTCCCGGCCGCGTTCCGAGGGCAGCGGGCTCGGCCTGTCCATCGCGATGGAGAACGCCCATGCCCACGGCGGCGAGATCACCGCGGCCAACGCCCCCGGGGGCGGCGCGGTGTTCACACTGCGGCTGCCGCGCGACGTCTCCGCGCTGATGGAGGACGCCGAGGAGGCGCGGGAGCGCGCGGGCGGCACCTCCGGTAAGGCCGGCGGCGGCAAGGGCGGCACCCGGAGTGAGAACGCCGGGGGGGACGCCCGATGAACGGACGACCGGTGCGCGCAGGCCGCTTCCCCGGGCTGCTCGGCGTCGCCGCGCTCGGTGTGCTGCTCGCGGGGTGCGGGATCCGGGCCACCGAGGTGCCGACCGACTTCGGTCCGGCGCCCTCCCGGGTGCGCTGCTCGCAGACCGAGGCGGACGGGGCCTCACCGCCCGCGCAGGGCCTGCCGGCCCAGGTGTTCCTGCGCTGCGGCTCGTCCCTGGTGGCCGTCGACCGGACGGTACGGATGCCGGAGGGGACGGCGGACTCCGGGCAGCGGCGCGCCCAGGTGGCGCAAGGACTGCTGGACCAGCTCTCGGAGTCGCCGACGTCCGCCGAGAAGGAGGCCGGGTACACCACGAACGTCCGGGGCGGGATGACCGTGAGCGGTCCGCGGCCCGGCGACCCCCAGGACGCGCTGCGTCTGAGCGTTTCGCCGGGAAGCCTGACGTCCTACGCGTTCGCGCAGATCGTCTGCACGTTCTCCGACTCGGCGGCGGCCGAGGGCGACGGCTCGGTGGTCCTGGGCGGTCAGGACGACGAGCGGGCACGCCGCTACCGGTGCACGGACGAGGTCCGGGCCCGTCCGGGCAGCACGGAACCCCCGTCCACGGCGGTCACCGGCGGGTGAGGCCCCCGGAGTGCCTCGGGCTCGCTCCGGGCGCGTACGCGGCCTGTACCCGGCCCGGGTGCGGCACTGTGGCGCATGCCTCACCCGACCCGCGGGGTCGCACGCGGAACCGATCCTGCCGGGGGCCGCGTCTAGGGGTTCGTGCAGCGTCAAGGCCCCGTCGGCGGCACCGCCGCGTTCCGTATCCGTGTGACAGGAGGTCTCCTCCTGGCCGCGTATCTCGTGTTCGTCGCCTGGTGCACGCTGCGCCCCCTGAACGTCCCCTGGGTGGTGCCCTCCAACCTGCGCCCCTTTCACGGCATCCGGGCGGACTTCGCGCTGGGCTGGGCGACGGGGGCCCGCCGGGTCGCCGAGGGACTGGCGCTGTTCGCGCCGCTCGGTGTGCTGCTGCCGATGACGGGGGGCAGGCTGACCGTCTCACCGGTGGGTTCGCTGATCCGCACCATGACCGCGGCGGCGCTGCTGTCGCTGGGCATCGAGATGCTGCAGACCGGGGTGCCGGGCCGGGTCGTGGACGTCGACGCGCTGATGCTGAACACCCTGGGCGCGGCCCTCGCTCATGCCGCCCTGGTGCCGGCGGGCCGTGCGTGGCTGCGTCGGCGGGCCCTGCACCGTGCGGGGGCGGAGATCCACCGGGAGGAGCCGGCTCAGGGTCGGACCCCGACGATTGCCGGGGTCGGGATCGCCCCCTGGAGTGATGCTTTGCCCCCTTCGTCTCCGTAACGTGGAGTCCACAGGAACAGCCGCACGGAAGCCCGCCGGAACAGATCTGGACCAGGGCCCGGACCAGGGTCCGGCGTCGGTCCCGGTGTCGTTCCCGGACCCCCGGGTACCCGTGGGCCGCTCGGCAGCACGACCACGAAGGAGTTCACGATGTCCCGCCTCGCCCGCCCCACCGACAACCGCGTGATCGGCGGCGTGTGCGCCGCGCTGGCCCGCCGCTTCGGCACCTCCCCGACCACGATGCGGGTCGTCTTCCTGGCCTCGTGCCTGCTGCCCGGTCCGCAGTTCCTGCTCTACATAGCGCTGTGGATCCTGCTCCCGTCGGAGCACAAGGTCCGGGCGAGCGCCTGGTGAGGCCCGCGCCCTCCCCGTGAACACGCCTGTGGGGCGCCCCCGGTCCGGGGGCGCCCCACAGGTCGCGGGCCCGCCGGGGACAGACCCGGGCGGGACACTCCTGTGGACGTCAGCCGATGGGGAAGCCGTTGACGGAGCCCTGCAGCGGCATACCGCCGAGCATGCCGGTAACCGGCTGCGTGGCCCCCACCGCCCGCTCCGTGTCCGGCAGCGCGCCGGAGAGCTTCTCCGCCGGAAGGTTCTGGGTGGCGGCGTCCAGCGCCGGAAGGGCGTCCGGGACGGCCGGGGCGGCGGTGGCGGCGCCCGCACCGGCGGCGGCGAAGGCGGCACCGAGCGCGGCGACACCGAGGGTCTTGGCAGCAGACTGCTTCATGAAGATGTTTCCTCGACATGGGATACGGGGATGTGAGCGGTCCGGCGACCGTAATCAGATGGAACCTCCGGCCGCAAACACCGGAATGCGGAGGAATGGTGAACGCCACCCGCATTCCCGAATGCCCGACGTTCTCCCGCTCACCCCTCCGAGGCGACAGAACCGCTGGTGGAAGCGGTCTGCCGGAACAGCCATTCGGATTTCAGCTCGGCATAACCGGGCTTGACGACGTCATTGATCATGGCGAGCCGTTCATCGAAAGGAATGAACGCCGATTTCATCGCATTGACGGAGAACCACTGCAGGTCGTCGAGCGTGTAGCCGAATGCCTCGACCAGGTGCTCGAATTCCTGGCTCATGCTCGTGTGCGACATGAGCCGGTTGTCGGTGTTCACCGTGGCCCGGAAGTGCAGCCGGCGCAGCAGGCCGATGGGGTGCTCGGCGTACGAGGCCGCCGCCCCGGTCTGGAGGTTGGAGCTGGGGCACAGCTCCAGCGGGATGCGCTTGTCCCGGACGTAGGAGGCGAGCCGGCCGAGCTCGACGGTGCCGTCGTCGCGCACCTGGATGTCGTCGATGATGCGCACCCCGTGCCCGAGCCGGTCGGCCCCGCACCACTGGAGGGCCTGCCAGATGGACGGCAGCCCGAAGGCCTCACCGGCGTGGATCGTGAAGTGGTTGTTCTCGCGCTTGAGGTACTCGAAAGCGTCGAGGTGCCGGGTGGGAGGGTAACCGGCCTCGGCGCCCGCGATGTCGAAGCCGACGACGCCCAGGTCACGGTAGCCGTTGGCGAGTTCGGCGATCTCCAGGGCGCGGGCCGCGTGCCGCATGGCGGTGAGCAGCGCGCCGACGCGGATGCGGTGGCCGTCCTCCCTGGCCCGCCGCTCCCCTTGGCGGAAGCCCTCGTTGACCGCCTCGACGACCTCTTCGAGGGTCAGCCCGCCCTCGAGGTGCTGCTCGGGCGCATAGCGCACCTCGGCGTAGACGACACCGTCCGCGGCCAGGTCCTCGGCGCACTCGGCGGCGACCCGCACCAGGGCGTCCCGGGTCTGCATGACACCGACGGTGTGCGAGAACGTCTCCAGATAGCGTTCCAGGGAACCGGAGTCGGCGGCCTCCCGGAACCAGAGGCCGAGCTTGTCCGGGTCGGTCTCGGGGAGTGCGGAGTATCCGGCCTCGCGGGCCAGGTCGACGACGGTGCCGGGACGCAGGCCGCCGTCGAGATGGTCGTGCAGCAGAACCTTGGGCGCCCGGCGGATCTGGTCCGTGGTCGGGGTGTTCGCGGTGCTCTGGCTCGTCATCTCCGCACTCTAACTCCTACGCGCGTAGATCACCCGGCGCGCACCGACGCCGATATCCAACGGTGACCGCACGGCAGGGTGGCGTACGCCGTTGCTTCTGACACTGTTCTGCCATGGCACAGCAAGCGACGCCGGTTCACGGGGCACGGCTGGGGAGGGCGCTCGGCCCGGAGTCGGGGGCGGTGGGCGGCGCGGTGCTGCTGCTGCCCGGCGGTGATCCGGTCTCCAGCCGCAGGCCGTCCCCCCTGATGGCGACCGCCTCCGTACGCGCGCTGGGACGCCGTCTCGGCCGCGCGGGCCGGGCCGAGGGAATCGCCGTCCATGTCGTCCACTACCGCTACCGGGGCTGGAACGGCGGCGAGGCGCATCTCGCGCGGGACGCCGCCTGGGCCGTCGACGAGACCGTGCGGCGCTACGGGGACGTCCCCGTGTGCCTGGCCGGCCTCGGCATGGGCGGCAGGGCGGCCCTGCGCACGGGCGGCCACGAGGCCGTCACCTCCGTGCTGGCGCTGTCCCCCTGGCTGCCCGGGGAGGACGGGCCCGTGCCACCCGAACCGGTGAAGCAGCTGACCGGACGGCAGGTGCTGATCGTGCACGGCACGCACGACACACGGACCGACCCCGAACTGTCCTTCCGGCTGGCGGCGCGGGCGAAGAAGGCGAACCGGGACGTCTGCCGCTTCGAAGTGCACGCCGACGGGCACGGGCTGCGCCAGTACCGGGACGAAGTCCTCGCCCTGTGCGAGGACTTCGTGATGGGAGCGCTCTTCGGGCGGGCGCTCTCACGTCCGCTGCGGGACGCCCTGGCGGCCCCTCCGCCCCTGGGACTGCGGATGCCGCTGGCCTCGGGGTTCGGTTCGTCGTTACGGCGATAGGCGGCCGGCGTACGCCGGCCGTCGCATGACGGCCGGCAACCGGTGTACGGCGTCGCGGCGGCGGGCGGCCGGGTGCCCCGGGGTGCCGGTCAGTCCGGGAGCAGGCGGCCGCGGCGCGACAGCAGGAACTTCTTGAAGGCCGTCACCGGCGGGGTGTCCGGCCGCTCGGCCAGCCAGGCGACACCGATCTCGCGGGCCGCCCGCGGGGAGGTGACGGTCAGTTCGACCACTTCGGGGCGGGGCACGGCCGGCGGCGGCAGCAGGGCGACGCCGAGCCCGGCCGCGACCAGGCCCCGCAGGGTCTCCGCCTCCTCGCCCTCGAAGGCGACCCGGGGCCGGAACCCGGCCTGGGCGCAGAGGGCGTCGGTGATGCGGCGCAGGCCGTAACCGGGTTCCAGGGTCACGAAGGTCTCGTCGGCGGCCTCGGCGAGACGGATCCGTCGGCGGCCGGCGAGCCGGTGGTCGGCGGGGACGACCAGGCGCAGCTTCTGCTCGTCCAGGCGACGGGCGACGAGGTCGGGGGCGTCCGGGACAGGGGAGGTCAGGCACAGGTCGAGCTCGCCCGCGCGCAGGCCTTCCAGCATGGCGTCACCGTGGTTCTGGACGAGGCTGAAGCGGATGCGCGGATGGTCGGCGCGGAAGGTGTGCAGCAGGCCGGGCACGGTCTCCGCGCCCATGGTGTGCAGGAACCCGAAGGCGACCTTGCCGGTGGCCGGGTCGGCGTCGGCACGCACCTCGTCGGCGGCCCGCTCGATCTCGGCGAGGGCCCGCTCGACGGAGACGAGGAAGGCGCGGCCGGCGGGGGTGAGGGAGAGCGTACGGCCGTGACGGGCAAACAGGTCGACGCCCAGGTCCTGTTCGAGGCGCACGACGGACCGGGAGAGCGTGGACTGCGGGACCTGCATCTCCTGGGCGGCACGGGTGACATGTTCCGTGCGGGCGACGCCGGCGAAGTGGACGAGACGCGGCGCGAGCAGCGCGGCGATGTCTTCTGTGTCACTGGACGGTGACAGCCGGCCCTGCGACCTCTGCTGATGCTGCATGGGAACGATTATGACGATTCCATGCATTGGACGGATGAGCGGAGCCGTCCGTAACGTCGCATGCATGTCTCCCGCCAGTACCAAGGCGTCCACCACCGTGGACGCCCGCACATCCGTCACGTCCCCGGTCTCCCCCTCCTCCCCTCCCCCGAGTGCGTCCAGCGCTCCGGACGCCCCGAGCGCCCCGGGCGCGCCGGGCGGCGCCGACTCCCGCATGTCCCCGGGCGGCCCCGGTTTCCGCCGGATGAGCTTCGCCCTGTTCCTGGCGGGTGTGGCGACCTTCGCGCTGCTGTATTCCACGCAGGCCCTGCTGCCGCTGATCTCCGGCGACCTCGGGGTGAGCGCGGGCGACGCGAGCTGGACGGTGGCGGCGGCCACCGGCGGTCTGGCGGTGTTCGTGCTGCCGATGAGCGCACTGTCGGAGCGGTACGGACGCCGTACGGTCATGACGGCCTCCCTGGCCGTCGCGGTGACCGTCGGACTGCTGGTCCCCTTCGCTCCGTCGCTGGGCGCACTGGTGGCACTGCGGGCGCTCCAGGGGGCGGCCCTGGCCGGGGTGCCCGCGTCGGCGACCGCGTATCTGGCGGAGGAGGTCCGGCCGAAGGCCCTGGTGACCGCGATCGGACTGTTCGTCGCGGGCAACAGCGTCGGCGGGATGAGCGGCCGGGTCATCACCGGCTGGGTGGCGCAGGAGTGGGGCTGGCGGGTCGCCGTCGGCGTGATCGGGGTGCTCGCGGTGGCGTGCGCGGTGGCGTTCCGGCTGCTGCTGCCGGCCCCGCAGCACTTCCGTCCGGGCTCGCTGCGTCCGCGGGTGCTGCTCGACGCGGTCCGCGGCCATCTCGCGAACCCGCTGCTGCGGCGCCTGTACGCCATCGGCGCCCTGTTCATGACGGTGTTCGGCGGGGTCTACACCGTGATCGGCTACCGGCTGGCCGAGGCGCCCTTCTCCCTCCCCCAGGGCATCGTCGGCTCGATCTTCCTGGTGTACCTGGTCGGCACGGTGGCGGCGTCGGCGGCGGGCCGGCTGGTGGGCCGGCTCGGCCGCCGGGGCGCGCTGTACGCGGCGGGCGGCACCACCGCGGCGGGTCTGCTGCTGTCCCTGGCCGGCTCCCTGCCCCTGATCCTGCTGGGCCTGGTGCTGATCACCGGCGGCTTCTTCGCGGGCCACGCGGTCGCGTCCTCGGCGGTCGGACGGACGGCCACCCAGGGCCGCGCCCAGGCGTCGGCGCTGTACCAGTCCGCCTACTACGTCGGCTCCAGCGTGGGCAGCACGGTCGGTGCGCTCGCCTTCCACTCGGGCGGCTGGGCCGGGACGGTGGGGGTCGGTCTGGTGGCGGTGGCCGGCGTCGTGTCCATCACGGTGCTGGGCACCCGGGCGGCCCGGGTGGAGCGGCGCGGGCTCGCCCCGGCGTGAGGCGGCCCGGCGGGTCCGGCGGCCGGGAAGCGGGCGGAAGCTTTCGTTCCGTCCGCTGAACGGGCTTTCCCGACCTGCGCGTTCGTCGACTCGGGGGGCCGTTGTCAGTGGGCTGCGGTAGCTTCCGAAGTGCTGGGTGCGAAGGCGCGCCGCAGACAAGCCACAGGGGTGGGTGGACGATGACGAACGGCACGGCGACGGCGACCGGTCTCGACGCCAGGCTCGAGGCGCACCGCGTCGAGCTGACCGGGTACTGCTACCGCATGCTCGGTTCCTCCTTCGAGGCGGAGGACGCGGTGCAGGACACGATGATCCGTGCCTGGCGCAGCTTCGACAAGTTCGAGGGCCGTTCCAGTCTGCGCTCCTGGCTGTACCGCATCGCGACCAACGTCTGCCTGGACATGCTGACGGCCGGCAACAAGCGGGCCCGCCCGATGGACCTGACGGAGTCGACCCCGCTGGCCCGCGCGGCCCTCTCGCCCCGGCCGGACCACACCTGGCTGGAGCCGATGCCGGATTCCCGGGTGCTGCCCGCGACCGCCGATCCCGCGGAGGCGGCGGTCGCCAAGGAGTCCGTGCGGCTCGCCTTCATGGCCGCGCTCCAGCAGCTGCCGCCCAAGCAGCGGGCGGTGCTGCTGCTGCGCGAGGTGCTGGCCTGGAGGGCGAGCGAGGTGGCCGAGCTGCTCGGCACCTCGGTCGCGTCGGTCAACAGCGCGTTGCAGCGGGCGCGGGCGACGCTCGCGGAGCGGCGGCAGCCGGGCGCCGAGGCGTCCGTCTCGGACCCGCTGGACGAGGAGCAGCAGAAGCTCCTGGAGCGCTATGTGGCGGCGTTCGAGGGGTACGACATGTCGGCGCTGACGGCGTTGCTGCACGAGGACGCCATCATGACGATGCCGCCGTTCGACCTGTGGCTGACCGGCACCGGCGACATCACGGGCTTCATGACGACGCTGGGCGCCGCCTGTGCGGGCTCGCGGCTCCTGCCGGTCCAGGTGAACGGCCTGCCCGGGTTCGCCCAGTACAAGCCGGACCCGGAGGCCGGCGGCTTCACGCCGTGGGCGGTCCAGGTGCTGGAGATCTCAGACGGCCGGATCACCGGGTTCCACTGCTTCCTCGACACTCGGCGCTGGTTCCCGCTGTGCCGGCTGCCCCTCCACCTCGAAGCCGAGACCGACGAGGTCGAGCAGGGAGCATAGGGCGGGGTCGGGGTCGCGCAGCCGTATCCGGCCCCCGGTCCGGCGGGCCAGGAGCTGGAGGCGTGCCAGCAGGTTCACGGCGGCGAGCCCCGGTGGCCCCAGCCCGCCCACGTCGCAGACGACCACCCCGCCGGCCCCGCCGCCGTCGAGGAGTGCCCGCAGCGCGTCGCTCGGCCCGCTCACCCCGTCCGGGGTGACGGGGCCGCGCAGTACGAGTACAGGGGGTGTCATGGCATCCACGACCGGTAGACCGGGCGCGGGCGCGTAACTCATCGCGGGCCCCCGCCGGCCCTCGCCGCCCCTCACGGACACGTGTCGCGGCGCGGGCGGGCGCCGCGGAGATCACATTGACCCGGACACGGCCCTCCCCCGAGGGTTGGCTGTATGCACCACAGATCATCTCCGCCCGCGTCCCCCGGTGCTCGCCACCCCGGCGAGGAGCCGTCATGCAGGGGGTGCTGAGCGGGTTCGCGGTGATCGCGGTCGTCATCGGCGTCGGCTATGTGATCGGCCGCCGGGGGTATCTCGGCGGGCAGGCCCGAGACGTGCTGACGAAGCTGGCGTTCCACATCGCCTCGCCGGCCCTGCTGTTCACCGTCCTCGCCGAGGCCGACCTGTCCCTGGTCTTCTCCGGCCGGCTGCTGGTCACGGCACTGAGCACGGCCGCGGTGGCCGGCGTCTTCGTGGCGGTGGGTGTGGCGCGCCGCTGGGGCGTGGGCCGCACCACCATCGGCGCCCTGTGCTCCAGCTACGTGAACTCCGGAAACCTCGGCATCCCGATCGCCGTGTACGTCCTCGGCGACGCCTCGCTGGTGGCGCCGGTGCTGCTGTTCCAGCTGGTCGGGGTCACCCCGGTCGCGCTGACGATCCTGGACCTGGCGACCGCCGGGGAGAAGCAGCCCTTGTGGCGCCGGCTGCTCACACCGCTGCGGAATCCGGTCGCGCTGGGCTCACTGGCGGGAGTGGCGGCGTCGGCGAGCGGCGTCGACATCCCCGGTCCGGTCATGGACCCGGTGACGCTCATCGGCAACATGGCTGTCCCCGCCGTCCTGCTCGCCTTCGGCATCTCGCTGCGCGGCAGCTCCCTGCCCCTGCGGGGCGGTGAGCGCGGGGCGGTGCTGCTGGCCGTGGCGCTGAAGTCGGTGGGCCAGCCGGCGGTCGCCTGGGGGCTGGCGGCGGGGGTGTTCGGGCTGCGCGGCGCCCAGTTGCTCGACGTGGTGGTGACCTCGGCCCTGCCGGCCGCGCAGAACCTCTTCACGTACGCGAGCAGCTACCGCGTCGGCGAGACCCTGGCGCGGGAGGCGATCCTGGTGTCGACCCTGCTGTCGGTACCGGTGCTCGTGGTGGTGGCGGCGGTGCTGGGGTGACTCAGGTGCCGGGGAGCTCAGGTGCCGGGAGTTCAGCGGTGTCGATGCCGGTGCGCCACCGCTCCCGGCATGCCGAACGGGGCCGGTGGTGGTCCACCGGCCCCGTTCATCCGGATGAGGCACGCCCCGCGTGCGCAGCTCAGGCGATGCGTTCCCGCACCACCGGCGCCGCCGTGAAGGGCGTGCCGGGGGCCGCGATGTCGTAGGAGCCGGCCACCGCGTCGAGGGCGTACGCGAAGCGGTCCGGGGTGTCCGTGTGCAGGGTCAGGAGGGGCTGGCCCTCGGTGACGGTGTCGCCGGGCTTGGCGTGCAGTTCGACGCCCGCGCCCGCCTGCACCGGGTCCTCCTTGCGGGCGCGGCCCGCGCCGAGGCGCCAGGCGGCGACGCCGATGTCGTAGGCGTCCAGGCGGGTCAGGACGCCGGAGGCGGACGCCGTCACCACGTGCTGTTCCCGCGCCGTGGGCAGGGGGGCGTCCGGGTCGCCGCCCTGGGCCGCGATCATGCGGCGCCAGACGTCCATCGCGGAGCCGTCGGCCAGGGCCTTCGCCGGGTCGGCGTCCTTCAGACCGGCGGCGTCGAGCATCTCGCGGGCCAGGGCGAGGGTGAGCTCGACGACGTCCGCCGGGCCGCCGCCCGCCAGGACCTCCACCGACTCGCGGACCTCGAGCGCGTTGCCGGCGGTGAGGCCGAGCGGTGTCGACATGTCGGTGAGCAGGGCGACGGTCCGCACGCCGTGGTCGGTGCCGAGGCCGACCATCGTGGAGGCCAGCTCGCGGGCGTCGGCCAGGGTCTTCATGAAAGCGCCGCTGCCGACCTTCACGTCCAGGACGAGCGAGCCGGTGCCCTCGGCGATCTTCTTCGACATGATCGAGGAGGCGATCAGCGGGATCGCCTCGACGGTGCCGGTCACGTCGCGCAGGGCGTAGAGCTTCTTGTCCGCGGGGGCGAGGCCGTCGCCGGCCGCGCAGACGACGGCGCCGACGCCGTCCAGGACGGACAGCATCTCCTCGTTGGACAGCAGCGCGCGCCAGCCGGGGATCGCCTCCAGCTTGTCGAGGGTGCCGCCGGTGTGGCCGAGGCCCCTGCCGGACAGCTGCGGGACGGCCGCGCCGCAGGCCGCGACCAGCGGGGCGAGCGGCAGGGTGATCTTGTCGCCGACGCCCCCGGTGGAGTGCTTGTCGGCGGTGGGGCGCGACAGCGAGGAGAAGTCCATGCGCTCGCCGGAGGCGATCATGGCGGCGGTCCAGCGGGCGATCTCGCTCCGGTTCATGCCGTTGAGGAGGATCGCCATCGCGAGGGCCGACATCTGCTCGTCGGCGACCTCCCCGCGGGTGTACGCGTCGATGACCCAGTCGATCTGCTCGTCGCTGAGTTCGCCGCGGTCCCGCTTGGTGCGGATGACGGAGATGACGTCCATGGCCATGGGTGGCATTCCTTCCGGAGTGCGAAGGGCGCGGCCCCTCGGGACGCGGCCCCTCCGGTCGGGAGTGAGCCGCGCGGAGGGGCCGCGGTGGAGCTACGACGGGTTGCGGGGTGCTGCGGGGTGCGAGGTGTGACGGGGTTACCCGGCGAGGTGCTCCGGGCCGAAGGCCTGGGGCAGCATCGCCGACAGCGGCAGGACGCCCGACGGGGTTTCGAGGAGCAGTCCGGGACCGCCGAACTCGTACAGCAGCTGCCGGCAGCGGCCGCACGGGACGAGGATCGCACCCGTGCCGTCCACGCAGGTGAAGTGCGTGAGCCGGCCGCCTCCGGTGCGCTGCAGCTCCGAGACCAGTCCGCACTCGGCGCACAGGCCGAGGCCGTAGCTGGCGTTCTCGACGTTGCAGCCGGAGACCGTGCGCCCGTCGTCGACCAGGGCGGCGACACCGACCGGGTATCCCGAGTAGGGGGCGTACGCGTGGGACATGGCCTCCCGCGCCACCGAGCGCAGCGCCTCCCAGTCGGTGTCCGCCGCGGCGGCCGGGGCAGGCGTCATCCGCCCTGTCCCTTCCGGTACGGGAGTCCGTCCGCCTTCGGCATGCGCAGCCGCTGCGCGGACAGGGCCAGGACCACCAGGGTGATGACGTACGGCGTGGCGGCGACGACCTGGTTGGGGACCTCGTTGGTGCCGGCGTACCAGGCGAAGACGAGCGCGCCGACGACCAGGGTGATGACCGCCTGCACGTACTTCTTGCGGATCGCCAGCCAGATCGCGCCGACGAGCAGCAGCAGCGCGCCGAGCAGCAGCAGGGCGTGCACGTTGGTGGAGCCGCCGCGCAGGTTGAGGCTGTCGGTGTAGCCGAAGAGTCCGGCGCCGATGGCGAGGCCGCCCGGCATCCAGTTGCCGAAGATCATCGCGGCGAGGCCGATGTAGCCGCGCCCGCTGACCTGGCCCTCCAGGTAGAAGGGGTTGGCGACGATGGAGAGGAAGGCGCCGCCGAGGCCGGCCAGACCGCCGGAGATGATCACGGCGAGGTACTTGTACTTGTAGACGTTGACGCCGAGGGACTCGGCGGCGACGGGGTTCTCGCCGCAGGAGCGCAGGCGCAGGCCGAAGGCGGTGCGCCAGAGGATCCACCAGGTCGCGGGGATGAGGGCGACGGCGATGAGGGTCAGCCAGGAGACGTTGGTGACCAGGCCGCCGAGCAGGCCCGCGATGTCGGAGACGAAGAACCAGCCCTTGGCGTTGAGGTCCCGCAGCGCGTCGGACAGCCCCGGCACGGTGAAGTGGCCGAGCGGTTCGACCGCCGGGGACTGCTTGGCGGAGCCGCCCTGGTGGCCTTCGAAGGCCAGCGGGGCGAGGTAGCGGGTGGCGCCGAGGGCGAGGATGTTGATGGCCACACCGGAGACGATGTGGTTGACGCGGAAGGTGACGGTGACGACGGCGTGCAGCAGGCCGCCGAGGCAGCCGCCGATGATGCCGACCAGGACGCCGGTCCACGGGCCCCACTGGAATCCGGCCCAGGCGCCGAACCAGGTGCCGAGGATCAGCATGCCCTCGAGGCCGATGTTGACGACGCCCGCGCGCTCGGCCCACAGGCCGCCGAGTCCGGCGAGGCCGATGGGGACGGCGAGCTGGAGGGCGGTGGACATCTGGCTGACGTTGGTGATGCCGTCCGCGCCGGTGATGAGGCGGACGATCGAGACCAGGGCCAGGGCGCCGGCGATGACCAGCAGCAGCACGGGCCACGACATGCGGCGGCCGGTGGGCGCCGCAGGCTGCAGCGAGGGCTGGTTGACGTCGGTCGCTGTGGTCGGGGCGGTCATCGGCCAGCCACCTCCTTCGTGGTGTTGTTGTCGGCGCCGAGGACGTGACCCGCGGCGAGTTCCGCGCCGACCCGGCGCTGCTGACGGCGCAGGCCCCACTCGCGGACGGCCTCGTAGGAGACGACGACCGAGAGGACGATCAGGCCCTGCATGATGACCGCGATCTCCTTGTCGTAGCCGTGGAAGTCCAGCTCGGGAGAGGCCTTGTCGAGCCAGGCCCACAGCAGGGCGGCGAAGGCGATGCCGACGGGGCTGTTGCGGCCGAGCAGGGCGATGCCGATGCCGAGGAAGCCGATACCGGTGGGGAAGTTCAGGTTGTACGTGTGGGAGTCACCGAGCAGGATCGGCAGGCCCGCGAGACCGGCGAGACCGCCGGAGATCAGCATGGCGGTGAGCACCATGCGCTTGGGGTTGACCCCGCTGGCCGCGGCGGCGGTCGTGGAGGCGCCGGAGGCGCGCAGGTCGAAGCCGAAGCGGGTGCGGTTCAGGACGACCCAGTAGCCGATGCCGAGCAGCACGGCGAGGACGAGCAGACCGTAGATCTCACCGGCCTCGCCCATGTCGATGCCGGGGACCCAGCCGGACTCGTACATCTCGCCGGTGGTGCTGTTGTTGCCGATCTTGACGCCGAAGACGTCCGGCTTCCACATGTAGACGATGAGGGACGTGGCGATCGCGTTGAGCATGATCGTCGCGACGACCTCGCTGACCCCGCGGGTGACCTTGAGGACTCCGGCGATGCCGGCCCAGAAGGCGCCGGTGAACACGGCGGTGAGGAGCAGCAGCGGGATCTGCAGCACGGCCGGCAGGTTCATGTGGGCGCCGACGACGGCGGCCATGATGGCGCCGAGCTGGTACTGGCCGTCGACCCCGATGTTGAAGAGGTTCATCCGGAAGCCGATGGCCACCGCGAGAGCCGCGATGTAGTACATCGAGGCCTGGTTGACGATCAGGACCTGGACGTCGGAGAACGTCGCCTGCTCGAACATCAGGGCGAACGGCTCGACGGGGTTCTTGCCCGAGGCGAGCAGCACGATCGCGCTCAGGGCGAAGGCCACGGCGAGCGCGATGACCGGTCCGGCCACTGCGAGGAGCACGCGCTCCTTGTCGAACTTCTTCATCAGCGGGCCTCGTCTTCCGGAGACTCGGGGGCGTCGGCCGTGGTGCCGGGGGCATCGGCCCCGGTCTTCCGGGGGCCGGCCGGGGTCTCGGGGGTCTCTTCGTGTTCGAGGTGGCCGGTGGCGGCACCGGTCATGGCGGTACCGAGCTCCTCCGGGGTGACGGTGGCGGGGTCGGCGTCCGCGACGAGCCTGCCGTCGTAGATCACCCGGAGGGTGTCGGACAGGCCGATCAGCTCGTCCAGGTCGGCGGAGATCAGCAGGACGGCGAGGCCCTCGCGGCGCGCCTGGCGGATGTGGTCCCAGATCGCGGCCTGCGCGCCGACGTCCACACCGCGGGTGGGGTGGGAGGCGATCAGGAAGCGGGGCCGGTGGCTCATCTCCCGGCCGACGATCAGCTTCTGCTGGTTGCCGCCGGACAGGGAAGCGGCGGTGACGTCGATGCCGGGGGTGCGCACGTCGTACTTCTGGACGATGCGCCGGGTGTCCTCCTGGGCCGCCTTCGGGTCCAGCCAGAAGCCCTTGGCGTTGGGCTTCTCGGTGACGTGGCCGAGGATGCGGTTCTCCCAGAGGGGTGCTTCCAGGAGCAGGCCGTGGCGGTGGCGGTCCTCGGGGATGTACCCGATGCCCTCCTCACGGCGCTTGCGGGTGGCCCAGCCGGTGATCTCCTCGTCGGCCAGCCGGACGGTGCCGGAGTCGGCGGCCCGCAGACCGATGAGCGCGTCGACCAGTTCGGTCTGGCCGTTGCCCTCGACGCCGGCGATGCCCAGGACCTCGCCCGCGTGGATGGTGAAGCTGATGTCGTCGAGCAGGGCCTTGCCGCCGGGGGCCGCCAAGCGCAGCTTGTCGACGGTGAGGACCGCGCGGTCGGTGACCGTGGACTCGGCGGTCTCCGGGGTGGGCAGTTCGCTGCCGACCATCATCTCGGCGAGCCGGCGCGGGGTGGTCTCGGCGGGAACGGCGGTGCCCACGGTGGTGCCCCGGCGGATGACGGTGATGTCGTCGGCGACCGAGAGGACCTCGCCCAGCTTGTGGGAGATGAAGATGACCGACAGGCCCTCCGCCTTGAGCTCGCGCAGGTTGTCGAAGAGCGCGTCGACCTCCTGCGGGACGAGGACGGCGGTGGGCTCGTCGAGGATCAGCGTGGTGGCGCCGCGGTAGAGGACCTTGAGGATCTCCACGCGCTGGCGGGCGGCGACACCGAGTTCCTCGACCAGCAGGTCGGGGCGTACGCCGAGGCCGTAGCGGTCGGAGAGTTCCTTGATCTTGCGGCGGGCCTTGGCGCCGATGCCGTACAGCTTCTCGCTGCCGAGCACCACGTTCTCGAGGACCGTGAGGTTGTCGGCGAGCATGAAGTGCTGGTGGACCATGCCGATGCCGCGGACGATGGCGTCGGCCGGCGAGGAGAAGGAGACCGTCTCGCCGTGGATCGCGATGGTGCCCTCGTCCGGCTTCTGCATGCCGTAGAGGATCTTCATCAGCGTCGACTTGCCGGCGCCGTTCTCACCGACGAGGGCGTGCACGGTGCCCTTGCGGACCGTGAGGTGGATGTCGTGGTTGGCCACGACGCCGGGGAAACGCTTCGTGATCCCGGCGAGCTCGACGGCGGTCACCGATTCGTTGACCGCCGCTCCGGCCGGAGGGCTGCTGGACGCGTTGATGGCGCACTCCTGGGGACGGGGGTCGTCTACGCGCGTAGCGCCCCTACGGCATCGAACGGGGTCGCACACCCGGCTCGACGGGGTGCGGGGGAGCCTACTCCCCCGCACCCCGTCGAGCGGCCGCAACCCCACGGGTTACACGCTGTTCAGGAGCAGGACCTTCCCCACGGATCGTGCCGGGCCCGCGGGCCCGCCCGATTCGAACGAAAGGTCCTGCCGGGCTCAGCTCGACTGGACCTTGATGTCGCCGCTGATGATCTTCTTCTTGGCCGTCTCGATGACGTCCTGGAGCTTCGCGTTGTCCGCGAACACGGGGTTGGAGTTCGAGAGGCCGACCTCGCCCGACGCCAGGTCGCCCCTGAGGACACCGGTGCGGGGGGACTTGTCCTCGACCGACTGTGCCAG
This sequence comes from Streptomyces sp. NPDC085927, assembly GCF_044540975.1. NCBI lineage: Bacteria > Bacillati > Actinomycetota > Actinomycetes > Kitasatosporales > Streptomycetaceae > Streptomyces > Streptomyces sp. NPDC085927. Next base: position 578,576 of record NZ_JBITSN010000001.1, read on the forward strand.
CTTGTACACCGACTTGGCGACGTCCTTCGTCGCGGAGGTGAGGATCGAGGCCTTGTACTTCGCCAGGGCTTCCTGCGCGTACTGGTCGGAGTCCACACCGATCGCCCAGACCTTGTTGGCGGACGCGGCCTCGATGGCACCCTGACCGGACAGACCGGCCGCCGTGTAGATGACGTCGGCCTTCTTCTCGATCTGGCCCTCGGCGGCGGCCTTGCCCTTGTCGGGGCTGGAGAAGCCGCCCTCCTCCGCCGTCTGCGTCAGGAACTGCGAGACGACCTTGACGTCCGGGTCGGTGTCCTCGACGCCCTGCTCGAAGCCGGCCCGGAACTTGTGGATCAGCGGGATGTCCACACCGCCGATGAAGCCCACGACGTCGGTCTTGGTGGTCTCGGCGGCGGCGACGCCGGCCAGGTAGGAGGCCTCCTCCTCGGAGAAGACCAGGTCGGCCACGTTGTCCATCTCGACCGTGGAGTCGTCGACGATGCCGAAGGTGGTGTCCGGGTACTTCTCGGCGGCGCCCTTCACGGCGGCGGCGTAGGCGTAGCCGACACCGATGACCGGGTCGTAACCCTGCTTCGCCAGCGAGGCCAGGCGCTGCTCCTTGTCCGCGTCGGTCTCGCCGTCGGTGGGCTCGACGTCGGCGGTCTTGTAGCCGAACTCCTTCTCCGCCTGCTTCAGGCCCGCGTACGCGGCGTCGTTGAAGGACTGGTCGCCCCTGCCGCCGACGTCGTACGCGATGGCCAGACCCTTGTCCTCGGCGGACTCGGACGAGCTGGAGGAGGTCGAGGTGCCACCGCAGGCGGCGAGCGCGAGGGCCAGGGAGGCGGTCGCTGCGCCTGCGACCGTGATCCGGGAAATCCGGCGCATGTGTGGTGCTCCTTAGGACAAGCGCCGGAAGATCGGGGGACGGCGCTGGCTTCGCCGCAGATTAACGCGCGTAGACCACCCTGGAAACCCTTTCTGTCCACCTTGTTATGCGGCCGTGCCCTACCCGCTCCCTACCGCAGGTACACCGTTGCCTGTCGCAAACGGATCGTGGCACACGGTGACATTCGGGCGATGTGCGGCGTGAGGTGACAAGCACCGTGACATCCGGCACGGTGCTCGCCGGCCGACGCGCGCCGGGCATCGGCCCGGGTCGCCGGGTCCGCCGCAGCCAAAGGGGGCTCAGCGCAGCCGGCGCGCGCGCAGCACCAGGTCGTCGGTGTGGTGCGCGCCTGCGCCGCCGTCGGGTGCCACGCGGGGCCGCTGCTCGTCCACCTCCACCTCCCAGTCCTCGTCGAGCAGAGCGGCGACCATCGAGGGCCAGACGTAGTCGGCCGGGTCGAAGCCGCTCTCGTTCTCCTGCCGGGTGTGCATCCCCGCGTGGTGTACGAGCAGCAGCACTCCGCCGGGCACGACGGCCGCGAGCAGCGCTCGCTCGGCTGCGGCGTCGGGGGTGCGCAACAGGGCGGGGTACTGCGCGGAGACCAGGTCGAAGGAGGCCGGCGGGAGGGCCGCCTCCGTCAGTGAGGCGTGCACCCAGCGAACGGCGAGGCCGGCGTCCCGTGCGTGCCCGGCCGCCCGTTCCAGCGCCACGCCCGAGACCTCGAGCGCGGTCACGTCCCAGCCGCGGCGTGCGAGCCAGAGGGCGTCCGCGCCCTCGCCGCAACCGACGTCGAGCACCCGCCCGGGGGTGAGCCCGGCGGCCTCGGCCACCAGCGCGCCGTTGGGCCGGCCGCTCCACAGCTGCTGTCGGTCGGCATACCGGTTGTCCCACTCCGCCCTCACCGCGGGGTCTCCGGCGTATCCGCCGGCAGGGAAGGAGGTGTCGGACGCGGGCGGTCCTGCTGCGATGTCGTCGTTCATCGGCCCACCGTCGCCCGACGTGTCCCGGACACGCCACTCCTGTTGCCGGTCCGGCAAAACGGCGGCCCCGGGGCACACAAGCCGGGCGGGCACCCACTGAGGTGCCCGCCCGGCTTCGTCACTGCGGTACCGCGGTACCGCGGTACCGCGGTGCTTCTCTGTCGCGCTGTCGCGCTACTCCGTCTTGACGGTGATGGAGCCGTCGATGATGCCTTCCTTGGCCTTGGCCACGGCGTCCGTCAGGCCCTCGATCTCGGCCATCTTCGGGTTGCTGTCGGAGAGGCCGACGCCGTCCACCTTCAGGTCGAAGACCTGGGTGCCGGTCAGCGGCTTGTCGTCCTTGACGGACTTGGCCAGCGCGTACACCGAGCCGCCGACGTCCTTGAGGGCGGAGGTGAGGATGAAGTCCTTGTAGCCGGCGAGGGCTTCCTGCTGGTACTGGTCGGAGTCGACGCCGATCGCCCAGACCTTCGCCTTGGCGGCGGCCTCGATCACGCCCTGGCCCGAGAGACCGGCCGCCTGGTAGACGACGTCGGCCTTCTTCTCGATCTGGCCCTCGGCGGCGGCCTTGCCCTTGTCGGGGCTGGAGAAGCCGCCCTCCTCCGCCGTCTGCGTCAGGTACTGCGGGATGACCTTGACCTTCGGGTCGGTCGCCTTCACGCCCTGCTCGAAGCCGGCCTCGAACTTGTGGATCAGCGGGATGTCGACACCGCCGATGAAGCCGACCGTGTTCGTCTTGGTGGCCTTGGCGGCGGCGACGCCGGCGAGGTAGGACGCCTGCTCCTCGGCGAAGACGAGGGAGGCGACGTTCTTGCCCTCGACCACGGAGTCGACGATGCCGAAGGTGGTGTCCGGGTACTTCTCGGCCACGGCCGTCATCGCCGGGCCGTAGGCGAAGCCGACACCGATGACGGGGTTGTAGCCCTGCCTGGCGAGCGTCGAGAGGCGCTGCTCCTTGTCCGCGTCGGTCTCGCCCTCGGTGGGCTCGACGTCGGCGGTCTTGTAGCCGAACTCCTTCTCGGCCTTCTGGAGCCCCGCGTACGCGGCGTCGTTGAAGGACTGGTCGCCCTTGCCGCCGATGTCGTAGGCGATGGCGAGACCGAGGTCGCCCTTCGCGGAGCTCTTTCCGCCGCTCCCGCCCTCGCTGCTGGTACCGCCGCAGGCCGTGGCGGCGAGTGCGAGCGACGCGACCCCCACCGCGACGCGAGTCAGTCTGGATATCCGACGCATCTGACGCTCCCCATTCTCCAAAGCCCCGCAGCGGGCGCTCGGTTCGGCGACATTAACGCGCGTAGACACTCCTGGGAACGGGGTACAGCGGGGCCGTTATCCATTCGTGCCGATGGCCGGTTACACCCTGGTAAAGCAGAGGATCGAAGGGGTGGAAAGGGGCGACCGGAACGGTGTGCGGCTGGGCTCCACGCGCCCCACGCTCCCCCTCCCCCGCCCGGGACGCAAGTGGAGGGACGGGGCGGGGCAGAGGGGGTGGAGGGGCGGCGGGGCAAAGGGGTCCGGTGGTCGACGAGGCGACCGGCCGGCCCCGCCCGCTCAGCGCAGGGCGTCCAGGAGGGCGGCGGCGGTGAACAGTTCGACGCCCACGGTGATGGCGTGCTCGTCGACGTCGAAGTCGCCCTGGTGCAGGTCGCGGATGGTGCGCTCGCCCGGAGGGCGGACCCCGAGTCGGGCCATGGCGCCGGGGACGTGCTCCAGGTACCAGGAGAAGTCCTCGCCGCCGAGGCTCTGTTCGGTGTTCTCCACGGACTCCGCGCCGCGCCGGGCGATCATGGCGTCCCGCAGGAGTTCGGTGACGCCGGCCTCGTTGACGACCGGCGGGACCCCGCGCACGTAGTTGATCTCCGACTTGGCGCGGTGCAGGTTGGCCACCTCGTCGATGGCGGCGACCACGATGTCCGGGGCCAGCCGCCAGGTCTCCAGGTCCAGGCAGCGCACGGTGCCGGAGAGCTCGGCGTGCTGCGGGATGACGTTGGGCGCGTGACCGGACTCGACCCTGCCCCAGGTGACGGCGAGCCCGCTGCGGCTGTCGACCCGCCGGCCCACCAGAGCGGGCACGTCGGTGACGACCCGGGCGGCGGCGGTGACCAGGTCGGTGGTCAGATGCGGGCGGGCGGTGTGGCCGCCGGGCCCGTCGAGGGCGATCTCGAGACGGTCGCAGGCGGAGGTGATGGGGCCCTCGCCCAGTCCGATCCTCCCGGCGTCGACCCGGGGGTCGCAGTGCACGGCGACGATCCGCCCGACCCCGTCGAGCGCGCCGTCCAGGATGGCGTCGGCGGCGCCGCCGGGCAGCACCTCCTCGGCGGGCTGGAAGATCAGCCGCACCGGCCGGGGCAGCAGGCCCTGGCGGTGAAGTTCGGCGAGGACGAGCCCGGTGCCCAGCACGACGGTGGTGTGCACGTCGTGGCCGCAGGCGTGCGCGCGGTCGGGCACGGTGGAGCGGTACGGGCACTCGCTCTTCATGTCGGGGATGGGCAGCCCGTCGATGTCGGCCCGCAGGGCGAGCACGCCGGTGCCGGGGGCCGCTCCGGTGCCGGTGTCCGGGCCGGTGCCGGCCGGCGTGCCGTCCATCACCCCGATGTCACAGATGACGCCGGTCCCGCCGGAGAGTACGCGCGGGGCGAGGCCGGCCCGCTCCAGCCGCTCTTTGATCGCGGCGGTCGTACGGAACTCCTGGTTGCCCAGCTCGGGGTGCATGTGCAGGTCGCGTCGGAAGGCGACGAGCTCGGCGCGCAGGACCTCGGGGAGCGTACCCGGAAGCACCGCCCCTCCGACCAGATCGACCTCGGACTCCTTGGACTCCAGTGACATCAGTTGCTTCACCCTTTGAAGAGTAGGACGCCGGGGCCCCCGACCGACCCCTGATCAAGAAAAATCAGCCTGTCAGCGGAAGAAAACCCGGCAGTCCCACGCTTAGCCGTGCTCTGTGATGGGTAAACTCGCCGCCCTCGTATGCGGACGAGCCCACACAGACTGCCGGAAGGCGCACCGCTCGCAGCGGCCGCCTCCGGCACCGCACTCCACCTCTTCTCGGTGTACCACGCATCGCTCGAGCCACGCGGACCGGTTCGCCTGTCGGACACGGCGGCCCGCTCTGTCCACGGGTGCGCGGTCGCCGTCCACGCGCACGGGTGAAAGCACCTCCGGCACTCCGGGTTGCGCCGATGGGGTGCGGGGCCGTGTGCGCCGGCCCGCCGGAGCGGTGCGTGCCGGACCGGCGGCATGACCACTGGAGCAGTGCGCCCGACCGCACGCCGCGTGCGGTCGGGTGTCCCGGCTCCTCACACCGCCGGCGCCACCGACACCGCCGCCAGGCGGTGTGCGTCCCGTGCCGTGCCGGTCACGTCGGACAGGAAGCCCTGGGCGCGCGGGGAGGCGTTCTCGGTGAGCCAGGCCGGATCGATGTCGCAGACCGCGACGCGGACCTCCGTGCCGGACAGGGCCAGGGGGAGGGTGTGGACGACGGTCGACGGGAAGCTGAGGACCGTGCGGCCGATGGGGCCCCGGCGGGCGATCAGTTCCAGGGGGAGTTCGGGGCGGACGATCTCCAGGCCCGTCTCGACCGCGAGCCGGTGGAGTTTCTCGGTGCTCTCGCGGCGGTGGGCGAAGTAGCGGGTCGCGCCGTGGGCCTTGGTGAGGGAGCGGACGGCCTCGACGTAGGCGTCGGCGTCCACCACTCCGGTCTCCACCAGGGACGTGCCCACCATGTCGGCGGTCCTGGTGATGCGGGGCGGACCGAACCGCTGCCGGGTCCAGGCGAAGGAGTGGGCGTTGACGGTGACTCCGGCCGGGATGTCGCCGACCGGCATCGAGGAGAAGACCTCCACCCGGCGCCGGCCGCCCGGGGTGAGCCTGCGCCGGGCGACGCCGGAGACCGGGGCGAGGAGCAGGTCGCGGGGGCCGCGGCGGCCGCCCTTGCGGTGCCAGCGGACCAGGCGTTCGCCGCGCGCGAGCTGGCCGACGAACTCCATGGTCGCCGTGCCGTCGTCGACGACGACGAGGTCTCGGGCGCGGGTGATCGCCAGCATGAGCTGCACGTACCGCGAGAAGGGGTCGCCGAGGACGACCCGGGAGGCGCGGCGCAGCGGGCCGGCCAGGCCGGCGACGGTCTGGAAGGGTGCGCCGGCTCCGCCGCGCGCCTCCTCCCAGCGGACCTCGTGGCCCTCTTCGCGGGCGAGTTCGGACATGCGGCGCAACTGACCGCGTGTCATGGGGTCGACGGGGGACAGCACCACGAGGGTGAGCCCCACGCCGGGCGCATGCGCGTGCGCCCACTCCAGCACGTTCAGCAGTTGTACCGGGCTCTCGACGAAGGCGAGAGTGTGGGAGCCGGCGGTCCCGGCGCGGGGGCTCATCGACGTACGACCGTTCCCGTCGTCAGGGGAGGGTGGGCTGGAGGAGGGTCAGACGGTCAGCGGCTCGCCGGCGGCCGCGGCGATCTCCGCCTCGGCGACGGCACCGGGGACCCGGCGCAGCTTCTTCATCGGGCCCAGCTCGGACTCGTAGACCTTCTTGACGCCGTCACCGAGGGACTCCTCGATGGTGCGGATGTCGCGGACCAGGCGGGTGAGGCCCTGCGGCTCGACGGACGCGGCCTGGTCGGAGCCCCACATGGCGCGGTCGAGGGTGATGTGGCGCTCGACGAAGGCGGCGCCGAGGGCGACGGCGGCGAGCGTGGTCTGCAGGCCGGTCTCGTGGCCGGAGTAGCCGATCGGGACGTTCGGGTACTCCTGCTGGAGGGTGTTGATCACGCGGAGGTTCAGCTCCCCGGCCTTGGCCGGGTAGGTGGACGTCGCGTGGCAGAGCAGGATGTTGTCGCTGCCGAGCACCTCGACCGCGTGGCGGATCTGCTTCGGGGTGGACATGCCGGTGGAGAGGATGATCGTGCGGCCGGTGGCGCGCAGGGAGCGCAGCAGCTCGTCGTCCGTGAGGGAGGCGGAGGCCACCTTGTGGGCGGGGACGTCGAACTTCTCCAGGAAGGCGACGGCCTCGGTGTCCCACGGGGAGGCGAACCAGTCGATGCCCCTCTTCGTGCAGTAGGCGTCGATCTGGCGGTACTCCTCCTCGCCGAACTCCACGCGGTGGCGGTAGTCGATGTACGTCATCCGGCCCCAGGGGGTGTCGCGCTCGATGTCCCACTGGTCGCGCGGGGTGCAGATCTCGGGGGTGCGCTTCTGGAACTTGACGGCGTCGCAGCCGGCTTCGGCGGCGGCGTCGATCAGCTTGAACGCGTTCTCGATGTCGCCGTTGTGGTTGATGCCGATCTCGCCGGTGACGTACACCGGGCGGCCGGGGCCGGCTTCGCGGGAACCGAGAGTGCGGATGCGGGAGTTGGTGCTCATGACCGGTGCTTCCTTACTTGGGGAGGGAATCGAGAGAGGGGCCGAGGATCCAGCTGGCGATCTCCCGGATCGCGCCGTCGCCACCGGGGACGGTGGTGACCGCGCGTGCGGCGCCGCGTACGACGTCGTGGGCGCTCGCGACCGCCACGGGCCAGCCCACGAGGGCGAAGCACGGGAGGTCATTGACGTCGTTGCCGACGTAGAGCACGCGCTCGGGCGCGATGCCCTGTTCCTCGCACCACTGCTTCAGGGCGAGGTCCTTGCGGTCGATGCCGTGCAGCACGGGGATCTTGAGCTTGCGTGCGCGGGCGGCGACGACCGTGTTCTGTTCCGTGGACAGGACGAGCATCTTCAGTCCGCTCCTGCGCAGGGCGGCGATGCCGAGTCCGTCTCCGCGGTGCACGGAGACGAATTCCTGTCCGGCGGCGTCGATCAGCACCCTGTCGTCGGTCTGGGTGCCGTCGAAGTCGAGGACGACCGCGTCGATGTCGTCGGCGGTCGGGAGGGCGCCGGGCCTGGCCGCGTCGAAGAGCGGGGCGAGGGCGCGGGCGCGGGCGAGGTCGTGCGGGTCGTCGATCTCCAGCACGCGGGCGGGGTCGGTGCGCACGAGTTCGGTGCGGCCGAAGAAGCGGTGCCGGTGCTCGCGGAAGCCGGTCGCGTCCATGGCGTAGGCGGCGCCGGTCTCCAGGAGGTCCTGGGGGCGGTCCTGGCGGCGGGGGCGGAAGGACTTGTCGTGGTTGACGCCGAAGCCGCCGCTGCCGCCGTCTCCCTGAGGGACGGCCGGCTCCTCGCCGGTCGCGTCCCGCCAGACGAAGCCGTGGAACGGGGCGACGGTCACGGCCGTGTCGGCGCCCTGCTCGGCGACCGCGCCGGCCACGCCGTCGATGTCCTCGCGGATCAGGAAGGGGCTGGTGCACTGGACCAGCAGGACGACGTCCACCCGGTCGCCGTGCAGCGCCTCGTGGGCGTCCATGGCGTGCAGGACGGCCGCCTCCGAGGTGGCGAGGTCGCCCGCGATGGCGGCGGGGCGCATCACGATCTCCGCGCCGGCCTGCCGGGCGGCGGCCGCGATGGCCTGGTCGTCGGTGGAGACCACGACGTCCGTGACCTGGCGTGCGGCGCGGCACTCGCGGACGGCGCGGGTCACCAGGGGTGCGCCGCCGACCGGGGCGAGGTTCTTCGCGGGCACGCCCTTGGAGCCGCCGCGCGCGGGGATCACGGCGAGCACCCGGCGCACCGAGGTGCCCCGGCCCGCTTGCGGTGAGGACATGGGATCAGCTCCTTGAGCTGGACAGGAGGGGAGGCGGCCTCGGCCGGCCGGAAGAGGGGCGCTCACAGCTCGCCCATCCGGCGGATCACCGGGGCCACCCGCTGGACGCCGTGGCGGTAGGCGCCGCGCGCCGCGCGGCGCACGATCTGCCGGACCGGTCCGGGCTCCTTGCCGGCGGCGGGGGTGCCGGGCAGCGGGGTGCCGTCCGGGCCGAGGTGGTGGCGGGCGAGCAGGCCGGGCAGGTAGCCGGGCGCGGTGACGGGCGTGTAGTACGGGGCCGGCAGGGGCAGGCCGCCGGGGCGGTCGAGCAGCTTGGCGATGCGTTCCCGGGCGGCGTCGAAGGCCCTGTCGTACGACTCGCCCCCGGCGGCCACGCCCTGCCGGGACACCCATTCCTCGTCCGGCACGGGCCGGTGGCCGGCGTCGAGCTGGTCCCAGGAGGCGAGGCAGCCGGAGCCGACGAAGTGGTGGTTGCCGAGCGCCTCGCGTACGCCGAGGTCGGTGAGGACCGCGGTCGGGATGCGGCGGTGCAGGGACTCCAGGGCGGCCGTGGAACTCACCGTGACCAGCAGGTCGGTGCGGTCCAGGACCTCGCCCATGTGCCCGTACACCAGGCGGAAGTTGGCCGGCGGGTCGAGGCGCTGGACCAGTTTCTGGTACGGCAGTTCCTCGATGTGCGTGGTGTGCTCGCCCGGCTTGGAGCGCAGCTTGAGCAGTACCTCGCGCTCGGGGTGCCGGCGGGCGTGCTCGACCAGCCGGTTCAGCAGGTAGGTACGGTCCCGGCGGTTCTCCGGCACGGAGGGCTGGGCGGCGAAGACGACCGTGCGGGGGTCGTGCTCTCCGGTGTAGGCGGCTCCGCCGAGGAACGGCAGCGCGACCTCCGTCACCGAGCCGGCGTCGGCGCCCACGCCTTCGTACACGGCGCGGAAACGGTCCGCGTCCTGACGGGAGTTGGCGAGGACGAGGTCGGCCCCGTGGCGCAGCAGCAGGCCGTCGGCGAGCTTCTCGTAGACGACTCCGACGTATCCGGTGACGACGACGGGCCGCTTCGCCCGGCCGGCCGCGGCGTCCGCCCAGACGCGCCCGAGCCCGTGCAGCATCGCCTGCACCCCGCCGCCGACCAGGGCGAGGACCAGGATGTCGTACGACTCCTCGCGCATGGCGTGCAGGAACTGGACCGCGGTCACCTCGTGGAGGGCGTCCGCCTGGACGCCGACCTCGTCGAGCTGACGGGCGGTGGGAGTCGCACGGCCCCGCAGGAGATAACCGTCCAGACGGATGTCCGAATTCTCCGGGGCGATACGGTTCGCGGTGAGCGCGCCCCATTTCCACCGGGTGTCGGAATCCGCGAGAACGGCGACTCGCAGGGACTTCGTTGCACTTGCTGGCACAACGAAGACGTTAGGAAGCAATTTCCAGGAGCGGCCCAACCCGAATCCAACAAATGGTTAACAACAGATCGCCGAATGGGGAATCGGCCTGCCCGCCCTCCGGAAAAATATTCGCTTCACTGCTTCGCCACGCGTCGTTCACCCCGTATCAAGGTTCAGGTAAAGACGAATGACGGGCCGCCACCTAACGTCGAAGACGTGCTCAAGCTCTCCGTCATCGTGCCGTTCTACAACGTGCGCCCATACGTCCCCGATGCCCTGCGAAGTCTGCGCGCCAACGCGCGGGACGACTTCGAATTCATTCTCGTCGACGACTGCTCGACCGACGGGACCGCGGATCTCCTCGCGCGCGCCGAGCGCGAACTGCCGGGGGCGGTGCTGGTCGGCCACGAGAAGAACGGCGGCCTGGCGACCGCCCGCAACACCGGCATCGACCGGGCCCGCGGCGAGTACCTGACCTTCCTCGACGGTGACGACTGGCTGGCGCCCGGCTACTACGCCCGGCTGGTCTCCGCGATCGAGAAGCTGGACTGCGACTTCGTCCGCACCGACCACGTGCAGTGCACCGCGCGGGCCCGTGCCGTCCACCGCGTCCCGCACGGCCGGCGCAATGTCGCACTGAACCCGCGCGACGCGATCCTCCCCTCCCACCGGACCACCTCCGTCGACTACGCCTACGCCTGGGCGGGCATCTACCACCGCAGGCTCGTCGAGCGCGGCGTGCTGCACTTCACCGACGGGCTGCGCACCGCCGAGGACCGGCCCTGGATCTGGAAGCTGCACCGGGAGGCGGAGTCCTTCGCGGTGACCGGCCTCCTCGGCGTCTTCTACCGGCGCGGGGTCTCCTCCTCGCTCACCCAGATCGGGGACGTCCGGCAGCTCGACTTCATCCGCGCGTTCGACCAGGTGATCGAGGAGACCGCGCGGGACGCCGATGCGGCGGCCCTGCTGCCGAAGGCCGTGCGCACGTACTGCGCCATCATTTCCCACCACCTGGGAACCATCGAAAGGTTCGAACCCCCCGTGGCGCGACAGCTGAAGGCGATGAGCACCGCCGCACTGCGGCGCATGCCGCAGGACGTGCTCGACGACGCACTCGGCTCGATGGACGCCGAGCGCGCCGGCCGGCTGCGGAGGCTCCGCCGCCGCCCCGTGCCTGCCGCGGAGGTCGCCGCGTGACCACGCAGATCTTCATGGCGTCGACCCTGTACGGCACGGCCACACTCGCCGCCGCCCTGGACTCCGGCTGCTTCGCGCCCGCCGGCCGGCGGATCCTGCTGGTCTCCAACAACGCGACGACGCCCGAGACGACGCCCGCCGTCGACGGGATGCCCGGGTTCGAGCGGCTGCGGTCCCGGTTCGACGACGTGCTGTCGTGGAACGAGGCCGTCTTCCCGTTCCACCCCGGCGGCTGGGCGCCGCGCGTGGAGGACGTGCCCCTGTGGGAGCGCTATCTGCGGCTGCTCTGGAACCTGGGCGACGACGACGTGGCACTCGCCGTGGAGTCCCTCCAGGTCCACCCGGCCCTCGGGGTGACGCAGATCTTCACCGACGCGCCCGTCACCGTCTACGCGGACGGCCTGATGAGCTACGGCCCCACCCGCAACAAGCTCGACCCGCTGGTCGGCACCCGGGTGGAGCGGCTCCTCCACCTCGACCTGGTGCCGGGGCTCGAGCCGCTGCTGCTCACCGAGTTCGGGGTGGCGCCGGAGGTGGTGGCGACCCCGGCGTTCACCAAGGTGCTGGCCGAACTGGTCGACACCGGCGGCGAACTGCCGGACGTGACGGAGCCCGCGCTGCTGCTGGGCCAGTACCTGTCCGCGCTGAACATCCTCTCCGCCGAGGAGGAGGAGAACCTTCATGTGCGGATGCTGAAGGGCGCGGTGAAGCTGGGGCACAGCCGTGTGGTGTTCAAGCCGCACCCCACGGCCCCGGCGCGCTTCACCCGCACCCTGGAGGAGGAGGCCGAGCGGCTCGGCGTCGGTCTCACCGTGGTGGACACCCCGGTGCTGGCCGAGGTGCTGTACCAGCGGATGCGTCCGGCCCTGGTCGTCGGCTGCTTCTCTACCGCCCTGCTGACCGCGTCCGCCCTGTACGGGCTGCCGGTCGCCCGGGTCGGCACCGAGACCCTGCTGGACCGGCTGACGCCGTTCGAGAACAGCAACCGCGTCCCGGTCACCATCGTCGACGCGCTGCTGCCGGAGCCGACGGACGAGGCGGCGGTCGCCGAGGGGCGCGGGCGCATGGACACCGACGCGCTCGGCGACCTCGTACGGGCCGTCGGGTTCACGATGCAGCCGAAGATCCTGCCGGCCCTGCGGCCCGAGGCCGAGCGCTACCTGTCGACGCGGCTGGACGACGGCACCCGGCGCTACTTCAAGAAGAAGCGGCTGACGTCCCTCGGGCTGCCCGGCGGGGTGCCGTCCCAGCTGGGGTTCCTGCCGCGCAACGCCACGGTCCGGAAGGTCGCGCGCCGGGCGCGCAGGCTGCGCCGGGCGATGGCCCGCGGCTGAGCACGCGCCCGCACCCTGCCCGCCCGGCCGACGGACAGGGCGGGCGGCCGGGCGGCAGGCGGCAGGCGGGCACCGGACTTCCCGAGTGAACGGTGAGCGAAGGCCATGGAAAGCTCGAGCGACAACCAGTTGCCTCCATGGATTCCATGGTGAACCGGCGATCACACTCATAGGATCGCCACGCTTGCCGCCCTTCTCCGGCGCCACCCGACCCGTGAGGCATCCATGACGAACCTCGGCCGGCTCTACCCGCTCCTCGACGATGTCCGCCTGCCGGACACCATCCCCTACTCCCAGGTCAGCACCTGGGAACTGCGGTTCCTCTACCTGCTGGGACGCCATCACCTCACGGGCGAGGACCGGCTGGTCGAACTGGGATCCGGCGGCGGCGGTTCCACCTATGCCCTCGCGCTCGGACTGCGCGAGAGCCCCGTCTTCGACGAGCGCCGGGGGCGGCTGCACGCGTACGACTTCTTCCGCGTCGGCAAGGGCACCTTCGCGACGGAGAAGTTCTTCGCCTCCGGCAAACCGGCCGACGACGATTCCTTCCTGGACGACTTCCGCGGACGCCTCGAACCGTTCCTGCCGTTCCTGGAGATCCACGCGGGGGACCTCTGGAAGACCTCGGACCCCGAGGACACCAGCCCCATCGAGTTCCTGCACATCGACATCGCCAAGACCCCCCGGGTGTTCCGCTGCGTGACCGAGCGGTTCCTGACCCGGCTGCGGCCCGGCTCGGTGGTCCTGCACCAGGACTTCGCCGGCCCCCGGCTGCCGTGGCTGCACCACAGCACGGGCGCGCTGCTGCCGTACATCGAGATCGCCGGGCCGCCGATCCGCTTCACGCTCGCCTTCGAGGTGGTCCGGCCGATCCCCGGGGACGTGCTGAAGTCCATCGCGGAGGACACCCGCTCCGTCGACGAGAAGCTGACGCTCATCTCCGCCGTCCAGGAACGGATCGACCGCGACCACACCGGCGGCATCCCGTTCAAGTCGGTCCTGGAGTTCTCCAAGGCCTACGTCGCCCACTACGCCGGCGACCACCGGCGGGCCTGGTCGCTGGCCGAGCCGCTGGTCTTTGACGAGTACCTCGGCCGTACCCGTGCCGACCACTTCGAGCAGCTGCGCAAGGCGTACGACGAGGACCGGGCGAAGAACGGCGGCGGCGGTTCGCGGCTGTCCCGGCTGGTGAGGAAGACCCTGGGCCGCTGAGTCCGCGGGCACGGCGTGAAGCACCCGGCACGCGGCGTGCGTGAGCCCCCGCGGCCGGTCCCGAAGCCTCCTGGGCGTTCCGGGACCGGCCGCGGGGGCTCGCCCCGTTTCACTCCCCGAGGATCGCCCGCAGGTCGGCGGCGTTCGCCTCGGTGACCTTCCACAGCGACTGCTGACGCTCGTGGACGTCGGCGACGATCGCCGCGTGGCGGTCCAGGATGCCGGTCGCCCGCTCGGTGAGCACGGCGCCCAGGTTCCGTTCGTGCACGGAGACGCCCCACTCGGGGCGCTCGATGTCGGCCAGGAAGTACGCCATCTTCGGGTGCGAGATCAGGCTGATGATCGGCGTGCCCACACCGAAGGGAATCATCCCGGCGTGCCCGCGCATGCCGATGACGAGGCGGGTCCTCGCGTACAGGTCCCGGATCCCGTCGTTGTCGAAGTCGTACATCGGGATCACCGGCAGCGAGATGCCGTGCTCGCGGCGCAGGTCGAAGGCGATCCGCTCGTCGTCCAGCGAGTGCGCCACGCAGCGGACCTCGGTGTGCGCGCCGATGCCGCGCACGGCCTTGGCGATCTCCGCGAGGAAGTGCCCGTAGTCGTGTCCGAAGCGCAGACCCGCCCGGTCGTAGGCGGCGTTCAGCAGGACCGTGTCCTCGCGCTCGGCCGGGTCCGTCCAGCCGGGCACCAGTTGGCGGCTGACCGTGGTGGGGCAGGGCTGGAAGCGGACCTTGTCGTGCAGGTGCTCCGGGAGCATGGCCCGCACCTTGGCGATGGAGCCGTGGTTGCGCAGCCCGAAGAACGCGGACTTCTCCACCAGCAGGCGGAGGCTCTCGCGGAACCGCCCGGCCCGGTACGACTGGCCGTCGAAGGCGTTGAACCCGACCGCGTACACCATGATCGGCACGTCGACGGCGCGCAGGTGCTCGTCGGGAACGTTCCACTGCCAGGCGCTGTTGCCGTTGGGCATGGTGTCCGGGATGAACAGTCCGCCGCCGCCGATGACCAGGCCGCGCCGGGCGTTGACCCGCTCCAGGGCGGCCTGGTCGAACAGCCGGTGGGCGTGCACGGAGTGCCAGCGGCGGGAGGTGGTGTCCGGGCCGAAGCCCAGGCGGACGGTCTCCGGCAGCAGCTTGTCACCGGCGTTGCCCTGGCGGTCCATGTAGAAGGCGACGTGCGCCAGCTGGTCCTCGGCGCCGCCCAGCTCCTGCTGGGGCACGGAGGCGGCGCGCTGGACCCACAGCCGGCTCGAGCGGTGGGTGGGGTCGACGGAGATGCCGGCGGTGGCGTGCCGCAGCGACTCGGCGTCGTCGCCGTGCACCCAGGCCATCTGGGCGAGCCGGGCGTAGGCGGTCGCGGCCCGGTTGGGGGCGGCGGCGGCGAGCAGCAGCTGGGCCTTGGCCTCCTCGTAGCGCGAGACGCTCATCAGGGCGTGCCCGAGCACCTCGTGCGGCCAGGCCTCGTCGAGCGGGAGGTGCACGCTGCTCAAAATGTCGACGGCGTCCTGGTAGTCGCCGGCCGCGATGTGCGCGGCGGCCACCTTGCGGGCGCTCTCGACGTCACCGGTGCGTGCGACGTGCGGGGTGCCGAGGTGCACCAGCAGGTCGTGGTGGAGGGTGCCGGGCCGGGCCAGGTAGGCGGCCTGGAACTCGGCGTCGGACAGCTCGAACTCGCGCCAGCGCTCCTCCGCCCGGCCGTATCCGGCCTCGCCGCCCTGCCAGGGCTTGTGGCGGCCGGTGAAGTGCAGGATCGCGGTGTCGTCGGGGACCGGCAGGTCGCCGGACAGGCGCCGCTTGACGAAGTTGTAGCGGGCGTCGAGGCGGACGAAGCCGCCGTCCAGGACGGCGTTGAGGATGCCCTGGTCGTGCTTGTCCAGCTCGTAGTCGCCGCTGCGTCCGGTCGCGTCCAGCTCGGCGCAGAACGCGTCGCTGAGGTACTCGCGCTGGATGACCAGCAGCCCGGAGTTCAGCTTGTGCTGCCCGTAGAAGAACTGCGGGACGGCCGCCAGGCCCTCGCGCAGCCGCAGCAGTTCACCGAGGTCGCCGAGGACGACCATGTCGGTGTCGAGCGTGATGACGGTGTCGTACTCGCGCAGCCGGAAGACGTCGAGGATGAAGTACGCCTTGCGGACCAGGTAGTTGTCCTGGTCGCCCTTCTTGTACGTGTCGTAGTGCTCGGTGTTCACCCGGCGCAGCACGATCCGCGGGTGCAGGGCGCGGATCCTGGCGAGGGAGCCGGGGCGCAGGTCGTCGTGGAGCACGACGAAGTCCTCGCACACGCCCGGGTTGGACAGCGCGAGGCTGCGCAGCAGGGCGAGGAAGCCGGGCAGGTAGTTCTCGTCGACGTAGGCGGCGAAGGCGACGCGGCGCTTGCCGGTGAGCGCGTCCGACGAGAGTGCCGGCGTCGAGGGGGCCGTGGTCGCGGCCCCGGGGGTGATGGTCATCGCAGGGATATCCTCATGTCGGTCACTCGCTGGGCCCGCTGCATGACCCACTCCTTCTCGCTGGTGTACTCGTGCACGGAGGTGATCGGCATCTTCATGGCTTCCGGCACGCGGTAGGCGCCGCTCTCGTAGAAGTCGAAGCCGATCAGGTCGAGGGTGGGGCTGACGTCCAGGAAGTCCAGCAGGAACAGCATGTTGAAGCCGGTGGTCGGAATGCCCGACCAGGCGTCGGAGCCGAGCCTGCCGATGGTGCGCACGGGCCAGCGCAGCGACTCGTCGCCGAGGAACCGCTGGGCCCCGGGCACCAGGCGGTTGCGCAGGGAGTACTTCCAGTCGCCGGAGATGCCGCCGAACACGAGCCGGGTGGTGACCCGCTGGTCCCAGTTGAAGCCGTGCTTGTGGATGGTGGCGTGGATGTCCGTGCGGCCGCCGGTGTGCTTCTCGTCGATGCGGTACGAGTTGAAGCGGACCACCAGGTCGTAGGCGTCGATCTCGGTTCCCATCGCACTGGAGCCGACCCGGCCGGAGTTGGCGATGAGGCAGACGGACTTGCCGGCCACCTGGTTGCGGAACTCACCGAGGCTGATCCACTGCACGCCGCCGATGGTGGGATCGGCGACGGGACCGCGCATCCGGTTGCGGCGCTGCTCGGCGTAGAGGGCGAGGACCTCGGTGAGTGCGGTCAGGTCGGCGTCGCCGCGCGCGGCCCGCAGCTCCAGGTACTGGCCGAGCAGCTCCTGCCGGTCGGCGACCGGCGCCTGCTCGGCGGCCAGCGCGAGGAGCGCTCCCACCATGCGCGGCTCGGCCTCGGACCAGTCCCCCACGGCGTGTGTGGCCAGGCCCTCGGCCCATACGTCGGTGGCGGGGCCGGCGGCGAACCGCTCGGCGCGCGGGCACTGGCGCCGCAGCAGGGCCAGCAGCTCCTGGTCCTTCTCCCCGGCGACACGCAGTCCGGCGATCTTCGCGGAGACCCCGAACCCGTCGCTGTCGGTGAGGCCCAGGTACCGCTCGTAGGCGGGAACGGCCTCGGTCTCGTCGCCGAGGGCCTCCATCAGCCGGGCGCGCAGCCGCCAGCCGGCGCGGGAGTTCCTGCGCTGGGCGAGGACGGTGTCGCTGATGACCAGGGCGAGGTCCAGCTCGTCGTCGTAGCCGCACTCCAGGGCCTTGCCGGCGACGGCGAGCAGGGCGTCCAGCACCTCGTTGGGGATGCCCGCGGCGGGGGCCGAGGCACCCTTGACGACCCGCTTGAGGCGGGCTGCGGCACCGCTCGGTGCGGCCGGCGCGGCGGCGGGGGCGTCACCGGTCGTGACCACGACGAGCAACTTACGGAGCTGCTCGGCGAGTTCGATCCTGCGGCGGTCCACACTGCCGACGAGTTTTCCGCTGTGCACCGCGCAGGCACGCAAACAGTCGTCCAGCTCCCCTCCGCGCACACGTGCCCGTCTGTTCTGAACCGTCGTCATGGCACTCCTGTTTCGCCGAACCGGCTGCGCGCTCGCTTCGCGACAGCATGGGTTGCGTTTTCTTCCGCGCAAGGGGATGTCGGGAGAATTTAGAAAGCCAAAACGACGCCCAGGTGAACTCGTCTCTACCGGCCGGAGAATGGTTGGCCCGGCGTTCGGTTGTTCTCCGTCCGTCGCACTAGCGTGCTGGCGTACCCGCGGCCGAATCCGGCCGGAATCATGAAACCCAGGGGTTTTCCTTGACCAGCACGCTCGCCCTTCCGGTGCCCGGAGCGACCCGGCAGGCAAAGGCGGAAAAGCCGCGCGGACGTCCCCGGTTGCGCGCCCTGGACGGACTGCGGCTGCTCGCCGCACTGATGGTGGCGGCCTATCACTACGGCGGGCGCGGCGGCGAGGTCACCACCGCCTGGGGAAGTTCTCCGAAGGACCAGTTCCCCACCCTCCACGAGTACTTCGCCTACGGCTGCCTCGGCGTCCAGGTCTTCTTCGTGATCAGCGGATTCGTCATCTGCATGAGTGGCTGGGGCAGGCCGCTGAGGTCGTTCTTCGCCTCCCGCGCCTCCCGGCTGCTGCCCGCCTACTGGGCGGCGGTCCTCCTGGTGACGGCCGTGTTCGCCCTGCCGGTGGTCGTCCACGAGGCGGTCTCGCCGAGCGACGCGCTGGTGAACCTGACGATGCTCCAGCAGCCGCTCGGCGTGGACCGGGTGCTGGGGGTGTGCTGGACGCTGTGGGCGGAGGTCCGCTTCTACGCGCTGTTCGCCCTGTTCGTGGTGATGCCCGGGGCGAGCCGGCAGCGGGTGATCCTCTTCTGCGCACTGTGGATCCTGGCGGCGGCGATCGCCGAGGGCGCGGACGAGCCGCTGCTCGACCTCGTCCTGATGCCGGAGTACGCGCCGTTCTTCGTCGGCGGCATCGGCCTGTACCTCGTCCACCGCGACCGCAAGGACGCGTACGCCTGGGGCATCGTCGGGGTGAGCTGGCTGATCGGCCAGCACTACGCGGTCCAGGACCTGTGGCACGCGCCGAGCGCGGACGCCTTCTCCCACCGGACGTCGTTCGGCATCATCCTCGTCGTGACGCTCGGCTTCGCCGCGGTCGCCGCCATCGCACTGGGCCGGCTCGGCTGGGCGAACTGGCGCTGGCTGACCGTCGCGGGCGCCCTCACCTACCCGTTCTACCTGGTCCACGAGCACCTGGGCTGGGTGGTCATCCACGGGCTGCACCGCGGCCTCGGCATCGGCTCGGCGGAGACCTTCGCACTGACCGTCGCGGCGATGCTGCTGCTGGCCTGGCTGCTGAACCGGTACGTGGAGGAAATCCTGACACCGGTCCTGCGGTCCCGGCTGTCCAAGCCGCCGTCCGAGCGACTCTGACCCCCGGGGCCGCCCGCTGTGCGCCGGGCGGCCCCGCGTCCCTACGCGCCGGCCAGCGACAGCTTCGCCGCGAAGCCCAGGAACAGGGCGCCCGCCGCCGAGGTGGCACCCGCCGACAGGGCCCGGCGGCGGCGGAAGGCGGCGGCGAGCTTGGTGCCGCCGAAGATGAGCGCGCTCAGGTAGAGCACGCTGGCGATCTGCGCGAAGAAGCCGAGGACGACGAAGGACAGCGCCGGGTAGGCGTAGGCCGGGTCGACGAACTGCACGAAGAAGGAGATGAAGAACAGGATCGCCTTGGGGTTGAGCAGGCTGATGACCAGCGCCCTGCGGTACGGCCGCTCCATCGGGGCCGCGTGGGCCGTGACCGCCTCGGGGCCGCTCTGCTCGCGCCGGGTCCGCCACATGCCCCGGGCGGCGCGCAGCATGCCGATCGCGAGCCATGTCAGATAGCCGGCGCCCGCGTACTTCACGATGCCGAACAGCACGGCGTTCGCCTGGAGCAGCGAGGCGACGCCCGCCGCGGACAGCGTCATCAGCACGGCGTCCCCGCACCAGACCCCGGCCGCCGCCCTGTAGCCGACCCGCACCCCGCGCCGGGCGGCGACGGACAGGACGTACAGGGAGTTGGGGCCGGGCAGCAGCACGATGAGGATCAGGCCCGCGAGGTAGGTGGGGAGATCGATGACACCGAACATGAAAAGGAGTGTCGCACGGGGTACGGCACTCCGATCCGGCTGTCCGGAGTTCGGTCAGCCGTCGCCGTCCAGGAGGGTGTCGACGGACAGGTCGAGGGTGATCCCGACGGAGTCCGGGACGGGGACGGACCGGCCCCGCTCGAAGCGCCGGGGGTCGGGGTACTTTCCGTCCCTCGGGTCGGTGTAGAGCAGGACCTCGTCGTGGTGGCGGTCCGCGATGAGATAGGCCGGGATGCCCGCCTTGGCGTAGGTCCCGACCTTGATGGCCGTGTCGTTGGACCAGTTGATGGAGGTCACCTCCAGCACCAGGCGGAAGACGTGCGGCGCGTAGCAGTTCTTCTCCACGAGCGCGTCCCTGTAGTCGTCATCGACCACGGAGAAGTCGGGGACCGCGTAGTCGTCGGGTCCTGTCGGCAGCCACAATCCGATGCCACCGATGTATCCGAGTCCCGCCTGCCTGGCTCCGATCCGCGAGAACTCCTCGATGAGCCAGGTCAGCGACTCCTGGTGCGGACCATCCGGCGGCGGTGTCACGACGATGCTCCCGTTGAGGATCTCTACCCGGTGGCCGGGCAGCTCCTCCCAGAGATGGTCAGCAGCATCGGCAAGCGACGACTCGTGCAGCATCACAGCCACGGCACCCTCCTTACGGGAACACCCTCCACGAGCGTAACCGGGGATGTGCCGTTTTCATCCTCGATCACCCATTTGAGGTAATGGCCCAGCTCAGAAGGCGTCCGAAGGCACGTAAGCCCCCCACACCTCGCGCAGCGCGTTGCACACCTCGCCCACCGTCGCCCGCGCGCGCAGGGCGTCCTTCATCGGGTACAGGACGTTGTCCTCGCCCTCGGCGGCCTTCTTCAGGGCGGCCAGGGCGGTGTCCACCGCCTGCTGGTCGCGCTCCGCGCGCAGCTTCGCGAGGCGTTCGGCCTGCTGGGCCTCGATGGCCGGGTCGACGCGCAGCGGCTCGTAGGGCTCCTCGGCGTCGAGCTGGTAGCGGTTGACGCCGACCACGACCCGCTCGCCGGAGTCGGTCTCCTGGGCGATGCGGTAGGCGGAGCGCTCGATCTCGCTCTTCTGGAAGCCGTGCTCGATGGCGTTGACCGCGCCGCCGAGGTCCTCGACCCGCTCCATCAGCTCCAGCGCCGCGGCCTCCACCTCGTCGGTCATCCTCTCCACGACGTAGGAACCCGCGAACGGGTCGACGGTCGCCGTCACGTCCGTCTCGTAAGCGAGGACCTGCTGGGTGCGCAGGGCCAGGCGGGCGCTCTTGTCGGTGGGCAGCGCGATGGCCTCGTCGAAGGAGTTGGTGTGCAGCGACTGCGTGCCGCCGAGGACCGCGGCCAGGCCCTGCACGGCGACGCGGACCAGGTTGACCTCGGGCTGCTGGGCGGTCAGCTGGACACCGGCCGTCTGCGTGTGGAAGCGCAGCATCAGCGACTTGGGGTTCTTCGCCCCGAACTCCTCCTTCATGACCCGGGCCCAGATCCGGCGGGCCGCGCGGAACTTGGCGACCTCCTCCAGGATCGTGGTGCGGGCGACGAAGAAGAACGACAGGCGGGGTGCGAAGTCGTCGACGTCCATGCCGGCCGCGACCGCCGTACGGACGTACTCGATGCCGTCGGCCAGGGTGAACGCGATCTCCTGCGCCGGGGAGGCCCCCGCCTCGGCCATGTGGTAGCCGGAGATCGAGATCGTGTTCCACTTCGGGATCTCGGCCCGGCAGTACTTGAAGATGTCCGCGATCAGCCGCAGGGAGGGCTTGGGCGGGAAGATGTAGGTGCCCCGGGCGATGTACTCCTTGAGTACGTCGTTCTGGATGGTGCCCGTCAGCCTGTCGGCCGGGACGCCCTGCTCCTCGGCGACGAGTTGGTACAGGAGCAGCAGGAGGGAGGCGGGCGCGTTGATCGTCATCGACGTGGAGACCCGGTCCAGCGGGATCCCGCCGAACAGCACCCGCATGTCGTCGATCGAGTCGATGGCGACGCCCACCTTGCCGACCTCGCCCGAGGCGATCGGGGCGTCGGAGTCGTGGCCCATCTGGGTGGGCAGGTCGAAGGCGACCGACAGGCCCATCGTGCCGTTGGCGATCAGCTGCTTGTACCGGGCGTTGGACTCGGTCGCCGTGCCGAAACCGGCGTACTGGCGCATCGTCCAGGGGCGGCCGGTGTACATCGTCGGGTACACGCCCCGGGTGAACGGGTACGTCCCCGGCTCGCCCAGCTGCTCGGCCGGGTCCCAGCCCTCGAGGGACTCCGGTCCGTAGACCGGTTCGATGGGCAGTCCGCTCTCGGTGGACCGAGCACTTCCCGACTCGCGTGCCATGGTGTGTTGCCTCCCGTCGAGCGGCGCTGCTCGGCCCGCTCGCCCGTTTACCGTCAGTTGCTCACCGGTCGGACCGCCTGCCCGCCAGTACGGACCCGCTCTTCCGACGGACTGTAGTCGTGGGGTGCGCCCCGAGTGCAGGGACGCGCGTTGGGACCTTCCTCACAGGGCCGCCGGGACCCCGCTCACAGCGCTCGCCTCCGCCGCCGTCCGCCTGTCACTCACCACCATGCCCCCTGGTTCGGGAGCGGTCACGTCGGGGAGCATCTCCGGTGACGGCACGCAGGGACCGGTGAGGCGAGGGGGGCTCGCGTGCGTACTACGGGCGTGGGGACGAGGGCACGGACACCGGCACGGACCCGGTCGCGGTCGCGGTCGGGCATGGGCACGGGTACGGGCACGGCGACGAGGGCCGTTGCCGCGGGCGTGGCGCTGGCCGCGCTGGCCGGGGGTGCGGTGGGCTGCACCGTGCAGCCCGTCGACGCGGACGGCGACGGGCGGTCTCCGGTGCGCATCGAGCTGCCGAGCCGGACGCCGTCGGCGTATCAGCCGCCCTCCGATACGGGTTCCGGTTCCGGATCCGGGGGCGACGACGGCGGGAGGGACAAGGACTCCGACGCCGGTGGCCGCCCGGAGAGCGTGCCGGCGCGGGTGCTGTGGTCCCCCGGTGACTCGGGCCGTGACATCCGCGAGCTCCAGGCCCGGCTGCGGCAGATCGCCTGGTTGTTCGACGGCCCCACCGGGACGTACGACGGTCCCACGCGGGAGGCCGTCGAGGGGTTCCAGGGCAAGCGCGGGCTGCCGCGGACCGGGCGGACCGACACCGTCACCTGGCAGCGGCTGCTCGGCATGACACGCGAGCCGGGCCGGTGGGAGCTGTACCTGATGGGCGGCCAGCCGGCCGCCGCACCCGACGCACGCTGCCGGACGGGCCGGGTGCTGTGCATCAGCAAGTCCAGCCGCACCCTGCGCTGGATGGTCGACGGACGGACCCTGACGACGCTGCCCGTCCGCTTCGGCTCCGACCCCACACCGACGCGCGACGGCGTCTTCGAGGTCTACTGGAAGTCCCGCGACCACGTGTCCACGCTCTACGACTCGCCGATGCCCTACGCCATGTTCTTCAGCGGCGGCCAGGCCGTGCATTTCTCGGCCGACTTCGCCGCGCGGGGCTACGCCGGTTCCTCGCACGGCTGCGTCAATGTGCGGGACGAGGCGGCCATCGCCCGGCTGTACGAGCAGGTCCGCAACGGCGACAAGGTCGTCGTCCACTGGTGAGCGCCGCGCGGG
This sequence comes from Streptomyces sp. NPDC085927, assembly GCF_044540975.1. Classification (NCBI taxonomy): domain Bacteria; kingdom Bacillati; phylum Actinomycetota; class Actinomycetes; order Kitasatosporales; family Streptomycetaceae; genus Streptomyces; species Streptomyces sp. NPDC085927. The sequence goes on from NZ_JBITSN010000001.1 coordinate 601,753, forward strand.
CACCGGCGGCATCAGAGGGGTGAGAAGGGCGCGGGCGGGACCGGGGGAACGTGTCCCGCCCGCGCCGAATGCACGAGCCACAGGTACGGGGGGGAACCCGGCTCGGTGCAAAAAGCCGATGACCAGTCGGCTCACTCAGTACTGCGCCCCGGTGGCCGAAAATGTCACACCCGGCGGGGCGGAAACGCCAGGCACCCGTAAACCCGCAGGTCAGCCGGGCCTGTCGGCACCCTTGCCGTTGTTGCCGCCGTTGCCGTTGCCGTTGTTGCCGTTGTTGCCGCCGTTGCCGTTGCCCTTGTTGCCGTTGGCGTTCCCGTTCGCCGCGCCCTCGTTGCTGCCGTTCCCGTTCCCGTTCCCGTTGCCGTTGCCTTTGTTGTTCCGGCCGTTGCCGGTGTCGTTGCCGCCGTCCCTCTTCGCCGTGGAGTCGGAGCCGGGACCGGGGCCGGAGCCCGTGCCCGTGTCGGCCCCGGTGCCGTGGTGGGCCAGGACGTTCTCGCAGTACGGCCCGACGTGGCCGGAGCCGCCCGCCGCGCCCTCCAGCAGGCGCCTGCGGTTGCCCGGGAGCTTGCGGCCGTCGCGCAAGGCACGGCAGGCCGAGGCGATCTGCTTCCCACGACCGTTGCCGGCCGCGAGGTCGCCGGTCTTCACGTCGGTCTCCGCCGGGCCGTCGTCCTCGTCGGCGCCGGTGCCCGGTCCGCCCTGCCGCCCTGTGCCGCCGTCGGCTTCCCCGGACGGCTTGCCCTGCTCGTCCCCGGGCGTGGCACCGCCCGGCGTGTCCTTCTTCGACGGGTGCGGCGGCAGGGGGCGTTCGGGTGGGCCGGTGGCGGTGGCCGTGGCGGCGGGGCCGGAGACTCCGGAGGGTGTCGGCAGCACTCCGGTACCGGCCAGGACCGCGGCACCGCCGACCATGCCCACGGTCAGCGCGGCGGCCAGTCCGAAGCGCACGGAGCGCGCCCAGCGGGGTGCCCGCCCGGCTCCGGACCGGTCCGCGGACGGGGCGCCGATCCTGACCAGTCCGACGTCAGTGCCTCGGGCGGCCCCGGCCCGGTGCGCGGCGGGCACGGCGGACACGGCCTCGGCGGCCTGGCCCGTCCGTTCCTCGCGGACCTCGCGGACCTTGCGGAAAGCGGCCAGCGCGGCGGCCTCGCCGGGGAGTTCCCCGCCGGCCGAAGGGGGTGGGGCGGACAGCGCGCCGAGTGCGCTCGAGAGCCGTTCGGCCTGATCGCGGTCGGCCGGGTCGGCAGCTTCGGGTGACTCTCCGTTCAGCAGTCGCTCCGCCGTTTCGCGGTTCAGCCACCTGTACTGCTCGTCGGCCATCACATGTCCTTCTGCGTCCTCGCTCGCATATGCGTCACACTCGCGGACGTCACCGCAGGGCGGCGTGGTTCTCTCGGGGGCGGGAGGGCGTCGAGCACCCCTGCGGATTCCGGATGGGCTTCCGGAGCGCCGTCGAGTATCTCAGCCAGCCGTCTCAGGCCCCGGTGCGCGGCCGTGCGTACGGCACCCGGCCGCTTGCCCAGCGTCTCGGCGGCGGTCCTCGCGTCGAGGCCCACGACCACCCGCAGGACGACGGCCTCGGCCTGGTCCTGCGGCAGCCGCGAGATGAGGGCGAAGGCGCCGTCGGTGGCCATCGCCTCGATGGCCTGGTCGGCGGTGTCGGACTCGGCGGGCCGCCCGGTCAGTTCGGTCTCGTCGCCGCCGATCGCGGGGCGGCGCCCGCGCATGCGGATGTGGTCGAGGGCCCGGTTGCGGGCGATCCGGGCGGCCCAGCCGCGGAACCGGTCCGCGTCACCGCTGAACCGCTGCAGGTCCCGGGCTATCTGCAGCCACGCCTCGGACGTCACGTCCTCGGCGTCGGGTTCGCCCACCAGCGTGCGTACGTACCCCAGCAGCCGGGGGTGCACGGCCCGGTAGACCGTCCGGAACGCGCTCTCGTCCCCGTCCTGCGCCGCCCCCACCGCAGCCGTCAGCTCCGCGTCGTCCCCCAGCACCGCGCACCCTCTTTGCGCCTAAGCCGGCGCCGCTCTCGCGGACCGGGTTCTCGCCGTCGTGGTTCCTCAATTGATGGTTGCGGTCTCCGGCCGCGGGCGGGTCGTGGTCATGTTTCCGCCGCAGCCTGGCGCGAAAGGCACGTTACGACCTCAAACCTCTCCCCGTCCATGTCCGTCCACGATCCCGTGCATGATTCAACGAACCTGTGACCGCAGGGTGTGACAGAAAACGCACTCATGGCGCTGTAGGAATTACGGGCCGCCGCGCGGTCCGTGCCGCGCGACGGCCGGGGCCTCTCCTGTGGGGGGTGGCGGCCCCGGCCGTTGCCTTGGCAGACGTGGACTACGGCTTCTTTTCGCCACCCGGCCGGGCGGACGCACCCTGACGGCCGTTCACGCCGTTGTCCGGACCACCGGAGCCGTTGCCGGAGTTGCCCGCGTCGTCGGGCCGGTTCCCCGGCGCGCCGGTGCCGCCGGGCTCCGCCCCGCCCGTCGTCGGCCGCACCTGCCCGGCGCAGTGGGCCTCGACGTTCGCCGCGCCGCCCGCCGCCTCGACGAGCCGCTTCCAGGCGGTCGATCCGAGTGCCTTGCCGCGTCCCTCGACCTTCTCGTACGCGCGGCAGTGGGCCTCGGTGTCCTTGGCCCGGAAGGGGCGCTCCGGTGTGGTGGGGCCGGAGCGCGCGTCCGGGTCGGCGGCGGGGGACCGGCCGGCGGACGGCTCCTCGGCCAGGTACTCGGACGGGAGGGAGGTGACGGCCGGTGCCGATGGACGGGCCCCGCCCTCCCGGGAACCGTCCGTCGCCGTTCCGGTCGCGCCGATCCCCGCGACGGCGACCCCGCCCAGGCCGAGGCCGGCGACCAGAACGGAGAGGGCGGCCTTCACCGAGAAGCGGCCGAGGCGCCGTTCCCCGGGTCGCCAGTCGTCGCGGCGCCGGGTACGGGTGCGATGCGCGCCCGCGTCCCGTGCCTCTCGGAACGCGGCCACCGCCCGCTGTTCGGACGCGCCGTCGGCGGCGCCCTGGGCCAGAGCTTCGGCGAGCAGGGCCTCGAGGCCGACGGGGTAGGGGCCGACGGCGTCACGGGCAGGGTGCCGACCGGAGGAAGGGTCGGAGGCAGAACCGGGACCGGGGCCGTCCTGGCCGGCCGTGCGGTGGCCCCGCGACGTGTGATCAGGGTGCGCATCCCGACGGCCGGGTGTCCCGCCGTCGTTCCTCCGTTCACCCATGTCCGTTTCCGTCCCTGCTCGATCCGTTCAATCCGTTCGATCCATCCGGTCCATCCGGTCCACTCGCCCGGCCCGGCCGGGCGGTGACCGTCCGACCGACGCATACGTTCCGCAGGCCCGGCCTGTTCAGATCGCCGAACCGGCCTCGCGTCACAGGTGGCCCCGCCCGCCGTCACACCCCGTCGCGGTCACCGGTCACTTCGACTCACCCAGCGTCCGGGAGGCCTCATCCGTCACACTTTCGCCGCCCAACTGCCTGGCCAGGCGTTTCAGGCCCCGGTAGGCGGCCGTCCGTACCGTGCCCGGCCGCTTGCCGAGGACCCGGGCGGCGGCGGGGCCGTCGAGGCCGACGACCACCCGCAGCAGTACGGCCTCGGCCTGGTCCCGGGGCAGCCCGGCGACCAGTTCCAGGGCGCGCTCGGTGGAGATGGCCTCCAGTGCCTGGTCGGGCGTGCTCTGCGGGCCGGGGAGGTCCAGCACGTCCTGTTCCAGCGCCGAGGGCCGTGGCCGCGCCCGTTGCCGGCGCAGGTGGTCCAGCGCCCGGTGCCGGGCGATGGTCGCCGTCCAGCCCCGGAACCCCGCTCCGTCGCCCCTGAACCGGCCGAGGTCGCGGGCTATCTCCAGCCAGGCGTCCGAGGTCACGTCCTCGGCCTCGTCGCCGACCAGTCCGCGCACGTAGCCGAGAAGTCGGGGATGCACGAGCCGGTAGGCCACGGCGAAGGCGGCCTCGTCACCGTCCTGGGCCCGCGCGACGGCCGCGCCCAGTTCCCCGTCGTGCGCCTGTGCGCGGCGGGGTTGCCCTCCCTTGCCCAAGAACTGTCCTCGTCCGTACCGGTCCGTGCCGCAGCCGTCCGGCGCGCCACGTCGGGTCGTGCCCACGGTCTCAAGGTCATCAGCGTCCGGCGCCACGAAAGTGTCACAGCTCGTCAGATGCCCCGTGCCTCCCGCCGACCGGCCGGCGGAGCCGAGCCGGGCAGGGCATACCGGTCGCCGGACGGTGCCGGGGGCGCGGTGGGTGACGTTTGACCACGCCTGTGCGCTGACTGAATGCCGCCTGTGTGACAGGCGATGACATCGTGATTCCTTTCTAGGGGTGGGGCAGTTGAGTGCTCGTAGGAGCCGTGCGTACAGACCGCTCAGTCTGAAGCGGCGTGCGTGGCTGACCGTCGGAGCCGTCGTCCTGAGTGGCGCGGGCATCGCCACGTACGCGATGGCCGATCCGTCGGCCACGCCCGCGGACGCCAGGGAGAAGCCCCGCAGGCCGAGCGTGGACACAGTGAAGCTGGAGAACCGCGGTGCGGGCCGCCGCGGGCTGGACCGGCAGGACACGGACCGCTTCAGCGCGGTGCTCGTGACCTGGGACGACCCGGAGGACGAGGCCGTGGGCACGCCCCAGGTGCGGACCCGGGACCTGGAGACCGGGAAGTGGTCCGGCTGGCAGGAACTGGAGGACGAGCCGAACCAGGCCGAGGGCGCGGAGGGCGTTCGGGCGGCGACGCGCGGCGGTACGGCCTCGGTGTGGACCGGTGCCTCCGACGGGGTCGAGGTGCGGGTGGTGAAGGCCGACGGCGCCCAGGCGGGCGGCCAGCCGGCCGGCATGGACGTGAAGCTGCTCGACCCGGGCACGGACCCGAAGGGCGCCCCGGACGTGGCCGCCCTGGATCCGGTGGCGTTCACGGCGGAGACCACGGCCCCGGCGACGCCGGGACCGACGGAGACGACTCCGCCCCCCGTGGCCACGGAGACGGCGACGGAGACCGGGGCACCCACCGGCACCCCGTCGGAGACGGCGACCGGGACGAAGACCCCGACGGACTCCGCGTCACCGACGGATTCCACGTCCCCGCCGGAGTCCCCCTCCCCCACGCCCACCGTGCCCGAGTCCCGCCCGTCGACGGTCGTGAAGCCGCCGGTCATCACGCAGGCGGAGTGGGGCGCGTCCACGGACTACGACGGCACGCCGAGCTACGGCACCGAGATCAAGGCCGCCGTCATCCACCACACCGGTGTGAGCAGCGACAACCGCGTGTCCTGTGCCGAGTCGCGCGCCCGGATGCGCTCCATCCAGCAGGAGCACTTCGCACGCGGTTACTTCGACATCGGCTACAACTTCGTCGTCGACCGCTGCGGTCAGATCTTCGAGGGCCGCAGCGGTGGCATGGACCTGCCGGTGGTCGGCGCGCACGACGTCGGCTTCAACACCGACACGCTCGGCCTCTCGTACCTCGGCAACTTCGAGGACGTACAGCCGAGCCGCCCCGCGATGGACGCGATGGCGCGGATCATCGCCTGGAAGTTCGGCATGTACGGCATCGACCCGACCGGCCGGGTCACGCTGACCTCCGGTGTGGACGCGGGTGTGAGCGGCAACAAGATCGCCAAGGGCGAGTCGGTCACCCTGCCACGGGTCTTCGGCCACCGGGACACCAACAACACGGCCTGCCCGGGCAAGAACCTGTACCCGAAGCTGTCCCGCATCGCCACCCTCGCCAGGACCCCGGGCATCTCGCACTCCCTGCCCACCTCCGACTACAACCGTGACGGCCTCGCCGACCTGGTCGCCGGTGTGCCCAAGGCCAACGCCGTGCGGGTGATCCCCGGCGGCATGAACGGCCCGGTGACCCCGGAGAAACTGTCGCTCACCCAGAGCAGCCCCGGCGTGCCCGGCTCCTCCGAGTCCGGTGACGCCTTCGGTACGTCGACCGCGTGGGGCGACGTCAATGGCGACGGCTACGCCGACCTGGCGATCGGGGTCCCCGGCGAGGACGACACCAGCGGCCACGCCGACCGGGGCGCGGTCACCGTGATGTACGGACCGACGCTGACCAAGGGCTTCTCGTACACGACGACAGGCGTGACGGAGACCGGCGCGAAGCTCGGTACCACGGTCGCCGTCGGAGACTTCGACGCCGACGGCAAGGCGGACGTGTTCGCGGCCGGCACCGGCCGGGGCGGCAACTGGAGCGTTCGGAAGCAGACCGCCGTGACCAAGTACGGCACGCTGACCTCCGCCACGGGTTCGGTCTCCTACCTGGACGCCGCGAGTGGCGACTTCAACCGGGACGGCTACGCGGACATCGCCCTCAACTACCGCGACACCGGCGGCACCAGCCGCGTGATGCGTTTCGCGGGCTCCGCCTCCGGGCTGACCAAGGTGGGTGTCATCTCCGTCAAGGGCGGCCGCTCCATCGCCGCGGGCGACATCAACGGCAACGGCTACGACGACATCGTCATCGGCCAGCCGGTCGCCGCCGAGTCGGGCGGCACGACCTCGGGCGGGCGGATCACCATGGTCCTGGGCACGTCGGCCGGGTTCACCACCACCGGCATGAAGACGCTCCACCAGAACACGGCGTCCGTCCCCGGCGGCAACGAGTCCGGTGACGCACTCGGTACCTCGGTGTCCATCGGCGACTACAACGCCGACGGGTACGCGGACGTCCTGGCCGGCGCCCCCGGCGAGGATCTCACCCGCAGCGGCGCCAACCGCTCCAATGCGGGCAACGCGATCCTGCTCCGGGGCGCTTCGTCCGGGCTCACCGGTACCGGGTCGGTCGCTGTCTCCCAGGACACCTCCGGCGTTCCGGGCTCCACGGAGTCGGGCGACAGCTTCGGCTCCTCCGTGTCCCTCACCGACCTGTCGGGCTACGGCCGCGCGGACCTCACGTTCGGCGCCGACGGCGAGGACAGCGGCAACGGCGTCGTCACGTACGTGCCGAGCAACGGCTCGGGGCTCGGTTTCGGCGACTCGTACATGTTCGGCAAGGGGACCCTGGGCACCCCGACGGGCGCCCGTCTGGGCCAGGCCCTGACGCCGTAACCGCGCGGAGGCCGGCACGCACCACGGCCGGGGACCCGTGCAGGACACGGGTCCCCGGCCGGGACGTGCAGGCGGCGGCGCCCGTCACCTCAGCGGTCCCCGCTCGACGCGTCCCGGCACAGCAGGCGCAGGGACCCCTCGGCCGTGTAGCAGCGGCGGGCCTCCTCGACCGGGTCCCAGAGGCGGCCGTCGGGGGTACGGATCCAGTGCTCGCCGCCCGAGACCCACCACTCGCCGCCGGTCTGACGCACGATCACCTCGCCGGCGTAGGCACCGAACCCGCGCAGCACCGTCTCCACGGCGGCGTAGGGGGCCGCCTCCCGGCGTATGTCCTCGATGGCGCGGTCGACGCTCCACAGGCTGCGCGCCGAGTAGTCGAGGCGCAGCCGCGCCCCCTCGCGCATCGCCGTCACGGTGTCCGCCGCCCACCGCACGGGTTTGGTCGCGGCCGAGGGCCGGGTCTCCTGCTGTGTCGTCACAGTCGTCGCAGTCGTCACACCCGATAGAGCGCTCCGGCCCGCGGTTTTGTCACCCGGACGGGCGCGGTCGCGGGCAACCGGCGCAGAACCGCCCCGGCTCCGCCGCGGCACGGTCACATGAGCGGCCGTTCCGGCTGGCGGGCGGTCCGGCGGGCGGGCGGTCCGGCGGGCGGGCGGTCCGGCGGGCGGGCGGTCCGGCGGGCGGGCGGGCGGGCGGGCGGGGCGATCGACACCCGGGTGACGGATCGGGTCCCGGCCGCGCTCATATCTTCGATGAGTACGTACTTCCACTTCCGCGCCGTGCCTCCCTCGGCCCTGCGCAACAGCCCTGTCTGGCTGCTGCGGCTGTTCGAGGACGACTGGGACACCGTGCGCGAACGCATCGGCCGGCACCGCGAGGAGGTCCTCGACAAGGGCTACCTCGACCACGAGTTCCTCTACGCGGGCGCTCTCCCGCCGCACGCGCCGGACGGACCGCCCGCGCACGTCGTGCTCGGTGGCCGGCCGGTCTCCCCGCCCGGTCCCGACCGGCCGCCGTTCCTGTTACTCACCGCGGCGCAGGCCGGCCGGGTCGCCGGCTTCCTGAGGACCGCCGACTTCGACGCGCTGTGGCGGCGGGCCCGTGACCGGATCGTCCCGCGTCATGGCGACCCGGACATGGAGCGGCAGATACGCGGCGTCTTCGCGGCGGCCCACCGCGACCTGACCGCGTTCTACTCGCGCGCGGCGCAGCAGCGCGAGGCGGTGGTGAAGTGGTTGCTCCTATGAACCGGCGGCGGTCCTTCCGGCCCGGCCCCTCGTCCCTCCCGGCCCCTCGTCCCTCCCGGCCGCTCGTCCCGCCCCCGGTCAGCCGTCCCTGCGGCTCCGGCGGGAGAGGGCCGCGACCAGGACGCGCCGGCCCTCCGTCGAGACCTCCAGCGCGCGCCGCAGCCCGGCCGGGCCGTGACCGGCCAGCACCTCCAGGACGGTGATCTGACGGCGCAGTTCGGCGGTGCAGAGCGGTGACAGTGGCAGACCCTCCGTACGGCCCCCGCGGGCCCCCTCGACCGCGTCCGTCACGTCCTCGGCGGGGTCGCCGCCGTCCAGGAAGCGGTGGACCCGCAGTGCGGCGACCGAGCAGGCGTGGGCCCACTCGCGCAGTGCGGCGGTGGAACGCTCCGCCGGGGCGGTGGTGAGCATCCGGTGCGCGAGCGCCGCCGCCACCTCGGCGCCGCGCGTGCCGTCCGCGCCGTGCGCCGCGTCGAGCTTGCCGCGGATCTGCTCCAGCCGCTCGGCCCACTCCTCGGCGGCGGCGTCCTCGGCGAGGCTCTCCCACAGGGGGCGCAGCGTCTCGTCGTCACCGCCCAGCAACGGCACACAGCGATCCAAACAAGCCATCCCACTCGCGGCCAGCCCTCGCTCGTCGGCCTGCGCGATCAGTTCCACCAGGCTCATCCACGTCTCCTCAGCGGGTCTTCGCAGGCCTCCGAAAAGGCCCTTCACGGACCTCACCGACACGGAGGCCGCACTTTCCCTTACTGCGTGCGACGGGCCGGGAGTGTCACAGAGGGACGACGCCGAGCCGGTCGAGCAGTCTGAAGAATAGGTTTTCGGCCAATGGTTCGGGGTCGGCGGTCAGCACTTCGACCAGTTCCTCCACGGACACGGTGCGTCCGGCCTCGGCAGCCCACTCGACGGCCCGGTCGGCGGCGTCCCGGGGCTCCAGGAAGTAGTCCTCCAGCGTGAGGCCGTTCTGCACCACGCCCTCCGCGCCCTCGACACCGTCCGCCCCGCCGGTGCCGTCCGCCGTCGGAGCGCCGAGGTAGCCGGCCATCGCGGACCGCGCCAGGCAGGTCGTCCAGGCGCCGCTCTCCGGTGCCGCCGCCTCCACCACCACGCAGGCGCTGTCCATCACGTAGGCGAACAGCGCGGGTGCGCCGGTCTCCCGGGCGAGGTCGTTCATGTTCCCTATGCCGCCGTCGCCGCTCGGGTACTCCCAGACCTGCCATCCGCCCGGCGCCGACGTGCGCAGGGTCATCCCCCGGGCGCCGGCCAGCGCGTCCCGTTCGGTGAGCGGCCGCTCGTCGCGGCCCACGACGAAATACCCCCAGTAGCCCATGTGCTGGTATTCCCCCCGGTGTATCGGTTTCGGCTCGTCAGAAGACCACCACAGTCGTACGGGGGTTCGCAGGAATATGCCGTGATCCATCCCGCGGAACTCCTCCGGAACCCACCGAAGTCCGCCGAAACCGCCGTATCCGGTCCGGCTCAGTCCACCTCGTCCGCCAGGCTCCGGAACTCCGCCCAGGACAGCGCCGGGTCGGCCGGGTCCCAGAGCTTCTGCACGGTCGCCCGCAGCGGCATCCTGATCCCGGCCGCGACCTGCTCCTCGCTCTGCGAACCGGACAGGTCGCACCAGATGGCGAAGGACCCGCCGAGGATCTGGCCGTCGTACCGGGAGGGCACGGCGGTGGTGCCGCGCAGCACGCGCGGCGTCCACTGCTCGTAGATCCGCTCCCCCGTCGGGTAGACGAAGTCGTTCGGCTCGCCCAGCACGTAGTAGAGGTACTCGTCGTTGTAGTTGAGGACCTCGCGGCCCTCGCTCAGGTAGTCCGCCGGCTGCCGGGCGCCGATCTCCTTGCCGGTCCAGTAGGCGACCTGGATGTCCTTCGCGGCCCGCACCGAACCGCCCTCGAAGAAGCCGTCGTTCCAGGCGCGGAGCGTGCGCGCGTGGGCGCGGACGGTGTCGGCGCGGTCGTTGAGCCAGCTCGTGGCCAGGTCCTCGACCGTGGCACCGGGGCCGTGCTTCTTCCGCGCGGCGGCGGCGAGTCCCGGGAACGACGCCTCCGGGTCGGACACCACCAGCGCCTGGTACTCGTCGGCGCCGAGGTGCCACTGCGAGCCGGGGAACAGCTCCGCGTACTCGTTCAGCAGGTCGTCGACGATCTCTGCGGATTCGGGATCGGAGATGTCGATCGCCCCGCGCACGGCCCCGCCGCCCGCGTTGCGCAGCTGGAGGCCGGGGTGGGCGGCGAGGACGGCGCCGAGGTGTCCGGGCGAGTCGATCTCGGGCACGACGGTGATGTGCCGGCTCGTGGCGAGGTCGACGATCCGCTTGACCTGCGCCTTGGTCAGATGCTGGTCGGCCACGATCTCCGGGTGCGAGTCGGACTCGATGCGGAAGCTCTGGTCGTCGGAGAAGTGCAGACCCAGTTCGTTGAACTTCAGGTCACCGAGTTCACGGACCCGGTCCTCGATCCAGCCGGCGGTGAAGTGCTTGCGCGCGATGTCCAGCATCATCCCGCGCCGCTGCTTGGCGGGCTCGTCGCGCACGACCCCCTCGGGGGCGGTCCCGGCCCCGCGGATCTGCTGCTTGAGGGTGCGGGTGCCGTAGAAGACGCCCGCCTCGGCGGGGGCGCTGACGGTCACCCGCCCGCCCCGCACGGTCATCGTGTACGACTCGGGGTTCGCGCCCTTGCCCCTGTTCAGCTCCAGACGCAGGTCCCCGGCGCGCTCGTCGCCCTTCTGCCCCGCGTACGCCAGGCCCAGCTCGCCGGCTACGAGGCGGCCCTCGTCCGCCAGGGCCGGATCGCCGACGACCACCCGGTGACCGCGTTCGGGCCGCCAGCCGGGGCCGCGCTCGGCACTGTGGTCGCGGACGGCGGGGATGGTCCGGGGTGCCCGGGACAAGGGGTAGGAACGGGTGGGGCTCGGCTCGGACTCCCCGGACGGCGGCGAACCCGCCGTGTCCCCGGAGCGGGAGGCGGCGGAACCGGCCGGACCGCCGTCGTCCGACGTCACCCAGAGGCCGACGCCCACGCCGGAGGCCGCGACCACCGCGCCCGCCGTGAGGGCCACGACCAGCATCCGCCGCCGCCTCACCTGGTGCGCGGACGGCCGACGCCTGTGCTGCCTGTGCTGACTCACACGCCCAACCTACGGCCCATCCGGGTGACGGGCGTCGGTGAGCTGTTCCGAAACTCTCCCGTCCGAGTGAATCTCGACTATCGATCGGACACGTCATGGACTCACTCGATAACGTGTCGGCACAACTCTCACACCATCGGCCACTCAACCCCCATCCCTTCCCCCGCACCGACACACACGTGACGCCCCGAGGACCCACGCTGCCTGCGCACCGTCTCCCGCCCCTCCCCGACCGGGTCGCCATACCCGCACAGTCGCGCGGCACCCCCGGAGCATCCGGGGCGCCCGACACGCCCGGCGTCCCGTCCGGACTGGACCACTTCAACGCCGCGGCCACCGAGGACGCCGAGCGCGCCCTGCTGGCCTGCCTGCACAGCCCCCGCTGGGCCGTGCGCGTCGCGGCCCACCGCCCGTACCCGGATCTGGAAGCCCTCCTGGCGGCGGCGGACGAGGCGGCCTACGACCTGCCCCGCACGGACCGCGCCGACGCGCTGGCCACGGAAGCCCTCCCCGATCTCCCGGCGGACGCCTACTCCGCGGCCCATACGGCCCTGAACGCGGCCAATGTGGCCTATGAGGCCCGTTTTGGACATCCGTTCGTCATCTGCGTCGACGGTCTGAAGCCGGACGAGGTCCTGGACCACGTACTCGAAGGCATCCGGTCACGATTGGCCAACGATCCCGAGGAGGAGCGCCTGGTGGCAGCGGAGGAACTCCGGCGCCTGGCCCGGGGCCGCCTGGCCGCCCTCCTCGCGCACGACGGGCCGCCGACCGGCCTCTGACGGGCCGCTCACGGGCCGCCGCACCCGCCCGGAGCCGCCGCCAAGCCTGCACCAAGCCGCCCAAAAGCCCCCTCTGCGGCGCCTCGGAACCCTTCCCGGCGCCCGCCCCGGCACCTGTCCCGCAGCCCGCCTCTCTAGTCCGTAAGCGTGCCGGTTCGATCACAGCGGCAGGGCCCCTGTCCGCCCCGCGTCCATACGTGGCTACGATGCTGGGGGCCGGTGGACCGTACCCGGCCGGGCCCGACCGACATGGAGAAAGCCGGCGCGGCCCCAACCCCCGCTCCCGGAGGAAAATTCCGTGCCGGCTGGAACGCTGTACCGCGGCCGGGAAGGAATGTGGTCCTGGGTGGCTCATCGAGTCACCGGCGTCCTCATCTTCTTCTTCCTGTTCGTCCACGTGCTGGACACCGCCCTCGTGCGAGTGTCCCCGGAGGCCTACGACACCGTCGTGGCCACGTACAAGACGCCGATCGTCGCGCTGCTGGAGTACGGCCTCGTCGCCGCCATCCTCTTCCACGCGCTCAACGGCCTGCGTGTCATCGCCGTCGACTTCTGGCTCCAGGGCGCCCGGTACCAGAAGCAGATGCTCTGGACCGTCGTCGCCGTGTGGGTCGTGCTGATGATCGGGGCGCTCTACCCCGTGCTCGGCCACGCCGCTCGTGAACTGTTCGGGAGCTGACGCCAATGTCCACGACTGAATCCACCGCTTCGGGCATCGGCCCCGTCGAGGGCGCGTCGCCCTACTCGGTCGACAACCCGGCGCCGGTCATCGAGCCCCCGCGCAAGCGGACCAAGAAGACCCCGAAGACCACCCGGGGCAACTTCGAGATGGCCGCCTGGCTGTTCATGCGCCTGTCCGGCGTCGTCCTGGTCGTCCTGGTCATCGGTCACCTGCTGATCCAGCTCGTGCTGGACGGCGGCGTCTCCAAGATCGGCTTCGCCTTCGTGGCGGGCCGCTGGGCCTCGCCGTTCTGGCAGGTCTGGGACCTGCTGATGCTCTGGCTCGCGATGCTGCACGGCGCGAACGGCCTGCGCACGGTCATCAACGACTACGCGGAGCGCGCGAACACCCGGCTGTGGCTCAAGGGCCTGCTCTACACCGCCACGGTGTTCACCATTCTGCTGGGCACGCTGGTGATCTTCACCTTCGACCCGAACATCCGCTAGGCACGGGGCTGCGAGAATCATGAAGATCCACAAGTACGACACCGTCATCGTCGGCGCCGGTGGCGCGGGCATGCGCGCGGCCATCGAGTCCACGAAGCGCAGCCGCACCGCCGTGCTGACCAAGCTCTACCCCACCCGCTCCCACACGGGCGCCGCGCAGGGCGGCATGGCCGCCGCGCTGGCCAACGTGGAGGAGGACAACTGGGAGTGGCACACCTTCGACACGGTCAAGGGCGGTGACTACCTGGTCGACCAGGACGCCGCCGAGATCCTGGCGAAGGAGGCCATCGACTCCGTCCTCGACCTGGAGAAGATGGGCCTGCCGTTCAACCGCACCCCGGACGGCACCATCGACCAGCGCCGCTTCGGCGGACACAGCCGCAACCACGGCGAGGCCCCGGTCCGCCGCTCCTGCTACGCGGCCGACCGCACCGGTCACATGATCCTCCAGACGCTGTACCAGAACTGCGTCAAGGAGGGCGTGGAGTTCTTCAACGAGTTCTACGTCCTGGACCAGCTGATCACCGAGGTCGACGGCGTCAGGAAGTCGGCCGGTGTGGTGGCGTACGAGCTGGCCACCGGCGAGATCCACGTCTTCCAGGCGAAGTCCGTGATCTACGCCTCCGGCGGCACCGGCAAGTTCTTCCGGGTGACGTCCAACGCGCACACCCTGACCGGTGACGGCCAGGCGGCCGTGTACCGGCGCGGGCTTCCGCTGGAGGACATGGAGTTCTTCCAGTTCCACCCGACCGGCATCTGGCGCATGGGCATCCTGCTGACGGAGGGCGCCCGCGGTGAGGGCGGCATCCTGCGCAACAAGGACGGCGAGCGCTTCATGGAGAAGTACGCGCCGGTCATGAAGGACCTCGCCTCCCGCGACGTCGTGTCCCGGTCCATCTACACGGAGATCCGTGAGGGCCGCGGCTGCGGTCCCGAGGGCGACCACGTCTACCTGGACCTCACCCACCTCCCGCCGGAGCAGCTGGACGCCAAGCTGCCCGACATCACGGAGTTCGCGCGGACCTACCTGGGCATCGAGCCGTACACGGACCCGATCCCGATCCAGCCGACCGCGCACTACGCCATGGGCGGCATCCCGACGAACGTCCAGGGCGAGGTGCTGGCGGACAACACCACCGTCGTCCCCGGCCTGTACGCGGCGGGCGAGGTGGCCTGCGTGTCCGTGCACGGCGCCAACCGGCTGGGCACCAACTCGCTGCTGGACATCAACGTGTTCGGCAAGCGGGCCGGCATCGCGGCCGCCGAGTACGCGCACACCACCGACTTCGTCGAGCTGCCGGAGAACCCGGAGTCCTTCGTCGTCGGGCAGATCGAGCGGCTGCGGTCCTCCACCGGCACCGAGCGGGTGGCCGAGATCCGCCGCGAGCTGCAGGACACCATGGACGCCAACGTCATGGTGTTCCGCACCGAGCAGACGATCAAGACGGCGGTGGAGAAGATCGCGGAGCTGCGCGAGCGCTACCTGAACGTCTCCATCCAGGACAAGGGCAAGCGGTTCAACACCGACCTGCTGGAGGCGATCGAGCTGGGCAACCTGCTCGATCTGGCCGAGGTCATGGCCACGTCCGCGCTCGCCCGCAAGGAGTCCCGTGGCGGTCACTACCGCGAGGACTACCCGAACCGGGACGACGTCAACTTCATGCGCCACACCATGGCGTACCGCGAGGTGGGCGACGACGGCTCCGAGTCGATCCGGCTCGACTACAAGCCGGTCGTCCAGACCCGCTACCAGCCGATGGAGCGTAAGTACTGATGGCTACCCCTGTTATGGACAAGGCGGACGCGGCCGGATCGCCCGAGCCCGGCTTCGGCGACTCCCCGTACATCACCGCGACCTTCCGGATCCGCCGGTTCAACCCGGAGGTCTCGGACGAGGCGGTCTGGGAAGACTTCCAGCTGGAGATCGACCCCAAGGAGCGCGTCCTCGACGCGCTGCACAAGATCAAGTGGGATCAGGACGGCACCCTGACCTTCCGCCGTTCCTGCGCCCACGGCATCTGCGGCTCCGACGCCATGCGGATCAACGGCAAGAACCGCCTGGCGTGCAAGACGCTGATCAAGGACCTCAACCCCGAGAAGCCGATCACGGTCGAGGCCATAAAGGGCCTCACGGTCCTCAAGGACCTGATCGTGGACATGGAGCCGTTCTTCCAGGCGTACCGGGACGTGATGCCCTTCCTGATCACGAAGGAGACCAACGAGCCGACGCGTGAGCGGCTGCAGTCCGCCGAGGACCGCGAGCGCTTCGACGACACCACGAAGTGCATCCTGTGCGCCGCCTGCACGTCCTCGTGCCCGGTGTTCTGGAACGACGGCCAGTACTTCGGTCCGGCCGCCATCGTCAACGCGCACCGGTTCATCTTCGACTCGCGCGACGAGGCCGGCGAGCAGCGCCTGGAGATCCTCAACGACCGTGACGGCGTGTGGCGTTGCCGTACGACCTTCAACTGCACGGACGCGTGCCCGCGTGGCATCGAGGTCACCAAGGCGATCGCCGAGGTGAAGCGGGCGCTCATCACGCGTCGCTTCTGACGGCTTCGCCCGTACATGCCTGAGGCCCCGATCCGGCTGGATCGGGGCCTCAGGCATGTACGGCGACCGGAACGGCCGGCGTCGCGTCAGCCGCGCAGGACGCGGCCCTGCTTGTCGGTGCGGTCGTTGCTCACGAGGAACATGACGCCGTCGATCAGTGCCCAGAAGCCGAGGCCACCACAGGTGAGCAGCTGGGCGATGCCGATGCCGACGGAGCCGACGTAGAAGCGGCCGATGCCCAGGGTCCCCAGGAAGATCTGGAGGATACCGGCGACGATCTTCGACTTGTCGGAGTAGGGACGGCCCTGCGGGTCGTGGCCGTACGGGGCCTGGGGGCCGGCGGGGACGGTCATGGCGCTGCTCCTGGGGAGAAAGGTGTGACGCGCCGGGCAGGTTGCCCGGACGGCTCAGGAGGGACCACCGGAAATCCGCGTACGGATCCCGCGCAACTACTGCGCTGTAACTCACGGTTCGCAAACCGTCCCCCCTGCGCGAAAGGAGCGTAAGGGGACCGGCGATCGAACGGGAAAGCGGAAAGCCTAATGTTCCCGTTCCGTGATCAACTCAGCCCGGTTCCCGCCCATTTCAGACGATGTTGCGGGCCACTGTCCAGGCCACCGCCACCGCCAGGATCGACACCTGGGCCCAGGGCGCGATCCGGGGCGCCCAGGTGCGGCCGCGCAGCCCTTCCAGCGTCCAGCGCCCCCACAGTGCCAGTGCGAAGGGCGCGGCGAGCAGCAGGGCCCTGTTGTCCAGCCAGGCGGCGGCGAACTGGCCGTGCATCAGGTCGTACACCATGCGCGTGCCGCCGCAGGCGGGGCACAGCAGGCCGGTGACGGCCCGCAGCGGGCACTGGGGCAGGAGGTGACCCGGCTCGTGCGGGTCGGTGCCCCACAGGTAGGCGGCACCCGCCGCGCCCGCGGCCAGCACCGCGACGGGGGCCGCCGCGGGATGCCACCGCGGCCGCCCCCGGGACGGGGCGGGCGGGGCCGCGTCAGCCACGCAGGATCCGCCCGTGGGCGTCCGTGCGGTCGTTGCTGACCAGGTACATGATGCCGTCGATCAGCGCCCAGAAGCCGAGCCCGCCGCAGGTGAGCAGCTGGGCGATGCCGATGCCGACCGAGCCGGTGTAGAAGCGGCCGATGCCGAACGAGCCGAGGAAGAGCTGGAGGATACCGGCGACGATCTTCGACTTGTCGGAAAGGGGACGCCCGTAGGGGTCGTACCCGTAGGGCGCGCCGGGGTCGGGAGCACCGGGGGCGAACCCGGCGGGCGGGGGCTGCTGGAAGCCGGGCGGGGGCGGGTAGCCACCGGGCGGCGGGGGGTAACCGCCGGGCGGCGGGGGGTAACCGCCGGGGGGCGGGTAGCCGTAGGCGGGCTGCTGGGATCCGGACTGCGGGTAGCCGTAGGGGCCGGATGGGTCGGCTCCGCCGGAGTTCGGGGGGCCGAAGCCGGGCGGCGTGGACGGCTGCTGCGGCTGCTCGCTCACAGTGGGTCTCTCCTGAAAGATACGGATAACTGTCGGTCATCTTGCAGGACTCGGGCGGCAATGAGAAGTCGGAACCCGGGCGGGGACTTTCCGGCACGATCCGCCGGCCGGGTTCCGGCGCCGTCCGCCCGGACGAGTGACCCTCCGCCTCCCGGTCGCCGCTTCTGCCCGCTGTGCACCGGTACCACCTAATGTGACGTCATGTCAGACGATGAGTCCTACGAACTGCTCGGGTTCGACCATGTGCTGCTGCCCGTCGGGGACCTCGACGAGGCCGTCGGATTCTACGGACGGGCCGGGTTCCCGGTCGGCTTCCGGCTGGACGAGGCCGGGATCGTCCTGCTGAAGGTGGGCGGCGAGACGCCCGGGGTACTGCTGCGGCACGAGGAGGGTCTGGGCTGCCGGCCACCGGCCTGGCCCTCCGCCCGGATGTGGCTGGAGGTGCCGGACGCCCGTGTCGCCGCCGAGGCCCTGGAGAGCGCCGGGATCGGTCTGCTCGACGGGCCGTTCCCGGGCGCCACCGGCTGGACCGTCGAGTTCGCCGATCCCTGGGGGAACGTGGTGGGCCTGACCGACTACACCAAGCGCCCGCAACTGGGCCGACGGCCATAGGCCGTGTCCGCCCCCCTGCCCGGCGGGGGCACACCCCTCGTCGGTGCGGGCCGCGCGGCCGCGGGGGCCCGCGCGCCCGGCGGGTCCGAACGGCAGGCCCTAAGCTCTGTCCGTGTCCGTGAAGAACGACGGTCCCGGTGACGGTGCCGCACTCAGCAAGTCCGAGCAGACCCGCGCCCTGATCCTGGAGACGGCCATGCGGCTGTTCCAGGAACGCGGGTACGACAGGACGACCATGCGGGCCATCGCCACGGAGGCCGGGGTCTCCGTCGGTAACGCGTACTACTACTTCGAGGGCAAGGAACACCTGATCCAGGGGTTCTACGACCGGATCGCCGCCGAACACCAGCGGGTGGCCCGGGAGACCCTGGAGCGGGAGACCGACCTGGAGGCCCGGTTCGCGGGCGTGCTGAAGGCGTGGCTGGACATCGCCACCCCGTACCACGAGTTCGCGGTGCAGTTCTTCAAGAACGCCGCCGATCCCGACAGCCCGCTCAGCCCCTTCTCGCCCGAGTCGGAGCACGCGCGCGCGGAGGCGATCAGCGTCCACCAGGAGGTGCTGGCCGGTTCCGGGGCCAAGGTGCCCCCGGAGTTGCGGGAGGCACTGCCGGAGCTGATGTGGCTGGCGCAGATGGGCCTCGTCCTGTACTGGATCTTCGACCGCACCGAGAACCGTGAACGCAGCTACCGTCTCGCCGAGCGCGGCGCCCGCATCACCGCGCGGGGCGTCGCCCTGGCCCGGTTCCGGGTCCTGCGCCCGCTGGTCCGCGAGGTCCACGACATGTTCACGGAGTTCCTGCCGGGGATGACCGAGATGCTGCCGGACCCGGCGAAGGACCGGGAGGCGCCCGCCGGCCACGGCGAAGAGCCCCAGGGGGCGCCCGCCGGCGGCGACGGGCGCCCCGGTCCGGTCAGCTGACGGCGTCCACCTCACCGGGGGCGAGTTCCACGTCGTGCACCAGCGGGCCGCCGAGCACCGTCACCCGCCCCGCGCGGGAGCCGTATGGGGCCGCCGCCACGGGATGGTCTCCGGGGCCCGCCGGGAGGAACCCGGGCCCGGTTAGGGCCTGTCCTGTGCGGACGAACGGCCTGTATGTCCGGTGGTGGTCCGGGTACGGGTACGGGTTTTCCTGCTCCGGGAGACCGGGAGGCCGGGGCGAGGGGGCGGGGGCTCGGGGCCGCACCGCAGGCCCCGGGGTGGTCCCTGGGCCCGCGGTGTCGCCGTCAGGTCTGCTTCGACGCCAGTTCGATCACCGTGATGTCCGACGGCGCGCCGATCCGGGTCGGCGGGCCCCAGGCACCGGCGCCGCGGCTGACGTACAGCTGGGTGTCGCCGTAGCGGTCCAGGCCCGCGAGGGTCGGGTTGGCGGCTGCGGCGAGGTAGCTGGCGGGCCAGAGCTGGCCGCCGTGGGTGTGGCCGGAGAGCTGGAGGTCGACGCCGTGGTCGACGGCCTCGTGGACCATCACCGGCTGGTGGGCGAGGAGCACGCACGCGCGGGCCCGGTCCCGGTCGCCGAGCGCCCGCGCGTAGTCGGGTCCCTGGCCGTCACTCTCACCGGCCAGGTCGTTCACCCCGGCGAGGTCGAAGTGCGGGAGTTCCGTACGCGCGTTCTCCAGCGGATTCAGGCCGAGTCGGCGCACCTCGTCGACCCACTCCTCGGCACCGGAGAAGTACTCGTGGTTCCCCGTGACGAAGAAGGAGCCGTGACGTGCCCTCAGCTGCGCGAGCGGGGCCGCGGCCGGGCCGAGTTCCTTGACCGTGCCGTCCACCAGGTCGCCGACGACCGCGATCAGGTCGGGCTGGGTCGAGTTGATCGTGTCGACGACCTTCTGCGCGAAGCCCCGGCCGAGGACCGGCCCCAGGTGGATGTCGCTGACCACGGCGATCCGGTAACCGTGCGCCGCGCGCGGCAGCTTGGCGAGCGGCACGGTGACCCGCTTCACCTGCGGCCCGCGCACCACGCCGTACGTTCCGTACCCGACCGTCCCGACCGCCGCCGCGGCGGCGGCCCCGGCGACCACCCGGGAGACGAACAGCCGCCGGGAGGGGCCGGCGGGGGCCTCCGGGGTGGTGGGGTCACCGGGGGCGCCGGCGGGGGGCGTGGAGGGCGTGGTACCGGTCGGCGCGGGGGCGCCCGCGTCCGCCGGCTGTGACGTTCCGGGTGCGGCCGATGTGGCCGGGGCGCCCGGTGCGGTCGCGGCGGCCGTCGCGCCCGCCGGTATCGGTGTCGGCTCCTGGTGCGGCGGCGTTGCCGTGCGGCGTGCCCGGCGCTCCAGGACCCGGCGCAGCACCGGGCGGACGGCCTCGCCCACGAGCACCGCGAGGAGCAGGTAGAGGCACAGGGCCAGCCAGAGGTAGCCGGGCCAGGCGAGGACCTGCTTGAGCCAGAACGGGGCACCGCTGCGCGTGGCGAAGAACGCCGCGAAGGTCAGCGCCCAGCCTCCGGCGATCACCACCGCGCCGACGCGGCGCACGGTGCCCGGAGCCCTGGTCGTGTCGCGGAACAGACGGCGCCACAGGTACCAGCTGCCCGTCACCAGGACGGACAGGACCAGCAGTGCGACGAGTACGAAGACGATGACCACGGTGTGGTGTTCCCCAGATTTCCGTTACGACGTCCGTGACGTCCGGCTCAGTGCGCGCAGACCACGCAACCCGATGCCTCCGACGACCGTCCCCAATACGAAGGAGACGACGGCCAGCAGCAGATGGACCCAGAAATACGCCGTCGGCTCGCCGTCGTCGAAGGCGAGCCCGCTGCCGTCATTGACCAGGTTCTTGACGAAAGTGATCCAGATGATCCAGCTCCACACCCCGAAGGCGAGCAGGAACCAGGAGACGGGGCGGCTGAGTTTCACCAGATCTGACCTTTCATCGCAACGCCGGGCGCCCGGATCCGGCCGGGGCTCCGGGGGTGGTCCCCGGGGCGGGCACGGCATGGTTCCAGTATCACCGGCCGGTGTCCGGTTCCGTTCGCGGGGTGGGGAGGGAGGGGGGACTTCCTCGGGCACTGCATGTACGTTTCCGACCGTGCCCGCACCCAAAAACTCCATCCGGCGCTCATTGCTGGTCACTTCCCTCATAGTGCTGTCCACCGCACTGACCGCTCCCGTCGCCCTCGCAGCCCCGAGCCCGTCGGCCGGCCCTTCCTCCAGGCCCTCGGCCGGCTCCTCGGCCACGGCCACGGCCGACCCGTCGAAGAGCCCCTCGAAGAAGCCCTCGAAGAAGCCGAAGGGGTCGAACGGCTCCAAGGCCGCTCCTCCGGCGAAGATGTCGACGGTGGGCGGCGCCCGGCTCGGGCGGGCGGGGACCCAGGTCAACCTCGCGAGCGGCGTGCCGGTGCTGCCGAAGGGCCTGTCGGCCCGGTCCTGGATCGTCGCCGACGCCGAGTCGGGCGAGGTGCTCGCCGCGCACAACGCGCACTGGCAGCTGGCCCCGGCGAGCACCCTGAAGATGCTGTTCGCCGACACCCTGCTGCCGAAGTGGCCCAGCTCGACGGAGCACAAGGTCGAGTCCTCCGACCTGGCCGGCATCGGCTCCGGTTCCAGCATGGTCGGGATCAAGGAGGACGAGACGTACACCGTCCACGACCTGTGGCTCGGGGTCTTCCTCCGCTCGGGCAACGACGCCGTGCGGGTGCTGGCCGCCATGAACGGGGGTGTCGAGAACACCGTCGAGGAGATGAACGAGCACGCCGAGGAGCTCCAGGCCCTCGACACGGTCGTGGCGAGCCCGGACGGCTACGACGCCGAGGGACAGGTGTCGTCCGCGTACGACCTGACCCTGATCGCCCGTTCCGGGCTGCAGAAGAAGGACTTCCGGGAGTACGCCTCGACGGTCCGCGCGGACTTCCCCGGTGAGACGAAGAAGAACAAGAAGGGCAAGAAGGTCCGCGAGTCCTTCGAGATCCAGAACACCAACCGGCTGCTGTCCGGCGACTACGACGTACCCGTCTACGAGGGCATCGCGGGGGTGAAGAACGGCAACACCACCAACGCGGGCGCCACCTTCACCGGGGTCGCCGAGCAGGACGGCAGGGTCCTGCTCGTCACCGTGATGAACCCGGAGAAGAAGGAGAGCAACGAGGTCTACAAGGAGACCGCGAAGCTGCTCGACTGGGGGTTCAAGGCGGCCGGCAAGGTCGATCCGGTGGGTGAGCTGGTGCCGCCCAGGAGCGCCGCGCAGGACGGTGCCCGGCCGGGTGCCAGTGCCTCCCCCGGCGAGGCGGGCGGCACGGGCGAGGGCGCGCTCGGCGCCGCGGGCGGCAAGCCGGTGGCCAGTGCCGCGGCCGGGGGCGGGGCCGGTGGCGTCGGGACCGCGCTCGCCGTCACGGGCGGGGTGCTGGTGCTGCTCGCGGGCGGGGCGTTCCTGGTCAACCGCCGCTGGCCGCTGCCGGATCTGGTGCGCCGCCGTCCGCGTCCGTGACCCCCTCGGTCTCCTGGCTCTGCGTCGCCGTCCAGGCGGCGCAGAACACGACCAGTTTCATGGTGAAGTTGATCCACAGCAGCAGGGCGACCGGGACACCGAACGCGCCGTACATGCTCTTCGCGGCCACGCCCTGCATATAGCCGCTGAGCAGCAGTTTCAACAGTTCGAAGCCGACCGCGCCGATGAGCGCGGCCACGACCAGACGGCGGCGGGCGGGTTCGACGCCGGGCAGCGGCGACAGGACGTACAGCAGGAGCAGGAAGTCGGCGCCCGCGGCGACGGCGAAGGCCGCGATCCGCAGCACGATCCCGCCCCAGCCGCCCTTCTCCAGCCCGATGGCGTCACTGATCCAGCCGACCGCCGCCGAGGCGACCGTGGAGGCGGCCAGGGTGACCAGGACCGCGCCGCCGAGCCCGACCAGGGTGCCCGCGTCCTTGGCCTTGCGCAGGACGGGGTTCTCCTCCGGGTCGGACAGCTCCCAGACCGCGCGCAGGCACTCCCGCGTCGAGCCGGCCCAGCTGATGCCGGTGAACAGCAGGACGGCACCGGCGATGAGGCCGACGGTGCCGGCGTTCTCCACCAGGCCCGCGACGTCCAGCTGGTCGGAGATGCCGGGCACCTGCTCGGTGAGCTTCTCCTGGAGCGTGTCCTGCTGCTCCTGGCTGAGCATGGCGGCGCCGACCGCGGCGGCGACGGTGAGCAGCGGGAACAGCGCGACGAAGCTGGTGAACGTCATCGCGGCGGCCAGCCGGGTCCAGTGCACCCGCTCCATCCGCTCGTAGGACCGCCACGCGTGCGTGAGCATCAGCCGCGTGACCCACGGGCCGACGACCGGGAGTTTCTTCAGCCAGTCCATGAACCGCCTTTGCCCCTGTGGGTGAAATCCCATGTCCGGAGCGACATCCCATTAATCACCCGTTCCGGGGAGCGGCGCAAGGTTTCAGAACTAATCGCCCATATAGGGGCGATACGGTCACCGACATGCCTGATGACACCGTCTCCCCCACGGGATGGGGCCGCATCGCTCCCGCCGCGGCCCGTCTGCCCCGGTCCCTGCTCGTCCTCGGTGGCACGTCCGAGATCGCGCTGGCCACGGCGCGCCGGCTGATCGCCCGCCGTACCCGCACGGTGTGGCTGGCGGGCCGGCTCTCCCCCGCGCTGGACCGGGCCGCGGAGCAGTTGCGCGGCCTGGGCGCCCAGGTGCGCGTCATCGCCTTCGACGCCCTCGACCCCGCCTCCCACGAGAGCGTCCTCGGCAAGGTCTTCACGGACGGTGACATCGACATGGTGCTGCTCGCCTTCGGCACCCTCGGCGACCAGGCCCACGACGAGCGGTCGCCCCGGGCCGCCGTCCGGGTCGCGCAGACCAACTACACCGGCGCGGTCTCCTCGGGTCTCGTGTGCGCGGGAGCTCTCCAGAACCAGGGGCACGGCTGCCTGGTGGTGCTGTCGTCCGTCGCCGGCGAGCGGGCCCGCCGCGCGGACTTCATCTACGGCTCCAGCAAGGCCGGCCTGGACACCTTCGCCCAGGGCCTCGGCGACGCGCTGTACGGCACGGGCGCGCACGTCATGGTCGTACGCCCCGGCTTCGTCCGTGCCCGGACGGCCACCGCTCTGCCCCGGGCGCCGCTCGCCACCACCCCGGAGGCGGTCGCGACGGCGGTCGAACTGGGGCTGCGCCGCCGCGCGGAGACGGTGTGGGTGCCGGGCAGGCTGCGCGTGGTGATGTCGGTGCTGCGGCACCTGCCCCGGGCGGTGTTCCGGCGGCTGCCGGTCTGAGGCCCTCCGGCCCGGAGGTCAGTGGGCGGTGACGGAGCCGAGGTCGGCGCGGCCGGACTGCGGGGGCACCACCAGCGAGCCGAACGGGAACTCCCGCAGCTTGCGCCACACCCCGTCGGCACCCTGTTCGTAGAGCGCGAATCCGGTGCAGGGCCACCGCGCCTCGTAGTCGGCGAGTTCCTCGAAGGCGCGGTCCATCGCCGCCTCCTCGATGCCGTGCGCCACGGTGACGTGCGGGTGGTACGGGAACTGCAGCTCCCGCGCGACGGGGCCGGACGCGTCGCGGACCTGCTTCTGCAGCCAGGTGCAGGCCTCGGCGCCCTCCGCGATCCGGACGAACACGACCGGTGACAGGGGCCGGAAGGTACCGGTGCCGGAGAGCCGCATGGGGAACGGGCGGCCGGTCGCGGCGACCTCGCTCAGATGCGTCTCGATGGCCGGCAGGTCGCCCTCGCCGACCTCCGTCGGCGGCAACAGGGTGACATGCGTGGGGATACCGTGAGCAGCGGCGTCACCGAAGCCCGCGCGCAGCTGCTGAAGCCGGCTGCCGTGAGGCTCCGGGACCGCGATCGACACACCGATCGTTACGGTCCCCACGTCGTCTCCTTCGTTCCGTCGTTGCCGTCGTTTCCGTCGTTGTGGTGGTGCAGGTCCGGGCGGTGGTGCCGGTCCGGCACACAGCGGGTGGCCGCCGAAGCGGCCGCCCTCGTATCGACTGTACGACCACGGCCCGCTCCCGGGCAGGCGCAGCCGTAGTGATGTACGGCGCTCACCCGGTGGTACGAATCGGTGCCGGGTCCGCGTTCAATTCCGTGGCGACCGGAGCCGGGGCCGGGTCAGTGCTTGGCGGGCAGGAAGCCCACCCGCTCGTAGGCCAGGGCGAGGGTCTCCGCGGCGACGGCGCGGGCCTTCTCGGCGCCCTTGGCCAGGATCGAGTCGAGCGTCTCGGGGTCGTCCAGGTACTGCTGGGTGCGCTCCTTGAACGGGGTCGCGAACTCGACCATGATCTCGGCGAGGTCCGTCTTCAGCGCACCGTAGCCCTTGCCGGCGTAACGCTCCTCCAGCTCGGCGACGCTCGCTCCGGTGAGGGTCGAGTGGACCGTGAGGAGGTTGCTCACACCCGGCTTGTTCTCCACGTCGTAGCGGATGACGGTGTCGGTGTCGGTGACCGCGCTCTTCACCTTCTTGGCGGTGGCCTTCGGGTCGTCGAGGAGGTTGATGAGGCCCTTCGGCGTGGACGCCGACTTGCTCATCTTGACCGTCGGGTCCTGGAAGTCGTAGATCTTCGCCGTCTCCCTGAGGATGTACGGCTTCGGGACGGTGAAGGTCGGGCCGAACCGGCCGTTGAAGCGGTCGGCGAGGTCGCGGGTCAGCTCGATGTGCTGGCGCTGGTCCTCGCCCACCGGCACCTCGTGCGCCTGGTAGAGCAGGATGTCGGCGACCTGGAGGATCGGGTACGTGAACAGGCCGACGGAGGCACGGTCGGCGCCCTGCCTGGCCGACTTGTCCTTGAACTGGGTCATGCGGGAGGCCTCGCCGAAGCCGGTGAGGCAGTTCATGACCCAGCCGAGCTGGGCGTGCTCGGGGACGTGGCTCTGGACGAAGAGGGTGCAGCGGTCCGGGTCGAGTCCGGAGGCCAGCAGCTGGGCGGCGGCGAGCCGGGTGTTGGCCCGCAGCTCGGCCGGGTCCTGCGTGACCGTGATCGCGTGCAGGTCGGCGAGCATGTAGAACGCGTCGTGCGTCTCCTGCAGGGCCACCCACTGGCGGACGGCGCCGAGGTAGTTGCCGAGGTGGAACGAGCCTGCGGTGGGCTGGATTCCGGAGAGCACGCGAGGACTTTCAGAGGCCATGCCCCTCATTCTCTCAGGTTCCCGAGGGCGGTCCGGAACCGACCGGAAACAGGTGGGAACCGGATCGTCTCCGGCGGTGTAACAAAGGTGTGAGGACGCGGGAGGGGGGCCGCATCGTCGATGAGACCGCGGTGATCGCACGGGTGCGCGCCGGAGAGCCGGAGGCGTACGCGGAACTGGTGCGGGCCCATACGGGCATCGCGCTCAGGGCGGCCACCGCGCTCGGGGCGGGTGCGGACGCGGAGGACGTGGTGCAGCAGGCCTTCGTCAAGGCGTACTGCGCGCTGGGCAGGTTCCGGGACGGCATGGCGTTCCGGCCGTGGCTGCTGTCGATCGTGGCCAATGAGACGAGGAACACCGTGCGCGCGGCGGCCCGCCGGTACAGCCTCGCCGGCCGTGAGGCGGTGTTCGCGGAGGCGGAGCCGGTGATACCGGAATCGGCGGATCCGGCGGTGGTGACGCTGGAGACGGAGCGCCGCGCCGCACTGACGGCCGCTCTGGAGAAGCTGAGCGAGGAGCATCGTCTGGTCGTCACCTACCGCTATCTGCTGGAGATGGACGAGCAGGAGACCGCCCAGGCCCTGGGCTGGCCCCGGGGCACGGTGAAGTCCCGGCTGAACCGCGCCCTGCGGAAACTGGAGCGTCTGCTGCCGGACTTCCGGCCCCGGGAAGTGGGTGACAACCGAGCATGAGCGAGTCGCACGACGGTGACGGTGCCACCGAGGGCGGGCGTGCCGAGGCCGCCCGGCTGCGCGAGGAACTGCGGGCGCTCGGCCGGTCCCTGGACGGGCAGGGGGGTGCGGGCGGGCCCGAGTCGATGGTCGAGCGGGTGCTGGAGCGGATACTCGCCGAGGGCCTGCCCGTTCCGGTGGCCGGGCCGCCGGGTGCCGCGGAGCGGCTGCGGGTGGTGCGGAGCCGGGCGCGGGTGGCGCGGAGCCGGGTGCGGGCGCGATGGCGGTCGCTGGCCGCCACGCTGTGCGGGCTGCTGACGGTGCTCGCGTTGACGCCGCCGGTGCGGGCGGCGGTGTCCGACTGGTTCGGCTTCGGCGGGGTGGAGGTGCGGTACGACGCGTCGGCGGTGCCGTCCGAGGGCGCCGAGGTGCCGGGCTGCGGGCCGTCGGTGCCGCTCGGCCGGGCGGAGCGGCGGGCGGGGTTCGCGCCGCTGGTGCCGAAGGCGCTGGGCACTCCGGACGCGGTGACGGTGAGCGGTCTGCCGCGCGGCCGGTTCCTGGTGAGCCTGTGCTGGCGGGAGCGGGGGCGCACGATCCGGCTGGACCAGTTCCCGGCTCGGCTGGACGTCATGTTCACCAAGAGCGTGCGGGAGCAGCCCGAGTGGCTGTCTCTGGGCGGGGAGCGTGCCGGGGACGGCGGGGTGCCGGATCCGGCGCTGTGGTTCCCGCGGCCGCATCTCCTGAGTTTCTGGCTGGTGGACGCGGACGGTCACCGCTTCACCCGAAAGGAGCGCACGGCCGGTCCGACGCTGCTGTGGATGGACGGCGGCAGGGTCGGCGCGGGGGACGCGAGTGAGGTGACGTTGCGGCTGGAGGGGGAACCGTCCGAGGCGCGGGCGCTGGAGATCGCGGAGTCGGTGGGGCCGTGGAAGCCGTGAAGCCGCCGACCCCCTGGAGCCCGTGGGGTGGGGGCCACCGGTGGGTTCTCGAATGGGGGCCGCTGGTGGGGAACCTCACCGGGCCGGTCGGTGTACCAGAAGTGGCAGGCGGCTCATGGCCGGGCCGCACGGGGTATCGACCGGCCGAGTGGGGGTCCGGATGCACGGGTGGACGGAAAGGGTGCGGCACTTCGCGGCGAGCGTGGCGGCGGTGGCTGCGGCGCTGGCCCTGACGGTGTGGGGAGCGTCGCCCGCCTCGGCCGGAGGGCCGACGAGCGTGCTGCTGGTCTCGCCGGAGAGCGCGGAGACCGCGTCGCTGTATGCCGCCGACGACGAGTACGGGATGTTGGAGAAGCTGCTCGGTCCGGTCGGCACGGGCACGCGGGAGCGGCCCCCGGAGGCCGTTCCGGCCTCGCCCCGGCTGATCAACGTGACATGGCTGGTGCACGATGTGACGCCCTGGCGCGTGGACCGGGTCTTCCCTGCCGACGCGGGCGGCGAGGACAAGGACGTGTGGATCCACACGTCGGCCGACTTCTCCGAATCGCCGAACGGCCTCTGGCACCGCGCCGAGCACCCGGCCGAACTGCGCGGTCTGCTGAAGGAGCTGGGTGTGCTGGGCAGGGCGTCGGATGCGGGATCCGTGTCGTCGTCCGGCGTCTACCCGGCGCCCTGGGAGAGGGAAGAGGCCGGTTCCGGCGGGCCCGACGCCGGCGGATCAGGCACCGACGGATCCGGCACCGCTGACGCCGGGCCGGAGCAGGACGACGTGGGGGCGGTCCGGGCGGGCGGCGCCGGAGCGTCGGCGGCCGACGGCATCGGCCGGTGGTGGGCGATACCGGGGGCGGTGGCCGGTGCGACGCTGGCCCTGGTCCTGCGCCCGTATGTGACGCGGTGGTCCCTGAGGGGCCGGCGGCGGGAGCCGGGGCCGAGGCAGGAACTGCTCGACGGGTGAGACGCCCGGCGGCGGCCGGCGCGTGGCCGGCCGCCGCGGGCGGAACGACACGGGACGGGGTGACACAGGGCGGGATGGCACCGCTGGTGCCGGTCGGCCCCGGGCACGCAGAACCCGTTGGAAGCCCGGAGGCGTCAGCCGAGGTCGATCTCCGGGTAGAGCGGGAAGCCGGTGACGAGGTCGGTGGCGCGGCGGGAGATCTCGTCCGCGATCTTCGCGTCGAGGATGTGCTGGGCCTTGGAGGGGGCGCCCTTGCTGGTGGTGCCGGGCTCCGTGGTGGTCAGCACGCGGTCGATGAGGGCGGCGACCTCGTCCATCTCGGCGGTGCCCAGGCCGCGCGTGGTCAGCGCGGGGGTGCCGATGCGGATGCCGGAGGTGTACCAGGCGCCGTTCGGGTCGGCCGGGATGGCGTTGCGGTTGGTGACGATGCCCGACTCGAGCAGGGCGGCCTCGGCCTGTCGGCCGGTGAGGCCGTAGGAGGCGGCGACGTCGATCAGGTTGAGGTGGTTGTCGCTGCCGCCGGTGACCAGGGTGGCGCCGCGGCGCATCAGGCCCTCGGCGAGGGCGCGGGAGTTGTCCACGATGCGCTGGGCGTAGTCCTGGAAGGCGGGCTGCCGGGCCTCCGCCAGGGCGACCGCCTTGGCGGCCATGACGTGCGGGAGCGGACCGCCCAGGACCATCGGGCAGCCGCGGTCGACCTGGTCCTTGAGGGAGTCGTCGCACAGGACCATGCCGCCGCGCGGGCCGCGCAGCGACTTGTGGGTGGTGGTGGTGACGATCTGGGCGTGCGGGACCGGGTCGAAGTCGCCGGTGAGGACCTTGCCGGCGACGAGACCGGCGAAGTGCGCCATGTCGACCATGAGCGTGGCGCCGACCTCGTCGGCGATCTCGCGCATGATCCGGAAGTTCACCAGACGGGGGTACGCGGAGTACCCGGCGACGATGATCAGCGGCTTGAACTCGCGGGCGGAGGTGCGCAGGGCCTCGTAGTCGATGAGGCCGGTCGCCGGGTCGGTGCCGTAGGAACGCTGGTCGAACATCTTGCCGGAGATGTTCGGGCGGAAGCCGTGGGTGAGGTGGCCGCCGGCGTCCAGGGACATGCCGAGCATCCGCTGGTTGCCGAAGGCGCGGCGCAGCTCGGCCCAGTCGGCGTCGGAGAGGTCGTTGACCTGGCGGACGCCGGCCTTCTCCAGGGCGGGGACCTCGACGCGCTGGGCGAGCACCGACCAGAAGGCGACCAGGTTGGCGTCGATACCGGAGTGCGGCTGGACGTAGGCGTGGCGGGCGCCGAAGAGCTCCCTGGCGTGCTCGGCGGCCAGCGACTCGACGGTGTCGACGTTGCGGCAGCCCGCGTAGAAGCGGCGGCCGACGGTGCCCTCGGCGTACTTGTCGCTGAACCAGTTGCCCATCGCCAGGAGCGTGGCCGGGGAGGCGTAGTTCTCGGAGGCGATCAGCTTGAGCATCTCGCGCTGGTCGGCGATCTCCTGGCCGATGGCGTCGGCGACGCGCGGCTCGACGGCACGGATCACGTCGAGGGCGGAGCGGAAGGCGGTGGAAGCGGGAGAGAGGGGCTCGGCGGGCATGAGGGACCTCCGGACGTGGCGTTCGGCGTTCACGGCATGGCCCAGGCGCACGGCACTCGTACCGGGCCCGCGGTGCGGCCCGGGGGCCGCTCCCCGATGGTCGGTCCCATCCCAGCACGCCAGTCACGGCCCGTCGTCCAGCCTACCGGGCGGCACGGAGGGCGGGGCGGGGCGTCCATCATCCGGGCGGGGGAATCCGCCGGGGTACGGGCGTTCGTCCGAGGGCGTGGCCCGGTGCGAAGACGTGGCCCGGTGCGCGGGTCTGGTGCGGTACGCGGGCCTGGTGCGGTGCGCGGGCCTAGAGGATCACGTGCGGGAGGAAGCGGGCGTACTCGTCGGTGATCAGGCCCGACGACTCGCGGATGCCGAGGCCGGCGGACTCGTCCCCGACGGTCCAGGCGCCGAGGACGACGTGGTTGCCGTCGAAGTCCGGCAGCGGGGCGAGCTGCTGGTAGCAGCAGGGCTCGTCGCGGACCACGGGGGTGCTGCCCGGCGGGTGGATCGTCACCCCGGCGCCCTCGCGGCCGAGCAGCGGCTTGGCCACGTAGCCGGTGGACGACGCCAGGTCGCGGGGGCCGTCGAGGTGGGCCGGAAGGAGGTTGGGGTGGTCCGGGAAGAGCTCCCACAGGATCGCCAGCAGGGCCTTGTTGCTGAGCAGCATCTTCCAGGCGGGCTCGATCCACAGGGTGCTGCCGGTGCCGCCGCCGTTGTCGAGGGTGTCGAGGACGTGGCCGGCGAAGCGGTCGGTGGTGAGCCACTCCCAGGGGTACAGCTTGAAGATGCTGCGGATGAACCGGAGGCCGTTGTCGACGAAGCGGCCGGAGAGCCGGTCCCAGCCGATCTCCTCCACGGTGAGCCACTCGGTGTCGAGGCCCGCCTGTTCGGCGGTCTCCTTGAGGTAGGCGACGGTCATGAGGTCCTCGCCGAGGACGTCGGCCGAGGAGTGGGCGAAGTACAGCGGGCTGCCCGGCGGGAGGAGCGCGGCCTGCCCCCGCCAGGCGTCGACGAGGCGTTCGTGCAGGGAGTTCCACTGGTCGGCGCCGGGGAACCGTTCCTCCATCCAGAACCACTGGGGCGAGGCGGCCTCCACCAGGGAGGTGGGGGTGTCGGCGTTGTACTCCAGCAGCTTCGCGGGACCGGTGCCGTCGTAGCGGAGGTCGAAACGGCCGTAGACGGAGGGGAGTTCGGTTCGCCGGTGCCAGGCCTCGGCGACTGCCCGGGCGACCCGCGGATCGGTGATGCCGAGGTCGGCGAAGCGGTCGGCGGTGACGATGTGGTCGGCGGCCGCGAGGCACATGCGGTGCAGTTCCTCGACGACCTCCTCCAGCGCCTCCACCTCGTCGAGGCCGAAGACGTAGTACGCGCTCTCGTCCCAGTACGGGACCCAGGCGTCGTCGGGGACGGGGATGCCCGCCGCCCGGTCGGCCTCGAGCGACTTGGGCAGGGTGAGGGGGTAGATGAGCCCCTGCTCCTCGACGGTCTGCTGCCAGCCGGGGCGGGGCTCGATGGTGCGGCGTTCCACGGACGGATCCTTCGCTGCTTCGCTCGACGGGGTGGTCAGCCGCCGCTGCCGGAGGACGAGCCGAAGCCGCCCCGGTCGACGGCCTCGCTCCGGCTGAAGGTGCCGTCGTCGGCCCAGCCGCCGCTGACGTCGGAGTCGTAGTACCAGTCGGCGTCGGCTCCCTTGCCGAGGGAACCGGAGCTCGTCCTGCAGTTCTGGTCGGCGACGACCTTGTAGCCGTTGAGGTGGTCGTAGCTGTCCCGGTCCACGCAGCGGCGGTCCGGATCCGAACTGCACGCCGACAGGGCCGCCGCGAGGACACCCATACCGCCGAGCATCACCGTGCCGGACCGCAGCCGCCGCCGTGTCCGCGCCGCGGGTATCGCCTTCCGGGCCGTCTTCTGGGCCGCTGTCTCCTGGGCCGCTGCCTTCTGGGCCGTCGTCTTCTGGGCCGTCGTCTTCTGGGCCATGTTCTCCGCTCCCCCGTGTGTGCCGCCTCGCCGCCGCGGTGCGCCATGCTCCCCGGCTCGCGGCGGACAGCCTAGGCGCCGGTCGGCGGGAGGGGGCAGGGGACCCTTGAACACGGCCTCGACCGACCGCGGTTGTGGGGCTTTTGGGGTGGTGTGCACACGTGCCGCGGCGGTCTGTCGGGCAGGCGCCGCGGGACATCCCTCAGGGAAGCGCCCGGCACAAGGCGTCCAGGGTCGCCGCCCAGGCGTGGTCCGGCGGGGTCCCGTAGCCGACGACCAGGGCGTCGGGGGAAGCGACTTCGGCGGCGGGGTGCCGGAAGTACGCCAGGCCCATGACCGAGAGGCCCTGCCAGGCGGCCGCCCGGACGACCGACTGCTCGGTGCCCGGCGGCAGCCGGAGCACGGCGTGCAGCCCCGCCGCGATGCCCGTGACCCGTACGTCGGGTGCCCGTTCGGCGAGGGCCTCGACCAGGGCGTCGCGGCGGCGCCGGTAGCGCAGCCGGGCGGCACGCACATGCCGGTCGTGGGCTCCGGAGGTGAGGAACTCGGCGAAGGTGAGCTGTTCGAGGACGCTGACGGTCCGGGCGGCACCGTGCTCGACGGCTTCCGGCAGGAGGGACGGGGGAAGCACCATCCAGCCCAGACGGAGGCCGGGGGCGAGGGACTTGCTGACCGTGCCGAGGTGGACCACATGGTCGGGGTCCAGGTCCTGAAGCGCCCCGACGGGCTGCCGGTCGTACCTGAACTCGCTGTCGTAGTCGTCCTCCAGGATCAGGCCGCCGGTGCGGCGGGCCCAGTCGATGACGGCCGCCCGGCGTTCGGGGCGCAGTACACCGCCCAGGGGGAACTGGTGGGCGGGGTTGAGCAGCACCGCGGCGGCGTCGCCGGGGTCGGCGTCGTCGGAGGGGACCGGGGTGGTGCGCAGTCCGGTGCGTTCGATCAGGCTCCGGTGTTCGGGGAGGCCGTAGGGCTCCACGGCGAGCGTGCGGGCGCCGCGGGCGGTGCGCAGGATGTCGCACAGCAGGCGGAGGCCGTGGGCGAACCCGGAGCAGACGACGACGTGTTCGGGGTCGGCGCGCACGCCCCGTACCCGCGCCAGGTAGTCGGCGAGGGCGGTGCGCAGTTCGGGGCGGCCTCTCGCGTCGCCGTAGCCGAGGGCGTCGTGGGGGGCGGACTCCAGGGCCCGGCGGGAGGCCCTGAGCCATTCGGCGCGCGGGAAGGAGGAGAGGTCGGGGGTGCCGGGGACGAGGGTGTACCGGAGCCGCCCGGACGGGCGTCGGGGGGCGGGCCGCCGGGCGGGTGGCCGGGGCACCGCGTGGTCGGCGACCCGGGTCCCGGAGCCCTGCCGTGCGGTCAGCCGGCCCTCGGCGACCAGATCGGCGTAGGCCTCGGCGACCGTGTTGCGGGCGATGCCCAGGTCGGCGGCGAGGGCGCGGGAGGAGGGCAGCCGGGTGCCGGGGGCCAGCCGGCCGCTGCGGACCGCTTCGCGCAGGGCGTCGGTCAGGCCGCGGCGCAGGCCGGGACCGGCCGGTTCCAGGTGGAGGTCGATGCCGAAAGTGGCCCGGGGTTTCGCCATGCGAGTGGACCATACTCCTGGGCCGCCCCGCTCCTACGCTCGAGGACATGACGACGATCACGAACGACAGCACGACAGCGACCACGGCAGCAACCATGACGGCGTCCACGAACGGCAGCGGAGCGACGGCCGAGGGGTACGCGCCCGAGCCGGCCCCCCGGCTGGACTGGTCCGCGCTCGCCCCGGACGTCTTCAAGGCGATGGTGCGCCTCGACACGGCGGCCCGTAAGGGGATCGACCCGAAGCTGCTCGAGCTGGTGAAGATCCGGGCCTCGCAGCTCAACCACTGCGCCTTCTGCCTGGACATGCACAGCAAGGACGCGCTCGCCGCGGGCGAGAGCGTGGAGCGGATCGTGCAGCTCGCCGCCTGGGAGGAGTCGCGGCACTTCTACACCGGCAAGGAGCTCGCGGCGATCGAGCTGACCGAGGCGGTGACGGTCCTGACCGATGGATTCGTGCCGGACGAGGTGTACGGGCGGGCGGCCGAGCACTTCGAGGAGACCGAGCTGGCGCACCTGATCGCCTGCATCACGGTGATCAACTCCTGGAACCGGTTCGGTGTGACCTGCCGCCTCACCCCGGGCCACTACCGGCCGGGCTCGCACGCCTGACCGGCCTCCGGCCTCCGGCACCCGCCGCGTGACCGCGCGTAGCGCGTGACAAGCGGCCCCGGGTTCACCTCGCTCGGTGAACCCGGGGCCGCGTGTCATGCCCGGGCCGGACCGCCCGTCAGGCGGACCGGTTCGGCCCGGCCCGGCCCTCAGGACAGCCATGCCTTCCAGGTGGACTCGTTGCCGTCCACCCATTTCTTCGCCGCCTCCTGGGGCGCCATCCGCTGCTCGGCGATCATCAGGGAGACCTCGTTCTGGTCCTCGGTCGTCCACCGGAACTTCTTCAGGAAGTCCGCCGCGTCGCCGCCCTCCTTCGCGAAGTCCGCGTTGAGGTACTTCTGGAGCGGGGTGTGCGGGTAGGCGCAGGCGACCTTCGCCGGGTCGGCGTCGCAGCCCTCCTCGTACTCGGGCAGCTTCACCTCGGTCATCGGCACCTTCTCGGACAGCCACTGGGGTGTGTACCAGTAGCTGAGGAAGGGCTTCCTCTCCTTGGCGAACTGCTGGATCTGGGTGATCTGCGCGGCCTCCGACCCGGCGAACACCACCTTGAAGTCCAGCTTCAGGTTCTTCACCAGTGCCTTGTCGTTGGTGAGGTAGGCCGGTGACCCGTCCATCAGCTGGCCCTTGCCGCCGCTCTCCGCGGTGCGGAACTGATCGGCGTACTTGTTGAGGTTCTTCCAGTCGGTGATGTCGGGGTGCTTCTCCGCGAAGTACGTCGGCACGAACCAGCCGATGTGCCCGGTGACCCCGAGATCACCGCCGGGCGCGATCGTCTTCTTGTCCTCGACGTACCGCTGCTCCTGATCCGGGTGGCCCCAGTCCTCCAGGATGGCGTCGACCCGGCCCTGGCTGAGCGCGTCCCAGGCGGGTACCTCGTCGATCTGCACGGTGTCGACGCGGTAGCCGAGTTCCTGCTCCAGCAGGTACTGGGCGACGGCCGCGTTGGCCTGGGCGCCCACCCAGGACTGCACGGACAGGGTGACCGTCCGCGCGCCCTCGGCGTTGGCGAACGGCGAGGCCTGCTTGGTCATGTCGGCGGCACCGCAGCCGGTCAGCAGGACGAGCGCGGACACCCCGGCCATGGCCGACGTCGTACGAAGTCGCATGTCAGGCTCCCTTCTTCGCGCGGCGTTCGGTGGGCTGGGTCACCCGGTCGAGCATCAGGCCCAGGCAGACGATCGCGGCTCCCGCGACCAGGCCGGTCGCCAGGTCTCCCTGCGCGAGGCCGAAGACGACGTCGTAGCCGAGCGCGCCACCGCCGACCAGGCCGCCGATGATGACGACGGCGAGGACCAGGACCACGCCCTGGTTGACGGCGAGGAGCAGCGCCCGACGGGCCAGCGGGAGCTGGACCTGGCGCAGTTGCTGGCCGCCGGTCGCGCCGAGCGAGCGGGCCGACTCCATCGCCGCCGGGTCGACCTGGCGCAGTCCCTGGGTGGTGATGCGGACGACGGCCGGCAGCGCGTAGACGATGGCGGCGGCGACGGCCGGGGCACGGCCGACGCCGAACAGGGCGACGACCGGGATCAGGTACACGAACTGCGGCATCGTCTGGAAGACGTCCAGGACCGGTCGCAGCAGCCGCTCGACACGGTCGCTGCGGGAGGCGGCGAGACCGATCGAGAAGCCGACGACGAGGGTGACGGCGACGGCCGCGAGGACCTGGGAGAGCGTGTCGAGGGACGGGTTCCACACCCCGAGCACTCCGATGGCGGCCATGGCGAGGACGGCGGTGAGCGCGGTGCGCCAGGTGCCGATCAGCCAGGCCAGGGCGGCGACGACGAGCAGCACCGACCACCAGGGCAGCCACTGCAGTCCGTCCCGCACCGGGTCGAGCACCCAGGTGGTGAAGCGGGCGGCCCAGTCGGCGGTGCC
Source organism: Streptomyces sp. NPDC085927 (assembly GCF_044540975.1). Classification (NCBI taxonomy): domain Bacteria; kingdom Bacillati; phylum Actinomycetota; class Actinomycetes; order Kitasatosporales; family Streptomycetaceae; genus Streptomyces; species Streptomyces sp. NPDC085927. The sequence continues at coordinate 638,015 of NZ_JBITSN010000001.1, forward strand.
GCCGATGACGGGGACACCCGAGTAGAGGTGGTCGGTCATCCAGTCGACAGCCCGGTTGACCGGTTCGGCGATCGCGACGACCCACCCGTCCGGCCACTCCAGCCGGTCCGCCAGCCGCCCGGCGACCGCGACGGCCGCGGCGCCGGCCAGGACGTACAGCCAGTGCGTACGGGGCCGGGGCGTCCCGTCGGTGTTCGCCCCGGCCGCGGCGGTGACGCGGTCGAGGACGACGGCGAGGAGCACGATCGGGATGCCGGCGGCGAGGGCCGCGCCGACGTCGACCGAGGCCAGCGCCTGGTAGACCCGATCGCCGAGGCCGCCCGCGCCGATCACCGAGGCGATGACGGCCATGGACAGCGCCATCATGATCGTCTGGTTGAGACCGAGGAGGAGTTCCTTGCGGGCCAGCGGGATGCGGGCGGTCAGCAGGCGCTGACGGGCCCCGGCGCCGAGCGACTCGACGGCCTCCAGCACCTCCTTGTCGGCGCCGCGCAGACCGAGCGAGGTCAGCCGGGCCATGGGGGGCGCGGCGTAGATCACGGTGGCCAGGACGGCGGCGGGGACACCGATACCGAACACCAGCACGACCGGCAGGAGGTAGGCGAAGGCGGGGAACACCTGCATGGTGTCCAGCACCGGGCGCAGGACGCGGTCCATGCGGTCGGAGAGTCCGGCGGCGAGTCCCAGCAGCGCGCCGAGGACGACGGACGCGGCGACCGCGACCACCATCAGGGCGAGCGTCTGCATGGTGGGCACCCACATGCCGAGCAGACCGCAGGCGAGGAACGCGACAGCGGTACCGAGCGCGAGCCGTACGCCCGCGACCCGCCAGGCGACCAGCCCGGCGACGGCGGTCACTCCCGCCCATCCGACGGCGAGGAGGGCGAGGTAGACGGCTCGTACGGCGATGACGACGACGTTGCTGACGTGGCCGAAGAAGTGGAGGAAGAGGGGGTGGGAGTCCCGGTTGTCGATGATCCAGTCGCTGGCGCCGGCCAGCGGTCCGGAGACGTCGACGGTCAGCGCCTCGGGCCAGCTGCCGCTCGCCCAGCGGGTCGCGGCGAACGGGACGAGGACCGCGGCGGCCACGGCAAGCAGCAGAAGCTTGCGCACGGCGGCACGTCCGAGCAGCCCCGGCCGCTCGCCGGCCCGGGGGGCGACTGCGGTGACGGCCGCCATCAGACGGCCCCCTCGGGGCGCTCCGTCCCCGCGGAGGGTTCGGGTGCGGGTGAGGGCTCGGGTACGGCGAACGGTTCCGTGCCGGCGGAGGGTCCCGTGACGGCGGAGGGCCTCGTGACGGTAAGCGTCCCCGTCCCCGCGACGACCGACAGGAGCGCGGCGGAGTCGATGATTCCCACGCAGCGGCCCTGGTCGAGCACCCGGGCCGGGGAACCCGCGCGGGCGACGGCCTCGATGGCCTCCGACACCGTGGCGTCGGGGCGGACGGCGGGTCCGCTGCCGGCCTCGTCCGCCGACGTGGCGGGGCGCATGGCCGTACGGACGGTGAGGACCTGTTCGCGCGGGACGTCCCGGACGAAGTCGCGGACGTAGTCGTCGGCGGGCGAGCCCACGATCTCCTCGGGGGTGCCCAGCTGGACCACCCGCCCGTCGCGCATCAGGGCGATGCGGTCGCCCAGCCTCAGTGCCTCGCTGAGGTCGTGGGTGATGAAGACCATCGTGCGGCCCTCCTCGTGGTGCAGCCGGATCACCTCCTCCTGCATGTCACGCCGGATGAGGGGGTCGAGCGCGCTGAACGGCTCGTCGAACAGCAGCACCTGGGGGTCGACGGCGAGCGCGCGGGCGAGCCCGACGCGCTGGCGCTGACCGCCGGAGAGCTGGGCGGGTCTGCGCTGCTCCATGCCTTCCAGGCCCACCTTGGCGACGACCTCGGCGGCCTTCGCGCGCCGCTGCGCCCGGCCCATGCCCTGGATCTCGAGGCCGTAGGCCACGTTGTCCAGGACCGTGCGGTGCGGCAGCAGGCCGAAGTGCTGGAAGACCATGGCGGCCCGGTGCCGGCGCAGTTCGCGCAGCCGTGCCTTGTCCATCGCGCGCACGTCCTCGCCGTCGATGGCGATGGCGCCCGCGGTCGGCTCGATCAGCCGGGTCAGACAGCGCACCAGCGTGGACTTGCCGGAGCCGGACAGACCCATGACGACGAAGACCTCGCCCTTGCGGACGTCGAAGCTCACGTCCCGGACGGCGACCGTGCAGCCGGTGCGGCTGCGCAGGTCGGCCGGGTCGAGCGCGGCGAGCCCGGGGTCGGCGGGGACGCGGCCGGCCTTCGGGCCGAAGACCTTCCACAGTCCGTCGACGGAGAAGACGGGCGGGCCGGCGGTGGTGTCGGAGGGCTGGGGAGTCGCGGAGGTCGCGGTACTCATCACACACCGCCTCCGATCAGGTCGACGGCCCGCTCGCCGACCATCAGCACGCCGATCATCGGGTTCACGGCGGTCATGGTCGGGAAGACGGAGGCGTCCGTGATCCGGATGCCCTGCAGTCCGCGGATCCGCAGCTCGGGGTCCACCACGGCCAGTTCGTCGGTGGCGGCGCCCATCCTGCAGGTGCCCGCCGGGTGGTAGACGGTGTGCGCGACCTTGCGGGCGTACTCGCTCAGCTCCTCGTCGCCCGTGACGTCGGGGCCGGGGGCCACCTCACGCTTGAGCCAGTGGGCCAGCGGTTCGGTCTGCGCGATCTCGCGGGCGATGCGGATGCCGTCGACGAGGGTGCGGCCGTCGTAGTCGTCCTCGTCGGTGAAGTAGCGGAAGTCCAGCGCGGGTTTGACCTCCGGGTCGGCGCTGGTCAGGTAGAGCCGGCCGCGGCTCTTCGGCTTGGGGATGTTCGGGGTCATCGAGACGCCGAACTCCGGCCGCTCGTAGCCGAGGCGCTCCGGATTGTCCGTGAACGGGATCTGGTAGAAGTGGAACATCAGGTCGGGGCCCGCGTGTTCGGGGTCCCTGCGCACGAACAGGCCGGCGTCGGAATCCATCGCGGAGTTGTCCGGGATGGGTCCGTCCGTCTCCCAGACGATCACCGATTCGGGGTGGTCGAGCAGGTTCTCGCCGACACCGGGAAGGTCGTGCGCCACGGGTATGCCGAGCGCCTCCAGGTCGGCCTTCGGACCGATGCCGGAGTGCAGCAGGAGCCGGGGCGAGTCGACCGCGCCGGCGCACAGCAGGACCTCGCCGCGGGCCCGGACGAGGATCTCCTCGCCGTCCTTGGTGCGGACGTGGACGCCCTCGGCGCGGGTGCCGTCCATCTCCAGCCGGTACGCCCACGTCTCCAGCAGGAGCGTCAGGTTGGGGCGTTCGTCCATCACCGGGTGCAGATACGCGACCGACGCCGAGGAACGCTTGTTGTTCTCCGGGTGGTAGGCGAGGTCGAAGAAGCCGACGCCCTCGTCGAACGGCTTCTTGTTGAAGCCCTCGACGCGCGGCACGCCGAGCGTGGCCTGCGCGGCGTCGACGAAGTCACGGGCGATGGCGTTCCGGTCCTTCTCGTCGACCGGGACGATGTTGTTCCTGAGCCGGGCGTAGTACGCCTCCATCTGCACCGCGCCCCACCCCTGGGCGCCGGCCTGCTCCCACTCGTCCCAGTCGGACGGGAGCGGCTTGAACGCGATGAGGGTGTTGTGCGAGGAGCATCCGCCGAGCACACGGGCCCGGCTGTGCCGGATGTGCGAGTTGCCGCGCGGTTGCTCGGTGGTGGGGTAGTCGTAGTCCAGTTCGCCGCCGAGCAGGCCCATCCAGCGGCGCAGGGTCAGCACGTCGTCACGGCCGACGTCGCTGGGGCCGCCCTCGATGACCGCGACGGTGACCTCGGGGTTCTCGGTCAGCCGGGAGGCGATGACGGAGCCTGCGGTGCCGCCACCGATGACGACGTAGTCGTACGTGTGTTCGTGGGTGTGATCCGGCATGGGGGTTACTCCTACGGGGACTCGGGAACAGGGGTTGTCGGCGGAACCACGGGGGAAGCCCTGGGCAGGGGACGCTCGAAGTGGTACGTCGTCATGCGGGGCGCGCGGGACGCACCGGACGCGCGGCGCGTGAAGAACTCCGGCCCGGCACGCCCGGGGGAGGGTGCTCCCGGTATGCCGCCCTGCGGCCGCGACCGCGTGCGGGCGGCGCGTGCGCCGCGCACGCCGAGCGCCTCCCGCGTGGCGCGGGCGCCGTGTTCACCACGGGTGCCGCTCGGCGGTGGCGGTTCAGCCCGCGAACCAACGCACCGGCTTCGGCGCGAGGTTCTGGTAGATGTGCTTGGTCTCGCGGTACTCGGCGAGGCCCGCCGGGCCGAGTTCGCGGCCCACTCCGCTCTTGCCGAATCCGCCCCACTCCGCCTGCGGGAGGTAGGGGTGGAAGTCGTTGATCCACACGGTGCCGTGGCGCAGCCGTCCGGCCACCCGCCGGGCGCGGCCCGCGTCGGCGGTCCAGACGGCGCCGGCCAGTCCGTACTCGGTGTCGTTGGCGAGGTCGACGGCCTCGTCCTCGGTGTGGAAGGTCTCGACGGTGAGGACCGGCCCGAACACCTCCTCGCGCACCACCCGCATCTCGCGGTGGCAGCGGTCGAGGACGGTCGGCTCGTAGAAGTAGCCGGCCTCGGGCCGCTCGGCGGACGGCTCGGGCCGCTTGCCGCCGGAGCGCAGCACCGCGCCCTCCTTCAGCGCGGAGGCGACGTACGCCTCGATCTTGTCGCGCTGCTGCGCGGAGACCAGCGGTCCGCACTCGACGCCGTCCTCGGTGCCCCGGCCGAGCCTGATCCTCTCGGCACGGCGGGCGAGTTCGGTGACGAAGCGGTCGCGGACGGACTCCTCGACGATGAGCCGCGCGCCCGCCGAGCAGACCTGGCCGCTGTGGATGAAGGCCGCGTTGAGCGCCTGGTCGACGGCGGTGTCGAAGCCCTCCTCGGTGGCGCAGGCGTCGGCGAAGACCACGTTGGGGTTCTTGCCGCCGAGTTCGAGGGCGACCTTCTTCACGCCCGGCGCGGCGGCCTGGGCGACCTTGGTGCCACTGGCCAGGCCGCCGGTGAAGGAGACCAGGTCGACGTCGGGGTGCTCGGCGAGCCGGGCACCGACGGTGTGGCCGGGGCCGGTGACGATGTTGGCGACACCGGCGGGCAGTCCCGCCTCGGCCAGCAGAGCGATGAGCGCGACGGTGGTCAGCGGGGTGATCTCGCTGGGCTTGACGACGAAGGTGTTGCCGGCCGCGAGCGCCGGGGCGATCTTCCAACTGGCCTGGAGCAGGGGGTAGTTCCAGGGCGTGATCATGGCGCAGACGCCGACGGGCTCGTGCACGACGACGCTGTGGACGTCGGTGGAGCCCGCGTCGACGACCCGGCCGGGGGCCTCCCCGGCGACCAGGTCGGCGAAGTAGCGGAAGGCGTCGGCGACACAGTCGATGTCGACGCGCCCCTCCTCGACGGTCTTGCCCGCGTCCCGGCTCTCCAGCAGACCGAGTTCCTCCCGGTCCCGGACGAGGAGAGCCGCGACGCGGCGCAGCAGCGCGGCCCGCTCGGCGACCGGGGTGTGCGGCCACGGGCCCTCGTCGAACGCGCGCCGGGCGGCGGCCACCGCGAGGTCGGCGTCCTTCTCGTCGCCCTCCGCGACGACGGCGAACGGCAGGGCGTCCGCGGGGTCGAGGATCTCGCGCGTGGCCCCCGAGACGGCCGCCCGCCACTCGCCTCCCGCGTGGATGGAGGTGCGCACCTGAAGCTCTGTACTGTCCGCCATGATCGCTTGCTGCCTTCCGTTCCTGTTCGGCGCCCATGAGTGACCCAGGTCGAATGACCAGGTCGAGTCACACGGGCGTCACCCACGGAACGGGAGGGCTCCTTCCCCCGAACCCCGAATGCATGCGCGATTCATCGCGGGAAGTGTGCTACACCACACAACATGTGATCAAAACAGGGAAAGCATCACAAAGAGCCGGTCAGGGTCGGTTCAGCCGGGGTCCATGGCGGTCCCGCAGGTGGTCTCCGGCGGGCAGAAGTGTTCGAGGGCGGTCCGGATCAGTTCCCGCTCGTCCTCGTGACCGTCGGCGTCGGCCCCGTAGGCGGCGAGCGCGTACAGCTTGCCGTCGGCGGCCTGGAAGCGCAGGTCGACGACGTGCCAGGTCCCGATGTCGGGCTCCCCCCTCATGGAGTCCGCCAGGTACTCCAGCCGGGAGCCGGTGAAGTCGCCGTCGTCCAGCGTTTCGAGGGAGAGCTGCTCGAATCCGGGGGCCTTCGGGGTGGCGTCGGAGAGGAACAGTTCGTACGACGCGTCGGGCGAGGGCTCCGCCACCTCGAACACCTGGAGCCGCATGCCGCGGTCGGGACTGCGGTAGGTGACCACGTCCATGCCGTACTGGGAGGACACGCTGCTACGGGTCCACCCCGTGGGCCGGGCGATGGTGAAGCCCTGGGAATCGGCGTACCGGTCGTAACCGGCGGGGACGGTGCTGTCCGGGCCGGGGGCGGGAGAGGTGGGCTCCTCGGCGGCGGACGTCGGCTGCCGCGGGGCCGGGGCCTCCTCCGTTCCGGGCGACCCGGAGCCGGCCGGCTGCGACACGCTCGCCGAGGCGGCCTTGTCGTCCCCCTGGCCGTCCGCCCCCATGTCGCCTCCCAGGGTCTGGGTCAGCACCAGTCCCACGACCATCCCGACCACGGTGGCCCCGCCCACCACGGACCACACCCGCCTCCGGTCGAGCCCGTGCCGAGCCGGTGCCGGGGGTGCGGGCGGTCCGGCGGGGCCGTGGGGCAGCTCGGGGGACGACCAGGGGGCCGGCGTGGGCGGCCCGGCCGCCGGCGGGACACCGCCGCCCGGCCATCGGATGCCCGTGAGGGTGGGAGTGGAGGACGAAGCGTCCGGGGGTGGCGGCGAAGCCGGGGGCGGCGGGGCAGCCGGAGGCGGCGTCACCGTCGGTGAGGCCGCAGGCGCACCCCCCGTCTCCCTCTGCTCCCCCGGACCTCTCTCCTCCCAGCGCTGGGTCTCCTCGTTCCAGTACCGTGGTGCCCCGCTCATCGCTTCCCCCCTCGTTCCCCTCGTCCCTTTCAGCCTTTTCGGCCTTTTCGGCCGCCGGCGTCACATCCCGAGCAGCCCTGCCACGGTTCCGGCCGAGGCGAGCAGCGCCGTGAGGGTCTCGGCGGCCGCGAGCAGATCGCGCAGCCGCCGGCGGCGGCTCTCCCCGGCCGTACCGGTCCGGTCGATCTCCTCCTCGGTGTCCGCCAGCGCCTCGTCCAGCTGCGCGGTCTGCTCACTCTGCCGCAGCCGGGCCAGATCGGCCCGCAGTTCCCGTACCGCGGTGAGCAGTTCCTCGTCGGCGGCGTCGCGCGGCGCCGGAACGCCGTGGTGGCTCTCCGCGTGCGCGTTGCTGCCGATGGCGAAGGTGCTGCCGTGGACGTCCCCGATGTGGACGCCGCCCTCCTCACGTGCCGTCATCGCCGGAGGCTCCTCTCTGCGGCCCGGGGCCGCCGTTGACGGCGCTGGAGTTCTCACCGATGGCGAAGGTGGAGCCCTCGACCCGGTTGATGCTGACCGCACCGTTGCTGATGTTCACGATCTTCTGGACGAACTCGCCGGTCTCGTAGCCGGCTTCGGCGAGCGCCAGCCGCACCCCGTGGCCGACGCGGTCCTGGATGCTGCGCAGGTAACGGTCCACGTCCATCTCCTGGAACGTGGACTTCGTGTCCGTCGCGGCCAGCTCGCGCACCGACAGGGCGGGGCCCTCGGGCAGCTCGCTCCGGTGTCCCCCGGTGAGCAGCCGCCAGGCGAGGGCCACGTCACGGAACACGGAGACCAGGGCACGGCCCAGGGAACCCGGCATCAGGGAGACGGCCGCGGCGACCCTGCTCAGCGCCGGGCCGGTGCGGACCCCGTGCGCGACGTGGTCGGCGCGCTTGAACCCCTGGCGCACCGGGGGCATGACGTGCGGGGCGATCTCCAGCATGAGCATGCGGCCCTGGGTGTGGACCCGCACGTACACCGTGACGACCAGCTCCTCCCCCCAGGCGCCGACCCGGATCCGCAGGAAGTGGCGCCGCTTCTCGCCGCCCTCCTCGACCGCCCGCAGCAGGTGCTGCTCGAACGCCTCCGGCGTGTAGGGGGCCTGGTCGCGTTCGGCCAGTCCTTCGACGGGGAGGAACACGCACTCGTCGATCTCCAGCTCCCGCAGCCGGTCGCGCACGGGCGTGCCCGCGTGCTCGGCCGGTTCGCGCAACTGCTCGATGAGGGGCCGGATCCGGTCCAGGATCACGCGGTTGCCGAGTGGCCGCCGGTCGTCCCGCTCCTCGTCCGGCCGGAGCTCGACGGCCAGTGCCCAGGTGTCGTGCGCGGCTCCCGCCCCGCAGAACGGACGCGCCTCGTCGTACATGATCAGCGGCGCGTGCTGCTCCTGCCGGATGCGCCCCGTCAGCCGGGCGAACCTCTCCCCCTCGCGTCTCTCCGCGGGGTCGTTCGCCACGTCCGGGAAGCGCTGCGGGGACAGTTCGGCGCCGAACGCGCGGGCCAGCCCGTCGCGTCGGGCCGCCCCGCACCACGCGATCAGCGCGACGACGCCGATGGCCAGCCAGGCCTGCCAGGGCTCGGCCGCTCCCATGAAGGGCAGGCCCAGCTCCTCGGCACCGCCCGTGCCGTAGGGATCACTGGACCCGTACCCGCCGGACGAGGACCCGGAGTCGTCGGAACCGGCACCGAAGGCCATGGCCACGACGTTCACCGCGTACAGCACGAAGAAAGCGACCCCCGTCCAGCGCAGCACGGATGCGGGGAGCATCCGGTGCGGGGGCGGCTCCTGGGCATCGCCCCTGACCCAGGGCGCGAGGCCGAGCAGCAGGCTGGACAGCAGCAGACCGGTCAGCAGACCGCCGGTCACCGGAACACCCACGGTCCAGAGCCCGAGGACGCCGGCGGACCAGAGCGACTCCTGCCGGCGGGCGCGCAGCGCGTGCGCCAGGACCCGGGCGGCGTCGAAGCCGAGCGACGGGGCCACGATCCGCTGTTCGTGGAGATACAGCTCGTCGATGACGCGGTCGCGGTAGTCGGGGTCCACGTAGACGCCCCCGCACAGCAGCCGGGTCGCCTCGCTGGCGTGCGGCGGGACGGACGTGACCTCCGGCGGGGCCGGGCCGTCCGGGTGGTGCGATTGCTGCGGCACGTGGACAGTGCTCATGGCGGTCCCCCCGATGCTGCGCGCGTCTTCGGCGACGGATGAGTTGACGAGCCATCAGCATAGGGGAGGCGTTACGCCAAAAGGAACCTGATTGTCAAGAGTGCGATCATGTGACACGCGTCAAGCTCTGGCCAGAACTTTGATCCCCGTACGCGGACGGGCCCCGCACCGGTCAGTACCGGTGCGGGGCCCGTGGGTCCGTGGTCGGACGAGGTGATCAGATGAGGCCGAGACCGCGGACCGCCTCGCGCTCCTCCTCGAGCTCCTTGACGGAGGCGTCGATGCGGGCGCGGGAGAAGTCGTTGATCTCCAGGCCCTGGACGATCTCGTACGCGCCGTCCTTCACGGTGACCGGGAAGGAGGAGATCAGGCCCTCCGGGACGCCGTAGGAGCCGTCCGACGGGATGCCCATGGAGACCCAGTCGCCGTCCGCGGTGCCGTTGACCCAGGTGTGGACGTGGTCGATGGCCGCGTTGGCGGCGGAGGCGGCCGACGAGGCGCCACGGGCCTCGATGATCGCGGCGCCGCGCTTGGCGACGGTCGGGATGAAGTCCTCGGCCAGCCACTTCTCGTCGTTCACGACCTCGGCGGCGTTCTTGCCGGCGACCGTGGCGTGGAAGATGTCCGGGTACTGGGTGGCGGAGTGGTTGCCCCAGATGGTCAGGCGCTTGATGTCGGAGACCGTCGAGCCCGTCTTCTTCGCCAGCTGGGTCAGCGCGCGGTTGTGGTCCAGGCGGGTCATCGCGGTGAAGCGCTCGGCCGGTACGTCCGGAGCGGCGGCCTGGGCGATGAGCGCGTTGGTGTTGGCCGGGTTGCCGACCACGAGCACCCGGATGTCGTCCGCGGCGTGGGCGTTGATGGCCTGGCCCTGCGGCTTGAAGATGCCGCCGTTGGCCTCCAGGAGGTCACCGCGCTCCATGCCCTTGGTGCGCGGGCGGGCGCCCACGAGAAGGGCGACGTTGGCCCCGTCGAAGGCCACGTTCGGGTCGTCCGAGATGTCGATGCCCTGGAGCAGCGGGAACGCGCAGTCGTCCAGCTCCATGGCCGTGCCCTCGGCCGCCTTGAGCGCGGGAGTGATCTCCAGCAGGCGCAGCTTGACCGGCACGTCCGCGCCGAGCAGCTGGCCGGAGGCGATGCGGAAGAGCAGGGCGTAACCGATCTGGCCGGCTGCGCCGGTGACGGTGACGTTCACGGGAGTGCGGGTCATGGCGTTCTCCGTATGACAGCTGGCGGTGGGGCGTCCCTGCCCCGGGGTACGGGATCCCGTCCGGCTCGTGACCGGTGCCCGCCGCGATGATCGATCACCGGTACGGAGGGATCGCCGCTGGATGATCGATCTCTTGGCGTCAAGAGAGATCCAGCGGTCAGGCTATCGCGCATCCACGATCGTGGACGGCCGGGCTCCATGTGGCCCGTCCCACAGAGTGACCGAGGGATACACGAGCGTACTCAGGGAAAGGCGGCCGCCCGTCCGGGAGAGGGGGACGGAGGCGGCCGCCGTTCGGGTGACCGATCCTTCCGGACTCCCGTGGGGGGTGACCTTCACGTGCCCGGTATCCGCCCTCCCATGCCGATCCCGCGCCACGAACTTCCCGGGGAGTCTCCCCGGGCCTGCGCCGGAGGCCGTACCGGCGACGTGCCGACGGGTGTACCGGAGGCCGTACCCGCGACGTGCGCCGCGCACCCCTCGGTGCCCGCCGCGCGCACCCCTCGGGTCGGCGGGCACACCGGGCGGCCCTACTCCGCGGCCCCCGCCTCCTCCGTGCACCCTTCCTCGCCGGAGGCCAGTACCACGCAGGCCCGGGCGTCCGTCGCCTTCGCGACCGCCGTCATCGGGGTGTACGTGACCGTGTCGCCGACCTCGGTGATGCCGGCGCTCTGCTTCGTCTTCCCGCCGGTGATCTCGACCTTGTCGCCCTGAGCGGCCTGGGTGATCCGGCCCCACGCGGCACCGCAGATCTTGCTGTAGCGGACCTCGACCAGGGTGGTGCCGACGGTCGCCGTCTGCGTCGTGGTCACGAGGTCGCCGCTGCACCCCATGCTCTCCGCGTCCTTGCCGTCGCAGCTGTCACCGCTGCACTCCACCCCGGCGGGCAGATTCGCGGGCACGGAGGCCGTGGGCGAGGGGGACTTCGCGGCCTCGCCCTCCTTGTCGCTGTCGAGTCCGGTGACGTAGAACGCGGAGGCGATCACCACCAGCACGCCGACGGCGCCCGCGACGAACGTCCCCGTCCGTCGCTTGCCCCCGGGACCGCCGGAACCGCCACGGCCCGCCGTTCCCCGGGGCGGTGTGCCCGGCGTACCCGGGGAACCCGGCGTGTGCCCGCCACCGGCGGGCTGCGCGGCCGGGTACGCCGGACCGCCCTGACGGCCCGACGGGGACGGTCCGGCGTACCCGGCCATGCCCCAGGAGTTCGTCCCCGACGCGTCACGGACGTCCGAGGCGGTGGGCTGCGGGGGCACGGACGGTGAGACCCCGGCCGGCCCGGCGACGCCCGGCCGGACCGCGGCGCCCCCGTCCTTGCGCCCTCTGCCGCCCGCGCCGGCCGACGACGGTCCGGCGAGCTCGCTCAGCGCGGAGCGCGCCTGCGAGATCCTGATCGCCTCCATCGTCATGTCGTGACGCATCTCCGAGCGGCTCCAGGCCCGCTCGGCCAGCTCCCACATCGTGGTCAGGTGCACCGGATTGGTCCCGGTGACCTCGGCCAGGGCCACGATCGCGCCCTTGGGCGCGAGCAGCCTGCCGTTCAGATAACGCTCCCAGGACGTCTTGCTGTAGCCCGTGCGGTCCGAGACCGACGCGACGCTCATGCCGCTGCGGTCCACCACCCGCCTGAGCTGGCTCGTGAACTCCCTGATCTGCGGATCGAGTTCATCCGGCAAGGCCTTCCAACGAGGCATTGCTTCCCTACCTTCCCCCCGGTCGTGCTGGTTTTTCCCTCGCGCGTGGTGCCTCTGCCGAGTCCCTGGTCTGGCTACCCACATGGATGCCGCCAGTCAGGATCTCAGTTCCCAGGGTGGGGGCGCACGGGAGCGTCAGGGCCGCGGGCATGCGGCGTTGCACGCTCACCCGCTCGTGTCCCCAGTCTCCCACCGGCACTCCCTTCGGCCGAACAGAACCAGCACAACGCGTGGGACATCACGATTGTCCGGGATCGTCATGATTATCACGCCGGTTGCCCTCCGGAGGTGCTTCGGGCGCACGTCGGGAAGTTCCCAGAGCCATCCGGGGGACGTAGCGGAATGGTCACTTCCGTGCCACAGCGCCCGGAGAGCCGTTGAACAGCCGGTTCGCGGTGCAGGAAGGTTGTTCCCGGCGGCGGCCCGTCCTTTCACGGGGGTGAGGACGGGCCGCCGTTGACCGGACGGCACGGGGCAGCAGCGGCGTCAGCTGTTGCTGACGGTGAAGTGCAGAGTGTCCTTCAGGAACGGGATCTCCAGCAATGGATGGGGCTGCACCATCAGCGCCAGCAGCACGATCGCGAGGCCCAGCCCGCCGTAGGTGACGATGTCCGTGAAGCGGGAGCGCACGGCGAGCATGCCGACGTCCGGCACCGCCCAGCGCAGCACCCCGCCCGCCAGCAGCGCCGCGCCGATCAGCAGCGTGCCGACCCGGAACAGGTCGAACGCCGTCAGCAGCAGGCCGAGTCCGGCCATGAGCAGCACCGCGAGGATCGGCCACTGCCGGGCGGGCGCGGGAGCGTCGCCGGGTGCGGCCCGGCCGCCGCCCTCCGGACGTGCGGTGTCCCTGGTGAACAGCGGGAAGCGGCGGGTGACGCGCCGTGGCCGCCCCTCGGCGTCGGGTGCGCTGACGGGGTCGGTGACGGTGAAGTCCTCGACGGCGACGTCCTCGAGGACGTCCTCGACCGGCTCCTGTTCCTGCTCCTGGGCCTGTCCCTGGGTCTGTCCCTGCTCCTGCTCCGGGGGCTCTTCCTCTCCCTGGGCCTGTTCCCGCTCCTGCGTCCCGCCGGGGTTCGTCCCGGTCCCGCGGGCCCTGGTCTCCGCCTCTCGGGCGCTGTGGTCAGCCGGCACTGCGCTCCGCCGCCTCGACCACGTTGACCAGCAGCTGGGCCCGGGTCATCGGGCCGACACCGCCGGGGTTCGGGGAGATCCAGCCGGCCACCTCGGCCACGCCCGGGTGCACGTCGCCCACGATCTTGCCCTCGGCGCTGCGGGAGACGCCGACGTCCAGGACGGCCGCGCCGGGCTTGACGTCCTCGGGGCGGACGAGATGGGCGGAGCCGGCGGCGGCGACGATGATGTCCGCGCGCTTGAGATGCGCCGACAGGTCGCGGGTGCCGGTGTGGCACTGGGTCACGGTGGCGTTCTCGCTGCGCCGGGTCAGCAGCAGCGGCATCGGGCGGCCGATGGTCACCCCGCGGCCGACGACCACGACCTCCGCGCCCTTGATCTCCACGCCGTAGCGGCGCAGCAGGGTGAGGACACCGTTGGGGGTGCAGGGCAGCGGGGCGGGCTCGTTCAGGACCAGGCGGCCGAGGTTCATCGGGTGGAGGCCGTCGGCGTCCTTGTCCGGGTCCATGAGTTCGAGGATGCGGTTCTCGTCGATGCCCTTGGGCAGCGGCAGCTGGACGATGTACCCGGTGCAGGACGGGTCCTCGTTCAGGTCGCGGACGACCGCCTCGATCTCCTCCTGCGTGGCCGTTTCGGGGAGCTCCCGCTGGATGGAGGCGATACCGACCTGGGCGCAGTCCCGGTGCTTGCCGGCGACGTACTTCTGGCTGCCGGGGTCGTTCCCGACGAGGATCGTGCCGAGGCCGGGCGTGACGCCCTTCTCCTTCAGCGCCGCCACGCGGGCGGTCAGATCGGACTTGATCGCTGCTGCGGTGGCCTTGCCATCGAGAATCTGGGCGGTCATGGTCCCATCCTCGCGGATGACCGGGCCCGGGTTCCAATCCGCTCGCATTCCGGGCGCCGCGCACCGGGGTCGCACCCGGTTCGTACCGGGGCCGCGCGCCGGGCGGCCGCGAGGTTCGCGATCCCACACGCCGGCCCCGGCCCACTACCGGACCGGCCGTGTTCCACCCGCATCCGGCCAAGATCAGCATTGTTGCACTTGCACAACACAATCCGCCTGTGGCTGGACAACCGGCAGATCCGTCGAGAACGATGAACGCACAGTGCCGCGGGCAGTACCGGGGGGACGGACCGCATCTGTAGAGCTTCCTCCGAACCGCGCTCCGCGTGTCCCCGCACCTGAAGCGACGACGGAGGAAGAACCGCCATGAGTTTCGGCGACCCGAACAACCCCTATGGGCAGCCGCCCCAGCAGCCCGGCCAGTCCGGCCCGCCCGGCTACGGCTACCCCCAGCAGCAGCCCCCCGGCCAGCCCGGTTACGGCTACCCCTCGCCCCCGGCGTTCCCGCAGTCCTACGGACAGCCGGGTCCCGTGGCGGTCATGCCGGGCAGTGTGACGGCCGCGCGTGTGATGTTGTTCATGCTGGGTGGCCTCCAGGCCCTCAGCGGTCTGCTGATGATCGTGGCCAGCGGCTGGTTCGCCGACTACTTCGAGGAGATCGTCGCCTCCGACCCGAGTCTCTCCTCGGACCCGAACATCTCGTCGGACGACGTGGGCGCCATCGGCGCGGGCATCATGATCGTGCTCGGAGTGATCGTCCTGGGGTTCGCGTTCTGGGCGATCCTCACCGCCGTGAAAATGGCCACGGGACGCGGCGGGGTGCGCGTCTCCGCGATCATCTACGCCTCGGTGGTCACCCTGTTCAGCGTGATCAGCCTGTTCACCGCCAACGTCTTCGCGCTGATCAGCCTGATGCTCGGTGTCCTGATCATCGTGTTCTGCGCCAACCGGAACGGAAGCCACTGGTTCAACCGGCCCCGGTACTGAACCCCTTCGGCCACCGAACCGGTTCCGTCGCTGTTCCGGTTCCGCCGGGTATCACTTCCGGCCAATCACGCACCAGGGCCGTGTCTCACCCGTATGGAGGGGAGACACGGCCACGGTGCGTCGCCCTAATCTGACGGAGTAGCCGTCAGGCACGGGGAGACGCACCTTGTACAGCATCATCGTCGTACCTCCGCCGACCCCGGGGGACGCAGGACACCGCAGCGCACGACTCCGGCTCGCCCCGGGCGAACGTCTCGCCCTCGGCCGGGCCGCGCAGGTCGACGACCTCCGTATCGACCACGCCGAGGTCTCCCGCCGGGCCGGTGCGATCACCGCCCCCGCGTTCTCGGTGGACCGTGCCACGCGTTGCTTCGCGGTGCCGGCCGCGGCGCCCTGCCGCCAGACGGCCCGGTGACCGAGCCCTACGCCGTCACGGTGCCCAAGGGCTACCGGGTCGGCGTGTGGGAGGTGCGCGAACCGATCGCCACGGGCGCCTTCGGCAGTGTCTACGCCGCGCGGCGCACCGGCGACGGCACCGGGGGCGAGGACGGGGACGGGAAGGCGCGGGGCGGTCCCGGAGCCGGAGACCCGGACGGTGAGGCCGGGAGGGCACCCGCCGGGCGGGCGGGCACGGGCACCCGGGACCGGAGCGGGCACGAGGACACACTGCCCAGGTCGGCCGCGCTGAAGTTCCTGCCCACCGGCACGGGTACGCCCCGCCAGCTGAACCATCTGCGCGAACTGGTGGAGCGCGAGGTCGAGTTATTGCGGCGGATCAGCAGACCCCGGCTGATCCGGATGTACGAGACGCTCACCGTCGACGACCCCGGCCGCCCCGCGCTGGACGGCGCCACCGTCCTCGTCCTGGAGAGGGCGGAGGGTTCCCTGTCCGCCCTGCTCGCCGCCTCGCCCCGGCCCGGGACCGGACCGGCGCTGCTCGCGCAGATCTGCGAGGGGCTGGTCCAGCTGCACCGGGCGGGCTGGGTGCACGGCGACCTGAAACCGGCCAACGTCCTGCTGATGGCCGACGGTTCGGTTCGGCTCGCCGACTTCAACATGGCCGCCGAGCTCGAAGGCACCCACGCCTACACCTCCGCCTTCGCCACCCCCGACTACACCCCTCCCGAGCTCCTCCGGTCCGAGATCGGTGAACGGGGCCGCCGGATCCGCCCGTCCGCCGATGTGTGGGCCTTCGGCGTCCTCGCCCACCTCGTGCTCACCGGCACGTTCCCGCTGCCCGGCGCCACCCCGACGGTCCGCCGGGACGCGGCCGCCGCCTACGCGCGCGGCACCGACGAGCTGCGGCTCTCCCCCGCACTGCCGGACGCCTGGCGGGACGTCGTCCACGCCTGCCTGGCCCGGACCCACGAGGACCGCATCACCGGGGAGACCTTGCTGCGCCGGGTGCGGACGGCGGCCGGCTCGGACCGTCCCCCGCGCCGCCGGTGGCCCCGGCCGCCCCTGCCGTCCCGGCGGCCACGGGGGAGCCGGCCGTCCCGGCGGCTCCGGTCGCTTCCCGGACTCCGCCGGTCGCGCCGCGGTGTGCTCGCCCCGGTCGTCGCGGCCGGCGCCGCCGTAGCGGCACTGGCCGTCCTGGCCGTCCTGGGCGCTCTCGGGTACGGCGTCGGCCCCTGGGCCGGCTCGTCCGACGGCGGCGCCAAGGGCACCGGCGGCACCGCGAACGTCGGCGCCTCCTCGTACGGCGCCGACGAACTCCGCACCGACCGGGGCATTCCGCCCGCGTACCGGCTGCTGATCGTGGAGACGGCGCACGACTGCGGGCGGAAGGACGTCACCCCGGTGCTGCTCGCCGCCATGCTGAAGGTCGAGAGCGACTTCGACCCGGACCTCTCCGATCCGGCCAAGGACGAGTACGGCATCGCCCGTTGGACGCCGTCGGTGCTGCGCTGGTGGATGAACGCGGACGGCACCCCGGGCGAGACCGTTCCCGAACCGCCGTTCCCGCCCGCCGAGTCCATTCCGGCGATGGGCCGCTACCTGTGCTGGATCGCGCCCCGGCTGGAACCCGGACTGCCCACCGATTCCCGGCTTCTGCTCGCCGCCGCCTATCGCACGTCGTACCGGAAAGTGAACGACGCGGGCGGAGTTCCCCCGAACTACCGCACGTACGCCGACCGCGTCGCCCACTACCTCAAGGAGTACACGCCCCCGGCCGGGAAGTGACCCCGGGACATCCGGGGTACCGCGCCGCGGGCGCCCCGGGCACGGTGCGAGCACACCGCTCCGGCGGTACGACACCGACGTTCATGGGGGGACAACAGGGAACGTCATCAAGCCCGCCGTACTGATCCTCGCCGCCACCGGCCCGGTCGCCGGCTCCACGGCCGCGGCCACCGCCGTGCCCCGGGCGGCCGGACGGCCGCCCGGGGCACGGGCATGTGGTGTCGTGTCATGTCGTGTCGTGTCGCAGGACGGCGCGGCGCTCAGTGGAAGAAGTGCCGCGTCCCCGTGAAGTACATCGTCACACCGGCCTTGTTCGCCGCCTCGACGACCTGCTCGTCACGGACCGAACCGCCCGGCTGGACCACGGCCCTGACGCCGGCCCCGGTGAGGATCTCCAGGCCGTCCGGGAAGGGGAAGAAGGCGTCGGACGCGGCGAAGGAACCGGCCGCGCGCTCGGCACCCGCCCGCTCCACCGCGAGCTTCGCCGAGTCGACCCGGTTGACCTGGCCCATGCCGACGCCGACCGAGGCGCCGTCCTTGGCGAGCAGGATGGCGTTGGACTTCACGGCCCGGCACGCCTTCCACGCGAAGGCCAGCTCGGCCAGCTCCGCCCCGGACAGCGCCTCGCCGCTCGCCAGGGTCCAGTTCGCCGGGTCGTCGCCGTCGGCCTGGAGGCGGTCGGTGACCTGGAGGAGGGCGCCGCCGTCGATCGGCTTGACCTCGACCGGGGCGGCGGGGGCCTCGGCGGCGCGCAGCACGCGGATGTTCTTCTTCTTGGTGAGGGCCTCGAGGGCGCCCTCCTCGTAGTCCGGCGCGACGACGACCTCGGTGAAGATCTCGGCGACCTGCTCGGCCATCTCCCTGGACACCGGGCGGTTGACCGCGATCACACCGCCGAACGCGGACAGCGGGTCGCAGGCGTGCGCCTTGCGGTGCGCCTCGGCGACGTCCGCGCCGACCGCGATGCCGCACGGGTTGGCGTGCTTGATGATCGCGACGCACGGCTCGCTGTGGTCGTACGCGGCGCGGCGGGCGGCGTCCGTGTCCGTGTAGTTGTTGTACGACATCTCCTTGCCGTGCAGCTGCTCGGCCTCGGCCAGGCCGCCGGTGCCCGAGGTGTAGAGGGCGGCGGGCTGGTGCGGGTTCTCGCCGTAGCGCAGGGTGTGGGCGCGGTCGTACGTGGTGCCCAGGAAGTCGGGGAACTGCGACTCGTCGACCGGGGCGTACTCGGAGGCGAACCAGGAGGCGACGGCCACGTCGTACGCGGCGGTGTGCCGGAAGGCCTCGGCGGCGAGCCGCTTGCGGGTGGCGAGGTCGAAGCCGCCGTCCTGCACCGCCGCCAGGACGTCGGCGTAGCGGGCGGGGCTGGTCACCACGGCGACCGAGGGGTGGTTCTTCGCCGCGGCGCGCACCATCGACGGTCCGCCGATGTCGATCTGCTCGACGCACTCGTCGGGCGTCGCGCCCGAGGCGACGGTCTCACGGAACGGATAGAGGTTCACCACGACCAGGTCGAACGGCTCCACGCCCAGCTCGCCGAGCTGCTGCCGGTGGCTGTCGAGGCGCAGGTCGGCGAGGATGCCGGCGTGGACCTTCGGGTGCAGGGTCTTGACGCGGCCGTCCAGGCACTCGGGGAAGCCGGTGAGTTCCTCGACCTTGGTGACGGGGACGCCGGCGGCGGAGATGCGGCCGGCGGTGGACCCGGTGGAGACGAGCTCCACGCCGGCCTCGTGCAGGCCGCGCGCGAGGTCCTCGAGGCCGGTCTTGTCGTAGACGCTGACGAGCGCCCGTCGGATGGCCCGCTTGTTGCTCTCGGCGGTCACTGGATAACTACCTTTCGTCCCTCAATGCGATAGCCGTTGCGGGCGAGCCGCCCCACGACCTCGACGAGCAGCCTTCGCTCGACTTCCTTGATGCGCTCGTGCAGCGCGCTCTCGTCGTCCTCGTCCCGGACCTCCACCACGCCCTGCGCGATGATCGGCCCGGTGTCGACGCCGTCGTCGACGAAGTGGACGGTGCAGCCGGTGACCCTGGCGCCGTACGCGAGCGCGTCCCGTACGCCGTGGGCTCCGGGGAAACTGGGCAGCAGGGCGGGGTGGGTGTTGACGAACCGCCCGCCGAAGCGCGCGAGGAACTCCTTGCCCACGATCTTCATGAACCCGGCGGAGACCACGAGGTCGGGCTCATGGGCGGCGACGGCCTCGGCGAGCGCCGCGTCCCACTCCTGGCGGGTGGCGAAGTCCCCGACCCGGCACACGAAAGTCGGCAGTCCGGCGCGCTCGGCGCGGGCGAGTCCTTCGATGTCCCCGCGGTCGGCGCCGACGGCCACGACCTCGGCTCCGTACGCCTCGGCACCGGCGGCGCCGATCTCGTCGAGGAGCGCCTGAAGGTTGGTGCCGGATCCGGAGACCAGCACGACGAGACGCCTGGCGCGCTCGGCCACGGGCTTGGCGGCCACGGTGGGGCCCTTTCTCGGGGAGCGCTGGTGCGGTCGGAGACCAGCACTTTGTACATTCGTACGAATGCTTCGCGCCCTCGGATACGGGGAAGCCTACGAAGCGGCCGACCGCCAGCAACGATACCGGCACGGTGAGCGGCCCCCACGGGACGGGGGCGTGGCCGGAAGGTAGCGTCTGGGAAGAGCCGGTTCGGGAACGTCCGGGAACGCCCGGTCGCCCGGGAACGCCACCTGTGCACCAAGCGTTCACAGGACTGGACGCCGAGACCGGGGACGGACGGGAATGCTCCGGCTCAGCCGTGCATGTCCAGCCCGTCGAGCAGTAGCCGTAGAAGTAGAAGCAGTGATCGAGCATTAGTCGTCACAGTCGTCATTCGATGGACTTGATTAAGGGGAAGACGCTCACTTGATGCCGGACCGCAGCCTGCGATTCCTCACGTTCCCCCAGCCGTCGGTGCAGGGAGGGGAGCGTGGCGCCGTGCTGCTGCGGGAGCGCCCCTCCTCGCCGCCCGAGACGCCCCAGGGCGAGGGTGGTGGCGGCGACAGGCGCCGTGGCTCCGAGGAGAACAATCCGTTCGCGCCGCCACCGGAAGGGACTCCCGACCAGCCCTGGCAGCCCCGGCACCCGTCCGGCGACGAGGGTGGTGGCGGCCGCGGAGACGGCGGCGGCCGCTCCCTCTGGGGCGGGCGGTGGAGCGACCGGCAGCCCGGCCGTTCCTCCGGAGGCTTCGGCGAGCACCCGCGCGGTCCGGAGGGACAGGGCGGCGGCGGGGCCGGCGGCCCTCAACGCCCCGGCCCGCGCTGGGATCCCACGGATCCGGCCCAGCGCCGGGCGCGTTACTCCCTGCTGTCCGGCATGTGGGCCTTCTTCTTCGCCCTGTTCGGCTGGCCGTACGTCGCGCTGCTGCTGGGCGCGCTCGCCGTGCACTGGTCCGTCAGCGCCCTGCGGGCCAAGCCCCGCGCGGCCTCCGACCCCGACTCCCCGGCGGCGCCGCCCGAGCAGACGGGCCGGCCGCAGACCACGGCGGCGGTGAGCGGGTTGGTCACGGCCTCCCTGGCCCTCGTCCTGGTCGCCGTCAGCTTCACGGCACAGATGGTCTACCAGGATTACTACACGTGCACGAGTGACGCCCTCACCCAGCAGTCCAAGGAATCCTGCAACGACCTCCTGCCGGACGAGCTCCGGAACCTGCTCGGGACGGCGGACTGACGGCCGACCGGCCGGTCGCCGCTCCCCGCCCTCGCTTCCCGAAGTCGCCCCCCGCCTTGCAGGGCGGGGGGCGACTTCGGCGTTTCGGGAACGGTGGGGTGGCCACTGCCAGGAAGGCCATGGCGGGGGAGGTCATGGCTGGGGGGATCACCGCTGGGGAGATCACGGCTGAGGAGGTCTCGACCCGACCGAGGCGGTCTCAGCCGAGGCGATCTCGGTCGAGGCGATCTCGGTCGAGGCGATCTCGGTCGAGGGGTTGACGACCGAGGGGATCTCGGTCGGGGACGGGGTCCGTCGGGAGCAAGTCGTAGGGGGCGGCGGCGCCCCCGAGCCGTCGACCGCCCGCCGTCGTGCCAGGGCCGCCCTTCGGTGGCTCACGGCGCGGGCTGCCGATCCGCGGGATCCGTGCCCGCGCGCCCGCCCACGCCCCTGCCCACATCTTCCCGCCCGCGCCCGCCGGTGTCCGCTCCGCCCGTCCGCTCCGGGGTGCGCGACGCCGCCGGGCCCGTACCACCAGGGCCGTCACCGTGGCCACCAGCCCGATCCACACCAGTGTCGCGCCCCCCGTCTGCCACCACACCGGCCCGAACCGGGAGAGCGCGGCAACCCCCATCGGCCCGCCCGCCAACGCGGCGAGCATCGCCAGCAGGGCCGCACACAGCGCCGCCGACAATCCGGCGACACCGGCCGTCCGGCCCGGAGACCAGACCGCGTCCGGCCCCTGCCCCGACCGCTCGCCTCCGGACCTCACCGGGCGCCCGGCCGTGGTGGCACCCTTCGCGACGTACCACCCCGCCACCACTCCGGCCGCCAACGGCACTGCCCCGGCCGCCCAGTTCACCGGCGTCCCCGCTCCCGCGTCCGGCACCGCCGCAAGGAGCGGGAACGCGGGCAGCAGCGGGGCCGGTGAGGCGGAGAGCGGTGTCACGGCATGGCCGACGCCGAGGAGGAACCCGGGACCCAGGGCGTACGACGCCGCCCACACCGCCGCGTTCGGCAGCAGGGTGACGCCGAGCAGCAGCACCGCGACCCGCCCCGACCACCCCTCCGTCAGCCCCAGGAAGGCCCCCTGGGTCTCGCCGCCGTGCCACAGCAGTGACACCGTCAGCAGCAGCGCCCCGCCGCCGACGAGCACCGCCGTCCCGGCCGCTGCCGCGCGCGCCGCGACGCCGAGGCGTCCGTCCGGGCCGAGGAGCAGATGGCGTACCCCCCTCGGCAGCAGCGCACCCACGGTCCGTTCCAGCGGCCCTCGCGGACAGCCGTACGCCCGCCACACCCCCACGCCCGTGGCCACCACCGCGACCAGCGGCACGCACACGCCCGCCGACGCCCACGCCGGCCGCAGCCCGCCACCCGCGGCGTAGAGCGCGGCGGGCACGCCGACGGCCAGGTAGCCGAGGACGACGCCCGCCCAGGCCGTCGGGCCGTCCACGAGCGGGGCGTCGTCCGACGCGTCCTGCTCGTCCGACGCGCCCCCGTCGGTGGCGTCGCGGGCCGCCCGGTGCAGCAGCCACACCGGGAGCGCGAGCAGCAGCAACGGCTGGACGCCGAGCGGGGCCGGCCCACCGGAGAGCGTGTCGGTGCGGACCAGTTCGGCACCGTGCGCCAGCAGCCACAGCGCCGCCGCCGTGCTCAGTGCGCCGTCGGGTCCGCTGTCCGGGTACGGCGAGCTGATCCACAGCAGGATCACGAGCATGGCGAACGCGGCGAGCCCGAGCCCCGCCGCGAGGGCGCCGCCGAGGAGGGCGGAGTCCAGCCCGGGCGAGCGGTCGCGCATCCGGGTGAGCAGGAGGGCCGGCCTGGTTCGGCGGGCGGTCGTCTGGATCACACCCGCCATGCTCCCAACGACACGCGCTTTCCCTGCGTAACAGGCGAAGCACCGCCGTGTCACCCAATATATGGTTATGTACTTTTCCGCACGAAGGGGCGTCCTGTGACACGGAGCCCTGCCACCCCCCTCCCCCCGCCCGAGGAACGCCGACGCCTGCGCGAGTCCCGCTCGCTGACCCAGGCTCAGCTCGCCCGGCGGGTCGGCGTCAGCCGCGAGACGGTGCGTGCGTGGGAGTCCGGCCGCGCCGCACCACGCGGCCGGAAGGGAGAGGCGTACACGAAGCTGCTGACTGCCGCCACCCCGACGGAACCCGAGCCCGCCGGGCGGCAGGGATCCCCGGCATTTTTCGAACCCGCCGAATTCTCCGCGCCCCCCGGGCCCCCCGCGCTCGTCAAGTCGTCCAATCCCTCGGCGCGTTCGGCCAAGCCTTCCCCCGTGCGTCCTGCCGGGCGGAGTGTCCTGCTGCCGCCCGTCCGGCCCGTCGGATCCGTCCGGCCCGTCCGGTCCGCCCAGGAGGAGGCCGTCGATCCCACCGCCCTGACGCCCGCTCAGGCGTTCGACGCCCTGTACGCCTTCTGCGCCCCGGCGCTCGTACGGCAGGCGTATCTCCTGTCCGGCCGTCGTGACCTGGCACGTGAATCGGTCGAGCGGGCCTTCCAACTGGCCTGGGACCGCTGGCCCGAGGTGGCCCGCGACCGCGACCCGGCCGGCTGGGTGCGCGCGGCGGCGTACGAGTGGGCGCTCTCCCCGTGGCACCGGTTCCGGCCCCGCCACCGGCGCCCGGAACCACCGCCCTCGCAGCCTTCCGACCGCGCGCTGCTGGACGTTCTGCTGCACCTGCCGCCGCCGTACCGCCGCACGGTCGTGCTCTACGACGGTGTCGGCCTCGACCTGCCGGAGACCGCGGCGGAGACGGAGGCGAGCACGCCCGCGACCGCGAGCCGTCTGCTGCACGCACACGAGGCCCTGGCCGCCCGGCTGCCGGAACTGTCGGATCCGCTCGTACTGCACCAACGGCTGGCCGAACTGGCCTCCGCCGCACACCTCCGGCCGGCCGAACCGCCGGAGGTACGCGAGGGCAGTGAGCGCAGGGCCCGCTTCTGGACCCGGGCCGCCATCGCCTTCACGCTCGCCCTGATCGGCGCCACCGCGCTCACTCTGCACACGGCTCCCACCCGCTACGACCCGCCGGTGCCGCCCGGCGAGACGGTCCAGGGGGTGCCGCCGCGCGTGGCACCGGGGCCCCTCTCGGACAAGGAGCGGAAGCTGCGCACCAAGCTCCGCGAGGAACTGCTGTACGGCCCGGAGCGGCTGGCACCGCAGCCATGGTGACGGACCCGGGTCCGGACGCGGATCCGGGTCCGGGTCCGGGTCCGGGTCCGGGTCCGGGTCCGGGTCCGGGTCCGGGTCCGGGTCCGGGTCCGGAACAACGGATGGGCCCGTTCCCCCGAGGGGAACGGGCCCATCCGTGTGCTGCGGCTGATCAGCTCGCGAGGATCTCGCGCGCCAGCTTGGCCGTCTCGGTCGGCGTCTTGCCGACCTTGACGCCCGCGGCCTCGAGGGCCTCCTTCTTCGCCTGGGCGGTACCGGACGAACCGGAGACGATGGCGCCGGCGTGGCCCATGGTCTTGCCCTCGGGCGCGGTGAAGCCCGCGACGTAGCCGACGACCGGCTTCTTCACGTTCTCCTTGATGTACGCCGCGGCCCGCTCCTCGGCGTCGCCGCCGATCTCGCCGATCATCACGATCAGGTCGGTGTCGGGGTCGGCCTCGAACGCGGCCAGCGCGTCGATGTGGGTCGTGCCGATGACCGGGTCGCCACCGATGCCGACGGCCGAGGAGAAGCCGATGTCACGCAGCTCGTACATCATCTGGTACGTCAGCGTGCCGGACTTCGAGACCAGGCCGATGCGGCCCGGCTTGGTGATGTCGCCCGGGATGATGCCGGCGTTCGACTGGCCCGGGCTGATCAGACCGGGGCAGTTCGGGCCGATGATCCGGGTCTTGTTGCCCTGCGACACGGCGTACGCGTAGAACGCGGCCGAGTCGTGGACCGCGATGCCCTCGGTGATGACGACCGCGAGCGGGATCTCGGCGTCGATGGCCTCGACGACGGCGGCCTTCGCGAACGCCGGCGGTACGAACAGGACGGATACGTTCGCACCGGTCTTCTCGATCGCCTCGGCGACCGTACCGAAGACCGGGATCTCGTTGCCGTCGATGTCGACGGAGGTGCCCGCCTTGCGCGGGTTCACACCGCCGACGATGTTCGTACCGTCGGCCAGCATGAGCTTGGTGTGCTTCATGCCGGTGGCACCGGTCATGCCCTGGACGATGACCTTGGAATCCTTGTTGAGGAAAATAGCCATGGCTGTTTAGTCCCTCGTCCCTTACTTCGCAGCCGCGAGCTCGGCGGCCTTGTCGGCCGCGCCGTCCATGGTGTCCACGCGCTGCACGAGCGGGTGGTTGGCGTCGGAGAGGATCCTGCGACCCAGTTCGGCGTTGTTGCCGTCCAGACGCACGACCAGCGGCTTGGTGACTTCCTCACCCTTGTCCGCGAGCAGCTGCAGCGCCTGCACGATGCCGTTGGCGACCTCGTCGCAGGCGGTGATGCCACCGAAGACGTTGACGAACACGGACTTGACGTCCGGGTCGCCGAGGATGATCTCCAGGCCGTTCGCCATGACGGCGGCGGAGGCGCCACCGCCGATGTCGAGGAAGTTGGCGGGCTTCACGCCGCCGTGCGCCTCACCGGCGTAGGCGACGACGTCCAGGGTGCTCATCACGAGCCCCGCGCCGTTGCCGATGATGCCGACCTCGCCGTCGAGCTTGACGTAGTTGAGGTTCTTCTCCTTGGCGGCGGCCTCGAGCGGGTTGGCCGCGGCCTTGTCCTGGAGGGCCTCGTGGTCGGGGTGACGGAACTCGGCGTTGTCGTCCAGGGTGACCTTGCCGTCGAGGGCGAGGACGTCACCGGAGGCGACCTTGGCCAGCGGGTTGACCTCGACGAGGAGCGCGTCCTCGGCGATGAAGGTCTTCCACAGGGTGACGAGGATGTCGGCGACCTTGCCGGCCACCTCGGCCGGGAACTTCGCGGCCTCGACGATCTCGCGCGCCTTCTCGGGGGTCACGCCCTCGTTGGCGTCGATCGGCGTCTTGGCGACGGCCTCCGGACGGGTGGCCGCCACCTCCTCGATGTCCATGCCGCCCTCGACGGACGCGATGGAGAGGAATGTGCGGTTGGCACGGTCGAGGAGGAAGGAGACGTAGTACTCCTCGACGATCTCCGGAGCGGTCTCGGCGATCATCACCTTGTGGACCGTGTGGCCCTTGATGTCCATGCCGAGAATGTCCGTCGCGCGGGCGACGGCCTCGTCCGGGGTTGCGGCCAGCTTCACGCCACCGGCCTTGCCGCGGCCACCGACCTTCACCTGCGCCTTGACGACGGACTTGCCGCCAAGACGCTCGGTGATCTCGCGCGCCGCCTCAGGCGTGTCGATGACTTCACCGGCCAGCACCGGTACATCGTGCTTGGCGAAGAGGTCCCTCGCCTGGTACTCGAACAGGTCCACGCGCTTCCGTCCCTATCAGTGATCTCGCGGTTCGTTGATGCGTGGGCGTGCCGCGAAGGGCAACGTGACGACGTCCGCTGTGTCACAAGGGAAGCGCACACGGTGACCGAGCGCGCGGCATGTCCACCTCGCAGGCTATCGCCGGTTGCGTGGCCTCTCTAAATCGCGGGGTCACACCTGAGCGGTGATACCTGTCACATGATGCCCGGATTGGTGACACAGAGTGCCACCGATGAGTGGCCTCACCGGGCTGGGGTTGACCCGGTGAGGCTCGCCGCACACCCGGAGAGGCAGGGGTGCCCCCGCTCTCCGAGGTGCCGGATGCCCGGCTCCCACCCCAATGGGGCCGGCTCACCCCGTCCACGGGTTTTACGGCCGGACAAGCCGAGAGCCTTCGGTCGCCCGTGGCGGGATCCCCTGGATTCTCCCTTACTCACGAGTCAGATTTCGTGCGCGCCGGGCGGAACATGCCGCCCGGCGCGCGGAGTGCGGCATGGGCGCGCGGGGCGACGCGGCGTTCATGGCATATATGACGTATGTGACACGTGCGGCGCGAAGCCGTGCAGAACGTACGGGCTGCGCGGGCGGCATCCGGCTCGGGAGGTCCAGGGCTCGGAATGTCCGCACGCGGAGGGCGCCGGGTAGACCCGGCAGGCGGGCCCACGCCACCGCGAAGGGTTCCGGACGGACATGGTCGGCCGAGGGAGCACGGCCCGCTCGTGGCGGGTCTGCCCAGGCCGGAGAGACGGGGACGAACAGGAAGCAGCGGGGGAGGGCGCACGGTGACGAACGGGAGCGTCCCCGTGACGCGGGACCGTGGCCGGCGGCGGTGCGGCTGCCCGTCGTACCGCCTCTCCTCCCTCCTCGTTCCTCACGTCTCCTCACACGGGGTCCGGTACCGGCAGCGGCCGTTTCTCGATCGCCGCGGCCATCACCTCCGGGAACAGGTCGGGCGTACAGGCGAACGCCGGCGCGCCCAGTGCGGCCAGTGCGGCCGCGTGTTCCCGGTCGTAGGCGGGCGCCCCCTCGTCGGACAGCGCCAGCAGCGTCACGAACTGCACCCCGGACGCCTTCATCGCCGCGACCCGCTTGAGCATCTCGTCGCGGATGCCCCCTTCGTAGAGGTCGCTGATGAGTACGACCACCGTCTCCGCCGGCCGGGTGATCTGCGACTGGCAGTACGCCAGTGCCCGGTTGATGTCCGTACCGCCGCCGAGCCGGGTCCCGAAGATCACGTCGACGGGGTCGTCGAGCTGGTCCGTGAGGTCGACGACCGCCGTGTCGAACACGACGAGCCGCGTGTCGATCGACCGCATGGACGCGAGGACCGCCCCGAAGACCGACGCGTACACGACGGAGGCCGCCATCGACCCGGACTGGTCGATGCAGAGGACGACCTCCTTCTTCACCGACCGTGCGGCACGCCCGTAGCCGATGAGCCGCTCGGGCACGACCGTCCGGTACTCGGGGAGGTAGTGCTTGAGGTTGGCCGCGATGGTGCGGTTCCAGTCGATGTCGTGGTGGCGGGGCCGGTCGACGCGGGCGCTCCGGTCGAGGGCACCGGTGAGGGTGGCCCGGGTGCGGGTGGCGAACCGCTTCTCCAGTTCGTCGACGACCTTGCGGACGACGGCCCGTGCGGTCTCCTTCGTCGTCTCCGGCATCGCCTTGTTGAGCGACATCAGGGTGCCCACGAGGTGGACGTCGGCCTCGACCGCCTCCAGCATCTCCGGTTCCAGGAGGAGGGTGGCGAGCCCGAGCCGGTCGATGGCGTCGCGCTGCATGATCTGGACGACGGAGGAAGGGAAGTAGGTCCGGATGTCCCCGAGCCAGCGCGCCACCGACGGCGCGGACGCCCCCAGCCCCGCCGAACGCTCCTGCCCTGCCTGCGGCTTGCTTCCCTTCTGCGGCCCGTCCTCCTTGCCGTAGAGCGCGGTGAGCGCTCCGTCCATGGCGGCGTCCTGCCCGGACAGGCTGCGTCCGGTACCGTCCGCCGCGCCCCCGCCCAGCACCAGCCGCCACCGCCGCAGCCGTTCCTGCTCCTGCTCCGCGTCCGTCACCACGGCAGGCATGTGTCCCCCCTTCGTGCCGTCGTCCTTCGTGCCGGGGTCTTCGTCCTGTGCTCGTGTGTCCTGTGCACGCGGGCCCTGCGGCTGTGCGTCTTGTGCCGTCCGCCGGTCATCGCGCTGTCCCGACCAGGCCGGCGCGCGCGTCCCCGTCGCCGCCTTCACCGCTCCGGGTGTCCTCGTCCAGGCCGAGCAGCAGCCGCACCACGGGCAGGACCGCGTCCGCGCGACCGGAGTCGAGGCCGGGCGCGAACCCCGGTGCCCCGAATCCGGTGGCCGCCGAGCCGTTCGGTGCCCCCGGTCCGCGCCGGACCAGCTCACCCAGCGTCCGCCGGACCCCGGACTCGTACGCCGAGAACGTCCGCCGCAGCAGGGGCAGTACGTCCGTGAACGCCTCCGTCGGCACGCTCGTCAGCCACGCGTCGACCAGTCCGAGGAGCCGCTCGTCGTGGACGAGGAGCAGGCCGCCGCCCGAGCCGCCGACGAAGCCCTCGATCCACGCCGCCGCATCCGCCGGTGCCGTACCCGGTGACGACAGCACCAGCCCCATCTGCCGGGCCGCCTCGTCCTGCGCCAGCTCCCCGTCGTCCAGCAGCAGGCGAACGGACCGCCCCCGTACCACCCCGGGCACGGTGTCCCGCGTCGCCAGCGTGCGCAGCACCGACGCCCAGCGGGCACGCAGGTCCCCGTGGCCCGGTGCGGGCGCGTCGCCGAGGAGGCCGACCGCCCCGTGCACCGCGTCGAGATGGCGCCGCATCTCCTCGGCCGCGTCCGCGTCCAGTCCGGCACACGCCGGAGGCAGGCCGACCAGGATCCGCTCCGCCAGCCCGGCGGCGACCTCCGCGAGCGCCGCGGTGCCGGTGCCGCGCACATCGCCGTAGCGCAGCGAGCGGACCAGGGCCGGCAGGGCCTGGGCAAGATGGCCGACGTCCGAGTCGAGGGCCGCGCGGTCGGCGAGTATCCGCATCACCGTCGGCAGAGCGTCGGGCAGTGCGGCCAGGAGGCAGCGCTCGGCGAGCCCGGTGACCTCGGCCAGGCCCTGCGCGGCGACGGCGTCCGCCTCGGCCTTGGCGGTCGCGGCGGCGCGTACGGTCGTCCCCCATATCCCGGCCTCGGCGACCCGCACGGACAGTTCCGGTTCCCAGTGCAGCCGCCAGGCCTCCCGGAAGGTCCCCGTGCTCCCGTACGAGGCCGTCGGCCGCCCCCAGTCCACGGCGAGCAGCCGCAGCCGGTGCAGCAGTCTGCTGCGCTCCCCGTCCGTCTCCTTGCGCAGGTCGAGTTCCAGTTCGCGCTCCGCGGCCTCGGGCTTCAGCCGCAGCCTGCGCTGGGTCCGTGTGAGGTCCCGCTGGAGGGGCACCGCGGGCGCCGCCGCCGGCACCTCCCCGAGCACGTCACCGACGATCAGCCGGTCGTGCACCAGCGCCAGCGGCACGTCGGAGCCCTCGCACATCACCGCCCGTACCGCGTCGGTCGTCTCGCCCAGTCCGGGCAGGGGCCGGCCGCGCATCGCGGCGAGCGTGTCCGCCAGCCGTACCGCCTCGATGACATGGGCGGAGGACACCATCCGGTCCTCGGCCCGCAGCAGCCCCGCCACCTTGGTCATCCACCGCTCGACGGGCCGGTCCACCGCGTCGAACAGATGGCCGTACCAGCCGGGCGAGTCGATGCCCGCGCCGTATCCGCTGAAGCGGGACAGCCTGCGGTTCGTCCACGGCACCCAGGTCATGTCCGCCTTGACCTTCGGCAGCCCCTTCAGCAGTGCCCGGTCGGCGGCGACGGTGGCCTTCCGCCGCAACGCGGGCACGTGCCAGGCACCGCAGACGACGGCCACGCCGCCCCCGGACTCGCGCTGCGCCTCCCGGATCCGGAGCCGCATGTACGCCTCGCGCACAAGGTCCCGTCCCGGCGCCACGGGAGAACCCTGGCCAGGATCCGGGGCCGGACCCTGTCCCCCGCTCCCGTGTTCCTCCCGCAGCGCCGTCATGGCCTCCTCCAGGGCGGTGAACGGTGCGAGCGCGTCGCCCCTCTCGCCCACGCCCCGGTGCTCGACGACGTCCTCCCACCACCGCTCGGCGTCGTCGTACCCGGCGGCCTCGGCCAGCACTCCGAGCGGATCGATCCGCACCTCGCCGTCCGACCCGGCGCCGGCCGCCCGCTCCCCGTCGTCGCCCTCGTCCGCCGTGCCCTCCTTGTTCACCCCGTCCGTCTCCTCGTCCCTGCCCCAGGCCAGGCTGTGGGCGGCCGGCAGGTCGATGAAGCGGGCCGGGACGCCGTGCTCGAGCGCCCAGCGGATCGCGACCCACTCGGGGGAGAAGTCGGCGAGCGGCCAGAACGCCGAGCGGCCGGGCTCGTCCACGGCATGGGCGAGCAGGGCGACCGGCGGACGCATGTCGTCGTCCGCGGCCAGCGGAATCAGATCGTTCGCCTCGGGCGGGCCCTCGATCAGGACGACCTCCGGCCTGGTCTCCTCCAGGGCGGCCCGCACCGCCCGCGCCGACCCCGGCCCGTGGTGCCGCACCCCGAGCAGCACCGGCCCCGCTCCCCGGCCGTTCACGCGCCGGCTTCCCGGCAGGCCCGGTAGAAGTCCGTCCAGCCGTCGCGCTCGCGGACGACGGTCTCCAGGTACTCCTGCCAGATGACGCGGTCCGCCGCCGGGTCGCGGACGACCGCGCCGTGAATGCCCGCCGCGACGTCCCCGGCCCGCAGCACGCCGTCGCCGAAGTGGGCCGCCAGCGCCAGCCCGTTGGTGACGACGGAGATCGCTTCTGCGGTGGACAGCGTGCCGCTGGGCGACTTCAGCTTCGTCCGGCCGTCGGCGGTGACGCCGTCGCGCAGCTCGCGGAAGACGGTGACGACCCGGCGGATCTCGTCGATGCCGTCGGGCGCGGCCGGCAGGTCGAGGGAGCGGCCGATCTGGTCCACGCGGCGCGAGACGATGTCGACCTCCGCCTCGGGGGTCTCCGGCAACGGCAGCACCACGGTGTTGAAACGGCGGCGCAGGGCGCTGGACAGGTCGTTGACCCCGCGGTCGCGGTCGTTGGCGGTGGCGATCAGGTTGAAGCCGCGGACCGCCTGCACCTCCTGGCCCAGTTCGGGAATCGGCAGTGTCTTCTCCGACAGGATCGTGATGAGCGTGTCCTGGACATCGGCGGGGATACGGGTCAGTTCCTCGACGCGGACCGTCATCCCGTCCGCCATCGCCCGCATGACGGGGCTGGGCACGAGGGCGTCGCGGCTGGGCCCGTGGGCGAGCAGCCGGGCGTAGTTCCAGCCGTAGCGGATGGCCTCCTCCGGGGTGCCGGCGGTGCCCTGGACCAGCAGGGTGGAGTCGCCGCTGACCGCGGCGGCGAGGTGCTCGGACACCCAGGTCTTCGCGGTGCCGGGCACTCCGAGCAGGAGCAGCGCGCGATCGGTGGCCAGGGTGGTGACGGCGACCTCGACGATGCGGCGCGGGCCCACGTACTTGGGTGTGATCACGGTGCCGTCCGCCAGCGTGCCGCCGAGCAGGTAGGTCGCGACGGCCCACGGGGACAGTTTCCACCGGGCGGGCCGCGGGCGGTCGTCCTGCGCGGCCAGTGCGGCGAGTTCGGCGGCGAAGGCGTCCTCGGCATGCGCCCGCAGGACCTCGGCCTCTGCCGCGGAGCCGTTCCGACGCGGGTCGACGGGTGTCGGTTCAACGGAGACAGTCATGGCGGAGTCCCCCCTCCAGCTCAGCCGGTTCGGATCTGGCGACCACCCTGCACCACGCCACTGACAATCGCTGTGACCTGGGCAAACGCAATCGCCGGGGTGATTGTCAGTGGCGGGATCTACCTTCGGTGGCATGACTTTGCAGGGGGTGCGCTGGACCGCGGACCAGGTGCTGGCCTTGGCGCCCGACACCGCGTCGCGCAAGGCGGGAAGCAGGCTCGGCGCGGCCGGTCCGTGGTCCGAGGCCGGCAGGTCGGGCGAGGGGGCGGTGTGGGGGCTGTGCAAGGGCAGCGGCAGCGAGCCGTACCGGACGGTGGTCGACCTCGCGGACGTCTCCGGGCCCGCGTACAAGTGCAGCTGCCCGAGTCGTAAGTTCCCGTGCAAGCACGCGCTCGGGCTGTTGCTGCTCTGGGCGGGTGACGAAGACGAAGGGGCGGTGCCGCAGGCCGAGGTGCCGGAGTGGGCCGGTCAGTGGGTCGAGGGCAGACGCGGGCGCGCGGAGCAGAAGAAGGCCACGGCCTCCCCCTCGGGCCCCTCGTCCGGGCCCGCCGATCCGGAGGCGGCCCGGCGCAGGGCGGAGCGGCGCGCCGAGCGCGTCACGGCGGGTGCGTCGGAGCTGGAGCAGCGGCTGGCGGACCTGCTCCGCGGCGGGCTGGCCACGGCGGAGCGGTCCGGGTACGGCCTGTGGGAGGAGACGGCGGCCCGGATGGTCGACGCCCAGGCGCAGGGACTGGCCGCCAGGGTGCGCGAGTTGGGGTCGGTCCCGGGCACGGGTCCGGGATGGCCCTCCAGGCTGTTGGAGGAGTGCGCGCTGCTCCACCTCCTCGATCAGGGCTGGCTGCGTCGCGAGCGGCTGCCGGAGGGCCTGGCCGCGACGGTCCGCTCCCGCGTCGGCCTGCCGGCCTCGGCGGACGGTCCGCCGGTGCGCGACCGCTGGCTGGTCCTCGCCCAGTACGACACGGCGGACGCGCGGCTGACGACCCGCCGGATCTGGCTGTACGGCACACAGTCGCGGCGCACCTCACTGCTGCTCTCCTACGGTGCCGCCGGGCGTGCCCCCGAACCGGCGCTGCCGGTGGGACTGGCCCTGGACGCGGAGCTGTCCGCCTACCCGGGAGCGGGGCAGGCGCGGGCGGCGCTGGGCGAGCAGTTCGCGCCGCCCGCCCCTACCGCCGAGCGGCCCCCGGGGACGACGACGACCCTGGCCACCGCCCGGTACGGCGACGCGCTGCGCGACGATCCCTGGCTGGATTCGGTGCCGGTGACCCTGGACCGGGTGATACCGGTCCCGGACGGCGACTCCTGGCAGCTCGCGGACGCGGACGAGGACACGGCCCTGCCGCTCACTCCGGCCGCGCGTTCCCGTCCCGGCCTGTGGCGTCTCGTCGCGCTTTCGGGCGGCGCACCCGTCAAGGTCTTCGGTGAGTGCGGGCACCGGGGATTCACCCCGCTGGCGGCCTGGCCGGAGGGGCCCGGAGAGGTGGTGCCGCTGTGCTGAGCCGCCTCGCCAGGCCCTTCCCCGGCCGCTCCTTGGGCATCGCCGCACACCCGGCGCGCAAGACCCCTCGGCCGCTCGCGGACACCCGCCGGAAAGGAATCTCATGAACAGGACCGTCACCGCCGCGGCACCGCCCGGCCCGCACGGCACCGCCCCCTCCGGCCCGGTCTCGCACACCGCGGGCTCGGCGGACACCTCGGGCGTATCGAACCCGTCGAACCCGTCGGCCTCGTCGGCCTTGTCAGACTCGTCGGCCTCGTCCCTCCCGGACGTCTGGGAGGACCTCGTGACCACCGCTCTGCTGGGGACGGATCGCCGCACTCCGGCGGGCTCCGCATCCGGTGCGAACGCCCCGGCGGCCCTGCTGGACGCAGCGGCCGTGGCGACCGTACGGCGGCGGGCCGGGCTGTGCCCCGCCGGGGCGGCCGAGCGTCCGCGGCCGGCGCCCGAGGACCCGCGTCCCGGGCTGCCGCCCGCCGCCGCCCGCCGGCTGACGATGCTGCTCACCGACCGCTCCGGCGCCTCCGGCGGTGGCCGCCGGGGCGCGGCCCCGGACCTGCTGGAGCTGCTGCCCCAGTGGCTCGCGGCAGCGAACGCCCACGGTTTCGCGGCGCCCCCGCCGGCGCTGCCCGCCCTGCTCGACGCCGCGCGGGGGCGTACGGATCTGCGGCCGGCGGCCCTGCGGTTCGCGGGACCGCGAGGCCTGTGGCTGGCCCGCCTCAACCCGGACTGGCGGTTCGCCCTGCGCTCGGCACCGGGCGGGGACACGTCGCTGCCGGGGCCCGGGGACACGGAGAGAGTCCTGCGGCTCTGGCAGGAGGGTCTCTTCGCGCAGCGGGTCGCCCTGCTCTCCTCGCTGCGCTCCCGTGAGCCCGCCGCCGCACGCGAACTGCTCGCGACGACCTGGGCGACGGAGCGGGCCGAGGACCGGCTGATGTTCCTCGACTCGCTGCGCGCCCGCCTGGGCCCGGACGACGAGCCGTTCCTGGAGCAGTCGCTCGGCGACCGCAGCCGCAATGTACGGGCGACGGCCGCCGAGTTGCTGTCGGCGTTGCCCGGCTCGGCCTTCGCGCAGCGTATGGCGGTCCGGGCGGGGGCCTGCGTGGCCGTGGACCACACGGGGGACGCGCCCATGCTCACGGTCGAGGCGCCGCACGAGTGCGACGCGGGCATGGAGCGGGACGGCGTGGTGGCCAAGGCTCCCGCCGGCCGGGGCGAACGGTCTTGGTGGCTGGGGCAGTTGGTGGAGTCAGCGCCTCTGGGTACGTGGTCGCGCCGGCTCGGCGGGCGTACGCCGCAGCAGATCGTGGCCCTGCCGGTCGGGGACGACTGGCGGAGCGAGCTGCACGCGGCCTGGTGCCGCGCGGCGGTGCGCCAGCGGGACGCCGAGTGGGCACAGGCGCTGCTCGGCGAGCCCTCCGCCGCGGAGGCGGGTGGCCCGGGGGCGGTGTCCCTGGCCGAGCGCGCCAAGCTCCTCGGCACGCTGGCTGCCGCCGACCGGGCGGAGTGGGTGGCCGGGTTCATCGGGACACACGGCCTGCCGGACGCGTTCCAACTGCTCGGTGTGTGTGCGGTGCCATGGGCGCCGCCGCTCGGGCGGGCCGTGGTGGACGCGCTCAACATCGCACGGGACGCGGGGAATTACCCCTGGAGCTTCAGCGGTGTCATGGGCCTGGCCGAGCGCTGCCTCGAGCCCTTGGAGGCGGGCCGCCTCGATGCGCTCCTGGCCGTACCCGACGAGGCGGAGGACGCCTCACCGGGTGCCGGCGGCTACTGGTCGGAGGCGTTCCAGCGGCTGGTCAGCACGCTGCGCCTGCGTGCCGCGATGCTGGCGGAACTGAACCCGGCCGCCCAGCCCTGACACGCTTTCCCGGCACAGCCCGCCGAACCCCGAACCCGGACCCGCGCACCCTCACGAGGCAGGGCCCCCGGGGGCCGGCAGCAGTGTGCCGAGGCGCGGTGCCGGGCCCCGCGAGCCCGGCCTGATCCGGACGACAGGCCCTACGCCTCCGCGGGCTGCCGTACGGTCGCGCGGACCCAGTCCACGATCGACGCGGTCGTCGCTCCCGGAGTGAAGATCGCCGCGACGCCCTTCTCCTTCAGCGGTGCGATGTCCGCCTCGGGGATGATCCCGCCGCCGAAGACCAGGATGTCCGCCGCGTCCCGCTCCTTGAGCAGGTCGATCACCGCCGCGAAGAGCGTGTTGTGCGCGCCGGACAGGATGGACAGGCCGATCGCGTCGGCGTCCTCCTGGATCGCGGTGTCGACGACCTGCTCGGGGGTCTGATGGAGCCCGGTGTAGATGACCTCCATACCGGCGTCGCGCAGGGCGCGCGCGATCACCTTGGCCCCGCGATCGTGGCCGTCGAGCCCCGGCTTGGCCACCACCACGCGGATCGGACCGGCTGCCACACCCATCACTGCCTCCATGAAGCGCCTCCATCCATCCGTACCGACACATACCGCACACATCAGCCGTCCGGTACCCCTCACGAGCACCGCACACTCCGCCGCCCACTGCGCCGACAGGGCCACCGCGGTACGGGCGCCCCCGCCCGAACCGGCCGGGGAAGTGAACGAACGTTATCGCCAGCATCCCGCAACCGGCGGTTTCGCGGTGCGGACCGAGGGGGAAATCACACAAAGGGACACGTTCACTGCGCACCGTTCCGGGACCTCGGGATCCGAACCTCGCGCCCATGCATCACACGGGCATCAGTGGGAACATGCGCATAAGGGATTTCGCGACGAGGTCGCCGTGCACCGCGGCCGCACCAAGCGCCTGCCGCGCGCGGCGTCGACCGCTTTCGTCGTGATGCCCCATGAGGGCACACGGGGGACAGAGCTGTCCCTCCGCGTGCCGACAGGAGGTCGGCCATGAAGGTCACGGAGGCAGCACTCCCCTTTCTGCCGCTCTGCCGGCGACTGGCGCCCAACCGGCCGGCGGTTCTCTCCACCGCCCTGCTGAAAGCCACCGCCCTGGAGCTCGCGATCCTCGCGGGCCACGCCCTCCTCTATCCCGTCGGCATGGCGCAGGAGCGGCGGGACACGCTCCCCGAACCCCCCGCGCCGGAGGGCACCGCGAAGCTGCCGACGGAGGCCCGGCCCCCGGTCGTGCTGCTGCACGGATTCATCGACAACCGCTCGGTTTTCGTGCTGCTGCGCCGCAGCCTCGCCCAGCACGGCAGGCAGCGGATCGAGTCGCTCAACTACTCTCCGCTGACGTGCGACATACGCGTCGCGGCCGAACTGCTGGGACGGCACATCGAGGAAGTGTGCGAGCGCACCGGCAGCAGCCGGGTCGATGTCGTCGGGCACAGCCTCGGAGGGCTGATCGGGCGGTACTACGTGCAGCGCCTGGGCGGTGACAGCCGCGTACGGACCCTGGTGACGCTGGGCACCCCGCATTCCGGCACCCGCGTCGCGCCGCTGGCCAACGCGCACCCGATCGTGCGCCAGATGCGCCCCGGTTCACCCGTGATCGAGGAACTCGCCCGCCCCGCGCCCGGCTGCCGCACGCACTTCGTCGCCTTCTGGAGCGACCTCGACCACATCATGGACCCGCTGGAAGCGGCCCGCATCGAGCACCAGGACCTCATCGCGCAGAACGTGCAGGTGAGCGGCGTCGGCCACCTCGCCCTGCCCGTGCACCCCGCGGTGGCCTCCGGCATACGGCAGGCACTGGACACGGCGCATCCCGGGGAACCGACCACCGGTCGCGCGCGGACGGCCTGACGCAGCCCGCCCTCACCTCTCGCCCCGGCCCGACACGCCCGACTCGTCCGCCCTCGACCACCACGGCGACATCGCGTGCTCACCCGAACAACGACAGTCCCGCCCGCCCGACTTGAGGGCGTGAACCCCAACAAATCTCGAACAGGTTTCGAACACAAAACCAAGACCGTGCCTAACCGCCGCCAAAACACAACCGAATGCCCGTTTCCTGCGCGCGTGAAACCTGCAGAAGATTGTCGCGCCCGCATACCGCCGGGTACAGTCGCCGCACTGCTCTGGCAGCCCCTGTTGTCGAGGCGAAAGAGAAGTTGGTGAACGACCGTCACCCGTCGGGGACCATGGCCCCGGCCCCGGCTTCCGACGCCCCGTCGGCGCACTACGCGTCGTACGGCACCCCGGAAGCCCAGTACGGCGACTTCACCATGTACGGCGGCTACGACGCCAACGGTTTCGCCCTCACGGGCCCGGAAACCGGTGGCCACGCCGCCACGGCCTTCTCCGCCGACCCCCTCTTCGCCGACCTTCCCGGCAACGGCCACGACCAGGGGGCGTACGCCACCGGAACCACCACCGGAACCTGGTCCGCCGCAGGCCGCGACACCGCGCACTACGACGCGTACGCGGCCCAGCAGCAGGGCGGCTACGACACCGGCGGCTACGACGCAACCGCCTGGACCACCGGGCAGCAGCAGGCACCGGAGGTGCCGCACCAGGCCGCGGCACCCGACGCGAGCGGCCAGTGGGACTCCGGCGCGTGGCTCCAACCCGACCAGGCCCAGAGTGCCGCCGATCCGACCCAGCAGTGGTACTGGGGCACCCAGACCTTCGACACCGGCGCCTACGACGCCGCGCAGTGGAACTCCGACGGCAGCGCGGTCGCACCAGTCCCGGACGCCTACGCGGACCCCTACGAACACCAGGCCGTGCCCTTCGACCAGCAGGCCACGGCCACGTTCGAACAGCATCCCGCTCCACAGGCGGACACCGTCTCCCCCGCCTCGGGCCTCGATTCGCAGGCCCCTGGCTCCCCCACCTTCGATTCCCAGGCCTCCGCGCAGGAGTCCGGTGACTCCGACCGCGACTCCTACGGTCAGGAGGCCTACGGGCGGGAGCCGCACGAGCCGGACCCCTACGAGAACGTCCACGACGATCCGTACAGGCCCCCTCAGGACGCCTCGGACGACACCGGTGAGCTGCCCGCGGTGGCCCCTCTGCTCGACGAGCAGGAGGAGTCGGTCCCGGTCCCCGCGCCACGCGCGGCGTCGCGTGGCGGGTCCCGTTCCCGCCGCCGTACGCCCGCCAAGCGCTCCGCGCTGCTGACGGTGGCCGTGCCCTCGGCGTGCGTCATGGGTGTCGCCGGCATCGCGGCGGCCTCGGTCGGTGATCTCGCGGAAGAAGGCGGCGGTCAGGAGACCACGAAGGCCGCCGCGGACACGCAGCCGGTACAGCCCGCCGTGGCCAACAACCAGCTCGACACCCAGCTCGAGAGCCTTTCTGCCGGGGCGGGCGATTTCGCCGACCGGGCCAGCCGTACCCAGGAACGTATCGACCTGAAGGCTCAGCAGGTGGCCGACCGCAAGGCGGCGGCCGAGGAGGCCGCCCGCCAGGAGCGGCTGCGTCCGAAGTTCGCGCTCCCCGTCGCGCAGCACGGCCTCAGCGCCTACTACGGCCAGTCCGGCATCAACTGGATGTCCGTGCACACCGGTGTCGACTTCCCCGTCTCGTACGGTGCGACGGTGATGGCCGCGACCGATGGTACGGTCCGCACCCAGTACAACAGCGCCTACGGCAACATGATGATCGTGACGGCGATGGACGGCACGGAGACCTGGTACTGCCACCTCTCCAGCTACCAGGTCCCCTCCGGCACGACGGTGAAGGCCGGCCAGCCGATCGCGTTCTCGGGCAACTCGGGCAACTCGACCGGCCCGCACCTCCACTTCGAGGTCCGCCCGGCCGGCGGATCGGCGATCGACCCCCTGGCGTGGTTCCGCAGCCACGGCCTCGAGCCGTCGTAGAACCGTCCGGCCGTCGGCCCGTCCCGGGGCAGACGCTCCTCCCCCGTCTCACCTTGTGCATCGCCCGGAGCCCTCGCCGCTCCGTGGCGGCGAGGGCTCCGGGCGTGCCGGGCTCCCGGTTACAGCTTCTCGACCGGCGCGTACCGCAGCAGCAGCCGCTTCGGTTTGGTGTCCCCGAAGTCGATCATCGCCTCGGCGTTGCCGCCCGTGCCCTTCATCGCGACGACGGTGCCGAGCCCGAACTGGTCGTGCGTGACCCGGTCCCCGACCGCCAGCGACACCACCGGCTTCTCGGCGGCCCGGCGCGTGGCGAAGCCGGACGCGCCCGACGCCGACGAGCGGGACCGGGACGACGACAGCGAGGCCGCCACCCCGGACACCGGTCCGGAGGACACGGGCGCGGTCGCACCCGTCCGCTTCCACTCCAGGTGGGTGGCCGGGATCTCCTCCAGGAAACGTGAAGGCGGGTTGTACGACGGCTGTCCCCAGGCGCTGCGCAGCGTGGACCGGGTGAGATACAGCCGCTCACGCGCGCGCGTGATGCCGACGTACGCCAGGCGCCGCTCCTCCTCCAGTTCCTTGGTCTCCCCCAGGGCACGCATGTGCGGGAAGACGCCGTCCTCCATGCCGGTCAGGAAGACGACCGGGAACTCCAGGCCCTTGGCGGTGTGCAGGGTCATCAGGGTGATGACGCCGGAACCGTCCTCGTCCTCGTCGGGGATCTGGTCGGAGTCGGCGACCAGTGCGACCTGCTCCAGGAAGTCGGCCAGCGTGCCCCCCGGGGCGGTAACCCCTGATGTCACTGCGCCCTCGCCGCGCTCCTGCTCGAACTCCAGGGCGACGGCGGCGAGTTCCTGGAGGTTCTCGATCCGGGTCTCGTCCTGCGGGTCGGTGGACGCCTGCAACTCGGCGAGGTAGCCCGTACGTTCCAGGACCGCCTCCAGGACGGTCGCCGGTCCCGCGCCGGACTCGACGATCGTACGGAGGTCCTCCATCAGCGTGTTGAACCGCTTGACCGCGTTCGTGGAGCGCGCGGCCATGCCGTACGCCTCGTCGACGCGCTTCAGGGCCTGGGGGAAACTGATCTTCTCCCGCTGGGAGAGGGCGTCGATCATGGCCTCCGCGCGGTCGCCGATGCCCCGCTTGGGGACATTGAGGATGCGGCGCAGCGGCACCGAGTCCTCGGGGTTGGCGAGCACCCGCAGGTAGGCCAGGACGTCCCGGACCTCCTTGCGCTCGTAGAAGCGGACACCGCCGACGACCTTGTAGGGCAGGCCGACCCGGATGAAGACCTCTTCGAAGACACGGGACTGGGCGTTGGTGCGGTAGAAGACGGCGACGTCTCCGGCCTTGGCCTTGCCCGCGTCCGTGAGGCGGTCTATCTCGTCGGAGACGAACTGGGCCTCGTCGTGCTCGGTGTCGGCGACGTATCCGGTGATCTGCGCGCCGGTGCCCGCGTTGGTCCACAGGTTCTTGGGACGGCGGGACTCGTTGCGCTCGATGACGGCGTTGGCGGCGCTGAGGATCGTCTGCGTGGAGCGGTAGTTCTGCTCCAGCAGGATCGTCGTCGCGTTCGGGTAGTCCTCCTCGAACTGGAGGATGTTGCGGATGGTCGCGCCGCGGAAGGCGTAGATCGACTGGTCTGCGTCGCCCACCACGCACAGCTCGGCGGGCGGCAGGGCGTCCGCGCCCGGCGGTGCCTCGCCGGTGCCGACGAGTTCGCGCACAAGGGCATACTGGGCGTGGTTGGTGTCCTGGTACTCGTCCACGAGGACGTGCCGGAAACGGCGGCGGTAGTGCTCGGCGACGTCCGGGAAGGCCCGGAGCAGGTTCACCGTGGTCATGATCAGGTCGTCGAAGTCGAGCGCGTTGGCCTCGCGCAGCCGCGACTGGTAGAGCGCGTAGGCCTGGGCGAGGGTCTTCTCGAAACCGTCGCCCGCCTGTGCGGCGAAGTCCTCCTCGTCGATCAGCTCGTTCTTCAGGTTGCTGATCTTGGCGCTGAAGGACTTGGGCGGGAAGCGCTTCGGGTCGAGGTCCAGGTCGCGGCAGACCAGGGCCATCAGGCGCTTGGAGTCGGCGGCGTCGTAGATGGAGAACGACGACGTGAAGCCGAGCTTCTTGCTCTCGCGGCGCAGGATGCGCACACAGGCACTGTGGAACGTCATCACCCACATCGCGCCCGCGCGCGGGCCGACGAGCTGCTCGACGCGCTCCTTCATCTCGCCGGCGGCCTTGTTGGTGAAGGTGATCGCGAGGATCTGGCCCGGATGGACGCTCCGCGCGGCGAGCAGGTACGCGATGCGGTGCGTGAGCACGCGGGTCTTTCCGGAGCCGGCGCCGGCCACGATGAGCAGGGGAGAGCCGGAGTGCGCGACGGCGGCGCGCTGGTTCTCGTTCAGCCCTTCCAGGAGGGCCGCGGGGTCCAGCACCGGGCGCGGGGCGCCGTCGCGGTAGTGGGTGTCCCGGTCCGGTGGCACGTCGAACTTCCCGCCGAACAGATCGTCCGGAACCTGTTCCGGTACATGATCGTCCTCGGGTGGCGGCGGAGGTTCGTCCGCGGGGCCGCGCCGGGCCTGGAGGTCCGCCAGGAAGCTGTCGTCAAAGAGGCTGCTCATCGCCCTCCGAGTCTAGGGCGCCCCGCTGACAACCCGCGGCCACCCCGGGAACATCCCCGTATTCCGGCGACCGCCGCCGCCCCGCGTCCGGTGTCCGGACGCGCATCCACCCTCGAGGACCGCCCCCTCACCCTGGGTGACGTGACGAAGAAGGTCACGAAAATGTATCGGGCATATCACCCATCAACCTTCACACGAGGCACATGAGTTGGCTACGGTTCGGGCGGGCCGTGCGACCCCCACCGGCGAACCTCGCCGGGCGAGCGGCCTCCGCCGAATCCGTCACTGCCGCCGCGGCAGCCGGAACCGGGGACCCACCGGGAACCCGGGGTGAATCGGCCCGCTCCCTCCCCGGAGCAGCCGTAGGGCAGCCCTTCCGGCCCATCCACCCGCACCCCTCCCGAATCTCCCTGGGGCCAGGATGGCCGGGGAGCCCCTGCCGCTCCCCGCGGCGGAACGTTGGAAGGAGTCGTCCCCCCTTGGCGTCGCACCGCAAGTCGCGCACCCCGGGTACGCGCGTGGCCGGCATACGGACCCCCGCTCTCGCCACGGCGGCCCTCACCTCCGTCGCCCTCCTCTCCCAGACGGCCGACGCCGCACCCTCGGACGACGACCGGCCGAGCCTGGAGGAAGTGGAGAAGAAGGTCGACGACCTGTACCGCCAGGCGGAGTCGGCGACCGAGAAGTACAACGCGGCCAAGGAGAAGACCTCGAAGCAGCGCAAGCGCGTCGACACCCTCCTCGACGACGTGGCCAAGCGCACCCAGACGCTCAACGAGGCGCGGGAGGAACTGGGTTCCTTCGCCGCCGCCCAGTACCGGACCGGTGCCGGCGTCCCCGACACGGCGACCTTCCTCCTCGCGGACTCCCCGCAGGACTTCTTCGACCGGAACCAGCTGATGGACCGGATGACCGGCCGCCAGAAGGCGGCGGTCGACGACTACGTCACCCAGCAGTCCGAGACGATGGAGAAGCGCAAGGAGGCCACCGAGAGCCTCGCGACGCTCACCGACTCGCAGGACGACCTGAAGACCGCCAAGGCCACGGTC
The DNA here is from genome assembly GCF_044540975.1 of Streptomyces sp. NPDC085927. Taxonomy (NCBI): domain Bacteria; kingdom Bacillati; phylum Actinomycetota; class Actinomycetes; order Kitasatosporales; family Streptomycetaceae; genus Streptomyces; species Streptomyces sp. NPDC085927. The sequence goes on from NZ_JBITSN010000001.1 coordinate 680,937, forward strand.
CAGAAGAAGCTCGGCACCGCGCGTGAGCTGATGTCGAAACTGACCGCCGAGGAGAAGGCGCGGCTCGCGGCGGCCGAGGAGAAGAAGCAGGAAGAGGCCGCCCGCAAGGCCGCCGAGCTCGCCCGGCAGCAGGCGGAACAGCAGGAGGCCGAGGAGGAGGCGGGGCAACAGCGGCAGGCGGAGAGCGGCTCCTCCGGCACTTCCGACTCCTCCGGCTCCTCGGGCTCCACGTCGACCACGCCGTCGGCCCCGACGGACTCCTCGTACACGGCCAAGGCCGAGAAGGCCCTCGCCTTCGCCCGCGCGCAGATCGGCAAGCCCTACGTCTGGGGTGCCACCGGTCCCGGCTCCTACGACTGCTCGGGCCTGACCCAGGGCGCGTGGAAGGCCGCCGGCGTCTCCCTCCCCCGCACCACCTACGACCAGGTCGAGGCCGGCACCACGATCGCGGTGTCCCAGGCCCAGCCCGGTGACCTCGTCTTCTTCTACGACGACATCACTCATGTGGGCATCTACGTCGGCAACGGCATGATGATCCACGCGCCGAAGCCCGGCACCTACGTCCGCGAGGAGTCGATCTTCTACGACGGCGAGTCGTCGATCCACAGCGTGGTCCGCCCGGCCTGACGGACGCCGGGCACGGCCGGGACACGTCCTGGTGCGGTGTGCATACGGTGCGGTGCGGATGCGGTGGGATGCGACCCGGTGCGGTCCCGTACTCCATGGGATGACGCCACTCGTACGGTGACCGGCCGGTCACCGCGCGGTGAACCCTTCCGGCGCGGCGGGCTCTTCTAATATCGGCCCATGCCCGCCCCTCCCGCCCTCCCCTCCTCCCCCTTCCGCGCCTGGTGGGCACAGCGTTCCCCGGCGGCCGGCGCCGCCGTGATGGCGACCGGCATCGTGTCGGTGGCCCTGCATCTGGCGGGGTGGGAGATCCTCTCGCTGATCTTCCTCGTGCTCGCCTGCGCCGCCTGGCTGGGCCTGGCGGCGGAGTTCACCCTGCGGCTGCTGCGGGAACGGGAGCGATGGGTGTCGGAGGCGGAGACTCCGGGGGCGCTCACCGCGGTCGCCGCGACGGCCGTGCTCGGCACACGGGTGTCCGCGCTGGGCCACGACGCGCTCGCCGGGGCACTGCTCGCGCTGGCCACGGTGCTCTGGCCGGCGCTGCTCGTCCTGGCCGTACGACGCCGGCGCCCGCGCATGCCCGGATCGGTGTTCCTGTGCTGCGTGGCCACGCAGGGGCTCGCCGTCCTGGCCGCGACGCTCGCCGCGGCCGAGTCGGCGGCCTGGCTCGCGCGGGTGGCGCTGGTGCTGTTCTGGTTCGGGCTGGTGCTCTACGTCCTCGCCCTGTCCCGCTTCGACCTGCGGCAGGTGACCGGGGGGGCCGGGGACCACTGGGTCGCGGGCGGTGCGATCGCCATCTCGGCGCTCGCCGGGGCGGAGCTGCTCGCCGCCGACAGCGCCCGGCTGTATCTGTGGAACGACGACGACCACGGTGTCCTTCGCGTGATGACCGTCGGCCTGCTGGTGCTCGACCTGGCCTGGTACGGCGTGCTGCTGGTCGGCGAGGCCGTCCGGCCGCGGCCGCGGTACGACGCGCGGCGCTGGGCGACCGTGTTCCCTCTGGGCATGACGGCGGCGGCGACGCTGTCCGCGTCCGCCGCCGTCGGCGTCCCGTGGCTCGAGGGCCCGGGGCGTGTGCTGCTGTGGGTCGCGGTGGCCGTCTGGCTGGTGGTCGCCGTCGGTGCGGTGACCTCGGCGCGGGCCGCGATCACGTCCGGGCCCGTGCGGGAACCCGTCAGGTCCACAGCACGGCGATGAAGATGTTCGCCGTGGTCAGCAGGCCGACGAGGCCGAACAGGCTCTTGTCCACCTTCTCGTCGTCCCGCTTCACGTAGACCAGGCCGAGGATCACGATCAGCAGGGCCAGCTTGACGCCGATCTTGATGTTGTCGACGGAATAGTCCTGTGCCTGGTTCAGCCCGACCAGGACCACACCGGTGACCAGCATCGTCAGCGCACCGTGCAGCATGGCGGGAACGAAGCGCGCGGTGCCCTGGCCCATCGCCTTCATCTGGGTGAGGAAGCCACCGAGGAGCGACGCGATGCCGATGATGTGCAGGCCGACGAAGAGGTGGATGAGTACGTCCATGAGGCCGGAGCCTAACGAGGCCCCCGCCCGCCACCCGACACCGCCCCGGCCCGCGGTCTCCTGACCCGGCGCGCCGCATAGCACTCGGGCCCACCGCCCCGCCTCTCATTCGGCGCTTTGATCATCGCGCTGACGGAAGGCGACGGCCGCGGCCCGCACCTTCGATCTCCCGCGCTCACCCAACGATCCGCTCCCGTCATTTCCGATCAACCCGTCACCAGGCCGTCCGGGCCCGGAATAGCGTCCTCCACCAGGTGACCGGCTCCCCACCGCCGCCCGGACCAGGGGCGGCAGCCGGACACCACCGCCCGAAGGCGCGGCGGCCGAGCCATCCGGCCGGCCGTGCGCACGGACCGGGCGGTCGTCGGGAAAGGACGTGGAGTCCACGTGGCAGCACACCGCAAGCCCAGACAGCTCCTGATGGGCGGCGGCAGGACCCGCAGGGCCGTCACTCTCGCCCTCGCCGGCGCGGCCACCGCGACCGGATTCGACGGGACGGGGCACGCCGAGCCTCAGCTGACACCGGGACAGGTCAAGGCCGAGGCCGACAAGCTGTTCCAGGAGGCGGAGGCCGCCACCGAGAAGTACAACGGTGCGAAGGAGAAGGCGGAGTCGGCCGGGCAGCGGCTGCACGACCTGCAGGACGAGGCCGCACGCGAGGAGGACCGGCTCAACTCCGCACGAGCGGCGCTGGGGTCGGTCGCGGCGGCGCAGTACCGCAGTGGCGGCCTCGACCCCGCGCTGCAACTCGTCCTCTCGGACGACCCCGACGGCTATCTGGACGGCGCCGCGTTCGCCGAGCGGGCGGGCAGCCGACAGAACGCGGCCGTGGGACGCGTACGCGAGCAGCTCCGCGAGATCGAGCAACTGCGCGGTGCCGCCCGCCTCGAACTCACCTCACTGACGTCCCGTCAGTCGGAGCTGAAGCGGCACAAGAAGACGGTCACCGGCAAGCTGGACGCCGCACGCCGTCTGCTGTCCCGGCTGACACCCGAGCAGCGCACGGAACTCACCGACGGCGGCACGGACCGCACCGGCCCGGCCGCCCCCGGCTCCTCCCCGGGCTCGGTCACTTCCCAGGCGCCCGGCCCCCGAGCCGCCGACGCCGTCTCCTACGCCCACCAGAAGCTCGGCAGCCCCTACGTCTGGGGCGCCACCGGCCCGAACACCTTCGACTGCTCGGGCCTCGTCCAGGCCGCGTACCGCTCGGCGGGCGTGTCCCTGCCCCGCACGACCTACGCCCAGATCAACGCCGGCCGCCGCGTCGCACGCTCCGAACTCCGCCCCGGCGACCTGGTCTTCTTCTACTCCGGCATCACCCACGTCGGCCTCTACATCGGCAACGGGCAGATGATCCACGCCCCGAACTCCGGTTCCTCGGTCCGCGTCGCCCCGCTCACCGAGATGCCCTTCGCGGGAGCCACCCGGGTGGCCTGACGGCCGGGCTCACCGGCTCACGGACATGAAGCCGTACGAGCCGGTCACACCAGACGGCGCGCCGTGGCCCAGCGGGTCAGTTCGTGGCGGTTGGAGAGCTGGAGTTTCCTGAGGACGGCCGAGACATGGGACTCGACCGTCTTCACCGAGATGAAGAGCTGCTTGGCGATCTCCTTGTACGCGTATCCCCGGGCGATCAGCCGCAGCACCTCGCGCTCGCGCTGGGTGAGGCGGTCGAGGTCCTCGTCCACCGGCGGGGCGTCGGTCGAGGCGAAGGCGTCGAGGACGAAGCCGGCCAGGCGGGGGGAGAAGACGGCGTCGCCCTCCTGGACCCGGAACACCGAGTCGACCAGGTCGGCCCCGGTGATCGTCTTGGTCACGTATCCGCGGGCGCCGCCCCTGATCACGCCGATCACGTCCTCCGCCGCGTCCGAGACGGACAGCGCGAGGAAACGGACCGGCTGCTCGGTGTTGCCCATCAGCGGGGCGCAGCGCCGGAGCACTTCCACACCGCCGCCACCGGGCAGGTGCACGTCGAGGAGGACGACTTCGGGCCGGGTCGCGGTGATGACCGTGACCGCCTGGTCGACGTCCGCGGCCTCGCCGACCACCTCGACGCCGGTCTGTTCGGTCTGTCCGATCTCGGCCTGGACGCCCGTGCGGAACATGCGGTGGTCGTCGACGAGGACGACACGCACATGGCGTCCGGCGCCGCCGGTGGGCTGCGCGGACCCGGCGGCCTGGGCAGCCGGTCCCGCCGTTCCGTTCGGCTCGGTCGGCTCGTTCGGCTCGCTCATGACGTGTTCTCCGCCCTCTCCATCTCCAGTTCGACCTCCGTGCCGCCGTCCGGCACCGCGCGCAGCCGCGCCGTGCCGCCGTGGCGCTCCATGCGGCCGATGATCGATTCTCTGACACCCATGCGGTCGGCGGGTATCGAGTCGAGGTCGAAGCCGGGGCCGCGGTCCCGGACGGACACGAAGACCGTCCTTCCCTCGACTTCGGCGTAGACCTGTACGGCACCCCCCTCGCCACCGTACTTGGCCGCGTTCACCATCGCTTCGCGCGCGGCCTGCATCTGCGGGCCGGTCTTCTCGTCGAGCGGGCAGTCGCCGACGACGACGACCTCGATGGGGACGCCGTGCTTGTCCTCCACCTCCGCGGCATTGCGCCGTACGGCGTCGGCGAGGGTGGTGGGCTCGTCCGCCTCGTCCTTGCCGGTGCCCTCGGGTTTGTAGAGCCAGGTGCGCAGGTCGCGCTCCTGGGCGCGGGCGAGCCGGCGCACCTCGCCCGGACTGTCGGCGTTGCGCTGGATCAGGGTGAGGGTGTGCAGCACCGAGTCGTGGACGTGGGCGGCGACCTCGGCGCGCTCCTGGGCGCGGATGCGCATCAGCCGTTCCTCGGAGAGGTCCTGGGTCATACGCACGAGGTAGGGACCGGCGAGGAGCGTGATCCCGACGAGGACCGCGAGGGCCGCCTGCAGCACCGACGCGAGGTGGGCGCCGGAGCCCCGGAGGACGAAGATGCCCGACACACCGGCCGTCACCAGCAGTACGCCGGCGCCGGCCCGCAGCAGGGTGACCGTGCGGCGGCGGCTGCCGACCTCGACCCAGCGGGCCCGGCGCGCGTTGTCAGCCTGCCGCCAGACCAGGGCGACGCCCGCGCCGACGAGCACGGTCGGCCAGAGGTAGGCCCTGGCGCCGTTGGACAGGTTCACATTGCCGACGAAGACCATGGCCACGACGACCATGAGGAGCAGGGCGACGATCTGGCCCTTGTCCGGTCTGCGGGTGACGAGTCTGCGCCGGCCGTCCGGCGAGCTCTCGGTCGCGACCGGCGTGGGCGGCTTCTGCGCGTCCACGCCGCCGACCCCGAGGGGTACGAAGAACCAGAAGGCGGCGTACAGCAGTGCGCCCAGGCCGTCGGCCATGAACAGGCCTACGAAGACGAGCCGTACCCAGATCACGGGCAGCCCGAGGTGTCCGGCGAGCCCCCGCGCCACACCACCGAGCCAGCGTCCGTCACTGCTGCGGTAGAGCTTGCGCGGCGGCCGCGGCTCTGCGAGTGGCGCTGCTGCGGCTTCCGACATGCCAATGATGGTCACACGGCCCCTGGTTCCGCGGCATCAGGGTCGGTCCCGGAGACTCCCCTGATCTCCCGGGGTCCGGCTCCTCGAACGCTCCCCGGCCACCCCTCAGGGCCGATATCAGGGTCCGGCCAGGGTCGTCCCGACTGCCGTCGCGGCGGCTCGCCCGTCACCATGGACTCATGACAGATCACCAGCACGCCGCGACGGGTCCGGGACCCGGCTCCGGCCCGCGCCCTTCCCAGGGCGCCGGGCCTCGGGATGCCGCGTCCGCCTCGGGCGCGGCAGGCGGTACGGCGGCCGGGGAGACCGCCTCCGCCGGAGCTCCGCACCCTCCCGGCGAGGCACCCGTGCCCGAGCCGCCGCACCGTTTCCGGCGCGACCGCCGGCACCAGATGCTCGGCGGAGTGTGCTCCGGGCTCGGCCGGCAGTGCGACATGGACCCGGTGATCTTCCGCATCACGCTGGCGGTGCTCTCCGCCACCGGTGGCGTCGGCCTCATCTTCTACGGCTTCGCCTGGCTCCTCGTCCCGTACGAGGGCGAGGAGGAGAACGAGATCCGCAGGCTGCTGACCGGCCGGGTCGACGGCCACACGCTGGCGGCCATACTCTTCGCGCTGGTCGGCTGCGGTGTCTTCCTCACCATGCTGAACAACGGCGGGGTGCTGAGCTTCGCCGTGATGCTCTCCCTGCTGCTCGCCGGGGCCGGGTACTGGTCGCGGCAGCGCGGTACCCCCAGCCCCGACCCCCTCGCCGCCCAGGCCGTCGCCGACGCCCCGCCGGAGCCCCAGGCCCCGCCTGTTCCCGCCGCCTTCTCCTCCTGGTGGCGCGACCCCATCGTCAAGGACGGTACGCACATCGGCGGCACGGGCTATCTGTGGGGACCCCGGGACTCCCGGGATCCGGACATCGCCTCCAGGATCGACGTCAGACTCGATCCCCACTCCTCCGCCCGCGGCGACTCGCCCACCCGGCACCGGGCGGCGAAGCCGCGCGGTCCCCGCTGGATCGGCGGCTGGATCTTCCTGCTCGCTCTGCTCGCGGCCGGCCTGGGCACAGGCCTGACCTGGCAGGAGCAGCCGCTCGGCACCAGCCTGCAGACCGGTCTCGCGGGTGCGCTCGCCGTCTTCGGCCTCGGCCTGGCGGTCAGTGCTTTCCTGGGCCGTACCGGAGCGGGGTCGATCCTCCTGGCGGTCATCACCGCGGGGCTGCTCGCCGCCTCCTCGGCCGTGCCCAAGGACATCGGCACCGAGTGGATGCGCACCGCCTGGGAGCCGGCCTCGGTCGCGCAGATACGGCCGGCCTACGACTTGGGCACCGGCACCGGCACCCTGGATCTGTCCGGGGTGCGGATACCCGAGGGGGAGACCGTGTCGACCCGGGCGAACGTCGGCGTGGGCCGCATCCACGTGATCGTGCCCGAGGGCGTGACCGTGAAGCTCAGCGTCGACGTGGGAGTGGGCGACATCCAGCTTCCCGGCGACAAGCAGAAGGACGTGGACGTGGCACCGGGCAAGCACGAGGAGGTGACCCTGCGGCCTGCCGCGGGCGCCGAGAAGACGGGGACGCTCGAGCTGGACATCCACGTCGGCGCGGGACAGGCGGAGGTGAGTCGTGCTACGTCATGAGTTCCAGCCCGGCAGGCTGCTCTCCGGGCTCTTCCTGACCCTCGCCGCCGTGCTCTACGCGGGCGACGCGAACGGCGCCTGGGAGACACCGTGGTTCGTCGTGATCCCCGTCGTCGCGGGCGGTCTGTGCCTGGCCGGATCGGTGTCCGCGGTGACGGGACTGATACGGCGGCACAAACGCTCCGACGCTCGGGAGACCCGGGCCAAGTCGCCCGCCTGAGAACCCGGCCTGGCGGGGTGACCTGATGGGGGGTGACTTGGCGGGGCCGGCCGACGAGGCGGCCTGGCCGATGGGGTGGGCGGGAAGGCGGGCCGGGCCCGATGCGGGCGGCCCGCCCCGCCGGGACGGACGGGCGGACCCGCCGGGCCCGCCCGTTCGAGGAGCGGGGTCCTACCGGTGGTCCCCCACCCGCCGGCGCCGTCGCGACCGTAGGGCGGCGTCCACGGAGAGGAGGGGGGCGCCTGCGAGCAGCAGCGGAGTCCAGGCCATGAGGTAAGGGAGGTCGTTGCCGTAGTAGTAGGGCTCGGCGGCCCAGCTCACGGTCAGCCACAGGCTGAGGGAGATCAGCGCACCGCCGAGGGCGGCCACCCGGGTGAGCAGACCGATCAGGGTTCCGATCCCGACGGCCAACTCGCCGAGGGCAATGGCGTAACCGAAGGCGACGGGATTCTCCAGGGACATGTCGACCAGTGCGGGAATGGCCGAGGAATCGCGGACGGCCCGCATCATGTCGCCGATCGACCCGGCCCCGGCGTCCTTCATGAACGCGCTGTCGGTGAGTTTGTCGATCCCCGCGTAGATGAAGGTGACGCCCAGAAAGATTCGCAGAGGAAGGAGGGCGTACCGAGTGGCGGTGTCCCGCCAGTCTCTGTCGCCTTCGAGGTGAGGGCTGTACGTATCCGCTCGCATACCGTGAGTCATCGCCGTCTGTCGCCTCTCGCCGCCGTACCGAGCCCCCCTCAACAGACCATACGTACGACAATCAACAGCGGATCAATCCAAGACCGCTCGGATTTTTTCGGACGTTCGCCGGACAGCGGCGGAAGGATGCCTCTAGTCCGTCACGTCGATCGCGTACCGGTTCGTCTCCACCCCGGCTGCCGTGACGACCTGAACCTCGACCCGTCCCGGTTCCACGTCCGCCGGGACCGGAACCGTCAGCAGGGCGTCCGTCGGGTTGTCGAAGCCCCCGGCCACCGGCACCAGCGGCACGTGGACGTGCACGGCCCCCACCCGGACGACCATCCGGGCCAGCCGATCGGCTCCCTGGGCGCCCAGCGGGACGAAGCCGGCCCCGCGGATCTCGATGTCGTCGCCGGTCCGGATCGGCGCGTCCAGGTCGCCGGCCTCCCGTGCCCGCACCACCGAAAGGATCACCGGCCGGCCACCCTCCGCGTACTTCCCGGCGAGATAGGTCGCCGCCGACACCAGCACCACCACGGCCAGTCCCCAGGGCAGGTCCGGCAGTTGGTCCGGCCGCCGTGCCAGCCGCACCGCCGCGAACGCCAGCGCGACGCCGCTGATCACGACGTACTGGATGTCGGCGAAGCCGCCGCGGCCCGCGTCGTCGGTCAGCAGATCGGCCGCCCGGGGCCGGTCCGCACGCACCTTCTGCAGCCGTTGCCCCTGCACCCGAAGTCCGACCACCCGCCGTACCACCACGGCGATCCCGCACACCACGGCGAGGACGGTCACCACCCCCGCACCGCGGGCGAGTTCCAGTCCCGCGATCAGCGCGTCACGCTCCCGGTGCCCGGAGGCGACGGCCAGTTGTCCGACCAGGACCAGGACCGCGTAGGCCAGGAAGAGGACCCAGGCGGCCGCCACCGCGCGGGAGGTGGAGAGGCGGTTGTCCTCCCCGATCACCGGGGCCAGGATCCCGCCGCGCGCTCGGTGGAACCACGAGGCCGCGGTCAGCGCACCGGCGACCACCAGCGCGGCCAGCAGTCCGGCCGTGCGGGCGGCGCTCCACCCCGGACCGATCGCCGTGAGCGCCTGGCCCAGGAGCAGCAGGACGACCGCCGACCACACCACCACCGCCGTCCGGCGCCACAGGCGTGCCAGCCAGGCCGTGCCCTCGGCCCGGCCGCGCCGGGCGACGAGTTCGGCGGCCTGCGCCAGTTCCTCCGAGACCCACTGGCGGGAGGCGGAGGCCGAGTGGGCCACCGCCGCGGGCAGCCCGTGTCCGGCCGCGAACTCCTCGCGTTTCAGCAGGAACGCGGCGACCGCGCGCCGATGCCCCTCACGCACTCCGTGCGGACAGTCCCCGCAGGCGCAGCCGCCCTCGTGGGCGCCCGCGTCCGCGCCGCCCTGTCTCGCCTCCTGCACCGCCACGCCCGAAGCCCGCCTTCCCCGCATCCACATGCACGTTCACGATCCCGGTCACGTTCCCGGCCACCTGCACCGGTGCACGCAACTCCCCTGCAATGACAGCGAATTGTGCCCTACGTCCACCCCTCTCCGCCCGGCAGGTCCGGTCAGGGGGAGTGACGCCCGAGGCATCGTGTTGACCCGGCAGCAAGAATTACCTTATGGCCGATATCGTCCGGCAGGGCGGGTTTCCCCCAACCCCTGGTCGCTCCGGTCAGCTCAGCAGGTCGGGCTCACTTCGGCTGATGTCCTGCCACATCGGCTGGTAGTTGATCCAGGCCACCAGGTCCCCACCCAGTTGCTCCCGTGTCGCCACCGCCTGCCGGTGGTCGATCAGGACGGGCCGGCCCGCCGCCTTCGCGCTGAGCTGCACCTGGCAGGAGCGTTCCATGGACACGAACCACCAGGCCGCCGCGTCCACCGAGTCGCCCACGGTGAGCAGCCCGTGATTGCGCAGCACCAACGCCTTGTGGGAGCCGAGCGCGGCCGCGATGCGCCTGCCCTCGTCCGCGTCGACGGTGACACCGCTGTAGGTGTTGTAGAGGGCGTGGTCCTCGTAGAACGCGCAGCTCTCCTGGGTGATCGGGTCGAGCAGGTCGCCGAGGGCGGCGAGCGCACGGCCGTGGACCGAGTGGCAGTGGGCGACCGCGACGACGTCGGGCCGCGCCGTGTGCACCTGCGCGTGCACGGTGAACGCCGCCTGGTTGACGTGGTGGCCGCCCTGGACGACCCGGCCCTCCCGGTTGACCAGTACCAGGTCGCTCACGGTGACGTGCCGGAAGGGCATTCCGAACGGATTGACCCAGAAACAGTCCGAGAACTCGGGATCGCGTGCGGTGATGTGTCCGGAGACCCCGTCCTCGAAGCCGAGCCGCCCGAACAGCCGCAGCGCGCCCGCGAGCCGCTCCTTGCGGTGCCGGCGCTCGTCCTCGACCGACTCGTGCATGGGCGGCATGGCGAACCGCAGCCGGTCGGTGGGCAACGGCAGAAGCGGGGGCGGGGTCTGCCCGTGCATAAGTCCTCCTGCAAGGGGGGTCGCATGGTGCGGAAGTTACCGTCGTGCAGCCATGGGCGACAGATCGATTCCGTAAAGATCCGGTGTGACGTGACAAAGCCGACACCCTCGCTCCGTACGGTGCCCGCCGTGCCGGCCGAAGGCATCCTCGGTCGAAGGCCTCCTTCCCGAGACCTTCAGGGCCACTTCCCGAAAGCCGCCCTCCGGAAGCCGCCATCCGGAGGACCCCCGTCCGGTGGAGTCGGCGGATACCCGACACAAGACGTCCGGTATTCACGCCACACTCGGCCCATGAACACGAACTGGGGGGCCTTCACCACCGCCGAACCCGAACTCGCGAAGACCGTGGAGGAACGCTTCGTCGCGTACACCCACCACGTCCTCGCCACCCTGCGCAAGGACGGGGCGCCGCGCACCACCGGTCTGGAGGTGCGTTTCCTGGGCGGCGAGCTGTGGCTCGGCATGATGCCGGACTCGTTCAAGGCGTTCGACCTGCGCCGCGACCCGCGCTTCGCGCTCCAGGCGAACCCCGGCCCGGGCACGGGCATGGGCGGCGGGGACGTCCGGATCAGCGGACGGGCGTTCGAGGTCGAGGACGAGGACACCCGGCACAGGTACACCGAAGAGGTGGAACCGCCGGAGCCGTTCCACCTCTTCCGCACCGAGTTGACGGAGGTCGTACGAACCTACGTGGAGGACGAGACGTATCTCGTGCTCCAGGTCTGGAAGCCCGGTGAGCCGGTGCGCACGCTCAAGCGGGCCTGACAAGGACGGGCAGGGCCGATGGGACGGGCAGGACCTGGCGGGAAGCACTCCCCGCCGGCCGCTGCTCCCCGCCGGGCACTACTCCCACTCGATGGTCCCCGGCGGCTTGGACGTCACGTCGAGGACGACACGGTTGACGTCCCGCACCTCGTTGGTGATGCGGGTCGAGATCTTCGCGAGGACGTCGTACGGCAGCCGCGACCAGTCCGCGGTCATGGCGTCCTCGGAGGAGACGGGCCGCAGGACGACCGGGTGGCCGTAGGTCCGGCCGTCGCCCTGGACGCCGACGGACCGCACGTCCGCGAGCAGGACCACCGGGCACTGCCAGATGTCCCGGTCGAGACCGGCCGCGGTCAGCTCCTCGCGGGCGATGGCGTCGGCCTCGCGCAGCAGGTCGAGCCGCTCCTTGGTCACCTCGCCGACGATACGGATGCCGAGCCCGGGGCCGGGGAACGGCTGGCGCTGGACGATCTCGTCGGGCAGGCCGAGCTCCTGGCCGACCCTCCGGACCTCGTCCTTGAACAGCTGGCGCAGCGGCTCGATCAGCTGGAACTCGAGGTCCTCGGGGAGTCCGCCGACGTTGTGGTGCGACTTGATGTTGGCGGTGCCGCTGCCGCCGCCGGACTCGACGACGTCCGGGTAGAGGGTGCCCTGGACCAGGAACTCCACGGCCGGGCCCGCGTCCGCGATGATCTCGGCCTGGGCCTGCTCGAAGACCCGGATGAACTCGCGGCCGATGATCTTCCGCTTCTCCTCGGGGTCCGAGACGCCCTTGAGCGCGGCCAGGAACCGCTCCGACGCGTCGACGACCTTCAGCTGGACGCCGGTCGCGGCCACGAAGTCCTTCTCGACCTGCTCGGTCTCGCCCTTGCGCATCAGACCGTGGTCGACGTACACGCAGGTCAGCTGGGAACCGATGGCCTTCTGGACGAGGGCCGCGGCGACGGCGGAGTCCACTCCGCCGGAGAGGCCGCAGATGGCGCGCCGGTCACCGACCTGCTCGCGGATGGCGGCGACCTGCTCCTCGATGACGTTGCCCGTGGTCCAGTCCGGGCTCAGGCCGGCGCCCCGGTACAGGAAGTGCTCCAGCACCTGCTGCCCGTACGTGGAGTGCATGACCTCGGGGTGGTACTGGACGCCGTAGAGCTTCTTGACGTCGTCCTCGAAGGCGGCGACCGGGACGACGTCCGTGGACGCCGTGACGGCGAAGCCCTCGGGAGCGGCGGAGCAGGCGTCGCCGTGCGACATCCACACCTCCTGCTCCTCCGGGGTGCCCTCGAAGAGGGTGGAGGCCGACTTGGAGACGTGCAGTCCGGTACGGCCGTACTCACGGGAGCCGGTGTTGTCCACCTGGCCGCCGAGGCTCTGAGCCATGAGCTGGAAGCCGTAGCACATGCCGAAGACCGGGACGCCGGCCTCGAAAAGTGCGCGGTCGACGGTGGGAGCGCCCTCGGTGTACACGGACGAGGGGCCGCCGGAGAGGATGATCGCCGCCGGGTTCTTGGCGAGGATCTCCGCGACCGGCATGGTGCTCGGCACGATCTCGCTGTAGACCCGGGCCTCACGGACACGGCGGGCGATGAGCTGGGCGTACTGCGCGCCGAAATCGACGACCAGGACGGTGTCGGGCGCGTGGGCAGCGGAAGTCGCTGATGACACGAGGTGCCTTCCGGCGGTGGGGCGGAGTCTGGTGCCTCCCAATTCTACCGGGAGGCACGCGCCTGCCCTCCCCCTCACTCCCGGAGCTCGCGCGACAGCACCGCGCAACCGCACCGCGCGACAGGTCCGTCTCAGCATGCGATCCGTGTTGGACGGCCGGGAACCGCGCGGCATACTGGAACCATGCTCACGCACCCGACCTTCCTCTTTACCTATGGCAACCGGCCCACCGGCTGCCATGGTCGTGCTGCTTGAGCCACTGACAAGCAACTTCCCAGGCGCCCCGGGCCGACAAGGTCCGGGGCGCCTGGCGTTTTCGGACCATGGCACCCCGGGGTACTCCGCACCGTCCGACGAGGAGCCCCCGACATGAGCACCACCACCGAAGCCACGAGGACCGAGAAGACCGGCGCCCGCACCGCCGAGGCCGCCGGCGTGATCACCGGTGCACGCGAGCGGATCGACGCGCTCGACGATCGGATCATCGGCCTGGTCCAGGAACGGATGGCCGTGTCGGCCGTCATCCAGCAGGAACGGATCGCCTCGGGCGGCCGACGCGTGAATCTCTCCCGCGAGATGGAGATCCTCGGCCACTACAGGGACGCCCTGGGCAAGCCGGGCACCGCGCTCGCGATGACCCTGCTGGAGCTCTGCCGCGGCCGGATCTGAATCCGGGCCGACGGACCGCCCGGTCCGCCCATCGGCCCGCCCGACGGCCGGTCCGCCCGTCGGCCCTCCGGCCCGTCGCCCCGGCCACCGGTACTGGACCCCCGTTACAGGTACAGACGTACGCATCCTTTCTCACCCGTACGACGCGTGACCGGAACCGGGATCGCGCCGTTGGTACCGGTGTCCGTGTCAGCCAGGGGCGGGCCCGACAGAACCACGCGTGGCTCGCCGGAGCGATGCGATGTGCGGATCGTGCCGTGCGTCGTGGGACCTCGCTCCGGACGAGTGACCGGACGGCAGGGGACAGCAGCCCGGTCACCCAAGAGAACGGCCGGCTCCGGGGACGCCCGGAGCCGGGGGGGGGGGGGGGGGGGCCCCCCCGGGGCCCCCCCCCCCCCCCCGCCCCCCCCCCGGGGGGGGCCGGGGGGGGCCCCCCGGCCCGCCCCCCCCCCGCGGGGGGCCCGCGCCGC